>JBFWNY010000024.1:0-62156 GCA_050250815.1 Hyphomicrobiaceae bacterium
CCTCGTTCTGCCAGGTTCTGCTTGATTGCGCCAAATTGTGTTGGTGGGGGATGCAAAATGCCCCTACGGCCGACGCGCCGCTGGCCCGCCACCGCTCGGAAGCGCCTTCGTACCATAGTCTAAATCAGCCGAACAAGGCGGCGGGACACGGCGCCGCGCCGGGCTGGCCAATGGGGTAGGCGGCAGCGACCGTGAGGGGTGGGAGCGAGCGTCGGCCCGAACCATTTCCTACCCGCGCAAGCCCAACCCCGAAAGAAAAACGCCCCCGAATGATCGGGGGCGCTTCCACGTCTCATGTCGCTCCGTCGACAGTCCGAGCGGCTACTCCGCCGCAAGGCGCACATACTGGCCGTGGGCCACCGGGCAGCGCTCCCACAACTCGGTCAGCGCCTTGACCAGATGGTCCATCTGCGCGTCGGAGTGCACCGGGCTCGGCGTCAGGCGGATGCGCTCGGTACCCTTCGGCACGGTCGGATAGTTGATCGGCTGCACGTAGACGCCGTAGCGGTCGAGCAGAGTGTCGGTCACCGCCTTGCAGTGCACCGGATCGCCAACCATCACCGGCACGATGTGGCTGGGCCCTTCGATCACGGGAAGGCCTGCGTCCGTCAGACGCGCCTTGAGCGTGGCGGCGCGCTCCTGGTGGCGCTCGCGCTCGGCGCTGCTCGTCTTCAAATGGCGGATCGAAGCCAGCGCGCCGGCTGCGACGGCCGGCGCCAGCGATGTCGTGAAGATGAAGCCGGGAGCAAACGACCGGATGGCGTCGCACAGATCCCTGCTGGCGGCGATATAGCCACCCATCACGCCAAAGCCCTTGGCCAGCGTGCCGTTGATGATGTCGACGCGGTCCATGACGCCGTCACGCTCGGCGATGCCGCCGCCGCGCGGACCATACATGCCGACCGCGTGCACCTCGTCGAGATAGGTGAGCGCGTTGTACTTGGCTGCCAGCTCACAGATGGCGCCAATCGGCGCGATGTGCCCGTCCATCGAGTAGACGCTCTCGAAGGCGATGAGCTTGGGCGTGCCGGCCGGATAGCGCTTCAGACGCGCTTCGAGGTCAGCAAGATCGTTGTGGCGCCAGACCTCCTTGGCCGTGCCGCCGCGGCGGATGCCCTCAATCATGGACGCGTGGTTTTTCTCGTCGGAGAAGATGACGAGGCCCGGGATCAGCTTCTGCAGCGTGGACAGCGTCGCATCGTTGGCCACGTAGGCCGACGTGAACAGCAGGGCACCTTCCTTGCCGTGCAGGTCGGCGATCTCGTGCTCCAGCTCGACGTGATAGTGGGTGGTGCCGGAAATATTGCGCGTGCCGCCCGAGCCGGCGCCGACCGTATCGATCGCCTCGTGCATGGCGGCCAGCACCTTCGGGTTCTGGCCCATGCCCAGGTAGTCGTTGGAGCACCACACCGTGATCGGCCGTACACCGCGCGCCGTGAACTGCTCCGCGGCGGGGAAGGCCCCGCGCGTCCGCTTCACGTCCGCAAAAACACGATAACGGCCCTCTGCGCGGATCGAATCCAAGGCCGCGCGCAGCTTACCGGCGTAGTCCATATCCGTCCTCTCACTCCCCTGCTCGCCCACATATAGACCACGTTGGGCGGGAACTAGGCAATGCCTTCTTCCGCCTCGAAATATGCTGCCGATTGTCGCGAGCGGCGACACCCCAATCAGGCGTGCAGCGCCTGTCTTCGCAACGAAGGCACCGTGGTAGGCCCCGGGCTGCCCGCTGCGACAGCCCGAGGCCCACGGCCGCCTTGCCCAATGGCCTCTGGAGCGACCTCCAGGACATGACGGCGGCCCAACCGTGTCACGCTCGAGCGAGCGCGGTGTTGACCAATGTCAAGGGCACCTGGGCCCTCGGACGCGCCGTTCGTCGCACGCACGGGATATGCGAAGGGCGGCCCGCGGACCGCCCCCGTCTTGATCCCAAATCACATCGTGCGAAAGAGCCGTCGGACGCGCTCAGTAGGCTGAAGCGGTGTCGCCGACGCCGTCCTTATTATAGAGGTCGCGGCGGAACTGAACGACGCCGTCGGCGGTCGCCCAAGCGGTGATGTAGACGAAGTGCAGGGGCACGGGCTTCTTGAGACGCACGTCCTTGCGATCACCTGACTTCTTGAGCGCCTCGATGTCGCTGCGCCCCATGTCCTGATCGCGCAGCAGCCAGCTCGCCAGATGCTCGATGTTCTGCACGCGAATACAGCCCGAGGACGCCGCCCTGAAGTTGCGGCCGAACAGCCCTTCGGACGGCGTATCGTGCATGTAGACCGAGTATTCGTTGTTGAAGTTGATCTTGAGGAAGCCCAACGGATTGTCCTTGCCGGGCTGCTGGGAATAGCTCAGCGTCCAGGGCTGGCTCGACGCCCAGTTGATCTTCTCTGGGTTCAGCTTGCGGCCGCTGCCGTCGTAGGCGTCGATGCCGTACTTGACGAGTACGTCCTTGCCCGACTTCTGCATCTGCCGGCCCTTGGGGATGAGATCCTGCGTCACCACCGTCGGCGGCAGCCTCCAGACCGGATTGAAGTTCATTTCGTGGATCGAAGAGGTCAGTTCGGGCGTCTTGCGTTCGGGTTTGCCGACGACGCCTGAATAGCGCGTCACGACCTTGTCGTTCTCAACGGCCTCGATCTGCGCGGCCGGGATGTTGACCACGACGTAGCGACCCTTCTTGGCCGAGACCGCGTGCTGCTGCAGCCGGGCGAGGCCGAGCTTCAACTGTTTGAGGCGTGCCGTCGCCGGAACGTTGAGCGCCGCGAGCGTGCGCTTGTCGACGATCCCGGTTGGTGTCAGTCCGTTGGACGCCTGGAAACGCTTCACGGCCTTTTCCAGCTCGTAGTCGAAGCTCTCCGCCGAATGGCCCTCCTCCCGCAGATGACCTGAGATCCTGAGCCGCTCACGCAATGCGCGCACGGCGGGGCCGCTCGAGCCGGGCTGCAGCTCACGATCGGACAGCAGCTTCCAGCCACCGTCCTTGACGATCTGCTGATAGAGCTTCAGTGCCTGCTTGGTCGCCTCGATGTTGGCGGTAGACAGCGTCGGGTAGCCGCGCGGCGGGTTGGCTTCCCATTCACGGATGAAAGACCGGTCGTAGCCGCTGGAAGACGTGGTGCCGAACGGGTTCGAGCTGTTGAAGGGGTTGACCTCGCCTGTAGGACCAAAGGACAACCAGGAGTTGCCGTCGTAGGCCGCGGCGGGGACAGGCGCCATCAGGATCGCGGCGAGCGCGAAAGCCGGGGCAATCGCTGCGCGGTGCATGTTGCGGGCTTTACCCGGCACCCGTACGGCGCGCGGTTCGCTCGAAGCCGAAAACCCTCTCACCGCTTCCAATCCTCCCTTCATCGGCATGGCGCCGCTGCGCCCTCCCGCGCACCTCTCCGGGCAGCAGACATGTCACCGCCGCCATGACGACCCACGCGCAACCCACGTGAGGCCGCGTCGAAAAGCAACGATACCCCACTGACGGAGGCCACTCCACCCTGGATGGGCGTATTCGCTGGTCAATGCAAGCACGTGAACGCAAGCGCAATGCCATCCCACGGCCGCCTGGCAGGGGCGCCCATGCGCTCCACGATAGAAATGGTGGGGCATGCCCAACAACTTGAAAAGGCCGTTGCTTCCCCGATCGACGGGTTTTGCCGGCGCCGATGTGCAGCAGCCACAAGCGCGCCGAAACGGGGCACGGCCTGACAAGCAAAGCGGCGCCGTGCCATCGGGCAAGGCGCCGCTTCTTATGCTATCGCAAGAAATCCTGGCTTGGCCGGAACGGGAGCGGCACTTCTATGCCGTTCCGCAGTCTCGGCGCATCGCCATCAGAGACGGTAGCGGATCTGGTCCGACCAGAAGCGCTCCAGGCGCACCAGTGACTTGTTGAGGCGGCTCAGGTCGTCGCTGTTGACCTCGCCAACAGCTTCGATCGAGCCCAGCTGGCGCTGGTAGAGGCTCTGAACCACGTCGCAGGCGTCGAGGCCCTTGTCCGTCAGGCTGACACGCACCGAGCGACGATCCGTCTCCGAGCGCTTGTAGTGAATGTAGCCCATGTCCACGAGCTTCTTCAGGTTGTAGGAGACGTTCGAGCCCAGATAGTAACCGCGCGTTTTCAGCTCGCCGGCCGTCAGCTCGCTGGAGCCGATGTTGTATAGCAGCAGAGCCTGCACGCTGTTGAGATCCGAGCCGCCCAGGCGATCGAACTCGTCCTTGATGACATCGAGAAGAAGTCGGTGCAGCCGCTCGATCAACCGGAGGGCCTGCAGATACTCGGAGCGGACATCGCCCTCCGAGGCCGGCGCCCGATGGCGCGCGACGTCCAAAGCAACACTCATTGCTCGCCTCACTACCTGTTTGACGCAAACCCGATTTGTTTTTTCTTGCCGGGCTTGGGTGAAAGGTATCTGAGACAACTAAAGGTTACCTAAATAGGTAGAGTAAAAGAATAGTTACGGGGGGGTGCGCGCAAGACAACGTAAATAGTCGTCGGACGGACGGACCTGGAAAGGGCCTGCGCCGCCTCCACGGTTGCCCGCCGTCAGACGCGCGCGGCCTGCATCTCCTCCCGGCTTGGCAGCATCAGTTCTTGGCCCTCCGGCAGCGGTGCGAAGTAGCGATCGACCTCCGCCGTGTTCACTTCGGCCAGCGACGCCGGCGACCACACGGGACGGTTGTCCTTGTCGATGAGAGCCGCGCGTACGCCCTCGGCAAAGTCGTGCCCCTGAAGGCACCGGACCGCAAGTCTCTGGTCGGCAATCAGCACATTTCGCAAATCCATGCGCCGAGCGGCGCGCAGATGGCGCAGCGTGATCTTGAGCGACGTCGGCGACCGCTTGGCCAAATCTGCCAGCACGCCGGCCGCGAAGTCCTTGCCAGCGCCAGAAACGCTCTCCAGCCGGGACACAATCTGCTCGACCGAGTCGCCTGCAAATGCCACAGCCAACAGCCCATCCATAGCGGCCAGTTCTCCGGCGCCCGGATCAACGTGCAACCCGTCGAGCAGCGGATCGATTGGCTGCGCATCGGACAACGCCGCGACAATCCCCGCAAACGACTCGCCTGGAATACAGTGCGTCACCAGACCCAGGCGGTAAGCATCCGCCCGACCGATGCTGCGGCCCGTGAGCCCCAGATAGGTGCCGATTTCCCCCGGCAGGCGCGCCAGGACGTGCGCCACGCCCACATCCGGGAACAGCCCGATCGCGGTCTCCGGCATGGCGAAGCGATAGCCCGCGCCCGCGACCCGATGCGTGTTGTAGATGGATATCCCGACGCCCGAGCCCATCACCATGCCGTTGACGAGCGACACGGTTGGCTTGGAGAAGCATTCGAGCGTCCAGTCGAGCAGATATTCGTCGGCAAACGCTTTGGCTGCGCGGTCCGGGTCGGACGCCCCCCAGGAGACGATCTCGCGCACGTCACCCCCAGCCGAGAACGCCTTGGGGCTCTCGGATTGGATGGCGACGGCATAGAGCGAGGCATCGCGCGCCAGCACCGGTATCGCCTCGGCAATTCGGGTGCGCATGGCGGTGGTCAGCGCATTGAGCGCCTTCACCCGCTTCAGCACGATGCGGGCAACCGCACCCTCCCTGACGATGGCGATATCCTCGCCGGCTTCATCCCCAGCCTTTTCGTTCATCGGCGCGAAGTTCCACTGCTTGTCTACAGAAACCCATTTGCGCGGGTCTTGCGGCGCACCGTCGTGCCCCAATTCGCCGCTATACACCACGGCGATTTGATACGAAACTTCAAGGTGATTCGCGTCGATCGGTGTGGGGACACAGATCGGCCGTCCGGCCTCGAAGTGAGGACCACGGACAGGGGGAAGACGGGGACATGGGGCGTCGACTGCTCGGCCTGATGCTCGCGCTCGGGCTCACGGGGCCGTTTGCTGCCGTATCGCACGGTCGCGAACCGGAGGACTCGTCGCGGCAACACGCGACCTTCCGGTTCGTTTCCGATAGTTCCGGTTTCGGCATGCGCGTCGCGGAAGACAGCGCCAGTGCGACGCGCCGCGATCCGCTCACCATGCCGGTGCCGGCGCGGGCGGCGCCGCTGTCCACGCCGCAAAGCTGGCCAGTGACGCTCGACGAGGTGCGTGCCCGCGCCAAAAAGCAAGAGAAGCCGGAACCCACCTGGTCGGAGGCGGAAGTGAAGGCGGCCCGCGCACGCTGCCACGCCATCCTCAAAAAGATCAACGCCGTCGCCTTGGAAGAAGCACCGATCCGCCAGGGCGAATGCGGCACTCCTGCACCGATCCGCCTCGTCAGCTTCGGCCGCAAGCCCGAGGTGGTGATTTCGCCGCCCGCCCTCATCAATTGTGAAATGGCGGAAGCATTGCACGCCTGGGTGACACGCGATCTGCAGCCCCTCGCCCGCCGCCATTTGGGCGGCCCGATCATCAAGATCGAGAAAATGAGCGACTACTCCTGCCGCAATGCCTACGGCCGGGCACGCGGACGCCTGTCCGAGCACGGCCGCGTCAACGCCATCGACATCGCCGGCTTCGTGACCTCGCGCGGCGAAAGCACGATGCTCCTTGCCGACTGGGGGATGACGGCCCGCGACATCCGCCGGCAGGTCGCCGCGGCCAAGGCCCGAGCCGTCGCCGACGACCAGCGCAGGCTGGACGCGGAACGGGAAGGCCAGCGCCGCGCCGTGGCGAGCCACGGGGAAACCTCGCGCACCTCCGCTGCCACCGCGCTGCCGCCAGCAGCCGTCGGAACCCATGCGGGGGCGCCGGCGGGCGGCATCGCCCGCGCCAGCATCATCGAAGGCGCGCCACGGGTCACCTTCTCGATCGCCGGCGGCGAGGAGCGCTCCGGCCCTCCGCCAGCGACGCTCGGTGGGTTCGTCAGCAAGCTCGGCGGCCCGGTTCCGCGCGCCGACACCTGGGGCGAGACGCCCACGATGGTGGTGCTCGCGGCTGACGCGGCAGGCGTCGCGCCTGCTGGCCGCGGTGCCAGCGAAGCTGGCAAGAACCGCTTCCTGCGTGCCGCCCACGAAGCGGCCTGCCGCATCTTCGGCACCGTGCTCGGCCCCGAGGCCAACAACGCTCACCGCAATCACTTCCATCTCGATCTCGCCGAACGCAAGAGCGGCGCGTTCTGCCAGTAGCTCGCGGATCGGCGCTGCATCATGCACGCGGGCTTGCATCGCGGCTTGCAATTGGCCACAGCTTCACCGAAGCGAGGTCAGCCGAAAGCCCGAGTGTAGCGAGCCAGACAGTGTTGCAGGCCCCATGACAAACGATACCGAGAGCGCCGCTCCGGGCGCCTTTCCTCTCGTGCGCCCGCGGCGCAACCGCAAATCCGATTGGTCGCGCCGTCTGGTGGCCGAGCATCGCCTGTCGCCCGCCGACCTCATCTGGCCGATGTTCGTCATCGAGGGGAAGGCCGAGCGCCACGCGGTCGCCTCCATGCCCGGCGTTGAGCGCCTGTCGATCGACCTCGTCGTGGCCGCGGCGCGCGACGCGGAGGGGCTGGGCATCCCCGCGATCGCTCTGTTCCCCTATACCGATCCGAAGTTGCGGACCGACGACGCGCGCGAGGCCTTCAATCCTGACAACCTCGTGTGCCGGGCGACCCGCGCGGTCAAGGAGGCAGGCGTCGGCATCGGCATCATCCTCGACGTCGCGCTCGACCCCTATACGAGCCACGGCCACGACGGACTGCTGATCGACGGCGCGATCCACAACGACCGCACACTCGAGGCGCTCGTGCGCCAGTCGCTCGTGCAGGCGGCGGCCGGCTGCGACGTGCTGGCTCCATCCGACATGATGGATGGCCGCGTCGGCGCGATCCGCCGCGCGCTCGAGTCGGGTGGGCATACCGACACGCAGATCATGTCGTATGCGGCCAAGTACGCGAGCGCATTTTACGGTCCGTTCCGTGACGCCGTGGGATCGTCCTCGACGTTGAAGGGTGACAAGCGCACCTACCAGATGGATCCGGCCAACGGCGACGAGGCGATGCGCGAGGTGGCCCTCGACATCGCCGAGGGCGCCGACATGGTGATGGTGAAGCCCGGAATGCCCTATCTCGACGTCGTGCGCCGCGTGGCCGACACGTTCGGCGTGCCCACGTTCGTCTATCAGGTGTCGGGCGAGTACGCGATGCTGATGGCGGCCATCGAGCGCGGCTGGCTCGACGGCGACCGGGTGATGATGGAGAGCCTGCTCGCGTTCAAGCGTGCAGGCGCGTCCGGCATCCTCACCTATTTCGCGCCGCGCGCCGCGCGGCTGCTCGGTAGCCGCTCAGCCTGACGTCTGGCGGCGGCTTTCGGCTTCCTCTTCGCGGATGTGCCGCGCGTCATCCACTTCGGCATCCTCGATCGCGTCGGATGCGATGAACACCTCGTCGCCGCGCCGCGCGTAGACCGGCCCCAACACCTCGACGACCGTGGGATTGCCAGCATCAGGATGCGGCGACCGGAAGTAGCCCTCTACCACCACGCCCTCGCGGGCATAGTCGGGATCGGACCGCCGCAGCAGATCATGCAGCTCCGGCAGCCGGAAGTGCGGCACGGCTGCATAGATGTGATGCGGAAGGTGGTAGTCCATCCCGAACGGGAACACTGCGTAACGGACGAACGGGTTGACCAGGAACACGCGGGTATTGGTGAGGCGCCCGCGGTCTGCGTTCCCGTGCTGTACCCACTGCCTCATGATCATGAAGAAAGGGAACGTCGTGAACAGCGGCAGCACCCACAGCAGCAGGTAGTACGGCCACGCCGGCAGCACGCCGAAATACTCGACCAGACTGAGGCCCGTGTAGAGCACCATGAAGAAGACGATGCGGCTCAACGCCGTCGTCTTGTGCGCAATGATCGGCTTGATGTGCGTGGCCGGGTACTGCTCCTCGGGGACGGAGAGCAGGTAGGCGATCGCGGCCGCTCCGAAGCCGACGAACAGCAGCGCCAGCGTCAGATAGTCGAACAGGAAGATGCTCAGGACGCTCAGCACGAGCGGCAGCACGATCGAGTAACCGCCGATGACGACATTGGGGCCGCGCGAGGTCTTGCGCGTCTTGTCGCGATAGGGGTTCGTGTCGACGCCCAGGCCGTTGTAGCGCGCGCGCGTCAGCGTGTAGCGCACGAGATTTGGCAGCCACAGCTGGCTCAGCAGCGCCTTGAAGAATTGCACATGCTCGAGCGGGAAGTCGAGGTCATGGCCGCTGTCGTGCAGCTGGTAGAAATCGGGATCGCGCTCGGGATCGTTGATGAACTGGTGATGCGCGAGATGATGCAGCCGGAACTGGTAGGTCGTCGAATAGAGCGGAAACATGCACAGCCAGTCGGAAACCAGCTCGTTGGCTCTGCGGTTGCGGAACAGGATGAAGTGCGTCGCCTCGTGCGTCGCTCCGCCGAGCTGATGCTGCGAGGCGCCGATGATTGTTATCGCAAGGATGACGATGGGAATGTTCCACCAGAACGAGAAGGCGCCGGCCCGTTGCTGCTCAATCAGCCAGATTGCAGCGACGAGCGTCGCGGCCATGATCAGATAGACGCGGCCCAGATAGTAGACGTTGGTGATGTTGTCGCGCGCCTCCTTGAGGGCGGCTATGGTCTTGCCCGTCAGCCGACCACTGGTCTCGGGCCGAACGTCTGTCGCCATGGACATCGACTGGAACCTCGCTCTCGAAAGCCCACGCCGTTCTGCCCGCTGTCGCAACTGACCCGCCGCTCGGGGCGGATGGCGGTCTCGGCTCCGCCGTCGGCAACGCACCGCCTCACCAATCCCTCTTTCGACTGCCCGATCAAGATCGTCCGGGCTTGTCGAAGCTGCGAGCATTTTGCGCAAGCGGTCACGCCGGGCTGCAGAATGCAACCTACATCGTTACCAACGCTCCGAAAACCGGCTCGTTCGACAGCGTTACTGGGTTTTGATCGCTACTTGTACTGCTGAGCGGCTTTGACGCAGTCGGCATTCACGTCTGCGAAGATGCGGTCGGCGGCCTCCATCTGCTGGGAGCGCTGCTCTGGCGTCGCAGTCGGCGCCTTGCGGGCCATGTCGTCGAGCTTCCAGAACAGGTCCGTGTAATGGGCGCGCATGCGCTCGTCGTCGCGAATATTGGCAAGGTACGTCGCGAGCGCGCCGAACCGAGCCACGGCGTTGCCGGCCTCGATCCGGACAGTGGCAAGGCGCGCTTCGCGCTGTGCGGCAGAATAGCTGCCAGCCGCGTTCTGGTCAGCGCCGGCCGATGCAGCCTGCTGCGCTACGTCCGACAGCAATCCGGTGCGGTATTTCACCTGGAAGTAGGCATCGATGGTGTCGCGACAGGTGCGCATATATTCGCCGCGCGGCAAGCCACCCGCGATCATGTTGACAAACTTATTGTTGAGGTAGCCGTTGAAGACGGACGTGAACAGCGACAGCACGGCTATGAGCATGGGAAACCATGTGATCACGGCCGTCCGCAGATTGGAGTTGCGCAGCCCACCCGGCTCACCGCCGCCCTCGCTCATCGTCGCCTCCATCGACCTCATCGCGCGTCCACCGCCACGCGACCGCCGATCATATGCAGAATCGTCCGTTGAAACGAGAGGAGCCAGAGGTTGTGGTATCCGGCCCGGCGACTTAACCGGCCGCGAGCAGTAGGCGAAGGCCGTACGCGACCACTGCAACCGCCGTGACGCCCAGCGCCCAGAGCGCGACGAACCAGGCAATCCGCCTCAACAGACTGCCACCAGGGCCGGGCGGCCGATCACCACTCAATGGTAGCCGCCCTCTGCGGGCACCTTCCCCCGGAATACCCAGTAGCTGTAGGCCGTATAGGCCAGAATGAGCGGGATCAGAACGGCAGCGCCGGAGAGCAGGAACGCAAGGCTCTTGTCGGGCGCGGCGGCATCCCAGATCGTGATGCTGGGCGGAACCATGTGCGGATAGAAGCTGATGCCAAGGCCGACATAGCAGAGCACGAACAGGGCGAGCGTCATCAGGAAGGGCTCGCGCTCGTGCCCGGCCGCAAGCGCACGCAGCAGCCGGAAGGCGACGAAGCCGGTCGCCAGCGGCACGGGCGCCGTGTAGAGCAGCGCCGGAAAGCTGAACCAGCGTGCCATGAACTTGGGATCGAGGAACGGCGTCCACAGACTGAAGACGAGGATCGCCGCCATCAGACCCCAGGCCAGCACCCGCGCGAAGCCGAGTGCGCGCTTCTGCAGGTCGCCCTCGGTCTTCATGACGAGCCATGTGGCGCCGAGCAGTCCGTAGCCGATGAGCAGCGCAACACCGCAAGCCAGACTGAACGGGGTCAGCCAATCGTACCAGCCGCCGGCGTAGGCCCGTCCCTCCACCTTGATGCCTTGCACCAGCGCGCCCAGCGCGATGCCCTGCGCAAACGTCGCGATGACCGATCCCAACGTGAACGCGATGTCCCAGATGACGCGGCCGCGTTCGGTGCGCCAGCGGAACTCGAATGCGACACCGCGCAGGATCAGCCCCAGCAGCATGGCCGTGATCGGCGCGTAGAGCGCCGGCAGGACGATGGCATAGGCAAGCGGGAACACGGCGAACAGGCCACCGCCACCCAGAACGAGCCAGGTCTCGTTGCCATCCCAGACCGGGGCCACTGAATTCATGGCGACGTCCTGGTGCCTGCGCCCGCCGAGGAACGGAAACAGCAGTCCGATCCCCAAGTCGAATCCGTCGAGCACGACGTAAGCGAGCACGGCAAAGGCGATGAGCACGGCCCAAACGAACGCCAGATCGATGACCATGATGCTGCCTCCCTACTCGCCGGACCGCGCGGGTTTCATCGCGGGACCGGGCGCGATGCCCGCGGCGCGCACCGGCGCCTTGGGGTCGGGCCCTCCTGAGCTCGCCGACGGCGACTTGGCCATCAGCCGCAGCACGTAGAAGGTGCCGGCGCCAAACACAGTGAGATAGACGGAAAAGAATGCGACGAGCGAACTTCCGACCGCCGGCGCCGCGATCGCCGATACGCTTTCCGACGTGCGCAGGAGCCCGTAGACCGTATAGGGCTGGCGACCGACCTCGGTGGTGATCCACCCCGCCAGCACCGCAAGGAAGCCGCTCGGTCCCATCAGCACCGCAGCACGCTGCAGCCATGCCGCCTCATGGAGACCGCCGCGCCAACGGGCAAGCAGGCTCCACAATCCGACGCCGAGCATGGCGAAGCCCACCCCCAGCATGATGCGGAAGCTCCAGAACACAATCGTGGCATTCGGCCAGTCCTCGCGGGGAAAGGCCTTGAGGCCTTTCACCTCGCCGTCCCACTCATGCGTCAGGATCATGCTGCCCAGCGCGGGGATCTCGATTGCGTGGCGCGTTTCGGCCGCGGCGTTGTCGGGCCAGCCGAACAGAATGAGCGGCGCACCCTTGCGCGTCTCGTAGTGACCCTCCATCGCGGCCACCTTCATCGGCTGATGCTCGAGCGTGTTGAGGCCATGAAAATCGCCGGCAACGATCTGCACAGGCGTCACAAGGGCCGCCATCCACATGGCCATCGAGAACATGATGCGCGCGCGGGCGTCGGCGCGATCCTTAAGCAGGTGCCAGGCGCCGACCGCGCCCACGACGAACGCCGTCGTGAGGTAGGCCGCCAGCACCATGTGCACAAGCCGGTAGGGGAAGGAGGGGTTGAACACGATCGCCCACCAGTCGACCGGCACGAACTGGCCCTTGTCGTTGGTGGCGAACCCGGCAGGCGTCTGCATCCAGCTGTTGACCGACAAAATCCAGAAGGCCGAGAACAGCGTGCCGGCGGCAACCATGAGCGTTGCAAACAGATGCAGGCCGCGGCCCACCTTCTCGCGCCCGAACAGCATGACGCCCAGGAACCCGGCCTCCAGGAAGAAGGCTGTCAGCACCTCGTAGCCCATGAGCGGCCCGAGCACCGGCCCGGTCTTGTCGGAGAACACACTCCAGTTCGTGCCGAACTGGTAGCTCATGACGACGCCCGATACGACGCCCATGCCGAATGCGACGGCAAAAATCTTGAGCCAGTACTCGAAGACGCGGATGTAGTCGTCGCGTCCCGTCAGCAGCCACAAGGTCTCGAGCACGGCAAGGTAGCTCGCCAGACCTATCGAAAAGGCGGGGAAAATGATGTGAGCGGAGACGGTGAACGCAAATTGAAGGCGCGCCAGATCGAGGGCTGAGAGGGCGGTCAGATCCATGAGCTTGCCTCCGCACGTTCGCGCCAGGGCAAGGCTAAACGCTGTTTTGGCCCGCTGCCAACCTCATATGCTGTGCCAAATGGTCCGCAGGGGCGCCCAAATGGGTCCGCGCTCCCGGATCTAACGGCGGACGCGGCGCCGCGAAAAGGGCTGGGAGGGTTCCTCGCTGCCCTCGATGCCCCGCCGGTCCTCCGGCTCGCCCAGCGCCGCCTGCGGCGCCGATGTCGGTTCCTTGCAGCCGGTGAGCCAGATATCGAACACCGGGTGCTCGACGGCATTGAGCGCGGGGCTTTCGGCAAACATCCAGCCCGTGAAGATGCGCTTCTGCGCGCCCTCCAGCTCCTGCTCGTCGACCTCAACAAAGGTTGTCGTCTTGGGCAGATCGGTGGGCGGGCTCGACAGACACGTCCGCGGCGTGACCTTGAGCGATCCGAACTCGACGGTCTGGCCCAGCGGCACCTCGAGCTTGGAGATGCGGGCGGTAACCTTGTCGAGCGCTGCGAACACGGCAACCTTGTTCTGGATCCGCTCAGCGTGCGCTGAAGACACCAGGAGCAGCACCGCCAGAGGCGTCAGCGTTGCCAGGGTCGCGAGCGTCTTCGCCAAGTGTGTTCGCCGTCGTGCGGGCATCGGCCTCCCCTTGTTCGACCGGTTCACACTGTGCCGGAGCGCGTGAGCGGCTGCCAAGGTGTTAAACGGAAATTTGGCTGCTTCGAGATCACGACGCGATATGCGTCACGGGCATCCACGCCGGACCCGGACCCGAACGCGCCTGTCTACTCCGGACGCCACGCCTTGTAGTCCCCCGTTCCACGGGGCCGCTTGGCCGCTGTCAGGATCGAACCTTCGGGCCGGTAGGCGTCCGCCGTACCCGTCATGTTGGGCTTGTGCGGCAGTTGCCATGGCCGGGGCTGATAGTCCTGCTCGGTCGGCGGCGTATCAACCGTATAGTGCATCCAGCCGTGCCACTCCGGCGGAATCTTCGAGGCTTCCGCTCCTTTGGGATATGTGACGAAGCGGCGTGGCTTACCGACCGGACCGACGCCCGAGCGCTGCTCGTAGTACCGGTTGCCCAGCGCATCCTCACCCACGAAGCGCATTTTGCGCCAGATGTAGAGCCTGGTGCCCCACGTGTTGCCGCCCCACCAGCTGAAGATCTCGCTGAAGATGCCCATGAGGCACACCCCTGTAGCCCGCCCGTTGAGGTAGGGCGTTGTTCCGCCGCTGCGGCTTTCGCCGACCCTGAGTGCCAGGACGACGAAGACGGTTTAAGCCCCGCGCGGCTGGTCAGTCCATACGTCCATTCGGCGCGGCTTTCCAGTCACACCACCGGGCTTCGGAATCGGCTTAGCGTGTCTCCGTCACGGCGATGGAGCCATCTCTCCAAGGCTTTCAACAGCCGCTCTCCCGGTGACGACCCGCTAAACATGCCGGAAATCCGGGCGCTGCCGCCGAACTATCCACAGGTTGCCAACACCACTACATCTAGTGCCAAGTCTCATCTACCACCCACAAGCCGTGGTGACGACGGCTTCGAATCGCCCTAAGTTCAAGACATCGATGTGACGATCCTGCATGGCGCAGAGGGAAGCGCTGAGCCGGGGTCCGGTCGGTCTGGGGTTTAGTTTCCAGCATGTCGTTCGCGTTGAGGCCGTCCCAGACGGCCCAAAGTCGCGTCCGCGCATTTCCGCGCGAGTTTCCGAAGCTGAAACATCGATTGGTTCGTGTTGACCCGGAGCTGTGTCTCGGCACCGGGATGGTGAGTTGTGTGTCCGCGTAGCACGCGAGGCGCCGCCGGCGAGCCGGCAGGGCCTTTTCCCAAAAGACTTCCTAATGAGACGCCAAGCAGGCGGGGGACGGACATGAAGATCACGCGGCGCTTCACCGAGGCCGGCAAGTCACCTTACGAGCGCATCGCCTTCCGGCGCGCCACCAGCGAGATCAAGAACCCGGACGGCTCGATCGTCTTCCGTCTCGACGGCTTCGACGTGCCCGAGCACTGGAGCCAGGTCGCCGCCGACATCCTGGCGCAGAAGTACTTCCGCAAGGCCGGTGTCGCCCGCCGCCTCAAGCGCGTCGAAGAGACCAGCATCCCCTCATGGCTGTGGCGCTCGGTCGCCGACCAGGACGCACTCGCCACACTGCCCGAGGGCGGGCGCATGGGCGGTGAGAACGACGCACGCCAAGTCTTCGACCGTCTCGCCGGCACCTGGACCTACTGGGGCTGGAAGGGCGGCTATTTCTCGAGCGAGGAGGACGCCCGTGCCTTCTTCGACGAGCACCGCTACATGCTCGCCATGCAGATGGCCGCGCCCAACTCGCCGCAGTGGTTCAACACCGGACTGCACTGGGCCTATGGAATCGATGGCCCCGGCCAGGGTCATTCCTACGTCGACCATGCGACAGGCGAATTGACGTTGTCGTCTTCCGCCTACGAGCATCCGCAGCCGCACGCCTGCTTCATCCAGTCGGTCAACGACGATCTCGTCAACGAGAACGGCATCATGGACCTGTGGGTGCGCGAGGCGCGCCTGTTCAAGTACGGCTCGGGAACCGGCTCCAACTTCTCGAGCCTGCGCGCGGCCAACGAGAGGCTCTCGGGCGGCGGCCGCTCATCGGGCCTCATGAGCTTCCTCAAGATCGGCGACCGGGCCGCCGGTGCCATCAAGTCGGGTGGCACGACGCGGCGCGCGGCCAAGATGGTGGTCGTCGACATCGACCACCCCGACATCGAGGAATACATCAACTGGAAGGTGCGCGAGGAGCAGAAGGTCGCCGCCCTCGTCACAGGCTCTAAGATCGCCCACAAGCGCCTCAAGGCGATTATGAAGGCCTGCGTCAACTGCGAGGCCGACGGCGACGACTGCTACGATCCGGCCAAGAACCCTGCGCTCAAGCGCGCAATCAAGGAAGCGCGTCGCGACGAGGTTCCGCAGAACTACATCCTGCGCGTCGTCCAATTTGCGCGGCAGGGCTACAAGGACATCGCCTTCGACACCTACGACACCGACTGGGATTCGGAAGCCTACCTGACGGTAGCAGGGCAGAACTCCAACAACTCGGTGCGCGTAACGGACGCATTCCTGGAAGCCGTCGAGGCTGATGGCGAATGGGCGCTCACTGCGCGCCTCACCGGCAAGTCGATCAAGACGCTGCGAGCACGTGACCTGTGGGAGCAGGTAGGCTACGCCGCCTGGGCGTCCGCCGATCCGGGCATCCAGTTCCACACCACCATCAACGACTGGCACACCTGCCCGCGGTCGGGCGAGATCCGCGCATCGAACCCGTGCTCGGAGTACATGTTCCTCGACGACACGGCCTGCAACCTAGCCTCGCTCAACCTAATGACGTTCCGCCGCGAGGACCGTTCGTTCGACGTCGAGGCCTTCGAGCACGCCTGCCGGCTGTGGACGATCGTGCTCGAGATCTCGGTGATGATGGCGCAGTTCCCGTCGCGCCAGATCGCGGAACTGTCCTACCGCTACCGAACGCTGGGTCTGGGCTTCGCCAACATCGGTGGCCTGCTGATGGCGGCCGGCATTGCCTACGACTCGGCTGAGGGCCGCGCCATCTGCGGCGCCATCTCCGCCATCATGACCGGCATCGCGTATGGCACGAGCGCTGAGATGGCGTCGGAACTCGGCGCCTTCCCGGGGTATAGCCAGAATGCAAGCGACATGCTGCGCGTCATCCGTAACCACGCCCGCGCCGCACGCGGCGAGGCCACCGGCTACGAGGCGCTGCATGTTGCACCCGTTCCGCTCGATCGCGACGCGTGCCGGGACCGGCGCCTCGTCTCGGCGGCACGCGACGCCTGGGAGAAAGCACTGATCCTGGGCGAGCGCCACGGCTTCCGCAACGCGCAGGCCACCGTCATCGCGCCCACGGGCACGATTGGCCTCGTCATGGACTGCGACACGACCGGCATCGAGCCCGATTTCGCGCTGGTCAAGTTCAAGAAGCTCGCCGGAGGCGGCTACTTCAAGATCATCAACCGTTCCGTCCCCGAGGCGTTGCGCACGCTGGGCTACCGCGAGAGCGAGATCGCCGAGATCGAGGCCTATGCAGTCGGCCACGGCAGCCTCGCGCAGTCACCCGGCATCAACCACACCACGCTGCGCGCCAGAGGCTTCACCGATGACGCGATCGCCAAAGTCGAAGGCAACCTCAAGACAGCGTTCGACATCAAGTTCGTGTTCAACAAGTGGACGCTCGGCGAAGCCTTCGTGCGCGACACGCTGAAGGTGCCGGCCGAGAAGCTCACCGACCCGGCATTCGAGCTGCTCACGCACCTCGGCTTCACGCGCCGCGAGATCGATGCGGCCAACGAGCACGTCTGCGGCGCCATGACGCTCGAAGGCGCGCCACACCTGAAAGCTCAGCACCTGCCCGTGTTCGACTGTGCGAACCCGTGCGGCCGCAAGGGCAAGCGCTACCTGTCGGTGGAGAGCCATATCCGCATGATGGCGGCGTCCCAGCCGTTCATCTCAGGCGCCATCTCCAAGACCATCAATATGCCCAACGATGCGACGGTTGAGGATTGCAAGCAGTCCTACATGCTGTCGTGGCGGCTGGCGCTGAAGGCCAACGCACTCTACCGCGACGGCTCCAAGCTGTCGCAGCCGCTCAACTCCCAGATCCTCGGCGACAGCGCGGAGGAGCAGGAGGATACGGCGGAGAAGCTCACCGCTTCCAACCCGCAGGTGAAGCGCGCCGAGCTGATGGCCGAGCGTCTGACGCAGCGCGTGCTGCAGCTGGAGGAGCAGCTGCGCGTCGCCGCCGCCGAGAGCCACGGACAGGAGCGCGAGAAACTGCCGTCGCGGCGCAAGGGCTATACCCAGAAGGCGAGCGTCGGCGGCCACAAGGTCTACCTGCGCACAGGCGAATACGACGACGGGCGTGTCGGCGAGATCTTCATCGACATGCACAAGGAGGGCGCGGCGTTCCGCTCTCTCATGAACAATTTCGCCATCGCCATCTCGCTCGGCCTGCAGTACGGCGTGCCGCTCGAGGAATACGTCGAGGCGTTCACGTTCACGCGCTTCGAGCCGGCAGGCATCGTACAGGGCAACGAGGCGATCAAGAACGCGACCTCGATCCTCGATTACATCTTCCGCGAGCTTGCCGTTTCCTACCTTGGCCGCAACGACCTCGCCCACGTCGATCCGCGCGAGATCGTCGGCGAGACGGGGCTCGGCTCATCCGACGAGGAGACGGACGAGGATCTGGCGCTCGAGACGGCGCCGGCGCAGAAGCTCGTCAGCCGCGGTCTGGTGCGCGGCATCGTCGGTCGTATCGGCACCGGCGGTGGTGCGATGCAGCGGGCGGGTGCCAACGCGGTCGCCGAGCTGCAGACGTCCGCCGAGACCGCCTTCTCCACCGACGGCGCCACCGCGCTCAAGACCTCCACCGAGGTCATGTATCAGCGTGCCACCGTGACGCGGACCGAGGTACGGCAGGGCAAGCTCAACGACGCTGACCGCCGTGCCGAGGCGCGACTGCGCGGCTACGAGGGCGAGAGCTGCCACGAGTGCCAGAACTTCACGCTGGTGCGGAACGGCACGTGCCTGAAATGTGACACCTGCGGTTCAACAAGCGGCTGCAGCTAAAGTGTGACGTGCCGGTCATCACGACAGGTGTTAGCACGGACCTTGGGGGACCACACGAAAACGGGGGACTTCGACATGGACAGCCGGTTTCCGCACCTGCACGTGGAGCAGTTGCAGAATGGGAAGTGGGCGCTGGTGGTGCGCGCCGTTCTCGACATGGATAATCCGGACTATGGCGTGCTCGAGTGTCAGAACGTGTTCGACGTATACAACAACGAAGCCGAAGCGATGAAGGCGATGGAGAGCTGGCTGCCTGCCGGCCACGCGCACTAAGCCCGTCGCTCGCATCACCACGATCCTAGATCGTGGGACCTGCCCCCGGACGCACCCGCGTACCGGGGGTTTTTGCTTTTCGCGCGTCGCGAAGAGTCAGGGAGCGGTCCGCCGCATGCACTCAGCGCGGTGCGGACGGATCAACAAAACGCGCCTCGGGCACACGCGCCTTGATCCACGGCTTGAACTGCGAGACTCGCGCGTAGACACCGAAGTTGCCCTTGGCCGCGCAGTCCTCGCCCCAACTCACCACACCGATCTGCACCGGGCAGCCATCGGCGCCGAACACAACGGCTGGCCCGCCGCTGTCGCCCTGGCAGGAATCGCGTCCCTCCTCGCCCGCGCAGAGCACGTCGGCGCGCTGGCCATCGGGACCGTAGGCGGCGGCGCATTGCTGCGGTGTCACGCGCGGCACCGCCACTTCCAGAAGCTCCGGCGAGCCGGACACGAACGTACCGCCGCGATCCTTGGGTCCATCGAAGCGCTCGTAGCTCATGCCGTGCCATTTCGCGCCGAAGCCGGCGACCACGAGGCGGGAAACCTCGGGCAACGGAGTAGCCCGCTCCTCGTCAGCGAGCACCGCGACCGGGCCGTTGTGCGGCTGCGCGAGGCGCAACAGCGCCACATCGTTGCCGTGGCGCGGATTGCGATCATAAGCCTCGTGCACGACGATCTCGGTTACATCGATCGCCTTGGCCGGGTCGACACCGTTGAGGTCGTAGGGCTCTACCACCGCCTGCAGTACGCCGAGGCCTTTCAGCCCATGCCGCGCATAGGTCGAGAAGCTCTCCAGATATTGCTCCTGCCGGCCGCCGTTGGGATAGAAGATGTTGTAGACGCAGTGCGCTGCCGTCAGCACCCATTGCGGCGCAATAAGCGCGCCGCCACAACGGTAGCCCGACTCGTTCTCGATGTTGGTGATGCGCAGCGCGACGTAGTTCGGCCAGTGTCCAGCCTCAGCTTTGCAGCCTCCGACGATCTTGTCGGCGGCCGCGCGCGGATCGGGACACCGCTCGTGCACACGCGCTGCGATGCCCGTGCAGGCCTTTGTCTGCTGCGCACGGACTGGATCAACGCAGAGAGGTTGAGCGATGAGTGCGACCGCAAGCAGCCCATGCGCTACGGCCTGCCACCTAGAAATCCGCGCAGGCGTGATCCGCGCAGGCGTGCCCTCAGCGCATCCAGTCATCGCATCCCCGCGCATTCACAATCCTCGCCGCACGCGTGCCTTTACTCGCACTTGAGCCTAATCGTCTGACAGCAGCAAGATTTGACTTCCCTCGAGGGTGTTGCGTCCGAACTCTGCGATCCAAGGCGAAGAGCTGGACATCGAAGTCCGCGGCAATTCCACTTCAAGTGAACCTGCTCTAGAGACCGCTCACGACGACAATGCGGCGGCCAGCTGGCCGCAATCGACGGTCGGCTCAAGTCTGGTGTGCCGTTAAAAAAATGACGACCGCACTGCGATCCGCCAACGAAGCCTACGTCCCATCGCTGACATACGCCCGTCGCCGCAGCAGAGCCATAATGCATGCCGACAAACAGCTTGACCGCACGGGGTCGAAGGTTAACATTCGGCCCGTTCAACGACAACTGAGTTTGCTTATCGGCGATGCTCGAACACCGTCTCAAGCTCGCTTCATTGCTGGTTGCTTCGTATGCATTCACGGCGCTTTCCGTATCCGCCGCGCAAGCCGGCAATCGCGTCGCACTCGTGATCGGCAATCAGGATTATGGCAATGCGGTCGGCCCGCTGACGCATGCGCGCGATGGCGCCAAGCTCGTTGGCGATGCGCTGACGCGCAGCCGCTTCGAGGTGTCTCCGCACCATGACCTGACGCTGCAAGGCATGCTGGATGCCATCGATGCTTTCGCGCGCAAGCTCAGCACGAGCGCTGCAGGGGCGGGCACCGACGCGCGTCTCACGTCATTTGTCTATTTCACCGGTCACGGCGTCTCCGACGCAAACGGCATCAACTATCTGGTGCCTATTCGCTCTCTATCTCTTGCCGCGGGCGAGTTGGCGCGCACCGCCCTGCCGCTGAGCACGCTCGTCGAGAAGCTTACGGCGGCCGCGCCTCAGGCCAACCACATCATCGTCGTCGATGCCTGCCGCACGGCTGTCGGCAACGGCGGCGGCGGGGCGGATACGCCGGCAGGCTACGATGCCGCAAAACTGGCAGCACTGCCGCCCGGTGTGTTTGTCACGTTCGCCACCGGCTTCCGCAAGGTTGCACCCGACCGTCTCGATTTCGCGGATGCGCTGGCCGGCTGGGTCGTCCGTGCCAACGTCGATCACGAGGTGGCGTTCGCGAAGTTGAGCCGCGACGTGTTCGAGCGCACCGGAAAGGCACAGGAGCCGATCTCCGTTGGGCACCTGCACAGCGCAGTACGGCTGGGTTTCGACGTCGGTGCGAGCGGAGACAGCCAGCGGTTCGATGCGGTCGGTCAGTCCGCCGTGATGTTCGTCCACGATGACGTACCCGCCTACAGCCAGACGGATGCGTCGGCGGGCGTAGTCGAGGTGCTCGGGCGCGGCACGCTGCGGACGGAGGGCGGCGGCGCGCCCGAGATCTTCCGCGTTCACCAGGAGGGCACCTCGGATGAGTGGATCACCTACAAGACCATCTGGGGACGCGCCTACGTGCGGGCCAATCTCGTCTCGCTGCGCTAGCGTCGCAATGCAGCGTGTTCTCACCAGCATGCGCGACGCGGGCGCGCGCTTCGCCGTGTGCGTGCTTTTCCTGCTCGCGATAACTTGCAGCCCGGCGCGCGCCGAATTCGACCTGCCCCAGCTCGCCCGGGCCGCCGACGCACTGCGCGCAGACGTGGCCAAGCGTGCAACCGGTACCGACATCGATCCGGTTGCGCTCCTCGCAGCCGCAAAGAGCGCCGAAGAGAAAGGTGACGCCGCTGGCGCTATCCGCGACCTGGAGCGGCTGGCCGGTGCGGGCTACCAGAGCTTCGATGTCTGGCACAGGCTGACGCTGCTCCTGACCCAGCACGCCGCAGGTGCACCGCGCACGCTAGCGACCGCCTATGCCGCCTACCAGGCAGCAAAGGATGAGGCGAACATGGTGCTCGCGCTGCGTCTGGTCGGAGAGACCGCGACCAGACGGCTGGAGACGCTGGCGGCCGAGCGCCGCGAGTTGAGCGAGTCGATGTCGGCCACCGACCGGCGCCTCTACGGCGATACGGCGGGTGAAACCGCCGATGTCGCTTTCCCGATTCCTGGGATGGACCCCAAGCGCCGCAGCGCCGTGCCCCCCGACGCTACCGGGCGGGCGGCGCTGCGGCGGGCACTGCGTGAGATCCGGGCGAAGTCTGATGCGCTGGAATCCCAGTACATCGAGACCATAGCGATCGCGCATGCCGCCTACCTCGAACTGTTCCGGCGCCTCGACAGGCCGCTCGACGACCGGCTCGCTCCCTGGGATCAGCTCAAGGAGGACATCGAGCGCCTGCGCGAATCGGCTGAGCCGGCACAGAACGGTGTCGCATGGCGCGGCGGCCCCGATAGCCTCGCTGCGTGCATCGATTTCACCTCTCCGATCGATATCGATCCAAAGCTCGATCGCAAGCGCTTTGTCACTGTTGGCCGGCATGCGAGCACCGAGCCCGATGCGCCCACCGTCGCCGTATCGCCGGAAGTGCGCATCGAAAGCCGCTCGCTCTGTCTCATCGGGCTCGAGCACGGCAACACGTACTCCTTCACGCTCGCGAAGGGGTTGCCGCTCACCAGCCGCGCGAGCCTTACGCACGACATCCGCCTTGCGGGACAGCGCTCACCCGACCTGCCCGCGACGGTGCGGTTCAAGGGCGGTGCCTACGTACTGCCCGCGGCGGGACGGCAGACAGTGGAGATGCAGGCGGTCAACGTCGAGACGCTGACGCTCGAACTGGTCCGCATCCCGGACCGCGCAATCCATCGCCAGCTGCCACTCGGGCTCAGTGGTGGCGATCCAGCCGAAAGCCTCGTCCGCGAACTCTACGAGGAAGCTTCCGATCCCATCTGGCACGGCACGCTCGTCCTCGGCACCGGCAAGGACAACCGCCTGCACACGGTGTCGCTGCCCATCGGCCAATTGCTTGAAGAACGCCGCCGCTTCATCCGCAGTGACGGGCCAACACACGTAGGGTCGGGGACCGCGGGAGGATTCTTCAAGTCCGGCAGCTTCTACCGCGATCCCGTTTCGCACGGCAGCGATGGGCTGAGCCCCTTCGAGCCGGGCGTCTACGCCCTGCTCGCGAAGCTGCCTTACACACCGCCAACCGGTTCGACGGAGAACGATGACGCCACCGACGAGCCTCCCGCTGCCTACGACCCGGCGAGCTTCGAGCGGCGCCGACCCCGCCAATGGATCGTCGTCACGGATATTTCGCTCAGCTACTGGAAGAGCCGCGAGCGGCTCTACGTTATCGCGCGATCGCTTTCGACCGGCGCGGCGCTGGCCGGCGTGCGCGTCGAACTCGTCGCGCGGAACAACCGCGTTCTCGCCGAACGCACGACCGACGCCAACGGTACGCTGGAGCTTCCCGTCGAACTGGCTCAGGGCAGCCACGGCAATAAGCCCGCGGCTCTGCTGGCGTTCAAGGGCTCGGACTTCTCATTCATCGATCTGGCGCGCGGAGGCCTCGACCTGTCGCGTCTCGATGTCGGCGGTCGCGCTCCGCCCGGAGACCTCGACGCCTTCGTCTACACCGACCGCGGCGTCTATCGCCCCAATGCCCCCGATGCGCGCTCCGGCAGCCGCGAAGCGGTCAACGCACTCGTGCTCTTGCGCGACGGCCGCGGCAATGCCGTCTCACCGCCGGGGCCGCTGCGTGTCCGCTTGCGCTCGCTCCTCGGACCGGTGCTCGACGAGGTGAAGATCGCGCCGGATAAGCTTTCCTCGCAGTCTGGCGGTGATTTGGTCTCCCTCGATATTCCGCCAACCGCGCCCTTCGGCTCGGCCGTCGTCGAGGTGTTTTTGGGTGACCGCAGCGAGCCCATCGGCCGCGCGGACGTGTCGATTGCGCACGTGCGGCCCGACCGGGCGCGCCTCGTGTTCGACGACGAGAAGGATTGGACAAGTTCGATCGCGGTCGACGGCGGCTACCGGCTCTCTGGTACTGCCAAGGTGCAGTATCTCACCGCCGCACTCGATGCGAGCGGCCGCGCCGTCGACGTCGCGGCAGGCAACCTTGGCGGTGACGTCGAGATCGTGGTCGCCGCCGCCAAGCAGCCGTTTGGCGTCTGCAAGGCCGACTACACGTTCGGCCTCGACGAGACAGGCTTCAAACCGTTCCTGATCCGCAACCGCCTGCTACCGTCGCAGGCTGACGGCACCATTACCCTGGGGGCCGAAACTGCCGCCCTGCCGCAAAGCCTGTCGCCGCTCGAAGCGCGCGTGACGTTGACCGTCGACGATGCGGCAGGTCGCGCGGCCAGTCGCAGCACAATCGTTCCGGTCCGCCGTGATGTCAGTTGGATCGGCATTGGCCGCGTGGCCACCCGTGAGACGAGCAAGGGCACCTTCGCGGTCGATGTCGATGCCATGGCCGTCGACGCCGCAGGAAGCCCGCGCGGCGAGATCGACATCGCCTACAAGCTGTATCGCGAGCAACCCGAGTTCGTCTGGTTCCGCGAGGAGGGCGAGTGGAACTATCGTGCGGAAGTCTCCCACCTGCCGGTCGCAGGTTACCAGGGCAGCGTCCGCTCGACTGCGGCAGCCAACACGCCCTGCGATGCGGCCAACGTGGCGCTACCCCCTGTCGAACTGTCCGCCGGCGATTACGTGATGGAGCTCAGCGGCCGGGATGGCATGCGAGCCCGGCGGCGGTTCTCGATCGGCGCGGCTTCCGCCGGTCTCGACCGGCCAGAGCCATCGATCCTGACGATCCGTGCCAACCGCACGCGCACAACCTATAAGGCGGGCGAGACAGCCGAGTTCATCATCGAAAGTCCGTTCCCCGCGCGTATCCTTTCGGCGGTGGTGTCGGCCGGGCGCGTGCTCGGCTGGTATGAAGGCGAGACCGTGCTGGATACCGACAAGCGCCATGCCGAACGCCTCTCGATTCCCCTGGCTCGCTCGTGGCAGGGACAGCTGCATGTCGTATCGACGGCCTTCAGAACCGGCACCGACGGAACGGTTGCCCGCGGCCCGGCGCGCGCCATCGGCGTCATGCCGCTCGCAGTCGATATCGACGAGCACGTGCGCATCGCCTCGCTGCAGGGCACGCCGCATAGAGTGACGCCCGCATCGGGCATTCCACTGATCCGCCTGGAAGCCAAGGACAAGGCCGGGGCGCCGGTCGATGGCGAGGCGATGATCGCGCTATTTGCAGTCGATGAAGGACTGCTGACGCTGACGCAACACGCACCCCCATCCCCCATCGAGCACTTCTACGGGACGCGCCGGCTCGATTTCGACGTGCACGACAGCTACACGCGGCTACTGCTGGCGGCCGATCCCGGCGGAGACGGCGGGCTTCTGCTGCAACGGCTCATTTTCAACAACTACCTGTCGCAACGCATCGTCGCCGCCAAGCTGCTGAAGCGCGTCACATTCAACAAGGGCGTCGCGCTCATCGAGAAGCCGGGCTTCGACCTGTCGGGCTACGCCGGCACCGTGAAGCTCGCCGCCGTGGCCTGGAGCGAAAGTTGGATTGCCATCGCCGAGCACGGCACGCTCGTACGCGATGCCATCGTCGCCGATCTCGGACTGCCGCGCTTCCTCTCACCTGGCGACAAGCCGCAGATCCCGCTCATGCTCGAGAACGTCGAGGCGCTCGACGACGATTACGCAATCGAGTTGAGCCGCGATGTCCGGCGCGCACTGCTGCCAGGCAAAGACGAGTGGATCGACCTCAACGACCAGGGCAACACGATTTCTCTGCGGCTCGAGCGCGGCAAGCGCCAGATCGTTCACCTGGAGCTTGGCATCGATGCTGACGACTTGAGGGAAGGTGATCTCAAGATCGGTGTCGAGCTGAAGAGCCGGTCGCCGGACAATCCAGCGCGTCTGGCGTGGAACTGGCGCTCGCGCATCCGCCTCCCCTTTACCAATGCAGTGCGCCGTGTCGCGAGCCTCGAGGTCGCCCCCGGGGCAACGGGCGTTCTCAACCTCCCGCCCCAGGCGCTCGCCAGCATGAAGCGTCCACGCCTGCAGGTGCGGCTCAGCACGCGCGCCATCCCGCTGCCGGCGCGCGGTAGTCCACGCGATCTGGCGCGCTCACCCGACACGCTGGAGCGGCTCGTCTGGAGCGGTATGCAGCTTGTCGGCGACGAGGCTGGTGAGCACCGCGGCGCGATGCAACGCGTGATCGAAGCCATCCTTGCGTTGCAGCAGCCCTCCGGCGCCTTTGCGGACTTCAAGCCGCAGACGACGAGCGAGCCGGGCGAGTTCCGCACTTCGGAAGCCGACAGCATCGCGCTCGATGCCAATGAGCGCTTGTGGCACATGGCCGGCGCCGTCGAACTGCTGCGAGAAGCCAAAGCGAGCGGCTTTGCGACCGACCGGGCCCTCGGCCGCGCGGCAGATTCGCTTAAGTCTCAGGTCGCAGCGATGCTGAAACCGCGCGATGACTACTTCCGTCCAACTCCCGAAGTCATGATTCCGGAGCGCAGCGTCACGCTCGACGGCAGTGCATCGGGATCGCTGTCCGCATCCTTCGAGGACATTCTCGTCGAGGACGCGCAGGCACTCGGCATCGCACCTGGAACGGGATCGCGCGTGCTGGAAGTCGCCGAAGGCGGAGCAGCGGCCAAGGCAGGCCTCGTCCCCGGCGATGTCGTGCTCGAGATCGATGGCTTCCGTGCCGGAACGCCGTCAGAGGTCGGCCGCGTCATCCGCAAGCGCCCGGCAGGCTCGCGCGCGGTTCTGGCGCTCCTGCGCGATGGCAAACGGCAGAGCGTAGTCGTTACGCTCGACGCGGTCGCCCCGCCCATGCGCAGCGAAGCAGCCGACGCGCCCGCCGAGATCGATGGTGACGCCCAGCGGCTCACGTGTACACGTGGCCTTGCCTATGCCATCGCCACGCTGGTTCGCCTCGATCGGGTCGCGCTGGCCGAAATGGAACAACTCGCCGCACTATGCGGACCCAAGGAGACAGAAGCCGGCGACATGCCCAGCGATGGCATCGCGCCGCTCATCGCCGCATCTGCTCTCGTGGAGTTCGGCAAGGCGGAACGCGCCGCACCCCTGCTTGCCGGCTTCAGGGCGGCACGCGCGCCGCAGGACGGCGAAGAACGAGCACCCGAGTTGCAGGCCCCAGACCCCGCGCTCGATGCTGCGCTTACTCTTGTGTTCCTGCGTCGTGCCGAGCCGGCCGCACCCGAGCTGTCGGTGATCGCCGCACGCTTTCCTGAGCGATTGAGCCCGCCGTCGCAGGCCTGGCTTGCGCGGCTCGCGCGCGAAAGTGCCGACGGCAGCCAGCTCAAGGTGGAGCTGACGCCGGCACGCGTCGGAACCGAAGATCTCGTCGAGGTCCGCGACGGCGGCACAGCCACGACCCGCTTTGTCGAACCGCAGGTGCTCTCCCAGGGCGGCGTGCGTGTGCGCAATACCGGTGACGTTCCAGTGGTGGCAACGGTGTTCGCCCACGGGCTCGACAGCCAGGCCACGCCGGCCGAAGGCGGCGGGCGCGTTCAGTTCGTCAGGCGCTTCGCCAAGCTCGATGGCGCCGGCCTGGGAGATGGCGACATCGAGGTGAAGCAGAACGAGGTTTTTGTGGTCCTCGTCGAAGGTACTGCCATGGCGGGCCCGGACGGAAACGTCTCGGACCGCATCGTGCTCATCGACCTGCTGCCTTCGGGGCTCGAGATCGTCCGGGCGGTTACGCCCGGAGCACCTCTGGCCGGCGCTGAGGGCGGTGAGGACGGCGCCGACGACACGCTCATGACCAACCGCGAGCCGCTGAAGCCGTTCGGCCACGTCATCTATAACGAGATGCGCGACGACAAGTACGTGGCCGTGCTGCAACCTCATCACAAGGGAGGGCAGTTCCGCGCCGTCTACCTCGTCCGCGCCACTGTGCCCGGCGAGTACCGGGTGCCGCAGTCGCGCGTTGAGGACTGGCGCCAGCCCGAGGTCGGCGTGTTCCGGGATGAGGCGCGCACACTGCGCATCACCCGCGCGACGGCGCCATGAGGGCTACGGCAACCGCGCAGCGACGCACCTGGGGCGGCGCGCTCGTTGCCCTGACGCTCGCGCTCGTCCTCATGCCCGTCGCCGCACTGCTCGCCATCGAAATCGCTGCGCGCATGGCGTCCGCGCCGCAGCTGGAGCGCCTGCAACGGCTATCCCCCACCGTATTGGCAGCCGACGGATCGCTACTGCGCGCCTACCTCGCTGAGGACGACCATTGGCGGCTGCCTGCCAAACCCGAAGACGTGCCGGCCGACTACCTCGACCTGCTGCTCGCCTACGAGGACAAGCGCTTCTACACGCACCGGGGCTACGACCCGCTCGCCATGCTGCGCGCAGCCACCGATGCAATCCTCCACGGCCGGGCGGTATCGGGAGCCTCGACGCTGACCATGCAGGTCGCGCGCCTGCTCGACCCCAAGCCGCGCACGCTGTGGAGCAAGCTGCGGGAGATCGTTAGCGCGCGGCAACTCGAACGCTCGCACTCCAAGCGCGAGATCCTTGGCATGTACCTGACGCTCGCGCCGTTCGGCGGCAACATCGCGGGTGTGAGAGCCGCATCCCTGTCGTACTTCGGCAAGGAGCCGGCACATTTGACACCGGCTGAGGCCGCGCTGCTGGTCGCCATCCCCCAGTCGCCGGAGCGGCGCCGTCTCGACCGTCATGCCGCTGCCGCGGAAGACGCGCGTCGCCGCATGCTGGCGCGCGTGACCTCGCGTGATGGCAGAAGCATGCAACGCGCATCGTTCCGTGCGGGTGAAGGGTTACCTGCGTCGCCTCGCGGCGCACCGCCAACCTTGGCGCCGCACCTGGCCGACCGCCTGCGGCGCGAACATCCCAATACACGCACGATCGGCACGACGATCGCCCCCGCGGCGCAGTCGCATGCCGAATCGATTGCGCGCGATGCGCTGGCCTCCTCCGGGACAGCAGTCACGGTTGCAATCGTCATCGCGCGCAACTCAGATGGCGCCATCGTCGCGCACGTCGGTGGTTCGCTCTACGGCAGCAGCACACGCGCCGGTTACGTCGACCACGCGATGGCGATCCGATCGCCTGGTTCGACGCTCAAGCCCTTCATCTACGCCTTGGGCTTCGAGCGACGCCTCATCCACCCCGATACCATCGTCACCGATGCGCCGCTCGGCATCGGTGGTTACGAGCCGCGCAATTTCTCGGGCGGCTATCGCGGCGACATGACACTGCGCGACGCACTGCTCGCCTCCGTCAATACGACGGCCGTGGCCGTTCTCTCGGCCCTCGGGCCGCGGCAGCTCACCTCGCGGCTGGCGGCGGTGGGCGTGCCGCTGAAGCTCGACCAGCCGGACGGCGATGTCGGTCTTGCCGTGGGATTGGGTGGAGCAGGCGTGCGGCTTGCCGAACTCGTTGCGCTTTACTGCGGGATCGCCAACGACGGTCTCGTCAAACCGCTGGCAACTACACCCGAAGCCCTTCGTAGTTCGCGACCCGCTCGCCGCCTGATGGACGCCGACGCAGCGTGGGCAATCCGCAATATTCTCGCCGATGCCGCGCCGCCTGCCGGCTTCGTTGCGCTCGCCAGTCGCGACGGCGGACGCCGCTTCGCCTACAAGACCGGCACCTCCTACAGCTTCCGCGACGCGTGGGCGATCGGCATCGACGGCACACACACCGTCGGTGTGTGGATCGGACGCGGCGACGGCGCGCCGCACATCGATGCCTACGGCCTGACGGCCGCAGCGCCACTGCTGTTCCGCGTCATGCAAGGGCTGCCGGCACCCAAGCACGACGTCGCGAGCGAGCCGCCCTCCTTCAGCCTGCTGGCCGAGAGCGGCACGTTGCCGGAACGGCTGAAGCGCTTCTCGGCGAATAGCAAAGCTGAAGCGGCAAACGCGCCGCTCCACATCACCTTCCCGCGCGAGGCGTTGTCGATTGCTGCAGGTGCCGGGAACGCAAGCGGACTTCCGCTTCGGCTTCAGGGCGGCGAGGCACCCTACGTCTGGCTCGTCAACGGTCGCAGGATTCAGAACACCGAGAGCGACAGCGGCGATGTCTGGTGGCGTGAGCTGAAACCGGGGGCGGCGCGCATATCCGTCATGGACCGCAACGGAGCGCACGACGAGGTGACGGTGTGGATCGAGCACGGCACCGCCGGAACGCGCACCGACACGCCCTGACACAACATCAATTGGGCGAGAAGCCGCTCAAGCGCCGTGGCGTACCCGTCGGACAGGCGAGCCAGGGAGCCGACGTGCGGCGCGCCGGCTGTCCGCCAGGACACGGCGCCATCGCATTCAACAGCGTGCCGCGGCGGGCGATCGTGCCGTCCGGTTCGGTGTCCACACCAAGCACTGTGGCATAAACCGGCGTGCCCGATCGTGCACGCGAAAGACTAACCGCGCCCCGGTAGACAACACCGTCAGTGCCTTCCAACTCGGCGAAATCTCCGACCGCATCGCCAGCGAACTTGCCGACCACGCGAACTCCGTCCGCCGCAAGCACGATGCCGTTGCCCGCAACGGGCGTGAAAAGCCCGCCTCGGATCGCCCCCGACAGACGATCGGAGACCGCAATGCTGAGTTCACCCACGAAGATGACGCGGTCGAGGGCGGCCGAATGCACCTCTCCGACAAGCCGGTCCGTGCCTGGAATCTCCGCGAAGCGAACCTCGCCCAGGCGCTCGCCCGCCTCGCTCGCAACAGGCAACGTGCGTACCGCTCCTTGCTGCACGCGTTGCTGGTGCCATTCCGCGACGGCCGCACGCGACTGCCTTGCGACGTGCTTGGCGGCCAGCACCGAGAGCAGCGCGAGCTGCTCCTCCAGAGATGCAGTCTCCGTTACACCGCAATCAGACGCTGCCAAGACACCTGACACCTCCGTCATATCATCACCGTCGCTGGTCGCGCCGGCAGAGAGCCCCAGAAGGCGCATCGCCTCGCGCGCAAGCGGGCGCAACTCCAATGGAACCGAGAGACGACCCGCAGGCAGCGAAGCCGCCGGCGCAACCTCGATCCGCACCGCTTGAAGGTCCGCCGAGCTTGCGACCTCCGCCAAGTATTCCCCCGGCTCGAGCACGCGTTCCATCGACTCAGGACCAGCCCACGGCCAGTCGACCACATGCAGACCGTCGGCGCTCGCGCCGCGTGTTTCACCAGCCGGCCTCAGCGTGAGCAGTATGTCGGAGGGAACGAGCGGCGTTGCCGTTACGCGCACGCGCGTCGGGCTACCAACCTTGAAACGGACACTCCCACGGGGCGCGGCGCCACCGCCGGCAGACGTCGTCCCGATCAGCGCGCGCTTGACGCCAGCACTGATGTCTCCCATTTGGGCCATGGCCGTGAGCAACGGCACGACGCCGACCCAGCCGCCCTCGGCGCCACCGCGCCGCGCCAAACCGGCGACCACGATCGTGCCATCGGGTAATGCATCTACGGCGATAAGCCGTATCTCACCTGCCGCCTCGACCACGATGTCGTCGCCGCATCGGATGTCGGGACCGTGAAAGCGAACCCATCCGCTGTCGCGAGCGCGCGTGCTGGCCGCCGCCGTCCCCACGCTGACGATTGCGCCGGCGCGGCCAAGTCGAATACCGGCTTCCCAGCGTGCCGGACCACTCATCTGAGCTCGCGCTAGTGTCGGCGGCCCGCCGGACACCGGCACGACAGCCAGCAGCCCGTCGCTCTGTCCACCGGGAGCCGCGCTATAGCCGCTGAACACCAAGCGATCTTGCGCGACTCCGGTGAGCGCGATGAGGACCTCACTGTCGGCGCCACCGTAACGGCGATCGCGCCCTTCCGGACGATCCGCAGAAACCTCCAGCAACCAGGCATCGTCGCGGCAGCGCGTCGAGGCGTCCTCGCTCGCGACCCAGCCCGCAAAGACCTCGCCGCCATCAGGAAGCACGGCCGCAGCGCGGAACCCCTGCCGCAACGAAGTGCCATAGAACCTCCGCTCGCCGCGCAGCGCTCCCGTCAGCGCATCCACTTCGAAGGCGACGCCCCTGGCCGCATCACGACACGGGTCCGCGCCAGCTTGTCGCTTGCCGCCGATGAGGACAGCCCCGTTTCCCGTCGGCACGGCGAAATAGAGGTATTCGTCGCGGGGGGCATCGGCGGCGGTGGCCGGCCAGATGCGGCTCCAGCGCTCCGCACCTTCGATGCTCATGCGCGCCGCCCATCCCTCGCGCAGGACCCCGCCCGCACCCGCCGCGATTTCCGCATGACCGAATAGCAGCAGGTCGCCATCGGAGAGGCGCACCGCGCCCTCCACGCTCGTGCGCCGGACCTCCATACCGTCTGGAGGCCGCGGCGCCGGCACCATGTAACGGGACACCTCCTTCATTTGACCGTCGAGCACGACAAGTGCCGCGCCGCTGACGTCACCGCGACCTGACAGGGATGCCACGGCAACGATCCGGTCGGCCGCAACGGCGAAGACGGCGCGCACACTCTCGCTCCGGCCGATGACGGCCTCACGCGCGACCTTGCGCGCTTCCACCCCGGCGGCGGCAGTTGGCGGGTCCGCGGCCATCACCGTGAAAGCGATGCAGAGTCCGGCGAAGAACCAGGATGCGAAGTTCGGCAGTGACGTGCGCGCGACAGGCACTTTCATTCGAACCTTTCCGTTCCCGATCAATCGGTTCCATTGGTGCGCGCCGGTCGGCGCCGCACTCCGTCAGCCGACGTCCCCGACGGTTTGGCTACCTCTCGAACAATCGTACCGGCACCATGCGACATCGCAAGGGCGACATCGGCGCGTGATAGGACCACTCGCGGACACGGCTTCGTGCTGGCGACCACTGATGACGCCATTCTGCAAAGACTGAGCACCGGTCAGTTCGGCGCCAATGTCGCAAGCATCGCCTCATCCAAATGATGGAGGCGCGACGCCAGGACTGGTGCTTGAATGCGACAGTTTCAATTTCAGGCATGGAAAAAATGCTGCCAACTCATAGCTTTTCAGCCCCAGTGCGCCGCGGCCTCTGGTCCGCCGCACTGGCCCTCGCGGCCCTTTTGATCTCCACTTCGCACCGCGCGCCACAGGCGGCCGATGCAGCAGCCCCCGGCCTGGCGGCGGGCGACATTGCCGTCACCGGCTTCTCCGGGACGCGGCTGGCCGGCGAAGGCATCGCGCCGGGTATCGACCCCGTCGACAAGACCGTGATCGACGCTTCTCAGCCCACGCTCAGAGTGTTCGACATGAGCGCCACGGGAACACCCGGCGGCGGGCAGCTCGTGGTTCCGGGCGTAAAGCTTGCGGTCAAGGCGAGCGACATCGGACAGGTTTTCGCCGTCGTCATCGACAACAGCCCCGACCGCGCGCCCTCGATCCTGGCTGCAGCGACATCAGCCTACGGGCTGAACATCGTCGGCGGCGAGCCAGATGCCGAGGGCCAGCCTATCCGCCTCAAGCAGGGCGCGCCCGGCGCGCGCTTCATGGACGGACAGTTCAGTGCACTGCCCGGCGCCGGTCCTGGCACCATCTTCCGCATCGATCCGGCAACAGGCGTCGCAACGGTGCTTGCCAACACGGCAAGCAACGGCTTGCCCAACAGTGGCCCGGGCATCGGCGGTATCGCCATCGATACTAAGAGCGGCAGCCTGTTCGCCTCCGACCTCGATACCGGGCTTGTCCACCGCTTCAACCTCGCAACCGGCGAGGAGAGTGCCGGCCAGTTCGATCACGGCACTGTGGGCCGCAAGGCCGCCGGCCTCGACGAGGTCGCCGACGACGGCACGCGCGCAGATCCTGCAAGTCCCGACTTCAAGCCAGACGATCCGTCGACCTGGGGCATGACGCAAGCAGGGCGCCGCGTGACGGCGCTCGCCGTGCGTGATCAGCGCCTCTTCTACGGCGTCGCTGAAGGTCCCGAGGTCTGGTCCGTAGCGATCGACGAGCAAGGCAACTTCGGCGAGGACGCCAAGAAGGAAGTGGCTCTCACCGGTCAGGCCGGCTCGACGATTACCGCGATAGCATTCGATGACCAGGGCCGCCTGCTCGTCGCCACGCGCGGCGAGACGCGCTCGCCGTTCGACTACACCGGCTTCGTCGAGCCGGGCTCCGGCGTCGTGCTGCGCTTCCAGCGCAGTGACAACGGTTTTGCCGAGCAACCCGACGAGTACGCCATCGGCGAGGTCACTGGCAACAAGGGCTCAACCGGAGGCTTGGCACTCGGTCATCCCGTGGGTCCAGATGGCAAGATCGACACGTCCAAGTGCAACATGCAGCTCGCAGCGACCGGCGATGGTTTGAAAGACCCAACCGCCGACCCCGGTGTCGTCCACGGCTTGCAGATCAACCCCACTGAACTCGTCCTGCCGGCAAATGCGCCGCCGACCGCCAGCACATTCGTCGATTTCGATGGCGCACCCGGACGGCTCGACTCGCATGGTCACGTCGGAGCGGTCGCCGTGCTGCAGGCCTGCGATTCAACGGGCGCGCCGCAAGAACTCGCCATTGCGCCAACGCCCGGCGAGCCGGGGCTGCCCGGTGAGCCCGGTCTTCCCGGAGAGCCCGGCGAACCCGGCGTACCGGGCGAACCCAGCGATCCTGATGCACCCAACGTGGCCATCGAGAAAACGCACAACTGCACGGTCGCAGGCAACGTCGCGACTTGCGACTTCCTGATCACCGCCACCAATAACGGCAATACACCGTTCGATCTCAGCGGCCAGACCATCACCGACGAGATCACGGGGGCGACGCCACAGACTCTCGACGTCACCGGCGACGGCGTTACGCCAGGTCCCAACGGGTTCACCAATACGTTTCCCGCAGGAACGATCCTCGAACCCGGCCAGACACTGACGCTGCCGGTGCTGACTACGACGTTCCCGGTGCCTCCCGGCCAGCCGCTCATAGTTGAAAACTGCGCGCGCCTCGAAGGTGGGCCCAATCAGACGCCGGCGCCTGGCGGCATCGTTGCGGACGACAAGAAGATCGTCGGGGTCGTCGGCAACCCGATCTGCACGCCGACCGGCGACGGCGCTACCCAGGAGTGCCAGTTCAAGGTCAACTTCACCAACAACAGCGGCACCAACCAGCCGGCCAGTTTCGTCATCAACGCCTCCGAGGATTTCAGCTCGATCAGCGGCAGCAGCGGCACCGGTCAAGAGCAGACCGGTCCGCGTACCGGTCTGGTGACCGGGCCGGGCATCGACTCCGGCACGACCAAGGAAATGACGGTCACACTCACGTTCCCTCTGGGCGTGACACCGACGGCCACCGTTGACCTCGTAGACGGCGGCGGCGGTGCGGACGGCGGTACGGGCACGCCCGACGCCAACCCGACGGACAACCAGTCGTGCGTCGTGTTCGACTCGAGCCGGCCCGACGATCCGCCGCAGCCCACCCCCGAACCGACGCTGCCGCCGGATGTCGCCGAACCGGCACCGCCGCCGGAGACGCCCAAGCTGTCGATCACCAAGACGGCAACGCCCGAGTGCGCCATCGTGCTCGCGAGCAACATCTGGACCTGCAAGTACAAGATCGTCATCCGCAACGAGAGCAACGTGCCGTTCAACGACCCGATCGTGCTCATCGACAGCGGCAGCTTCCCGACGAGCACCGGACCGCAGGGCAACCAGAAGGTTACCTGCAACGGCGATCAGAATGCCAAGCTCGAGCACCGCTGCGAAATCGCAAATCCCAACATCGCACCCAACGGCACGCTGGAGTTCGACATCCTCTCGGTGCTGCCGTTCAACTCGGTGCCCATCAATACGCAACGGCCGAACTGCAAGCTCGACAATACGATCATGATCTCCTCACCGCGCGCCGAGGGCGTCAACCAGACGAGCACGGCGACGGCGCAGCTGCCCATCATCCCCAACAAGGGCAAGGCCGTGCCGTGCGATCCGCCGAGCCTGGAGATCTCCAAGACTGGCAAGGACTGCAAGGCTTCTGGCGCGGGTTTCGACTGCAAGTTCTCGATCCTCGTCCGCTCGAAGGGGCCGGACGCGTTCGTCGACGGCACAGTCGAGGTGAAGGAGCAGTTGCCGCCGGGCGCAGTCGTCACCTCAACGACGCCAGGCTGGACGTGCACCGGCACCGGGCCCTCGACGGTCTGCCGTCACGGGCCGACGACGCTTGCCGTCAACGCGACCCTGCCGCTCGACATCACCGTGAGCGTACCCAAGAGCGCGGTTGCCAAGGGCCAATGCGAGATCGCCAACACGGCCTCGCTCATCGAGGGCAATCGCGACTTGACGGTGGCGGGCGCCGGCTTCTCTGCATCCGCATCCGCCAAGATCGATTCGCCCGAATGCTCGCGCGAATGTCACGGCGGCATGGTGCTTGTCGGCGGCCGCTGCACGTGCGCCGAGGGCGAGCGCTACGACACGCGCGCCCAACGCTGCACGAAGCCGCAGACGTGCGAGCCCGGCACCACCGGCCGCTATCCCATCTGCTGCGACAGCAGGAGCGAGCAGTACGACGCGCGCGCCAACGTCTGCCGCGACAACGAGAAAAAGTGCTATGGCGGCATGGTTCTCATAACGAGCACCAACACCTGTGCGTGTCCGCCCGGCAAGAAGTTCGACGGCCGCAGCTGCATCACGCCCGTGGTGACGCCGCCCTACGTCCCGCTTGTTACGCCGCCACCTTATGTGCCGCCGCCCACATGTCCGGACGGTACGTACCTGAAGCGTGGCCGCTGCATTCCATACGATACGGGACCGCCTGATATCGTCGACGTCCGCTGCCGGCGCGACCAGATCAAACTGCGCCGTGGCGACACCTACATCTGTGTCGACCGGCCGCAATGCCGCGGCAACATGCTCGGCACGCCGCCCAACTGCTATTGCCCGCCAAACACAACGCGCAAAGGCGACTACTGCGTGCAGGTCGACTACTGCCCGCCAGGAACGGAGAAGGTGCAGCGTGGTCGCGAGGTCATCTGCGTGCCCATCCGCAACAAGTGCCCCGGCAATCTCGCCGGTACCTATCCGCGCTGCTACTGCCCGGCGGGCACCGTGCGCAAGGGCGACTACTGCGAGAAGGCGCAGACCTGCGGACCCGGCACGACACCACAGTACGTGCGCGGCCGGCTGATCTGCGTGCCAGACCGCAAGTGCCCGGGCAACCTCCAGGGCAACCCGCCCAACTGCTATTGCCCGCAGGGCACGGTGCGTAAGGGCGACTACTGCGAAAAGGCACAGACCTGCGGACCCGGCACGACACCACAGTACGTGCGCGGCCGTCTGATCTGCGCGCCCGACCGCAAGTGCCCCGGTAATCTCCAGGGCAACCCGCCCAACTGCTATTGCCCGCAGGGCACGGTGCGTAAGGGCGACTATTGCGACAAGGTCACCCAAGGACCGCCCGACTGCGGCCCTGGAAAGAAGTCCGTGCGTCTGCGCCGCGGCTGGGTCTGCGTTCCCGACCAGGTCGGCAAGTGCCCGGGCAACCTGCAGGGTAACCCACCCAACTGCTATTGCCCGCAAGGCATGACCCGCAAGGGCGACTACTGCGCCAAGGCCGAGCAGGGACCACCCGACTGCGGGCCCGGCAAGAAGCCGCTGCGCGTCGGCAATCGTTGGACCTGCATCCCCACCGGAGCAGGCAAGTGCCCGGGCAACCTCCAGGGTAACCCACCCAACTGCTATTGCCCGCAAGGCATGACCCGCAAGGGCGACTACTGCGCCAAGGCCGAGCAGGGACCGCCCGACTGCGGGCCCGGCAAGAAGCCGCTGCGCGTTGGCAATCGTTGGACCTGTATCCCCACCGGAGCAGGCAAGTGCCCGGGCAACCTCCAGGGCAACCCGCCCAACTGCTACTGCCCGCCCAACACCATCCGCACGGGTAACTTCTGCCAGCCCAAGGTCGTCGATACCGGTCCTCAGAAGTGCGGGCCGGGGCAGAGGCCGGCACGCGTGGCGGGTCGCTGGATTTGTGTGGGCGCGATCAAGCCCACACCTACTCCTCAGCCACAACCCGGACCCGTCATCAAGAAGCAGGGCGGCAACAAGACGCTCGACTACATCCGGCAACGGCGGCTCGAGCAGCTGAAGAAGCAGCAGCAGCCTCAACCGACGGCCAAGCCGCAACAGGGGGGCAACAAGACGCTCGAGTACATCCGGCAGCGGCGGCTCGAGCAGTTGAAGAAGAAGCAGCAACAGGGCCCAGTCGTCCGGTAGGATGCTGTCGGCATGCCACAGAGCGAGCGGCGGGATTCATCCGCCGCTCGCTCGATCGTATAAGGTGCATGACCAGTTGACGGGCCCACTTTCCCTGCTCGAAGGGGACCGGGAGTGGCCCGCCGAGCCACCTCGTGGACCCCGCCTTGCAAACGGGCTCCCGCGCCCTTATAGGGAACGGCTCAGTGGAGACGTGGCCGAGTGGCTGAAGGCGGCGCTTTGCTAAAGCGTTATACGGCAAAACCGTATCGAGGGTTCGAATCCCTCCGTCTCCGCCACATTGCCATTGAAAACCAATGATTTTCTGAAATTTATCCAGAGCCGCCCTACCTTCCGCCCTAACATGGGGAACTCATTGTGGCGAACCACGGCGGACATCCGCGACCGATTAACTCACTCGTCGCCCTCGTCTTACTTTTTCACCGCATCACGATCAGCTGGGGGCGGTCATGAGCTAGAAGGGTGCTCTTCGAGGTCTTGCAGGGACAGCGCTGATCGTCGCGCAAGCCGGCTCGGCCGATGCCCAAAGTTTCAAATTCGGCAACTGGACCGAGAAGCCGATGTTCGACAGAGGCAAGTTCACTCGCTGTGCGATGGAAGCGCCCTACAATTCAGGGATCCGGCTCATGTTTGATGTCGATCGGCGAGGGGCCGCCCCAAGTCAGTAGCTCTGGACTACACGCGGCAGTGATCTTGCCACTACCCATCTCGCCCAACGTGGGCATGTCCGTAGCTGACGGATGACCGACCGTGCTCGATGCGGCTGAGCGATCCACGCTTTTGACCCTGAACGGAGTTCGGGCCGGGGCGCAACACGGGTGTGGCGCCCCGGTTCGTGGATGTCGGCATCAGCTGTGCGCCGCATCATGATATTCGCGCCACCCGCGCTCTGCAGCTCCCCCTTGTGCTGCGCTCACAACGATCCGGACGATTCGACGTCTGAAATATTGCTTGTGGGTGAAACTTCGGGTAGCTGTGCTGCCGCGGTCGTCGGGCAAGAGGCTTTGGCGGGACTCTCGGCCAGAGCAGATGCGGTCTCCTCGGGCTTTGCGACGCTCAATGATGACGAATGCAATACGGGGTCCGCGTCAACTGCGAAGACCTGCGCACGCAACGGTTTGGCACCATGCTCTTTCGCCGGGAGGCACACGATGATGTCGGGAATTCGCGCCGCAGGCCAGTCGGCGAGCGGTAACGGCGGCAACGGCAGCGCCGGGCCAAGCGGTTCGGCCAAGAAGCCGACGCCGGAAGGCCCCGGCTCGCCGTTCAGCCACACCGCGCCCCAGGGCCACGCCAAAACGACCAGCGCGGTGCTGGGCGAGATCGTCTGGCTGATGAGCCAGTCGCCGCTGCACAAGCAGTTCTTCATTTCGGATCTCGAATGGTTCGTGATGACGCCGGTGCTGCTGCAGCAGTTCCGCCTCTATTACGACCAGCAGAAGCCGATCGGCGTGGTGCTGTGGGCGCGCGTGTCGGGCGAGGTCGAGGCGCGGCTGGCCGAGGGCGCGGACAAGCTGCGCCCGCAGGACTGGAAGTCAGGCGACAAGCTTTGGGTGGTCGAGGTGATCGCCCCGTTCGGTGGCGCCGAGGAAATGGTCAAGGACCTGAAGGCGAAGGTGTTCCCGAACGATCCAATCAAGTTCGTTGCCACGGGAGCGGCCGGCAAAGAGGTCCGAACGATATAACGCAATCCGAATACAGGACTGCAACCAGACGGCCACGCCGCCGCAGTATGTCGGCTGCCGTGGTGGCCACAATCGCCGGGCTCGCACTCGCCGGATGCGCGGGCGGGCCGACGCCTGAGGAGACCGCGGCGCTGGCGGCAGCACCGATCCCGGCAGGCAAGGCGCGTGTGATGATCGAGCGGCCGAGTGCGGTGCTCTATGCGGCCGCCCCCGCAACGATCGAACTCAATGGCCAGAAGGTCGCCTCAGTCGGGTCCGGCGGCAGCGCAGTGATTGATGTGCCGGCGGGGGCCAACAAGATCGCCGCTTCCGCGTGGTCGTATCCGGGTACGTGGACCTTACCGCTCGAAGCGCAGGCGGGCCAGACTTACAAGGTCATCGTCGAGCCGCGTGGGAGCAGCTTTGGTCCGAGTTTGTTGGGCCCGATCGGCGGCGCGATCGATGCCGCGTCGAACGACAACGCTGGCGCGTTCCAGATGCGCATCGCGCAGGCGGGAGGGGTGTGATGGCACCAAGCGCAATCGATACACCGAATGCTGTCGAAACGATGCCCAAACGCCAGGACTGGAAGTGAGATGACAAGAATTATGAGCAGGATCGAAGCTGAAAGCTGGGCTCGCAAACTCTATGAAGACGAGGAAATAAGGACGCTGTTTCTCGCTACGCGCGGGAGGGGCGCTGATCCAGAGTTTTTAGAACGAGCCGAAGAATTGATCCGAAAAATCCAGAACAAACTACCCGAGCCATACAACGCTAATAGCATATCTGCCTCCACGATCCTAGCCAATTTAATTCGACTGAAAACGCCATAGAACGCACGGTTCGGAGATTCGCAGGAGTTTAACAGGTCATGACCGATCAATTGACGACCATTCCACCGCTGAATTATCCGGGAACAGGCTACCTGTATGTCGATGCAAATATTTTGGTCAATTTCGACCGTATTGGTAGATTAGATCTTCTCACCCTGACGAATCGTACGGTTGTAATAACGGAAGAGGTGTACAGGGAAGCCGTCACGAATGCCCTGTCTAGCAACAACCCGATCGTATACAATAGCGCGCAACGGATCGCTGATTGGCTTTATGATCAAATAAGCGCGAGCGCTCGCATTGAAATTCTTGGCGCAAATACTGATGGTCGACCGGTCGAATTCGGACCGGACGCCGGCGAAAGATCAATTCAAGCATCCTTGGCGTCGGCCCTAATTCCAGCAGATTCCGTGGTTATGTCGGACGATGGAGCCGTAGCTTTCAGCAATTTTGACGGAGCCTCCTTTCCGGTCTTTACCGGAAACTACTATTTGCTTGGGCTGCTGCTCGAAGGGGAAATTTCGCCAGCTACATACTTCAGTGTTATCGCCCGAGGAGCGGCCGACGGAGGCTTCAACCCCGGCCATTTCCCCCAGGATGCCTCCTCTATTATGGAGTCTGGGGGTAGTTATACGATTGCATTACCCGGTGGCGTCACAGGGCATGCAACATTCAACAGCGTTGGGTTGTCGGCCATAACCCTGAGTGATGGCCGCGTTATCACCATGTTCCCGTGGATGACGCGGGATATCGTGGGCGGAGAAGGAGTTGCCCCATGCTTCTCTGCTGGCACGCCGATCCTTCTGTCGGATGGGCGCAACGTCGCCATTGAGGACATCGCGCCCGGCATGCGCGTCGCCGCGTTCGATGAGGCGGACGCCGCCGGCACCGGCCCTCTTGGCCAAGGCCTGGTCGCGCGCCTGATCCCCGGCATCACCACCGAACTCGAGGCACCGGGCAGCGACGGCGGGGCGCGCCCTCAGGCTCGCCATGAACTCGGGCAAGTCGTCGATGGCCATCGCCGCGTGGTGTCCGCGGGTGAGCTTCTGGCGGGCCGGCAGGATCAGCTTGAGGTGCCCTCGCCATGCCGCAGGGTTCTCGCCGGAGCGGAAGCCCTGAACCTTGGCGGCGTCGAGCACGTTCTCAATGCGGCCGCGGACACGGCTGGCCGTCTCGGGGATGGTCTGCCAGATCGGCCGCAGCACCTCCAGCACGTCGGCTGTGGTGATCTCGTTGACCGGTTTGTCACGCAACGGCTTGGCGTAGACCTTGAGCGTCATCTCCCACTGCGCCCGGTGCTTCGGGTTGCGCCAGCTCGGGCCCATCGCCTTGATGTGCTGGTCCGCCAGCTCCCCGAACGTGGGCATGCGCTCCGCAGCCTGTCGCGCCGCCAGTGGGTCCTTGCCGTCGGCCAGCAGCGCGCGGGCCTCGTCTGCCTTCCTCCGCGCCTTGGCGAGCGGCACGGCTGACGTGCCACCGAAACCGATCTCGCAGCGCTTTCCATCCAAGGGCCGCCGGTAGAGGAACACCCAGCGCTTGCCGGCCTTCTTGCCCGCCGTGATCCGCAGGTAGAGCCCGCCACCATCGGCATAGAGCCCGGGCTTGGTTTCCCTGCTGACCTTCGCCGCACTCAAACGGTGAAAATGCCGAGCCATCGCTACCCCTCCCGTCAAACTTCCGCCCTAACATCCGCCCTAACAAGATGGGCGGATTGCGGCGAATTGTGAAGGACGGTTACGGACAAGGAGGGGAGCTATCCCCTGATATCACATGGTTTTAATGGATGCCCTCGGATACCCGCGAACATAGGTAAGGCGGACTCCGTCTCCGCCAGACCCCTGCCGAACGCACTTGTTGTGCAGCAGCCCCACCTCGCCCAACCGGCGTTATTTCGCCTTCTTGAGCGTCGAGGCCAAGTGATCGACCAGAGCGCGAACTTTCTGTGATGGGCGGGGCCCGCCTGGAAACACGGCGTGCACATCGACGGGCTCCAAGGTGTAGCCCTTCAGGAGCCGCACCAGGGCTCCTGTCTTGATGTCGTGCCCGGACATGAGGCTCGTCGCCATGGCAATTCCCAATCCCGCCAAGGCGCAGGAATAGATTCCTGGCGCTGAGTTCGTATGGATGCGTCCGCGAACGTCGACAGAGAATACGGCACCGGCACGCGTGAAGGTCCAGCTCCCGCGACCAAACCCGCCGGGTCCGAAAATGCAATCGTGCCCACCAAGGTCAGCCGGCGTCCTGGGTGTGCCGCGCGCTTCCAGGTATGTCGGAGACGCGACGACGTAGCGTTCAAGCAAAGCGAGTTTTCGCGCGCCGAACACCGAGTCCTCCAGCTTGCCGAGGCGGATCGCGACATCTGCCCCCTCTGCAACGAGATCTTGCCGCTCGTCGGTCACGGCCATTTCAACTCGCAGCAATGGGTTCTGGCGCAGGAACTCCGCAAGTTGTGGAATGACGGCACGCGTGCCGTAAACGACGGGCATCGCAATGCGGATGGTACCGCGCAGGGAATCGACGCCGCGTACCGCATCCTCCGCGTCCTCCAGGCCCGCCAGCACCTGACGCGCCCGCTCCAGAAACAGCGCCCCGGCATCCGTCATTGTGACGCGGCGGGTGGTACGCAACAGCAGTTTTACGCCCAAACGTGTCTCGAGCTCGCTGACGATCCGCGAGACGGAGGGCTGCGACAGGTGAAGCTCGCGCGCGGCCTGGGAGAAATTTCCGCTCTCCGCCGCACGCACAAATACCACCAGTTCCTGGAGGCGATTACTCATTTATGGCTCAAATATATGATGTCCGCATTTGCTCAATACCACGCAGCAATCAAACAGGCCAACGTGTCTCCACCAGCAGCGTCAACCTGCCGTCGCCCAAAGGAGATCGCCATGAGCCTGCAAGAACGTCTCGATGCATTCAAAGCCGATTTCGAAGGCGGAAGATTCGCGCTGAAGCCTTCGCGGGAGGCGCTTGAAACCATGCGCCGCGCCACTGCGGCGCTGGTCGCAAGCGGCCAGGCTGGACGAGCGCTGAAGGCTGGTCAGCTTGCACCCGAATTCACCCTGAAGGACGCGGACGGCAACATCGTCGGCTCGCGCCAGCTTCTCAAGAGTGGCCCGCTAGTGGTGTCCTTCTATCGAGGCGTCTGGTGCCCCTACTGCAACTTGGAGCTTCAAGCGCTTGAAGCGGTTCTTCCTCAGATCAAATCGCGTGGCGCAAGCCTCGTTGCGATCTCCCCGCAAACCGGCGCCAACAGCCGCAAATCGGTGCGCGACAACCGCCTCACGTTTCCAATTCTGAGCGACACCATGAGCAAGGTAGCTGATGCATTCGGCATCCGCTTCGCGCTGCCCGGCGATCTGGTGGACCTCTACAAGAGCTTCAAGAACGATCTGCCTGCGTTCAACGACAACCCATCGTGGGTGCTTCCGATGCCTGCGCGGTTCGTCATCGGTACCGACGGGATCATCGCCTATGCCGAGATCAATCCCGATTACACGCGCCGTCCAGAACCCGCCGAGCTGCTGCCCACCCTCGACGCGCTGCGTCGCGCGGCGGTGGCGTAAGGCACCAATCAATCCTCGCACATTCTCAAGATGCAAGCAGATGGAGATCTGACATGTCGAAGTTGCAGGGAAAAATTGCCGTCATCACGGGCGGAAGCGCAGGCATCGGCCTGGGGACCGCGAAGCAGTTCGTAAAGGAAGGCGCGAAGGTCTTCATCACTGGCCGTCGTCTGGCCGAACTGGAAAGGGCCGCGGCTGAGATCGGTGGCGATGTCGTCGCAATTCAAGGCGATTCGTCCAATCTCGACGATCTTGATCGCATCTACGCCACGGTAAGGGAAAAGGCGGGCAGGATCGATGTGCTGTTCGCCAATGCGGGCATCTACGAACCCGCCGTCCTGGGCGATATTACCGAAGAACTCTACGACAAGACGTTCAACATCAATGTCAAGGGACTGGCCTTTACCGTGCAGAAGGCGTTGCCGCTGCTTTCAGATGGTGCCTCGGTCATTCTCAACGGCTCCATTGTGACAATCAAGGGCATGCCGGGTCTTTCGATCTACAGCGCAACGAAAGCAGCGGTGCGTGCGTTCGCGCGCAGTTGGATTCTCGATCTCAAGGGCCGCGGCATTCGCGTCAATGTACTGAGCCCGGGATATACGTCGACACCGGGGCTCGCGAACCTCGTAACCGAGGAGCAGCAGGCCGAGATGGCGGTTGGCGTTCCGCTTGGCCGCATGGGAACACCGGATGACCTCGGCAAAGCTGCCGTCTTCCTCGCATCCGATGACAGCAGCTACATCACCGGAGCCGAGCTGTTCGTTGATGGCGGCGTTGCACAGTTCTGACCGCCCGTATTCGTCTTCGCCGAGCGACGCTGACCAAACCATCGGCCCATCAGGACTCTCGGTACAGCCAAACTTTGGACGTGCCGAGGGTCCGCATCCAGCCTAGTGACTTGTCCTCATCGCCGTCAGGCGTCCAAGGGCCCCGCCCCATCGGTGGAAGCCTTGAGTTTGCGAAGCTTGGAATATAGCGTCTGCGGATTCATCTGCAGCAGCTCCGCGGCGCCGCCCGGTCCCGAAATGCGCCCATTGCATTCTGCAACCGCCGACATGAGGTTGCGCGTTTCGAACTGCATCATTTGCTCAGCCGTCAGGATGCGATTGTCCTTATTGGCCGATACCGCTGTTTCGATCCGCCCCTGCCCTGCCTCATGACTGTCGCTCGGGAGATTCAGAACCAGTCGTCCGTTGCGTGCCAGGATGGCAGCGCGCTCCATCACGTTCTGCAGCTCTCTCGCGTTTCCAGGCCAGGTGTAGCCTTGCAGAACCTCGACATGTCCGCGCGTGATGCTGGGAACCGGAACGTTGATCCGCTTGCAGCTGAGGTTGAGGAAATGCTGGGCGAGAAGTGGAATGTCGTCCCTGCGCTGGCGCAGCGGCGCGCACTCTATGGGGAAGACGTTGAGCCGGAAGAACAGGTCCTCACGGAAGCGCCCCTTTTCAACCTCGGTCTTGAGGTTGCGATTGGTGGCCGCGATGATGCGGACATCGACCTTACGGGTCTTCTCCTCGCCAACGCGCTCGAAGCGTCCCTCCTGCAAGACGCGCAGCAACTTCGACTGAAGATCGATCGGTATCTCGCCGACCTCGTCGAGGAAGAGTGTTCCGCCGTTGGCGAGTTCGAAGCGTCCAACGCGGTCGCGGACAGCACCTGAGAACGCTCCTTTGACGTGACCGAAGAACTCGCTCTCGAACAGCTCGCGCGGGATGGCGGCGCAGTTGACCCTGATCAGAGGCCGGTCCCGGCGCGTTGACGCCTGATGCAAGGCGCCAGCAACAAGCTCCTTGCCGGTTCCGCTCTCTCCGATGATCAGGACGTTGGCATCGGTGGCGGCGACGACATCGATCTGGCGGACAATTCGTTGCGTCGCTGCGGATACGCCAAGAATCTCGTGGTGGTTCGACTTGCTGAGGATCTCCTCTTGCAGGTACTCGTTTTCCTTCTCGAGGCGTTCGCGCAGTGCCGCGTTCTCACGCAGTGCGCGGTGCAACTTCTCTTCCTGTTGCTTGCGCTCGGAGATGTCGCGAAAGATGATCACGGCGCCGATCGCCTGATCGCCATCCATCAGGGGCGTAGAGGTGTACTCGATACGCACCGGCTTGCCGTCCTTGCGCCAGAACACCTCGTCGTCGATGGTCGTGACCGAGTTCGACCGGAATGCATTGTAGATCGGACAGTCCTCGACACGGTAATGCGTGCCGTCCGGATGCTTATGATGCACGACGCTATGCATCTGGCGGCCAATTAGTTCATGCGCCTCCCAGCCCAGCATCCGCTCGGCCGCCGGATTGACGAACGTGGTAATGCCTTCCGCGTCCACACCGAAAATTCCTTCGCCGGCGGCTGCCAGGATCAGCCGGTGCCGCTGTTCGATCTCGCGGAAGAACCGCTCAGCGCGCTGCCATTCCTGCAATCCTGCACGGTGCAGCGCTTCGGCTTCCTCGTCGATCGTCCGTCGACGCAACGCATCGAGATCGTAGAAGGTGATTGCGACATAAGCCGTGTTAGACGTCGAAACATCGACGATGGAACACTCGTAGGACTGCTTGTCGCTGCCGGGTGACGCAATCTTCAGGTCGCGCGTCCAGGCGTGTCGATGATGCAATGCCGCCTGCGTCGCGACGTAGAGCTGCGCCAGATCGGAGCCAAAGAGCGACGTGGCGGTCCGGCGGCCGAAGTCGTTCTGCGAGATCCCGAATAGCCGCAACGCAGAGGGGTTCGCGGCGACGATGCGGTTCTCGACCGGCGCGATAACTATCTGCGGCAGCGGCGCTCCGACAAAGCAATCCAGGATGAGCGGTGATGCCTCGTCCGCGAGCGAGCTGCACCCCTTCCCGCTACGCACCAAGACCGAAGCATCGTTCATCGTCGCTCCTTCCGCTCTGGCGGTCGCAGCAGATCGCTGACAACCGGTCTGCGAAGTATTAAACACAATAATCGCTGACGCGAGTCTTCATAAATTATTCGATCGCATAACGCTCGATGCGACAACGGATAGAATAACTTATTGAAATTGCGGTATTTTCATCGGCATGCCTCTTGGCACGCCTGTTGCGGAAGCATTGACGCCCCGGAACGACCCGGACCCGCAATGCGCAACAGGAGGGCCGAAGAGATGGTCAGCAAGAGCCTTGGCAACCCGTATGACGGCGATACCGATCTCCGCCATGGAGCAGCCTGTACATGCACAAGTTGCTCGGCGGGAGACAGACATCAGCATCTGCACCATCTCGACAATTCGGCAGAAGGCGAGGTGCCGTCCAGCGAAGACCTCATGGCGCGGGCCGTTGAGAGCGCTGTGGTCCGATCCATCTTCGGCCATAGCGAATTTTCCCGGCGCGCCTTCGCCAAGATGCTCGGCGGATCGACGCTGGCGGCCGCAATCGCCAGCGCGTTCCCGATGGATGCAGCCAAGGCGGCGATTTCCGACACGCTCGGCAAGCCCGAAAAATCCAAACTGAAGGTCGGCTTCGTGCCCATCACGTGCGCGACACCGATCATCATGGCCAAGCCACTTGGCTTTTATGAGAAGTACGGCCTCGACGTCGACGTCATCAAGACCGCTGGCTGGGCCGTGGCGCGCGACAAGTCGCTCAACAAGGAATACGACGCCTCGCACATGCTGACGCCGATGCCGCTCGCCATAACGGTTGGCGCTGGCTCCACCGCGACGCCGTTCCTGATGCCAGCAGTCGAGAACATCAACGGCCAGGCGATCGTCCTCCATACCGACCACAAGGATAAGAACGACCCCAAGATGTGGAAGGGGTTCAAATTCGGCGTGCCGTTCGAATACTCGATGCACAACTTCCTGCTTCGCTACTACGTCGCTGAAGCCGGGCTCGATCCTGACCAGGACATCCAGATCCGCGTCGTTCCACCGCCCGAGATGGTCGCCAATTTGCGTGCAGGCAACCTCGACGGCTATCTGTCGCCGGACCCCTTCAACCAGCGCGCCGTATGGGAGAAGGTCGGCTTCATCCACATCCTGACAAAGGACATCTGGCAGGGGCACCCGTGCTGCGCGTTCGCATGCTCCAAGGAGTTCGCCGACACGCTGCCCAACACGTACGGCAACCTGCTGAAGGCGCTCGTCGACGGCACGCAGTACGCAAGCAAGAAAGAGAACCGCAAGGAGATCTCGGCTGCGATCGCGCCGGCAAACTATCTCAATCAGCCGGTGCCCGTCATCGAGCAGGTACTGACGGGCCGGTTCGCCGACGGTCTCGGCAACGTCAAGGACGTTCCCGATCGCATCGACTTCGATCCATTCCCCTGGCATTCGATGGGCGTTTGGATCCTCACACAGATGAAGCGCTGGGGCTACATCAAGGGTGAGGTCGACTACAAGTCGATCGCCGAGCAGGTCTACCTCACCGCGGACTGCGGTAAGATCATGAAGGACCTCGGCATGCCCGTGCCCGACAAGACCTATGCGAGCTACACGATCATGGGCAAGGTCTTCGATCCCGAGAAGGCCGACGAGTATGCCAAGAGCTTCAAGATCGGGCGGGCGTCATGACCTTCGATCTGCCCGAGCGGGTCAAAGCGCTTCTCCTTTCGTTCGTGCTGCTGTTCGCATTTCTCGGCGTTTGGGAATTTGCCATTCCCAACGCCAAGAACGCGGGCCAGCTCAGCGAATACGAGATGCTCACCGGCGGCGGCTCCCCACAGGCGCGCGTGCCGCCGCCCTCGCAGATCCTCGACAAGGCCATCGAAGAACTTTCCAACCCGTTCTATGACAACGGCCCCAACGACAAGGGCATCGGCATCCAGCTCGCCTACTCCCTCTATCGCGTCCTGACGGGCTACTTCCTCGCGGCGTTGATCGCGATCCCTATCGGATTCCTGATCGGCATGTCGCCGCTGTTCTACAAGGCGCTGGACCCGTTCATACAGGTGCTGCGCCCCATTTCTCCCCTCGCCTGGATGCCGCTTGCCCTGTTCGTCATCAAGGACAGCCAGGCCTCGGCGATCTTCGTGATCTTCATCTGCTCGATCTGGCCGATGCTCATCAATACCGCGTTCGGCGTCGCCAACGTGCGCAGAGACTGGATCAACGTCGCAAAGACGCATGAGCTGGGGGCGCTGCGTACCGCATTCCAAGTCATCCTGCCGGCGGCAGCGCCGACGATCCTGACGGGTATGCGCATCTCGATAGGCATTGCGTGGCTCGTCATCGTGGCAGCGGAGATGCTCGTGGGTGGAACGGGCATCGGCTACTACGTCTGGAACGAGTGGAATAACCTCGATCTCAACAGCGTGATCTTCTCGATCCTCATGATCGGGATCGTCGGCATGTTGCTCGATGCGGCTTTCGCCTTTGTCCAGCGTTCGGTCCAGTTCCAGGAATAGCGGCGCCAGGAAACGAAAGTGAGCTTACCCGTGACAAGACCATTCATAGAAGTCACCGGATTGACCAGACGCTACCCCGCGCCGAAAGGCGGCGAGCCGCTGACGGTCTTCGAAGATGCGAACTTCTCGATCGAGAAGGGAGAGTTCGTTTGCATCATCGGACATTCGGGATGCGGCAAGTCGACGATCATGAACATATTGGCGGGCCTCGACGCGCCGACCGAGGGCGGCATTATCATGGGCGGCAAGGAGATTTCCGGCCCGAGCCTAGAACGCGGCGTGGTGTTTCAGAACTACTCGCTTCTGCCGTGGCTGTCGGCGCTCAAGAACGTGATGTTCGGCGTCCGCGCGCGTCACCCCGAATGGTCCCGCGAACAGGTGGTCGAACACTCGGAAAAGTATCTGCACATGGTCGGGCTGACGGGAGGCGCGGAACTTCGCAAGCCCGCGCAACTGTCCGGCGGCATGCGCCAGCGAGTCTCTATCGCGCGTGCCTTCGCTATCCAGCCGCAGCTCCTGCTCCTCGACGAGCCCTTCGGCGCACTCGATGCCTTGACCCGTGGAACCATTCAGGACGAATTGATCCGCATCTGGTCGGCGACCGAGCAGACGGTCTTCATGATCACGCACGACGTCGACGAAGCGATCCTGCTGTCCGATCGCATTCTTCTCATGACCAACGGGCCCTATGCGCGCGTCGCTGAAAGCGTCGTCGTCGATATCCCGCGGCCACGACAGCGCGCCGAGATCATCCACGATCAGGCCTACTACAAGATCCGCAACCACCTCGTGGAGTTCCTGGCGCGTCGCTCCAAGGAGCTTTCGGGTTCCCATGGTCGCGAGGGATCGGGTCAGCCCCCACTCACGGTGCGACCGGGCCAGAAGGAACCTGACGACAAGGAGCGACTCTCGACACGGCCGAAACTCGTATCCGTCACCAGATGACAAACCCGGGATTCCAAATGAGTGAAACGATCTGTGAAGGAGGCACGACCATGGACAAAGCTGAAGTGCGCGAAATGATCCTGGCGAAGAAGAAGCAAACCGGCGTCACATGGAAGAAGATGGCCGACGAGATCGGCATGTCGGAAGTCTTCGTCACATCTGCCTGTCTGGGCATGAATTCGATGCCACGGGACAAGGCTGACAAGCTCGCGACCTATCTCGGCCTCCCGCAGGAGGCCGGCCCAGTGCTCGCCGAATTTCCAACCAAGATGTTTGCGCAGACGGTGCCGACCGATCCGTGCATCTATCGTCTCTATGAGATCGTGGGCGTCTACGGCGAGACACTGAAGGAGTTGATCCAGGAAAAGGGCGGCGACGGGATCATGAGCGCCATCGACTTCGAGATGTACGTCGAAAAGATCCCCAACCCCAAAGGCGACCGCATCGAGGTCAAGATGAGCGGCAAGTTCCTGCCCTACAAGGCCTGGTGAGCGCGGCGGGCACGGCGACCGGCCGGAACACGACGTTCCGGCCCGCCAGCTGCCCCGCAGAAGGTGCGACGAATGTCACGACCTCCATTTCCACCATTCACGCCCGAGACGGCAGCCCAAAAGGCCCGTATGGCGGAAGACGCCTGGAACTCGCGCGATCCCGATAGGGTGGTCCTTGCCTACACGGAAGACAGCGTGTGGCGGAACCGCTCGGAATTTCTGAAAGGTCGCGCAGATATTCGCCAGTTCCTCGTCAGGAAATGGACGAGGGAACTCGACTACCGGCTGATCAAGGAGATCTGGGCAAGCGCCGGCAATCGCATCGCCGTTAGGTTTGCCTACGAATTCCATGACGATGCGGGCAACTGGTTCCGCGCCTACGGCAACGAGAACTGGGAGTTCGACGAGCGCGGCCTGATGTGCCGCCGCATTGCGAGCATCAACGACTTGCCGATTCGCGAGAGTGAGCGGAAGTTCTTCTGGCCACTAGGCACCCGGCCGGCCGATCATCCGAGCCTGTCCGAAGCGGGACTTTGAACCCCCGCCAGGTCATCGAACCCGCAGCCAGCGCGGCGGCAAGACGGAAGCGAAATCGGGCGATAGCCGCCAACCACTCACCTCTATCGTATCTCCGCGCGGACTCATGAGGCCGCGCGGAGATAGGGTCGAGTGCTAGGCCAGTCAGCCGAACATGCGCGCGAACAGCCCCTTCTTCTCCTTCACCGCCGGTGGTGGCGCCACCGTGCTGGCAGCATCGGTCATGACTTTCTCCAGGGTCTGGTAGGTCGTCACCCATGCCGTCTTGACCTCCGGCGTGAACGCGTCGCCAAGCCCCTTGTCCAGCGTCCAGATCAAGGCTTCGCCGACCGGCTTGTACTGCTCGGCCGTCACGCCGTAGCCCACGTGCTTGCGCCCGAGCTCCTGCACAGCGGGAATGATCTTCTCGACTTGGTGGAGGTTGTTGACCGCCGTGCCGATCATGCTCATCAGCTTCGTCTTCTGCTCCGACAGGTCGTTGGGAAATAGCGGCCGCACCTGCGGCGCGATTTCAAAGAGCCGGCCGTAGAACAGGTCGGCGGCCTTGTCGGCGATAGGCTCTACTTTCTTGAAGCTCTCCTGGACGAGCTTTACTTGTTCTGGTGTCATGTGCGCCATCTCCTGAAAGCGTCTGATCTGATACCCGCCGACATCATTCGGCCATGGGGATGCGGATGACGACGCCACCCATGACGTCACCCATCTTGAAGTCCTTGCGCGGTGTGTCTTTGTGCTCGTTGTGGCAGCTGACACAGGCCGGCGCTACGGCCGTGTCCGCGTAAACGGCGGTGAAGTACTTCCTCCCTCCGAGCGTCTCTTCGCCATAGAAGTTCTGACCCTTCTGCGACGCCACGAACTCGAGCCCCTTCTTCTCGACCTCTGTGCGTGGCGCGTTCTGCTTGTTGATGGGCCACATCGAGAGAAGCGAGTAGCTGAACTTGTCCGTTTTCTCGGCCACCATCTCCGCACCGAAGCGGAACATCTGTGCGGGCAGAGGCAGCGTCTTCTCATCCTCGTGGTGCTCGCTGGCCTTGATGACCTTTTCCTTGACGGCCAGGCGGTTCACGACCTTGCGCGTATAGACCGTGCGGTCCGACTCCATCACGGCATGAAGCATGTCGGCGACGGCTTGGTACTCGAGCCCCTTGGCCGTCGCGACCGCGCCAACGGCCGCAACGCCGAAGCTCGATAGGACTGCAATTCCGGCTAGGCGAGAATTCTTCATGATCCACTCCTTCATTGGCCTGCATTCAACGCATCACCCAGGTTCCGCCGTCGCTTTGTCGTTGGCCTTTTCTTTCCCCTCACGCGCTTTCAGGCGGTTCCTGACCCACTCGATACTCTTGATGCGAACGGAGGGGCGTCCGGTGAAGTTGCTGCCGATCAATGCGACGTCGGCCAGCGCATCGATCGAGAATTCAAGTCCATGACAGTTCATGCAGACCGAACGGATCATCTTCTCGTTGGGCCTGAGATTGTCGTTCTGATTGTGGTTGACGAGGAGCCGCTCCTCGTAGGTTTCGGGATCCTCGTGCGTCTGGCGGGGCATGTGACAGGTGGCGCACGAGACGCCGGTGCCCTTCGCAGCGCTGCCGGCGCGCTCGCCTTCGAACAATTTGTGATGCGGCGACCCGATGTAGGCTTTGGTGTGCCTGTCATCGTGGCAGGACATGCATGCGCTGACTTCGGCCTGCGCGGTGTCGAACGCGTGCGCACCATGGCAAGTCGTGCAGCTCAGTTCCTTGCCGGCCGCCTTCGACGACATCGGCAGGCGCGCAAGCTCGGGGCGCATCGGCGATAGCGGCTTATCCCTGAACAACCCGAACAGACCGCCCGTCTCAGAGAGCATCCCCTTGGCGAGGCGCATCCCGTGCCGTCCCTGAGAAAACGTCTTCACCTCCAGGCCATGGCATTTGGCACACGCGGTGTGGTCGGGCTTGGCGATCCACTGCGCCTCGATCGCCGCCGCGCCCTTGGCACCGGGAGCATGGCAGCCTGAGCAATTGACGCCACCCTTGGCATGGGCCGTCGCCAGCCAGTCGCGCGCTATGCTTGCTTCACCGGAGTGAACCTGGGGTGCGTCGGCGGCGGATGCCGCCGCTATTGCAACACGTTCGGACGCGATCGCGGGAGGTTCCGCCTTCAGTGGAACGACGGCCTTGTCCGCGACGTCCTTCCCCTCTGTGTGCTTTTCGAGGAAGTCTTCATAGAGAGCGCGGTTGTCGTGATAGTTGTGGCACCCGGCATCGGCGCACGTGGAATACGAGAGCGCCTTGTGCGAGGGGCGCTCGTCGCCGATCTTCTGGTGGCAGAGCGCGCAATAGTCGGTGGGCAGGGTCACTCCCATTGCATGGGTAATCTCCGGCCTGTGCTCCGTATGACAGGTGACGCATTGGGTTGCCGCGAGCTTCTCGAGGCGGTCGGCGTTGCGTGGATCGGTGAACTTCTTCTTCGGATGGCTGTCCTTGGACGTCTTGAGATCTTCGCCGTGGCAGCCCACGCAGGCGTTCTGAATCGCTTCCTTGCTGGCGAAAGGCTCGGTGTGGCAGGCGTTGCAGGCGAGTTCGATCTGATGATGCCCGCTGGTGGTCTTGCCGATCAGAAGGTTCGCTCGGCTGGTGCCGCCGTAGATCATGCCTGCGAGAAGCACCGCACCACCTGCGAAAGTGGCTAGCGCCCAAGCTGTCCAGAGTTTCGGCGTCGTTCCCACCACACCCCCGTCAGTAGAAGTAGACGCTGAGCACGTGCACCGCGAGCAGGAGCGGCAGCGGCCAGAACGCGATGAGATGCAGCCAGAAGCCGATCGACTTGAGCCGGACCGCCGGTTCCTGATCCAGGCGATGCTCGTTCGCCGTGACGAGTGCGGTCGCCGCACCGCTCAGCATCAGCAGCAGGAAGCTTGCGATGAGCCAGAAGTTGAGATTGGCGCCGAGCCGGAAGCCCGAATGAGCTGCCAGGGCGATCACCGCGCCAGCGCCGACTGCCGCATGAACGATGCGCCAGACGTCATAGTTGCCGATCCGGAACGGCTTCACGCGCTTGCGCAGGGACAGAACAGCGGCGATCACGGCGAGGGCCAATAGCGTGTAGCCGCTGACCTGCTTCCAATAGCCATCCAGCCACAGGCGTTCCGGCAACCCCACGTCAGCGATCGATCCGGCCAGCGGGAAGCGGGGCAGCAAGAGCACTATAGTCGCGAGCAGTGCGGCGATGCCGGACAGAGCCAGCAGAAGACCCCGCTTGGGCACCGGCTCCCGCTTAGCGGGTGCGCCGAGCAACTGTTCGATGTTGACGCGGCACGAGCCGCAGACCGTCGAAGCGCCTGTGTCGCGTTTGACATCGTCCAGTGTCCCGGCGCCGAGAGCTATCGCGTCGCCGATCTGTCCCCGCGTCACACCGGTGCAGTTGCACACCGTGGCCATGCGCGGCCAATCCCGGACTGAGGTGGGCGCACGCGCTGGCCAGACCCTGCCCGTCCGCCGGAACCGGAACAGATCCCAGGGATAGAGTATCGTTTCGGCGCCGACGGCTTGCTGGATTCGGTTGATCTCGGGCCAGTCGCCGACCGCCATTGCGCCGACCAGTCGCGAGCGCTTGAGGACGATGCAGCGGTAGATGCCAGCGTCCGCGTCCTCAAAGCTCAATCGCCGGACGTCGCTCCGCTGGTCGATCTGCTCAACGTCACCCATGCTGAACACGTCGACGCCGACGACCTTCAGCTTGGTCGAAGCGACCGAGCCACCGTAGATGCGCGCTTGCCCTGCGATGTGACTTGCGGCCACCAGCGCTTGTTCGAACCCGGGCCCGATGACGCCGTATACGTTGCCATCGAACTCCGCGCATTCGCCGGCGGCGTAGATGTGCGGATCGGAAGTACGCATTTGCGCGTCGACCTTGATCCCGAGCCCGACCGGGAGCCCAATCTCGCGCGCCAGCTCGATATTGGCGCGTATACCCGTGCAGATGATCACCGTGTCGCATGGGAGCTGCGACCCGTCTTTCAGCGTGATCCCCTCGACGCGGTCTGTGCCATCGATGGAGGCGACGCTGGCATTGGTGCGCACATGCACACCCATCCTTTCGATGCTATCGGCCAGGCTGCGGCCAGCTCGCCCGTCGAGTTGCCGTGGCATGAGATGCGGGCTGTGCTCGACAACCCAGGTTTCAATGCCGCGGTTGGACATCCCGCGGGCTGCCTCGAGACCCAGAAGCCCGCCTCCGACAACAACGGTGCGGCGCGAGCGAAGCGCTCTTGCAGTGAGCTTCTCGACGTCGTCGGCGCTCCTGAAGGTAAAGACGCCCGCGCGCTCGCGGCCGGGTATGGGCGGCACATGCGCGCGTGAGCCGGTGCAGAACACCAATGAGCTGTAGTCGAATTTGCGACCGGACGAGATCGTGACGTTGCGGGCGCTCCTGTCGACGTCGACCACGCTCTGATCGGAGTAAAGCAGCACGCGCCCAGGACCGGGGAAGCCGAGCGGCTGCATCACCTGGCCGATCTGCACGTCACCCGCCAGCAGCGTCGAAAGCTTGACGCGGTTGTAGGGCAGCCAGCGCTCGGCATTGAGCACGATGCAATCGCGTCCCAGGCGGGACAGTTCCTGAGCGGCGCGTATGCCCACGGGTCCGCCGCCGATTATCACGATGGGTGCTGTTCGCTCGGGCGACGGCAGTGCCCCGGCTATGCTCGGCGCGTACTCGGGAGCGATCTCGTCACCGACAAGTGCGATGTGCTGGTTCATCACAACCGGCTCACATCGATCGAGGAAGCCGGACGAGTCTTCGCGAACCGGCAGGTCGTGCCGCTACGGTTCCGGTCGTTGAATGCAATAGGTCCACGTTGCCCACCTCTCTCCGAGACGCGCGCGTGACGCGACCGCTCGGGAAGCCGAGTTCAAAGAACTCGATCCTGGTTAGAGGCGACGTTGCCTAGTTGCGGACCAGCGCTGGCCCTACGCAGCACGGGACTGCGCAATTGTCGCAACGCAACAAGAATAGCAAGCGACGTGCCAACCTAGTCGGACCATCAACTAGTTGTTCTGAATGATATTTCTTATTCCGTCCCCGCGGGCCTCTGGACGCAATGCATGAATTTTTGTGCAATGCGCTATGAAGTGAGCAATCTCAGTGCCGGGATCTTTTCCGCGTCGTGACGTAGCGAGCTGAACTCGACGCGCGTGTCGCCGCGAGGCGCCCCATCAATGACTCGTGCCTTCTGAAAAGGTGATTTTGTTCCATATGTTGTACTTGCCCGACGGCTTGCGCATCGGGATGCGCCGCACCTCCTCGAGTGTCTTCGCATCGTAGACTATTACGGCGCCATCATCCTCCCAGACCGAAACGAGCGCGTATTTGCCGTATCTGTCGAACTCGACATGGGCGACGGTCTTGCCGGGAACCGGCCGCAAGGTTTTGACGATGGCCAGCGTAGCCTTGTCGATCACGTGGATCGCATCCTTGTGCGGCCCGAAAAACACGTCCGCCCACACATAGGGACTGGTCTCATGGGAGCGCATGAAGAACCCGGGACCTTCCGTCTTGATCGTGCCGACAAGCGACCAGTCGTCGACGCTGATGACACTTAGCTTGCCTTCCCGGAGATGGGGTGTCGCCATCACGCGCCGTCCCTCGCGCATCCAACTGATGCCCGAACCCAGGTGCGGCATGCCCGGCAATGGCAATTCTGCGATCTCGCGCCCTACGGTCAGATTGACCACGACACCCTTGTCGCCGGCGCGTGATGCACCAATCAGATTGCGATAGTCGGGATCGAAGAAGAAATCGTCGATCGGCTGGCCCAGGAGAATACGACGGCGCGCGAACAGCCCGCTCGACGAAGCAAGACCTTCCACCATGCCGACCTCGTGGCTGTGCACGAAGCCATCGTGAACCGGAGCGGCTGCGGGGTCGGTTGCGATTTCCCAGATTTCGGCGACATCCTTGAGCGCCAGGACAAAGCTGTTCCGGTTTGGCGCCTGATAGACGGCCGACACGCGCGACGAAGTACCCTGCCGGTCGGCAACGTCGAAAATTCGCGCGACGGAAAGGTCGTTGGTCGCAAGTATAGTGAGTGTCCGCGGTAGATAATTGGCGACGGCTAGCCACTTCCCGTCGGCGGAGATCGCGATATTGCGGGAGTTGAGCCCTGCGCGGATGCGCGCCACTTCCTTGAGAGACCAGATGTCGTACTTCTGCACCCAGCCGTCGCGCGACATGATGAAGACGAAGCGACCGTCGGGCGTGAACTTGGGTCCGCCGTGCACAGCAAACGGCGTTGCAAATCGATCCAACCGCTCAAACGTGTCGCCGTCGAGCACCGAGACATGATGGTCCCCGGTCTCGACGACCAGGAACAGGTTCATCGGATCCGACCTGAAGACAGGTGCGACCGCTGGATCGTAACCGGCGCTTGTCGTCCGGCTGGCGTCGATGTCTTTCGCCGTCCAAGCCGGTGCGACGGCAAGCGGCGTATTGAGATGCGCCGTGAGGGCCGCGATCTGGTCGGCCTTCAAGATGGTCCCGAAGGCGGGCATCTGCGTCGATGGTCGGCCGTTCGCGATCGTGGCCGCAATAGCGTCGGCTTTCGTACGGGCAAGCGTTTCGGGGATGAGAGCCGGACCCGTACCGCCGAGGCGGTCGACGCCATGACACGAAGCGCAATACTGAGCGTAGACATTTTCAACGGTGATCGGCTGCGCCACGGCCGCCGACGCCACCGTGACCGTCAAGCTAAGCGTAGCGATGCGCAGGATCATGGCGTTGCCCTCGGAATGGCGTGACGTCGGGGCGAGCCGGCAAGGCTGAACCATCGGACAGCCCGATCTCCGCATCACTGAGATAGCAGGCCGGATCGGCCTCCCACGGGTCGCCGGTCAACTGCAGCGCACGAATGCGCGTATTTCCGCCGCATACCGCCTTCGATGCGCATGCGCCGCATCGACCCTTCAGCGGGCGCGGCCGCAAGCGCAGCGCGGACAGTATCGGATCGGATTCGTCCTGCCAGATCGCGCTGAATGGACGATTGCGAACGCTGTCGATGGCGTATCCCGACCAGTAGGTATCAGGATGCACCACGCCTTGTGTGTCGATGTTGGCCACACCAAGACCGGACGAATTTCCGCCCCATGCCTCCAGATGCTCCCGCACATGCTCGACACTGTCATTCGGAAACCGGTCCCGCGCCCACATCAGGAAGTAGACCGCGTCGGCATCGTTGTTGCCCGTCACGATATCGAAGTCACGTCCGCTGACGACAGCGCTCCAGGCCTTATCGATGAGCAGATCCATTGCCGCGCGTGTGAGCGGCCAGGCCACGTCATCCGTGCGGTGCTTGTTGCCGCGGCCGGCATAGACGAGATGCGAAAGGTAGAACTTCTCGACGCCTTCGGCCTCCGCCAACGACAGCAGGTCGGGAAGCTGGCCGGCATTGTCGCTGGTCATGGTAAAGCGCAGGCCCACCTTGATGCCGAGCTTGCGGCACGCCCTGACGCCAGCAAGCGCATCCGCAAAAGCACCGTCACGGCCACGGAACCAGTCGTTGGTTGCGCCGATTCCATCGAGGCTGATCCCGACGTAGTCGAAGCCTATGTCGGCGACGCGTCGGGCCATGTCTCCGGCGATCACCGTGCCGTTCGTGGAGAGTGCGGTGTAGAGCCCGTACTCCTTCGAGCGGCGTGCGATATCGAGCGTGTCGGCACGCGACAGCGGCTCGCCACCCGAGAGAATCAATGCGGGCACCTTGAAGGCGGCAAGGTCATCGAGCACGCGCATGGCTTCCTCGGTCGTCAACTCGCCGGGGAAGTGATGATCGGAGGAAACGGAGTAGCAGTGCCGGCACTTGAGATTGCAGCGCCGGGTCAGGTTCCAAATCACGACGGGGCGGGGCGTGGCGCTGCGTTTGCGTACCGGCGTCGGCGCCATGATCTGTTGCATATAGTGAGAAAGTCGGAACATGGTGTCCTCAGCCTCCGTTGCTTGTGAGGCGCAGACCGGTCTTCTTGAGAATGCGCGTGGAATAGAGGATGTCGGACCGGCGACATGCGCCGCCGAGAAGGCGCGCTATAGTGGCGCGCTTGTCTTCGACCTCGCCGCGGCACGTGCCGTGAACCATTGCAAACAGGTTGTAGGGCCAGGACGGCAGGGCGCGTGGCCTGCGATAGCAATGGGTCACGAAATCGAGTGCCCCTATTCTGTGGCCCAGGTCGGAGACGCCCCTGTCCTCGACATCCCAGACGGTCATCCCGTTGGCGGTCATGCCGAGCGCGTAGTGATTGGGCGCCGCAGCAATTCTGCGTACAACACCCAGCTCCTGCATGCGCTCCAGGCGCGAAATGACATCTGCCTCGCTCATGCCGAGCAATACCGCAAGCTTGGCGAACGGCCGCGGCACCAATGGCAAGCCACGCTGCGTCGCTTCGATGAGCCTGCGGTCTTGGGCTTCGAGCAATGTCATGCGGCGACCCTGAACCCGACGAAGTACTCTTCGAGCTTGGGAAGCCGCAGCACGGCAAGCCCGGTTGCCGCTTCAATCGCATCAGCGGCCTTCGTTATGCCGTCGACGGTCTCGGTCGCCAGCACGAACCACATGTTTAGCGAATGATCGCGTTCGTAGTTGTGGGCCACCGCGTCATAGGAATTGACGATGCCGGCGACGTCGTCGAACCGCTCCCTCGGAACCGCCATCGCACACAGGCAGAATGCGCCCCCGATGGCTGCCGCATCGAAGAACGGCCCGAAGCGCGTCAACACACCCGATGCGACAAGACTGTCGATACGCAAAATCAGTTGCATCTCCTCCTGGCCCAACTCGTCCGCCAGCGCCGCGAACGGCTGCGCCGTCAGAGGTATGCCATCCTGCAGGCGATTGATGAGCACGCGATCGATGTCGTCCAGGTGCGCCGTTTGCGAGGCTCGCCGCATCAGTTCGTCCCCTGCCGGGCGACAAGTGCGCCCGTCTGTTTGTAGCACTTGAGCGAGAATAGAATGCGCCGGGGCCGGCCTCCCAGCTCCGCGGCTTCCGATGCCGCGACCACCGTATCGAGCGCCTGCTCGCGCGTGCGCGCGTGCACCATGCAGTAAAGATTGTATGGCCAGCCACGTGCATATCGGGTGCGCCGGTAGCACAGAGTGATGCCCGGTTCCTCGGCCAATGCCGCACCAATCCGGTCGACGTCATCAGGCGCAACGTCCCACACGACCATCGCATTGGATCGCCAGCCGAGCGCGCGATGCCGCACGATGACGCCGATCCGCGGGACAATACCCGCAGCGGTCAGTGCGCGAAGCCGCGCAATCACCGCCGCCTCGGTGAGACCAATGCGATCGGCAACATCCTTGAAGGGTCGCGGCACCAGCGGCAAGCCTTCTGTCAGGACCTGCACGAGAGCTCGATCGCGTGGCTCCAACGCAAAATCATGATCGGTCTGACGGGACGAGGTCGCCCCGTGGCGCCGTTCGCGGCCGATGAGCGAGAAGCCAAGATCAATGTGATAGGCGCGCTCCAGCCTCAGGTCGAACACCCGCAATCCGGTCTGGTGCTCGATCGCAAGAAGCGTCGTGGCGACGTGGTCCGTGTCGGGCCCGGTCACGACGAACCACAGATTTAGAGCATTCTCGCGCATGTAGATGTGATTGATCCCGGGAAACTGCGCGAGAACGTCTGCGACGGCATCGACCGAGAGCGCCGGCGCAGCAACCGCGGCGAGGGTGCTCGCCCCGACCGTGTTGGGCCGCACAACGCCACCGACGCGCGCTATCAGCCCGGCATGCTGCATGGTCTCCAGCCGCACGATCACTGAAGCCTCGGCAATCCCCAACGATTGGGCAATTGCAGCGAAAGGCCGCGGCTCCAGCGGAAAGTCTCGCTGGAAGTCCTCCAGAAGGCGGACCTCTGTCGAGTCACTTGCGGCTGTGAGGACTGGCGCGGCGGTCGTCATGATCAAAGCCCGGTCCTGTGCGCGCGGGCGGAAAGGAATATTCCGCTCGGACTGCGAGCGGGGAGTTCTGCTTTCAGCGCAAAAGTATGGGCGTCGTAGACCTGCACGACATTCGCATCGCGCACCGACACCCACACTTCGTGTCCGCGCGGTGTGAACTCCATGTGCAGTACGGCTGGTCCGGGCTTCCACTCGCGGACGACCTGGCCGGTCAGCGTGTCGACAACCTGTATGGTGTCGTTCAGCGGATGCGCGAAATTGACCCAGACATGACGGCCATCGGGCCTCGCCACGGCAAAGACCGGTTGGCCATGAACTTTCGTCCGACCGACCTCCTTGAACGACGCGCCATCGACCCAAAGGACTTCGTGCCGCCCGACGGCAGGCAGGACAAAGCGGTCACTGGCGAGCGCCCAGCCTTCCAGATGCGGCATCTTGTAGACCGGAAGCTTCTCTTCGCCGCGACCGTACCCCGCCATGATCCGCCGAGGTGCAGGCGGGTCTTGCCAAAGGTCGATCGCAGTGAGGCCGTCCTCGCCATAGAGGCCGGCCACATAGTGCCTGCCATTGGCCG
>JBFWNY010000025.1:0-59248 GCA_050250815.1 Hyphomicrobiaceae bacterium
TTCTTGATCGTGCGCGCCGTCTCCGAATTGAACCAGTTGGCGGCGGCGACCGCGTCGTCGCCCTTGGCCTGGCCGAACCAGAGCATGGCGGCGATGAGCGCGAGAATGCCGAACAGGGCCGTGACGATGAGATCCCATCCGCCTGCGCCCGAACCGCTCCGGTGGCTCATGCCGGTGGCGAAGCTCTCGCCGATCAGCCAAGCCACGATCAGCATCACGCCCTGGATGCCGAACGTAATCATGAACGACAGCGCCGGCTCACCGGTGAAGTTGCGCATGCCGTCCCACGTCGTCCAGCCGGACGCGATCGACAGTACGACGCCGGTGGCGCCCAGCAGCGCAAGCCGCCAGTTTGAGAAGACGGTGTCTTCCAAGGTTGTCGCGGCGCGGCGCCATACCTTGGCGACGAAGGCGGCAATGGCGAACAACACCACCCACAGGATGGCGAAGCCGATCCAGTGATCGAGCGTCCATTGCGAGAAGTCGGGCAGCAGCCCGCTGAATGGCACGGAGGGTGCCGCTTCCATAGATCAGCCTCCCGCGCCCGCCGCCTCGTGGCGGGCAAAACCAGTGCCTGCGTCGGGCGCACCCGATCTGCTCCAAACCAGACGGAGCGAATCGCGCGCCCACTTGGCCACACCGGGCGTGATTAACGCGCCACGATTGCGGCATAGATTGGCCATTCGGCCACGGTCACCGCAACGAAGCCCGTTACAAATTGGCAATGCGCCGGCCGCAAATCGCCGTCATTCTATCTCGATTGCCGGCCCAAAACGAGCGATGCACATGGCGTGCCGCTCAAAATTTGGTAGCCCGGCGTGCGATCTGTCGCAGCGCGAGGCTGGGGTGTGCGCCCGGAGCGAACCGGGTCAGGTCCGCTCGAACAGGGCGGCGAGCCCGATGCCGCCGATGGTGCCGAGCGTCGCGACGCCAAGGCGCGGCGCGGCAGCGCTTTCCGCCTCACGGATCATGGCGGTGAACAGGCGGACGACGAGCACGGCTCCGGCTGCGCCGAACGGGTGTCCGCGGGAAATGGCGCCGCCTGCCGGATTGACGATGGCGGGGTCCAGGCCGATCGTATCGATCAGCGCCACGGCCTGTGCGGCAGAGGCCTCTGACATCTCGACGACGCCGATGTCCTTGGGGTTGAGGCCGTTGAGCCTGCCATAGAGGGCCTGCATGGCCGCGATGGGGGCCGAAGCCTCCGAGGCAGGAGATACGCCGCATACGCCTGTCTGGACGAGGCGAAGAGCGGGCGGGCGGCCGAGTGCCTGCCACGAGCGCTCCGACACGACGACGACCATTGCCGCGCCGTCGTGCATGGTGGAAGTGTTGGCGGGCGTGATCGTGCCGTCCTCGGGAAGGAAGGGCATCTCGCCGACGATGTCCTCCGTGTCAGGCGACACGGCACTCTGGTCGCGCGCCTCCTCGGCGTTGGAGCGCAGCGCCACGATCTCCTTGACGAAGCGGCGGGCATCGCGGGCAGCTCCGGCGCGGGCGAAGCTGTCGATCGCCCAGCTGTCCTGCCGATCACGGCCGATACCGTGCCGCCGCGCTAGCGCCTCGGACGCCTCGAACGGGGCGGCGTTGCCATCCGCCGTTGCGCTTTCGGGTTCCAGCCGGAGGAAGTGGGGGGTCTGGTAAGGGCTCATGGGCCGCGCAACGCGCCAGGGAGCGGTGGACAGCGAATCAGCGCCGCCGGCGACGATGATATCGGCGGCGCCGGCGTCGATCGAGCGGACGGCGGCGATGATGGCGTCGAGCCCCGAGCCGCATTGGCGGTCAATGGTCTGGGCGGCCACGCGATCGGGCAGGCCGGCCGCGAGCGCGATGAGCCGCGCCGGATTGCCGCCTTCGCTGGCGTTACCGATGATGATTTCGTCGACATCGCCCGCAGCTATGCTGGCGTCATCGAGCACGGCGCGCACAATCGGGGCAGCGAGCGCATCGATGCGCCGCGCCCGGTGCAAGCCGCCGATACGCCCCAACGCAGTCCTGCGGGCGGCGACGATATAGGCCGAAACGTCCTTCATGGCGGGAAACGGCTCCGCGCGAATTTCCTGACCGACAACGCTATCTCGGGGACGCATATGCTTTCCGACCGTCCCTAGGGCACGGCGGAAGCGGAAGCGCGAGAGCCCTGACTATTTCCCGCGATTGTGGCAATCCAAGGCGAACCACCGCTTCTTCAGCGCGGGTTCCTGAAAGTCGTGCGTGATCTGAGGTGTCAGTGCAACACGGTGATGGCCGATCTGGCGGGTTCGCCCGCTCATGACGGCCGTGATATGATCCGCTGACTACTCAGCCAGGGCCAACCCCCGTAGATGTCGAAACTTCCCAACAGGTTCGCTGCTTCCAAGCGCGAGAAGGTCAGCGGCGAGCGCGTTTCCGATACAGTCGATCGGGCGCGGTCCATTTTCTCCGAGCGCAACTTGCGCTTCACCGAGCTGCGCGAGCACGTGTTCACCGAAATCGCCTCGACCAACGGGGCCATTGGCGCCTACGACATTCTGGAGCGCCTTTCCAACAAGGGCATGCGTCTGGCGCCTATCTCGGTCTACCGGTCGATCGACGCGCTGATCGATGCCGGTGTGATCCACCGCCTCGAGAGCAAAAACGCCTACTTTGCGTGCCGCCGGCATGAGCATGCCACTAAGGGACGGCCCGTATTCCTGGCCTGCGAACGCTGCGGGGGGGTATCGGAGGTGGCGGCCCAACCGGTCTTCGACCTGATCAACGACACCGCGCGAGAAGTCGGCTTCGAGCCCAAGGTGAAGTTCGTCGAGGTCTCGGGCATATGCGCGCAGTGCCGGGATGCCCGGCCGCGCGATGGGGAAGCCTGATGCAGGCCCGCGCCGAAGCCAACGCCAGCGCGCCGGTAGCGCAGGACGGCTGTTGTGGTGGTCACGGGGACAGCGCGCACGCCTCCTGCGGTCACGGGGAGCATGCCCGTCCCGATCCCGCGGCACTGGTCTCGGCACGCGGCGTGCGCGTGCGGCGTGGCGGCCGCGTCATCCTGGACGGTGTCGATCTGGACATATGTCCCGGCGAGATCGTCACCCTGATCGGCCCCAACGGCGCCGGCAAGACAACGCTCGTGCGCGTCATGCTGGGGCTCGAACGGCCCGACGACGGACGGCTCGAGCGCCGCCCCGGCCTCGTGGTCGGCTATGTACCCCAGCGGCTCGATATGGATCGCGCATTGCCGATGTCGGTCGCCCGTTTCCTGGCGCTGGGCACACAGACCGACCGCGCCGGCGTCGCTTCAGTGCTGTCGGACGTCGGCGCCTCGCTGGTCATGGATACGGCATTGAGCAGCCTTTCGGGCGGCGAGATGCAACGGGTGTTCCTGGCTCGCGCACTGCTCCGCCGTCCCCAGCTCCTGGTGCTCGATGAGCCCGTGCGCGGCGTCGACCAGACCGGCGAGGCCGAGCTTTACGCGTTGATCGGTCGCCTGCGCGCGGAGCGCGGATTCGCCGTTCTGCTCGTTTCCCACGACCTGCACGTCGTCATGGCGGCGAGCGACCGCGTCATCTGCCTCAACCGGCATGTGTGCTGTTCTGGCGTTCCCACGACGGTTGCACGGCATCCCGAATACGAGCGGCTGTTTGGCCGTGCGGAGTCACGCGCCATTGCCGTATACGAGCACCACCACGATCATGCGCACGACCTGGCGGGGGCCCCGCTCGTCACCCGCGCACCCGCGTCGCGCAAGATTGCCCCGCCGCCACGCGAAGGTGGTGGTGGTCGCAGCGAAAGCGACGCCTGACATGATCGAGCCGTTCCTCCTGAGAGCGCTCGCCGCGGCGCTCGGCCTTGCCATCGTCGCGGCGCCTCTCGGCGCGTTGGTCGTGTGGCAGCGCATGGCCTACTTCGGCGAGACGATGGCGCAGGCGAGCCTGCTCGGCGTGGCCCTGTCGATGGCGTTGGGGTCGAACCTCACGATTTCGGTCCTGCTGGTTGCCGTTCTCGCCGCGCTGTTGATCCTTCTGCTCTCGGAGCAGCGCTTGCTGCCGCTCGATTCCGTGCTGGGTCTGCTGCACCACGGCTCGCTGTCGGCCGGCGTGATCGCCACGGCCTTGCTGGCAGGCCCGTCGGTCGACCTGATGAGCTATCTGTTCGGCGACATCTTCGCCGTGAACTCGACAGACCTTGCCTGGATCTACGGAGGCGGCGCCGTCGTGCTCGCGGCGCTCTGGTGGGTTTGGCCGTCCATGCTGCGCCTTGCGGTCAACGAGGAGCTGGCGCTCGCCGAAGGCGTGCCCGGGCGCCGCGTGCGCGCCGTCTTCATGCTGCTGTTGGCAATCACCATCGCGGTCGCCATCAAGATCCTGGGCATCCTCCTCGTCATCGCGTTCCTCATCGTTCCGGCTGCGGCCGCCCGTCCGCTGGCCTCGACGCCCGAGCGCATGGTGGTGTGGTCGGCTGCCATAGCGGGACTGGGCGTCGTCGCCGGGCTGTGGCTTTCGTCGCGGACAGACGCGCCAGGCGGGCCTGCGATCGTGGCTGTGCTGGCGCTGCTGGCTCTCGTGTCACTGATCTACGCGAGCGTGTCGCAGGGTCGCTGACACCTCCGCGGGTTGAGCGGCCTTTTCGCCCGCCCGCCGACGATCTATGCAGGTGGGGCCGGCAGCGCTGCGATCGGCAGAGCATAGGTCCTTCCGCCACAGGCTCGCGAGCGCCGGCGACACGGAGCAGACATGACGACCACGAGTCAGGGAAGCGAACTCATCGCGCCGCGCCGGCACAGTGTCGGTGTGCGCATCGGAGACGTGGTTGTCGGCGGCGGTCAGGCGATCGTCGTACAGTCGATGACCAACACCGACACCGCCGACATCGCCGCTACTGTGAAACAGGTCGCTGCGCTCGCGCGCGCAGGCTCCGAACTCGTCCGCATCACAGTAGATCGCGACGAGGCCGCCAAGGCGGTGCCGCATATCCGCGACCGCCTGCGTGCGTTGGGTGTCAGCGTGCCGCTCGTGGGCGACTTCCATTACATCGGACACAAGCTGCTAGCCGATAATCCCGCCGCCGCCGACGCACTCGACAAGTGGCGCATCAACCCTGGCAACGTGGGCTTCAAGGCCAAGCGCGATAGGCAATTCGGTGCCATCATCGAGATGGCGGCGGCGCGTGCTAAGCCGGTACGCATCGGTGTCAACTGGGGATCTCTCGACCAGGAGCTGCTGACGCATCTCATGGACGAGAACGCCAACAGCGCCGCGCCGCGCGACGCCAGGGCCGTGATGCACGAAGCCATCGTGCAATCAGCATTGCTTTCGGCGGCGCGCGCCGAGGAGATGGGGCTCGGTGCAGAACGCATCGTTATCTCTGCGAAGGTTTCGGCCGTGCAGGACCTCATCGCCGTCTATACGCAGCTCGCTGGCCGTTCGCGCTATGCGCTGCATCTTGGGCTGACCGAAGCCGGCATGGGTTCCAAGGGCATTGTTGCCTCAACGGCGGCAATGGCCGTGCTCCTGCAGCAAGGCATCGGCGATACGATCCGTGTCTCGCTGACGCCGGAGCCTGGCGGCGACCGGACGCTGGAAGTCAAGGTCGCGCAGGAAATTCTGCAGACGATGGGACTGAGGTCGTTCGTGCCGATCGTGGCCGCGTGTCCGGGCTGCGGGCGCACGACGTCGACCGTGTTCCAGGAACTCGCGCGTGATGTCGAGACGATGATCCGCGAGCGCATGCCGGAATGGCGTCGCGTTTATCCGGGTGTGGAGACGATGACGCTCGCCGTGATGGGCTGCATCGTGAACGGACCGGGCGAATCCAAGCACGCCGATATCGGCATCTCGCTGCCCGGCACCGGCGAGCAGCCTGCTGCACCCGTGTTCATCGATGGCGAAAAGGCGATGACCCTGCGCGGCCCGAACATTGCCGGTGAGTTCAAATCGATCGTCGAAGACTATATCGCGCGTCGCTTCGGCCGCCGCGTGGACGTGGCTGAATAGCGCAGCCGAGCATAAGCGTGCGGCACATGGCTGCGATGCACAATCGCCTTATGACTGCCGGAACCTTGCCGCATTCGATGCGTTCCCTACGCAGCACTCAAGTGCACAGAGGGGAACTTCATGCGCTATCACATTACTTGTGGCTGCACGGCTGCGATGGCCGCTTCCGCCGTCGCGTTGGCTGCGGCGACATCCGCTTCGGCCGCTGATCTGGGCGGCTATCGTCCAGCTCCGCCGCCGGTTGAAGAGTATGCCGAGCCGGCGCGACTGTTCGCTTGGCGCGGCTTCTATGCCGGTCTCAGCGGCGGATACACCTGGAGCGATAACGATCCGGTCATCGTCAATGGCGGTGCCGCATCCGGCGCGCTCTCGGCCATCGACCCGGACGGTTGGCTGCTCGGCGGTCAGCTCGGCTACAACGCCCAATTCGGCAACATCGTGCTGGGCATCGAGGCCGATCTGCACGGTGGCGATGTCGGCGACTCTACCACGGGCTTGATCCAGCCAGCCGGCGTGCCGGCGGCGGCGTCGAGCGAGCTCAACTGGCTGTCCACGATCCGCGGCCGCGCCGGCCTCGCCTACGACCGCTGGCTGTTCTACGTGACCGGCGGTGTCGCGTTTGCCGACATGGACTATGCGCTGGTGAGCGCCGCGGGCACGAGTATCACGGGCTCGGACACGGCGACCGGATATGTGCTGGGCGGCGGCCTGGAATGGGCTCTCTCCAACAATTGGACCGCCAAGGCCGAGTATCTGTACATCGACCTTGCGGACACTCGCATCACCGGCGTCGATGCGGCGGGCCCGGCGACGGCGAACTTCGACAACACGATGCACAACGTGCGCTTCGGCATAAACTACAAGTTCTGAAGCTGCTCACGCGGCTTTGGCTTGCTGGTCCCGCGAGGCTTCGGCCGCGCGGGACTTTTTTGTTGGACGCTGCTCGCAGCTCATAACCACGGTTGCGGAATTCGCATGCCAGGTGCGGCGTCGCCCGTTAGGCTCCTCGCGCGGACGGGCAAGAGGGAGCACCGCGTGGGCACGACACTGATCGCCTCGCTGGCGGTTTTCTCGGCAGCGTACTTCGCCATGCTCGTCTTCGTCGTGCACAAGGCGAAGGCCCAGGAAGGCGAGTCCGCGGGCGATCTCGCCGAGTTCTATGTGTCGGGGCGCGATCTTGGCCTGTGGCGGGCCATCGCCACGCTCGGCGCGACCGAGATCGGCCTCATAACGATCGCCTACAACGCGCAGAAGGGGTTCAACGAAGGCTTCTCCGCCTTCCACATCGGAGCCGCCGCGCTCGTCGGCTGTCTCGTCGTGGGATTGACAGGCTTCGTCGTCGGGCCGATCCGCCGCACCGGCGTGTTGACGCTTCCTGAATACTACGGCCAGCGCTATGGGCGCGATGTTCGCATCCTGGGCGCTCTCGTCATGGCCGCGGGCGGCATCCTCAACATGGGGCTGTTCCTCAAGGTCGCATCACTGTTCATGATCGCGCTGCTCGGTGTCGAGGCGGGTTCCACCGGGGTGGCGATCCTCATGGTCGTGCTGGTTTCGATCGCGGTCGTCTACACGGGCTATGGCGGGATGCGCTCCGTCGTTGCGACCGACGTGTTCCAGTTCGTGCTGCTCGTCTTCGGTGTGGTTCTGGCCATTGCAATGCTGCTGTCGGTCGTGCCGATGAGCGAGGTGGTGGCGGCGGTGGCGAGAGAGAAGGGCCGTGCCGGGTTTGACCCCATCGCCAACGAGAACTTCGGTCTCAGCTACGTTCTCTGGATGGTGCTGGTGGCCGGCGTGGTCTCGTCGGCGATCTGGCCGACGGCGCTGACGCGTGCTCTGTGCATCCGCAGAGAAGCCGACGTCAAGCGCGCCTATCTCATCGCCTCGGTCATCTTCATGGGCCGCATGGTGCTGCCGGCTCTGTTGGGCGTCATCGCTCTGGCCTGGTTTGCGCGCGGCGGCATCGCCGAGGCCGCCCTGCTCGCCGGCTACGGCAGTGATCGGGACCTGGTGGCGACACCGGTCATGCTCGGACAGGCGCTGCCAGCCGTTTTCGTCGGGTTCCTTGCCATCGCGATGTTCGCCTCCTTCATGTCGACGCAGGACAGCTACCTGTTCTGCTGGTCGTCGATTATCGCGCGCGATGTGCTTGGACCGCTGACCGGCCGCACGGACGACACGCGCGCGCAAATGCTGTGGACGCGCATAGGGATCGTGCTCATCGCGCTCTACGAGGTCTACTGGGGGCTCATCTACGAAGGCGGCGAGGACGTTTGGGACTACCTCGCCGTCTCGGGGTCGATCTACTTCTGCTCGGGCATCGTGCTGCTGGCCGGCGGCATCTATTGGCCGCGCGCGACCCGTCGCGGCGCGCTGCTGGCACTGCTGCTCGGCTTCTCAGCGCTTGCCGGACTGCCGCCAGTAAAGTCGGCGCTGGGGCTCGACGGCCTCTCGGCGCCGATCATCGGCTTCGGTGCCATTGGCTTGTCGCTGCTGGGGTTCATCATAGGCTCGCTCACGGAGCCCGCGCCGAGCCGGGGCGTCAGCTCCGGCGGTTGACCACGAAGCGCGCCGCTTCGCGCAGCATGTGCGCCGCTGGGCCGAAAGGTTCAAGCGGCGCTATGGCCTCGGTTTCGAGTTCCCTCAATCGGCGGCGAGCGGCATCGGCGCCCATAAGGCCAACGAGCGTCGCTTTGCCGGCGGCGGCATCCTTGGCCACCGCCTTGCCCACCTCGCTGGCGTCGCCTTCGGCATCGAGCAGGTCGTCGGCGATCTGGAATGCAAACCCGATCACCTCGCCGTACCGCGTGAGCCGGGTGTTATCGTCTTCGGAGGCCTTGGCGAGGACGGCGCCGGCCTGAGCCGAGAAGCGGATCAACGCGCCTGTCTTCATCGCCTGCATGCGGCGGATTGTGTCGAGAGAGGCGGTTTGCGCTCCAGCTTGCTTCTCCGCTTCGAGGTCGAGTGCCTGACCGCCGACCATGCCCGTGCCGCCCGACGCTGCAGCGAGCGCGGCGGCGAGCGCAACGCGTACCTCCGCGTCGGGGTGGGTCGAGGGGCGAGCGAGGACATCGAAGGCCAGCGTCAGCAGCGCATCGCCCGCGAGGATGGCGGTCCACTCGTCGAACGCGCGCCAGACCGTGGGTTGTCCACGGCGCATTTCATCGTTGTCCATGGCGGGCAGGTCGTCGTGCACAAGCGAGTAGCAGTGCACGCATTCGACCGCCGCGGCAGCATCGATGGCATCGTCGGGCCGCAGACCGAACACGGCGGCGCTTTCAAGCACGAGGAACGGGCGGAAGCGCTTGCCGCCTCCAAGTACCGCATGCCGCATAGCCGCCTGCAAACGCGCCGAGCCGGCCGATTGAGCGTCGAGCAGCTGTGCGAGCCGCGCCTCGACACGCGCCGCATGTCCGGCAAGCTTTTGCGAAAAGGTCATCAACGCCTTAGAACGACGATCGAATGCAGGCAAGAAGCGTGACGCGGCGGCTGTCGCGCTACGCATGGGGCTCGCGGGGCCGGCCGTGTTACCCGAGAGGGAAAATCACATGGACGAGGAAACCGCAAGCGGTGCCTCTGCCCCGGGACAACCGGGCGTGGAGGTGGCGCTGGACGCCGCGCTGCCGGCGCCGCCTGTGGTGGAGGCGGCAAGCCTTTCGCTGGTGCACAACCTTCTGCTGGCGTTCCCGCCGCAGGATTACGCGCCGCGTGCCGCACGCCTCATGCAGGGTACTGCGGGATCGGTCGTCCATCCGCCCTCCGCCATGGAGGCCGTGGCGCGCGCTCGGGGGCCGATCGCGGTCAGTCCGGCGGTGGTCGACTTTGTGGGGCTCGCCGATCCGGAGGCTTGCGGGCCCGAGGTTTGTGGGCCGGACATGGATGCGCAACACGCCGAGGTTGTCAGCGGCGGTCCGGCGGTGGTGGCCCAGGCGGCGCCGGCGGCGGACGATCTGCCGTCCCAGCAGCCGCACGACGACCTGACAGGTGTGGTGGAGGGCGTGCCCGCCCACGTCCGGCTGATGTCGGGCGCCGAAAGTGCCGCACTTGGGGTTGATCCACTCGCCGGCCCCTATCTTGAGCGGCAAGCGGGCGGCGGCGCGGTCGACACCGAGACGCGCGGTGAGCCGCGGCCAAGCCATGGCACCGACTGGCGCGGAATGGCGCAACGGGCGTTACGTTTCTCACTTATGGCCTTCGCCGCTTGGGGTGCGGTCATGCTCGCCCTCATCCTGCTGTTTCGGTTTGTCGATCCGCCAGGCTCCGCGCTCATGGCCATCCGGTGGGCGGGCGGCGCGGAGATCGAGCACAAGTGGGTCGGGCTCGATCAGATTTCGCGCGAAGCCGTGCGCGCTGTCGTGGCGTCGGAGGATGGCCGATTCTGCCGCCACTGGGGCATCGATCCGGCCGAGATCATCGCGGCCATCGAGCGGGCGCGCGACGGCGTGCCCCGCGGCGCCAGCACCATCACAATGCAGGTGGCCAAGAACATGTTCCTGTGGCCATCGAAGAGCTACTTGCGCAAGGCACTGGAGGTGCCACTCACGCTCGCCATCGAGGTACTCTGGCCGAAGCACCGCATTCTGGAGGTCTACCTCAACGTCGCAGAGTGGGGCCCCGGCGTGTTCGGCATCGAGGCGGCGGCGCGCCATCACTTCGGCACGAGCGCGGCCCGCCTGAGCGCGGCGCAGGCGGCTCTGCTGGCGGTGGCACTTCCCAGTCCGCTCACGCGCGTCGCGGGCCGCCCGGGCCCGGGCATGCGCCGGCTCGCCCGGCTGATCCAGGCTCGGGCGCGCGGCATCGGGCCCCAGGTGGCCTGTATCGGGCCCGGCAGATAAGGGCGGGGACTGTTCAGGGCTGTCGTTTGCCAGTATAAGGCGCCCAAGCCGTTCCCCGCGCTTTGGCAGCGCCAGCAAGCGCCAGCGCAAGTGCTTGGAACCTTAGGTATAAACTCGCACGGCCTTCGCGACGGGGAGCCCCGCTCCCAAGCGCTATGCCGCGGCGCACATCTCGTATGGAGCCCCAAGATGGCCGTCCCCAGGAAGAAAGTCTCCGGCATGAAGCGCGGCCAGCGCCGCTCGCACGACGCACTGTCGGCCCCCGCTTACATCGAGGACAAGGATTCGGGTGAGCGCCGTCGGCCGCACCATATCGACCTCAAGACCGGCAAGTATCGCGGCCGGCAGATCCTGGAGCCGCAGGAGGACGCGTAAACGGCGCACGGCCCGCATAGGCGGCGCCGGCATACAGCTTTGAAATCGCCACAGTGCGCGTGAGGATGGTCTCGCAAGGCGCCGTCTGGCGAGCGCAACGAGGGAGTACCCATGTCGATCCGCGCGATTCCGCTGATGTTCGTAGCGTTCATCTTCTACAACGTCGTCGTGCTATTGGGCGGCGCCGAGGGAGCAGACGCGGTCCTGCGCCGCGTGATCTTCTCCGTGCCCTCAGTGCGCGGTGCCGCGTCGTGGAGCTTCACCTGGGGCGACCTGATCCTGCTGGTGACCTTCCTGCTGCTGTTCGCCGAGATCCTGAAAGCGACGTACACCTCGACCGCGTCGCTGCTCGATCATGGCTTCTCCATGCTGGTCTTCATCGCCTGCCTCGTGGAGTTCCTGCTGTTCGATCCCGCCTTCACTTCGGTGTTCTTTATGATCATGGTCGCCACCCTCATCGACGTGGTGGCCGGGTACACGATCGGCATCCGTGTGGCGCGCCGCGACATCGGGTTCGGCGGTCTGGACAACTGACCGCGCTGCTACCGTGCCATTTGCGAGCTTTGATGCGGCGGCCCTCGGGCCGCCGCACTGCATTGGGAGGGTCCCAACTTCGTCTGCAGTCAGTGCCACCGCTTCAATGCTTGGTAACGAATTGCATCTAGCTTTATGGATCGCGAGACTGCATTTCGATCGCCCCCGGACGCGTGTCTTGGCGGGTCATACTGCTCGCGGGCAACGGGAACCCATCTGGCGTGTCTCAGCATCAGCTCACGAATGATCTCCCGGACGACCGTCCGGCGGACGACACGGGGCTCGGTAATCCGCCTGTGGAGGCGGACGTTCTCGACCTCGTCGGCATCCTTTCGAGCATCGACGAGACGGCCTACATCTGGGATCTCGTCACCGACCGCATCGAATGGGAGAGCAACGCGCTCTCGGTGCTGCGCGTCGCCGAAACTCGCGAGATCGCCACCGGCACCGCCTTTCAGTCCCTGATCGCCGCCGAGCACGCCGCGCGCCGCATCGAATCCATCTCCGAGCGCATCTCCGACGAGGTCGAACGGGGGGTTCCCTATCGAGTGCAGTACCGCTTTCAGCCCGGCGGCCGCCGCGACCAGACTTCGGTCTGGGTCGAGGATAATGGCCGCGTGTGGCCGGGACCCGACGGCAAGCCGGTCCGTGCGCGGGGTGTCATCCGCATGGTCTCCGACCGTTACCTCGAGGAGCAGCGCACGCTGTTCCGCTCCGATCACGACGAGTTGACTGGCCAGCTCAATCGCATTCGCCTGACGGAGGCGCTGGGCGCTGTGATTGCACGCTCGACGCGCAACCAGTCGACCTCTGCGTTCCTGATGATCTCGATCAACAGCCTGTCGGTGGTGAACGAGACATTCGGCTTCGATGTCGGCGACGAAGTGATCGCCGCGGTCGGTCGTCTCATCAAGGACAAGCTCAGGGCTGGCGACACGCTGGGTCGCTACTCGTCCAACAAGTTCGGCGTGATCCTCAACGATTGCGGTCCGGGCGCCATGCGCATCGCCGCCGATCGCTTCATGCGGGCCGTGCGCGGCGCTTCCATTCGCACGACGGCCTGTCCGCTCACCGCGACGATCTCGATTGGCGGCGTGCTCATCCCCGAGCAGGCGGCCAACGTTCATAACGCCCTCAACGCCGCGCTGCAGGCACTCGACCGGGCGCGCGCCAAGCGCTTCGATTGCTTCATGGCCTACGAGCCGAGCCCGACCCGGGAGACGATGCGCCTGCGCTCGATCTCGGTGGCGGACGAGGTGGTCTCCGCACTAGAAGACGACCGCATGAAGCTGGTGCTTCAGCCGATCGTCGATGCCAAGACGGGTGAAGCGGCGCTTTACGAATGCCTGCTGCGCATGAAGCGTGCAGACGGCACGATCGCACCTGCGGGCGACTTCATTCCCGTTGCCGAGCAGCTGGGAATGGCGCGACTTATCGATACGCGCACTCTGGAACTCGCCATTGGTCTGCTGAAGCGGCATCCGTCGCTCCAGCTGTCGCTCAACGTTTCCAGCCTGACCGCCAGCGATGCGGATTGGATGGCGAGCATCCGCGAACTCACTCGTTCGGACCGCTCGCTGTGCCAGCGTCTGGTCATCGAGATCACCGAGACCGCTGCGATCCACGACATCGATCAATCGGCGCACTTCGTCGACAGCCTGAAGGAGATGGGCTGCCGCGTGGCCATCGACGATTTCGGTGCTGGCTACACGTCCTTCAAGAACCTGAAGCGGCTTGCCGTCGACCTGCTCAAGATAGACGGCGCGTTCGTCAAGAACCTGCTCAGCGACAATTCCGACCAGGTCTTCATTCGCACCATGGTCGAGATCGCGGCTACCTTCGGCATGAAGACCGTGGCCGAGTGGGTAGCCGACCAGGAGACCGCGGCTGCGCTCGCCGACGCTGGCATCGACTACCTGCAGGGCTTCCTTTACGGCATGCCGATCCCCGCCGAGGATTACGTCGACTGACCGAAGACGCGTTGAAGCGCGGCAGGCGAGAGAACGCACGCGCGGCGCGCTCCCAACAATTATCCGGTATCGCTGAAGGCAGCCGCTGGTCAGCTGTTATCGGTCAGCCGCTCGATCTTCTGCTGCATCTGGGCGAGCTGCGCCTTGAGTTCACGCAGCTCGTTGGACGCCACGTTTTCCGAACTCGATGCAGGCGCCGCGGGTGATCCGCTGTCCGCCGGCGACGTCGGGGGGCGCATGGCTCCCGGAAGCGCGCCGAATGGCGACCACATGGTCATGGCCTTCTCGAACATCGCCATGTTCTTGCGGGCCTGCTCCTGATAGGCCTCGAACGCGGCGGCCGGATTGCCAAACGCATTGGCGAACTGGGCGCGGAATTTTTCCTGCTCCTTGGCCAGAGTCTCGAGACTGAACTGCAGGTAGCCCGGAACCATGCGGCCGATCGAGTCGTCGTAGAAGCGGATCAGCTGGCGCAGGAAGGGTATGGGCAGAAGTGTCTGGCCACCCTCGCGGCTTTCCTGCTCGACGATGATCTGTGTAAGCACCGAATGGGTGAGATCGTCGCCAGTCTTCGCGTCGTACACGACGAAGTCGCGGTCGGACCGCACCATCTGTGCGAGGTCCTCAAGGGTCACGTAGGTACTCGTCTCGGTATTGTAGAGCCGCCGATTGGCGTACTTCTTAATGACGACCGCCTCGCGTTTCTCGGGCTGCCCTTCAGTCTTGTTCAACATCGACATGACGTCCGGTCTTGAGTGAATACTTGCAATTGTGCGCCGCGAAAGCGTAACACGCCGCGGTGCCGTGCGGAAGCCGTTTGTGACGCCGTTTCGGGCAATTGCCTCCACCACATGTCTGAATTGCGATCAAACTCAACGTGCTGCTACTGTGCGGCCGGCCCGGCCAGCGCGGGAGGCTGCCGGCGGGGCCCGCCTCCATTCGACGGCTGCTTTACTCGGATGCCTGCAACGAACCGGGCCGCCACGCGAACGGCACACCTAAGCCTCGATTTCCCCAGGGAGAATCTTCAGCATGAGCAACGACAACGAGACCATCGTCATCGCCAGCGCCGCGCGCACGCCGGTCGGTTCGTTCAACGGCGCCCTGTCAGGACTGCCGGCGCACGAGCTGGGCAAGATCGCCATCCAGGCTGCCTTGAAGCGCGCGGGCATCGAGCCGGGCGATGTCGATGAGGTCATCCTCGGCCAGATCTTGACCGCCAATACCGGCCAGAACCCGGCCCGCCAGGCAGCCATCGCCGCCGGTATCCCCGTCGACAGCCCCGCATGGGGAATGAACCAGCTGTGCGGCTCGGGCCTGCGCGCGGTCGCGCTGGGCATGCAGCAGATCCTGGACGGCTCGTCGCGCATCGTCGTGGCGGGTGGTCAGGAGAGCATGAGCCAGTCGCCGCACGTCGCGCATCTGCGCAACGGCACGAAGATGGGCGACCTCAAGGTCCTCGACACCATGCTGCGCGACGGCCTGATGGACGCCTTCAACAACTACCACATGGGCGTTACCGCCGAGAACGTCGCGCGCCAGTACCAGATCACGCGCGACGAGCAGGACAAGTTCGCCACCGCATCGCAGAACAAGGCGGAGGCTGCGCGCAAGGCCGGCAAGTTCAAGGACGAGATCGCGCCGGTCACCATCAAGTCCAAGAAGGGTGACACCGTTGTCTCCGAGGACGAGTACATCAAGGACGGCGTGACGGTCGACAGCCTCGCCAAGCTTCGTGCGGCATTCGATCCAAAGGAAGGCACGGTCACCGCCGGCAACGCTTCGGGCATCAACGACGGCGCCGCCGTGGTTGTGCTGATGTCGGCCGCCGAGGCCAAGAAGCGCGGCATCAAGCCGCTCGCCCGCATCGCCTCCTGGGCCCACGCCGGTGTCGATCCCTCGATCATGGGCACGGGTCCGATCCCGGCGTCGAAGAAGGCGCTGGAGCGCGCTGGCTGGAAGAAGGAGGACCTCGATCTGGTCGAGGCCAACGAGGCGTTTGCGGCGCAGGCGTGCGCCGTCAACAAGGGCCTGGGCTGGGATACCGACAAGGTCAACGTCAACGGCGGCGCCATCGCCATCGGCCATCCGATTGGTGCGTCGGGCGCCCGCGTGCTGACGACGCTGCTTTACGAAATGCAGCGCCGTGACGCCAAGAAGGGCCTTGCCACGCTGTGCATCGGCGGCGGCATGGGCGTCGCCCTTTGCGTCGAGCGCGACTGATAACGTTCTGGCGCCCGGGCCTCGTGTCCGGGCGCCGCAGCTTGCTCAAGCCTGCCCCCACCAACCCGCCATTCTAAATCCGCCCAGGCAGCCATTTGACGGGCTGCTTCCGGCCAAATCAGCAGATATCCAAGGAGGAAATACCCATGGCACGAGTTGCCATCGTCACCGGAGGAACGCGCGGCATTGGTCACGCGATCTCGGTCATGCTGAAGCAGAAGGGCTACCGCGTCGCCGCCAACTATGCGGGCAACGACGCCGCCGCCCAGCAGTTCCAGGCGGAGACCGGCATTCCGGTCTACAAGTGGTCGGTCGCCGACTACGACCAGTGCGCCGCTGGTGTCGCGCGCGTCGAGAAGGATCTGGGCCCCGTCGACGTGCTGGTAAACAACGCCGGCATCACGCGCGACGGCATGTTCCATAAGATGACCAAGCAGCAGTGGGACGAGGTCATCGGCACCAACCTCAATGGCCTGTTCAACATGACCCGGCCCGTGTGGGAGGGCATGCGCGCGCGCAAGTTCGGCCGCGTGATCAACATCTCGTCGGTGAACGGCCAGAAGGGACAGATGGGGCAGGTGAACTATTCATCTGCCAAGTCGGGTGACATCGGCTTCACGCGTGCGCTGGCTCAGGAAGGTGCGCGTGCGGGCATCACCGTCAACGCGATCTGCCCGGGCTATATCGCGACCGAGATGGTCAAGGCGATCGACCCTGGCGTTCTGGAGAAGGCGATCCTGCCGCAAATCCCCGTGGGCCGCCTCGGCGAGCCGGAGGAAATCGCGCGCTGCGTCGTGTTCCTCGCCTCCGACGAGGCGGGCTTCATCACCGGCTCGACGATATCGGCCAACGGCGGCCAGTTCTTCTCGTAATCACGAGCGATGGATGCAAAAGCTGCGGGCCGGCAGAAATGCCGGCCCGCATCGCGTTTTGGGGGGAGGGGCAGCGTGGGCGCACGGAGCGCCGGCACTCATTCCGACGTAGAATGGCTGTTGCAATCACGAAAACGCCCCGGATCACTCCGGGGCGTCGTTTCATGATCGTCGCTTTGCTGGTCGCAGCCTACCGGCCGCGGCGGACGATGCGCGGCAGCTCGTCGCCGCCCATGTCGTCGGCGGCAAAGCGCGTGTCGGCACGGCCCTGGCCGCCACCGTGCCCCATGTCGGCTGCGGCGTTGGTCCAACCCGGCTGCTCACCGGCCGGGGCATAGGAGTCGCCCGACCCGGTCGCCTGCGCGCGCTGTGCGGGCCGCTGCGCTGCGGGCTGAGTTGCGCCGCCGGCGAACCATGCATCGATGAGGTCCAGCTCCTCGGCCGATAGGCTGAGGCCCTGGCTGCGGCAGCGCGCAACGACGAAGTTGCGGAAGCGGCCAGCGAACAGGCGTTGTGAGGCGCCCTGCTCGAACCACGGGTCCTGCTCGCTCACCACGTCGAGGACGAACCGCACGTCGTCGCGGCGCATGTCGATGCCGATCTCGCCAGCGCGCTGGGCGATGGCGTTGAGCGTCGATGTGCCGTTAAAGCCGTTGCGCGTGATCTCTTCCGCCATCACGTCGAACAGCGCGCGGTATTCGGGTGGCGACAGCGGCGGCGCCTGGCAGGCGTCGTGGATGCGCGCAATCGAGCGCTGGATGGTGGTGGCGCCATTCTCCTGCGCTCCGCGCGGTGCGGGAGCGGCAGGCGCATTGGCCCGTGGTGGCGGTGGTGCAGGCGCACGCGGCGGTGGCGGCTGCTGGCCGAAGGCGGCCGGGCCGGGCTGAGGCGCAGGGGGTGCGCTTTGCGCAGCGGGGGCTTCGGGCAGCGGACGCTGCTGCGGCTGATGCTGCTGCGGTTCACGCGCCGCCAGAGGCTGGCCCATACGGGCCGCCGCATATTCGGCCGCAGCCGAGTTGCGCGCCGCCAGCGGTTCGCTTGCGCGCTGCGGCTCAGGCGCCGGGCGCACGTCGAAGTGGGGTTCGATGCGCTCGTCTCGCACCGGCTGCGGGTTCTCGACACGAGCTTCCACGCGCGGTTCCGTCCGGGCGGCTGCCGGCGGCAGCGCCGCTCGCGCCGGTGCCTCGACAGCGATGCGGCGCGAGGCGTCGAACACGAAGTAGGGCGCCTGGTCGCTCATCTGCAGGTCGCCGGTAAGCCCCTTCGCCAGCAGATCGCGGAACGTGCCGCTGCCGCCCCAGGCGGTGCCCACGGTACGCTCGTGCCCGATGTTGAGAACGGCACGGTCGGCAAGTGCCTCCAGCGGCACCGGCTGCCCGGCCGAGCGGACCGCATCGGCCACCTCCTTGAGGATCACGCGGCGTGTCTCTTCGAGATCGGCGGGACTTGGCAGCTCCGGCCGCGCAGAGGCCGCGTTGTTGGCCTCCTCCGCAGTCAGCATCTTGCCGTCGAGCAGCAGCTGAATGAGATCGCTTTCGCGCACCTCACCGTCGCTGATCGCCGTGTAGGGCGCGGCCGTGTAGTCGTTGGCGAAGATGACCGTGCGCCGGGCATGCGCACGCAGACGGTGCAGCAGGGGCGTGAAGTCGGCATCGCCCGACAGGATGACGAACTCGTCGAAGTACGTGTCGTGATTGAGATAGTCGCGGACGTCCATGACCATGCGGATGTCCGAGGAATTCTTGAGCTGCGCGGTGAGCGGCGGGCAGTCCACGACCTCGAAGCCCGCGCGCAGGAAGTGATGGCGCACGAACGGGAAGGAGTTCATGTCGGTGGAGTTGTCCGACGAGTTGCGCCGCGGCACGGGGTTTCCGTAGCAGCGATTCATCACGATGCGGCGCGGCACGTCGAGTGACGGGCCGTTGGTGGGCGTGATGAGCCGCCCGCTCATCAGCTCGCCGATCCAGAGCGGGGCATCCTTGGCGAAGCGCTTGGCCGCTTCCTCGCTCTTACGCTTCAGCGACAGGTAGATGTTGTCATAGTCGACGAACACCGTGCTGAGCAGCGCGCCGCCTGAATTACTCTTCATCCTCTTGGGCCCCCACTTTGCCGCATTCGAGCATTGGGCGCGCAGTCTTTATGAGTCGTGGTGCAGCGGCAAGCGCACCTCGGCATCGGTCAGCGTGTATTGTGGAAAAGTATTATACTACAGCACGTTATGTTGATTTTTGTGCTGTGGTGAGTGGTGGAAAAGCGGTGGACGGCTAGATGCCTTGCGGGCTCATGTTCGTTGCCCGATTCGCGTCACCGTCGCGACCTCAGGCGCGAACTCCGGCGGCGCCATTTCGAAGCCTGTAAATTCGAAGCCCGGTGCCACGGTGCAGCCGACGAGCGTCCAAGCGCCAAGGCTGCGCGCCTGCTGCCAGTGCCCTGCCGGGACCACAGCCTGGGGCCTTGCGCCCGAGGCCAGTGTGTTGCCCAGCGTCAGGATGTTGGCCTGGTCGGAATTGGGTGCGATCAGCAACTCGAGGGGTGTGCCCGCATGCCAGTGCCAGACTTCGACGGCGTCGACGCGATGCCAGCGCGAGGTGACGCCTTCCGGCAGCAGAAAGTAGATCGCGGTTGAATGGGCGCGGCCGCCTGCCGGTGCCGCATCGCGGAACGTCTCGCGGTAGAAGCCACCCTCCGGGTGCGGCGCGAGGCCCAGCAGCGCGATGACGTCGTCGGCGGTCAGGTCGTGCATCGAGGTAAGCTCCGCTAGATCGCGTTGGTGGCTCGCGGAAACATGGGCCCGATCGAGCTACTTGTTCGAAGCATGCCTTTCACGCTGGACCGCAGGCACTTCAGCTCAGCATCTCCCACCGAACGTCACGCGCGGTTCTTGCGCTCGCGGATCTCGGCGAAGACCTGCCAGATCGGCGCGCCACTCATGCCGAGGCGCTGCTGGATCGCCGGCACGTGAGCGCGCAGAAACGGATTGGTGGCAAGCTCCTCGGCGATGGTCGTGGGCAGCGTTGCTCGGCCCGCCTTGCGCGCCACTTCGACCTCTGCGACGCGCTTTTGCAGCGTCGCGTTGTCCGGCTCGATGGTGAGCGCGAACCGGCCATTCGACAGCGTATACTCGTGGCCACAGTAGACGGCCGTTTCGCCGGGAAGCGCCGCAAGCTTCTGCAACGAGGCGTGCATTTGCTCGGGCGTGCCTTCGAAGATGCGTCCGCAGCCCATGGCGAACAGAGTGTCGCCGACGAACGCGACGCCAGCGGTATCGCATACGTAGGCAATGTGGCCGAGCGTGTGACCCGGTGTTGCGATGATGCGCAGGTCCAGCGTGCCGAAGCGGTAGTGATCGCCATCGCCGACGGCCACATCGATGCCGGGGATTTTCGCCGCCTCGCCCTTCGGGCCGACGATGGTGCAGCCAGTCGCCTCCTTCAGCTCCTCGTTACCTTGCGTATGGTCGGCGTGATGATGCGTCGTCAGGATATGCGTGAGCTTCCACCCCTTCGCGTCGAGCGCTCGCTCGATCGGATAGACCTCCGGAGCATCGATGGATGCTGTTGCGCCGCTCTGGGGGTCGTGGATGAGCACGCCGAAATTGTCGGAGAGGCAGGGGAACTGGTGGATGTCGAGCCGGGACATATCGTTTCCGTGTCTGATGCGAGTGCGGACAGGGGCACTGTTGAGCGTCGTGATGCAGCGCTTTGTGGGAGATGGGGGCAGGATTGTCGAGCCTCGATTGGCAGGCTCAGCTGCCCTTCTGCGCAGCGCACGGGGCAATCTCCAGCGTGTCCGGGGCATCGCGCGACGTGCCGATCTCCCGGCACGAACCCTCCGCACACACGCGCCAGCGTCCAGCCGCGCCGCCGGCGTTGGCAAGCCGCAAGCGCTCAACGCTCATGCCGCGCCCCGGATAAACCCACCAGCCGTTCGCGAGCCGCGCGTTCTCGGGCGGCTCCATGCCGGCGCCTGAACCCTTTATGCGCCCTTCCACCAGGACGAGTTTGCCATCACCAAGGCGCCAGTCTTCCTCCCACCCGGTGCGTTCCACCGAATGCGTCCAGGCCAGCGTGAACGCTTGCAGTGCGACGACAGTCGTCGTGGTGCCGGCAACAAGACAGATGGGCATCGTCGCGGCTCCGCTGCTCTGCGGTCAGCGGCTTGCGCGCTGAGGTGAGTGATTGCGGACGCGATATATGTGGAGCGCAACGGTGGCGAGCGCGAGTATGAAGCCGATCTCATCGGTGAGCGGTACCGCGGCTATAAGCGTGATGGCTGCAACTGCTGCCAGGATGCGTTCGGCCCACGTCATCATCTGCTTGAGGTAGCCGATCACCGCAGCGCCCCACAGCCCGATCGAGATCGCGACCTTGAAGATGATGTAGGCGACCGCAGCCGGATAGCCCCAGGCCTGCGCCAGCGGTCCACCGTCCTGCAGCATGAGGGCGGGCGTGTAGACAGCCATGAAGGGGATGACGAATCCAGCAGCGGCGACCTTCACCGCCTCGATGGATATTCGCAGGCCCGTTTCGCGCGCGATCGGTGCCGCGGCAAAGCACGCGAGCGCGACGGGTGGCGTCAGGTCGGCGAGAATGCCGAAGTAGAACACGAACATGTGGGAGACGATCAGCGGCACGCCGAGGGCGAGAAGTGCCGGCCCTGCAAGCGAGGACGTGATGATGTAGTTGGGGATGGTCGGGATACCCATGCCCAGGATGATGCAGGTGATCATCGTCAGGACGAGGGAGAGGAACAGGCTCTCCTTGCCGACCGAGACAATGAAGCCGCCAAACGTCGTTGCGGCCCCGGTGAGCGTCATGGTGCCGATGATGATGCCGACGATGGCGCAGGCGATACCCACCGAAAGCGCTGTCTTGGCGCCTTCCGCCAGACCGACGATGGCGCTCCATACCGTCTCGCGGCCCTTGCGCATCGTCATGTTGATCGCGATGAGCGCCAGGATGGCAAGGCCGACGACGCCCAGGCCGTACTTGAAGAACGCAGCGCCGACGGTGCCCAGGCCGATCCAGAACAGATAGCGCAAGGCGCCTTCGGGCAATCCCAGCACGGCCGATCCGCCCAGGATCAGCAAAACCGTCATGGCGAGGCCGACGGTGCCGGCGAACAGCGGCGTGTAGCCGGAGAACAGCAGGTAGACGAGTGTCGCCAGCGGTAGGATGAGGTACCACTGCGAGATGATCGCGCGTTTGGCCGATGGCAGTTCGTCACGCGAAAGGCCCAGAAGATTGCGCTTGCCTGCCTCCAGATGCACCATCCAGAACGCGGAGGCGAAGTAGAGGATCGCCGGCACGACGGCGGCCTTGACGACCTCGGCATAGGGCACGTCCAGCGTTTCGGCCATGATGAAGGCGACCGCGCCCATGACCGGCGGCATGATCTGTCCGCCCATCGAGGCCGTCGCCTCGACACCGCCGGCGAATGCCGCGCGATAACCGAAGCGCTTCATCAGTGGGATCGTGAACTGGCCGGTCGTGACGACATTGGCGACGCCCGACCCCGAAATCGTTCCCATCATGCCCGACGAGATGACGGATACTTTCGCCGCGCCGCCCTTCGACGCGCCGACCAGGCCAAGCGACACGTCGGTGAAGAGCTGGATCATGCCAGCACGTTCGAGATAGGCGCCGAACAGGATGAACAGGAAGATGTAGGTCGAGGACACGTACGTCGGAATGCCGTAGATGCCTTCGGTGCCGAAGGCCATGTGATCGATGACCTGCGTAAAGTCGTAACCGCGGTGGTTGAGCGGCGCCGGCAGCAGATGGCCGAGCAGGCAGTAGGCAAGGAACAGCCCGGCGAGCACAGGCAGCGCCGGGCCCATCAGCCGCCAGGTCGCGATGAACAGTACGGCCAGCGCCGTACAGCCGACAGCGATGTCGAGCGTCGTCGGGTCGCCGGATCGCAGGATCAGTGCCTTGTACTCCCACCACTGATAGATCGCGACAGCGAAGCCGATGAGGCCGAGCAGCCAGGCGGCCGCATGCACCAGCGTCGGGCGATGGCGCGCGGCCGCCAGCAGCGGCAGGCCCAGCAGCATCAGGAATCCGACATGGAACGACCGCACGAGCTGGCTCGGCATGTCGACGACATGCGCAGCGGTCGCGAGCTGGAAGAGGGAGAAGACGATCGCGATCACGAACAGCAGCTTTCCCTCGAGCGTGTCGGGGAAGGACCTGGCAAGCGGATCGTGCAGGCCGAGATCGGCGTCTTCGGCGGCGGCGGCGTGTTGTGGTGGCTCGGCTGCCGGCGGGGGTGAAGCGGTCATCGCGGACCTTGTTGATTAGGCGGGCAAGCGGCGAACGCAGGAAGGCCCCGCGCGAGGCCGGATCGGATCACGGCCTCGCGCGGGAGTCCGTTACTTCAGGATGCCTTTCTCCTTGAAGTAGCGCTCAGCGCCCGGGTGCAGCGGCACCGGCACGCCCTGCGTCGCCGTTTCGAGCTTGATCGCCTTTGCCGCCTTGTGGGCCGCGACCATGTCGCCGAGGTTCTCGAACAGCTGCTTGGTCATCTGGTAGACGACCTCCTCGGGCACGTCGGCGTGCGTGACGAGGATGTTGCGCACCGCCAGCGTCGGCACTGCTTCCGTCTGTCCCTCATAGGTGTTCGCCGGAATTTCGGCGGCGCCGTAGGGAGCGCCGAGCTTTTCGGCGACGCTCGCCGGTACAGCCACGACCTGGATTGGCAGCGAACTCGCCAGATCGCGGATCGAGGCGACGCCGAGACCGGCGGACTGCAGCGTGGCGTCGAGCTGCCGGTTCTTGATCAGCTCGACCGATTCCGCGAACGGCAGGTATTCTGTCTTGCCCAGATCGGCATAGCTCATGCCCATGGCGGCGAAGATGGCGCGGGCATTGAGCTCGGTGCCTGATTTGGGGGCGCCGACTGACAGTCCCTTGCCCTTGATGTCCGCGAACGACTTGATGCCGCTCTCCTTGGACGCGACGATCTGGATGTAATTCGAGTAGACGCCGGCGATGCCGCGCAGCTTGTCGAGCTTCTCCTTGAAGCCCGCTTCCGCATCACCCTCCCACGCCAGCTTGACGCTGTCGCCGAGCGCCAGCGCGATCTCGCCCTTGCCCTTCTGCAGCAGGTTGAGGTTCTCGACCGATGCTTTCGTCGACTGCACCTGGGCGCGCACGCCCGGAATCTTCTCGCCATAGATTTTCGACATGGCGACGCCCAGGGGGTAGTAGACACCGCTGGTGCCGCCGGTGAGGATGTTGATGAACGTCTCGGCCCGCGCCACTCCCGGCGTCAGCGCCAGCCCCGCGGCCAAGCCGATTGCGCCCCACACGGCGCCTGCGTTCGCCCGTCTCGCCTGCAGCATGGTCGTCTCTCCCTGTCGCTTTTCTCGTTCGACACTTCGTTCGGAACTCAATCGGATATGAGCGCGGCACCCGGCCGCACCCCGCAACGTTAGCAAGCCGCACGCGGCAAGGCACTGTCTTTTGACGTGATTGTGCTTTTCGCCCTTGCGAAGGTTCCACCCACGGCGGGCATGCGGGTGCCCGGTGCCGGGACGCGAGCCCAGGGGTTAGAGCCTCGGGCAGGGTTGCGCGGGGACACGAAACACCCAACAGTGGCGGCCCATGAATCTCGACGTGCTCGAGCTCCGCGACTTCTATGCCTCCTCGCTCGGGCAGGTGGTGCGCCGGCTGCTGTCGGCGCGCATCCGCGCCCGCTGGACCTCGGTGCGCGGGCAGACGGTCGTCGGGCTCGGATTTGCAACGCCCTACCTTGGCGCATATCGCAAGGAGGCCACACACGTCGTCGCCCTGATGCCGGCCACGCAAGGTGCGCTGGTCTGGCCGCGTGAGGGCGGGGTGCTGTCGGTGCTGGCCGACGAGGACCGGCTGCCCCTGGGTGACGCCAGCATCGACAAGATGCTGGCCATCCACTGCCTCGAAGGGGCGGAGCGCATCCGTCCTCTTCTGCGCGAGATCTGGCGGGTCCTGGCGCCGGAAGGCAGCGTGATACTGGTGGTTCCCAACCGCCGGGGCCTGTGGGCGCGCGTCGACACGACGCCGTTTGGGCACGGGCGGCCCTACAGCCGGCGGCAGCTCATGCGGCTGCTCGAAGAATCGATGTTCCACCCGGTGGACTGGTCGCCGTCGCTATTCCTGCCGCCGTTCGACCGGCGCCTTGTCGTCCGGTCCGCGATCGCGATCGAACGCGTCGGCGCGACCGTCACGCCGGGCTTTGCGGGCGTTGTCGTGGTCGAAGCCAAGAAGGAACTGGTGGCCGCGGTCGGCAAAGCCGAACGGGTGCGCGGCGTGGGCGAGCTTGCCGCCTCGGCGCGGCGCTGACGGTGTGTTCGCGGGGGAAAACCCCTGCTTCGGCACCCGGTGAGCCGCCTGCATGCCACAGTTGCCGACAAGAATGTTGCGCAAGGCCCCGCCCGAGCTTGTCGCCCTGGCCCCAGGTCGGATATTTCGTGTGCCTACGGGATGGGCGCGGCTTGCGCCGCGATAGTCTTCAGAGGGATGCGCATGAGACGTGCGATCGTCTGCCTGAGCGTGCTGGCCGCTGCTGCCGTGGCCACGTCGGGGTCGGTGCTCGCCCAGGGCTGGAATGAGCACGGCCCGGTTTTCGCAAGCGATCTCAAGCGCAAGGCTGAGCAGGAAGAAGCCCGGCGTGAGGAGCGCCGCAAGGCCTACAAGCCGGTTGTCTATCCCAAGTACATGCAAGGCGGCGAGCGGCCGGAGATCAAGCCTGCCGAGCCGCCCATCGTCTACTTCGACCGCAAAGAGGATCCGGGCTCGATCATCATCGATACCGAGGAGCGCAAGCTCTACTTCGTGCTGCCCGGCAAGAAGGCCTACCAGTATCCGATCTCGGTCGGCCGCGAGGGCTTCACCTGGACCGGGACGGAGCGCATCAGCCGCATCGCGCAGTGGCCGTCCTGGACGCCTCCGCCCGAGATGCACAAGCGCGTGCCCGGACTGCCGCTCACGGTGACGGGCGGCATGAAGAACCCGCAGGGCGCGCGGGCGCTGTATCTGGGCAGTACCGTCTACCGCATCCACGGCACCAACAACGACCGCACCGTCGGCCGGGCGAATTCGTCGGGCTGTTTCCGGCTGACCAACGAGCACGTCGTGCATCTGGCATCCATCGCCAAGGTCGGGACAAAGGTGCGGGTGCTGAAGTCCTATGCCGGCAATGTGAGCGAGAGCGTGCCGTTGTTCTCGCTGTTCAGCTGGGGCGACAGTGACGAGCCCGCCGCGCCGCCGAAGAAGAAGGCGAAGCGGAAGAAGACAGCCGCGAAGAAGCCCGCCATGAAGCCTGCGGTGGCCGATGCCCCGCCCCCGCCCGCACCGACCAAGAAGGCGGCTGTGGAGTAGGCGGACACCCGTTTTCGATCGCGTTTCAGAGGGCCGTCAATGATTCGGTGACGGCTTTTTTTTGTGTCCGCGATGGGCCACCTGGAGCAGCCGTTGCGGACCACGCACGCGTCGTCTCCCGCTGTCATCCTCGGGCTTGTCCCCAGGACCCATCGCGCCGTGCGCGCCAAACGTCGAATTTGACCCGTTGCGGAATAGAATTTTGCAAGTCATTCAGATGACTGCATCTGTAGATCGATTGCGCGATGGCTGCCAGCATGTCTCGGCACAAGCGAGGCTTGATCATCCTTGGACGTCGCCTCGATCACTTGCGTCGAGCAATCGCGCATCGCGATGAAAACGATTGAGGTCGGGCCCGAGGGCACTGTAAGAACTTTTAGCCTCCTCGTATGCCTCCAGCATCGCGTTGTACTCGGCCCAACTCGGGCCATCCCCTCCACGGGCTTTCAACTCCAGTCCAGCACAAATCCCCTCAAGACTGCGAACAGCAGATCGCAACCGTTCCGCGTAGATTGAGGCAATCAAGAATTCGCGCTTGTCTCGATGTTTGGCGGCGGCGTCCAGAAATGCCAATTCGTGCCCGATCGCTGCAAGAGTTGCCCGGTGTCTACCGAATGGAATTTTGGACATTTCGACTGAGCGCCTTACACTTTTTCTGAAAATCTCCTCGTCAATCTCTACGAAGCGCCTCAATGCTTCATTGAGCCGTATCGCAAGCTCCATGGCGCCAATCGTCTTCGTTCCTCTCTCTTGCCCACCGATTGCAAGTCCGCCAATGGGCCGCGCGTGTTGTGGTGTTGTCATCCATTGCCGACTCAACCGTTCAGTTATCTGCTTTCTGATCTCCGCAACAAGTTCAGCCACGTCGCGCTCGAAACGCTCGTGACTGATTGTATGAGTCTGGTGCGCGAACAAGTTGCGCATCGCCGAAGGGAGTTCATCTGTCCTTGGGACTCTGGCCGAACGTCCGTCGCGACTGAGCAGTACTGGAATTATGACCACGTCTCGTTCAAGAGCGGCCTCGACTTCCATTCTCACGTAGTCAGGTGCGCCGTCATTGAGTCGACGGTTCAGCTGGTGCAGCCATTGCGTACCAACAATCGGAATGAATACGTCGCTTTCACGGAGACATTGGCGCAAGACATCCTCAAATCGGTCGCCCGCCGAGATCGACTGCACGTCAAAGAAGACATTGTTATCGCCAAAATACTTCTTCAGCACTCCAAAAATGCTGCGGGCATCCCCAGCGGAGTCTTCTCGTCGATAGCTCAGAAATAACTTTGGTGCGCTCTGTTGGCCAGCTTCGATGATCTCTTTCGGGACGAGGTCTTCGTTAATTGATCGCCACAACGCCGCATCAATTTTGTCGAATCGTCCTCGCGCAATCCGACCCTGATTCATTGCGAGCCAAGCCATTGCCCAAGTCTCAACGAGTGCCGGCCCACACCACCTCGGATCGGAAAATGAGCGCGCGCCATACGATACCGCACTTTGACGCTCTCGTTGAGCTTCCTCCGCGATATGCTTCATCGCCAAATGGAAGACACTTCCTCCCTTCGCGCCGGCATTGTTCACCAGTCTCATCTTGTCGGTCACATGCGCTAGTACCTGCCTCCGACTGCCTGCGGGCATCCGGCGAACAATCTCGAGGAGACGGCGTGTTTCCTTGTCCATGTACCGACCGGCCAGCCAACCGAGCATTAATCACCCTCCGCAGCGTCCTAGCCCTGATCCTACTTCACGTGATTATCGCGTCCAGGCACGAGCGTTGGGAATATGTAGCGACGACAGCTCCTGGCCCATCGCGAGCGATGGAGGCTGCAGCACGATGGGTCCTCGGGACAAGCGCGAGGATGACAATCGTGGGGCCGGGCAATGTCCGCTCGGGTCACAAGCCGTCGAATTCATGCCCTCAACGTCCCGCAGCAGGAACAATTCCTGATGAGCGGAACCTGGTCTAGCGGCGGACTCCGAGGCGGCGACGGTGTTCTCATGCCAGTTCTGCAACAAATTCGGATCCAAAGCGGTCGCATGCCGGAACCGTTAGCGCAGCGTCATGCGATCGGGTTCTGACGTCCTGTCAGTGCGGCCCAGACCTGCTCAAGCGTACTCTCCTTGCGGACGCGCCAGAACCGCGTGCCATGCGCGGACGAAAGCGCCGCGAGTGTCACGGTGCGCTGACCGGCGGGCGAGCGGCCGGTAATGAGGTGGCAGATGTCCGAGATTACCGACTGGGCGTTGCCGTAGTAGCTGTGACCGAGAACGTCGGTGTCGACGTCGCTCGCGTCCACCACCTCGACCTTTTCGGGGAATTTCGTCAGTGCAGCGAAGTCGCCCGCGCGCGGATAGCCGTGCACGCCTTTCGACGTGGCGAGCGCGGTGTCCTTGGTCGATGCATAGAGCGTCACGCGCGAGTTCATCGCGGTGATGCGCGGTGCGATCTGGTCGACGAAGACATCGGCGTCGATGTCGGGTGCGGTCAGAACGACCTCGCCAATGATCGACTTCTCCGCGGGCGTCAGCACCCAGTAGAGTTCCATCAGCGCGTCGGTGACGATGCGGTTGCCCATGCTGTGCGCGATGAGGTGTACGGTCTTGGCGCCTGACTCGCGCACCACGTCGAGAAGGAACGAGCGGAAGTGCTCCGTCGCCCAGCGGGCGTTGTTCTCAGATTCCGTGTAGGCGTTGAGATTGGTTGCGCCCATGCTCGATGTCGGCCAGTCGAAGAAGATCGGCGCACCGCGGAACTTCATGTCGAATGCCATCTGCGCGGTGCGGCGCGCCGCGTCCTCGAACGATGTCGAAAAGCCGTGAACGAAGACGAAGACGCTTTTCTCGTCCTTCATCGCCTTGGCGAGGTTGCCCAGGAACGTCGTCCGGTCGCTCGTCTTGAGGCTGAGTAGCATCACGTGCTGGCCGGGCTGCTCGGAACGGAACCAGCCCGGTGCCTCCAGCTCTCCGATTTTGTGAAGCTTCGGGATGGCAACTTCGCAGGCGCCATACGTGATGCGTGAGCTGCCCGGCGGCGGCCGGGCGCGCTCGTCCAAGAAGCGATCCTTGATCGATTGGGAGCTGCCGGCGTCCTTGCGATCCGTGCCGAAGTGCACGGTGACGACGTAATGGTCGCTGCGCTCCGCTCCGATCGGGACCGGTGCTTCCAAGGTCGGCGCAGGGGCCTCAGCACGTTCGGCGCGGGCCGGCTGCATGTCGCGCATCGGTGCGGGAACACGGATTTCTTCCACGCGGCGTGGGGGTGCCAAGGGCTCGAATTCGGGTGCGGCCGACTCAGATGCCGGGGCCGGAGTGGCGGAGGGTGGTGCGGCCTGTGGCTTGGCTGGCGGAGCCTCGGCGCGCGCCGGCGGCTCTCTGTTCGATTGGCCCCTGATCAGAACGAACAGGAGCAGGGCCACGAAGCACAAACCGACGACGACCAATGCCGTCTGGTTGCCGTAGGCGAAATCGATGAGACTCGTGAACATCACGACTCCAAACTCTGGACTTCGAGACCAAGCGGCCGGCAATATCCAGCCGGAGCCTAACAGATTAGATGAAAGGCACCCGAGCGGGTGTGGTGTCGCTGCCACGCAGGAAGAGTGTTCGCCCATGAGCACGACGGGAGCGTGACGCCAGGGTCGAATGAGACAGCACCCGATCGCGGGGCGCCGCAGGCGAATGGCGCCTGCGATACCTTCGAGCATGCCGGGTAGCGGTGCTATTTCACGGTGATGGTGATCTTCTCGCTCATCACCGGAGGCTTGTGCGGGATGTGGTTGTGATCGCCGAGCAGCAGCTGCAACGTGTGCTTGCCCGGGGGCAGCGTGACGGACGTTTCGGTTTGTCCGCCGCCGAAATGCTTGTGGTTGTCGTCGGCGGGAAGGGCGTTGTCGATATCGACCTTGTCGAGGTCGATGAGCAGGTGGTGGTGTCCCGTCTTCGCCTTTTCGACGCCTGCCGGAGCAACGCCCATGCCGACGAGACCGAACTTGACCAACACCGGACTTGCAACCTCGGCCCCGTCCTTGGGTTCGATGAAGTAGACCTTGGCGCCGTCGGGCGCTGGCGACTGCGCCATCGCGGCGGTGGCAAGTGCGCCGACGACAAGAGAGGCAACGAGCATTGCTAGGGGTTTGCGGACCGGCATTGAAATCGCTCCTTGGGGCCAATTGGTTGGTCGGGACAAACAGGCCAAGTGAAGATAAACCGGGTATGGGCGCGGCGCTAAGGGCCTGTGCCAACCTCTCTCTATCCACCGTCTCACTAAATCGTGTTCGGAGCGCTTCCCCACATCATGCGTCAGAGACTGGACAATGCGCTGGTGGCGCTCGGTCTCGTGCAGTCGCGTGCGCGTGCGGCCGACCTCATCGCGCGCGGGGCCGTCCGGATCGATGGGATTGTGGCTGGTAAGGCGGGTCAGCTCGTGAGCTCCTCGGCGGTCCTCGACGTTGATCGGGCGGCCAATGCCTACGTCGCGCGCAGCGGCGCCAAGCTTGAGGCGGCCCTCACCGCGTTCGGATTCGAGCCGGCTGGCCGTGTGGCGCTGGATGTGGGCGCCTCGACGGGCGGGTTCACGCAGGTGCTGCTGCAGGGCGGAGCCTCGTGCATCTATGCGGTCGATGTCGGCCACGGGCAGCTTGCGCCGGTGCTGCGCGACGATCCGCGCGTGGTTAACCTCGAACGTTGCGATGCGCGTGGGCTGACCGAAGCGCAGGTGCCGCGTCCCGTTTCAGCAGTGGTGGCCGACGTCAGCTTCATCTCGCTCACGGCGGTTCTGGGTGCTGCTCTGCGGCTTGCGGCTCCCGATGCCTGGCTGGTGGCGCTCGTCAAGCCGCAGTTCGAGCTTGGTCGAGGTGTCGTCGGCAAGGGTGGCATCGTGCGGGCGCCCGAGGCACGCGAAAGAGCTGTCACGGCCGTTAGCGCGTGGCTCACGACGCAGGGCTGGCGCGTCGTGGGCGATTTACCTTCACCGTTGCCGGGCAAGGACGGCAACGTCGAGCACCTGATCGGGAGCGTCAGGAATGCCGGCTGAGCTTCGGGATGCATCCGTCGATGTCGTCGAGATTGCGCGTCTCGGCAGCCAGGGTGACGGGATCGCGACGATCTCCGGGCAGCAGATATTTGTGCCCTTCGCCTTACCGGGAGAACGTGTGCGCATCGCGGGCGATGGCGAGCGGCGGAGCCTCGTCGACGTGCTCGAGGCCTCTGCCGAGCGCACCGAGCCGATCTGTCCGCACTTCACGAGATGCGGTGGATGCGGGATGCAGCATCTGGCGCACGCGTCCTACCAGGAGTGGAAGCGCGGGCTTGTTGCCGAGGCGCTTCGGCAGCGCGGGATCGCGTGCGACGTCGCCCCCTTGCACGCCGGTATGCCCGGCGAGCGGCGACGCGCGGTGTTGTCGGCGGCACGCGTTTCGGGCGGCGGCGATATGCATCTGGGTTTCCACCAGGCGATGAGCCACGACATCGTGCCGCTGCGTGTCTGTCCGGTGCTGGAGCCCCGGCTCGAAACGCTGCTGGCGCCGCTACGCTCGCTTCTTGCGAGGCTGCCGCACTGGCAGGGCGAGGCGCGCGTCGTTCTCGTGGCAGCCGACAATGGGATCGATGTCGCGATCGAGACGAGCCAAGCCGGCAGGCTCGGGCCAGAGCGCCGCGCCGAGCTGGCACGGGAGGCGGCGGCTCTGCCGGGTGTGTTGCGCGTCTCGCTCTCCTCAGACGTGCTCACGCAGAAGGCCGAGCCGGTCGTTGGATGTGGCCGTGCCGAAGTCGTGCCGCCGCCAGGCGTGTTTCTGCAGGCATCACGGAGTGCCGAGCTGGCGATGGCCGGATTGATCGCTGAAGCGCTGCCGCGCAAGGCGCGCCGCGTAGCAGACCTCTTCTGCGGCGTGGGCGCATTTTCCTTCGTCCTGGCGGAACGCGCGCACGTGCTCGCGGTGGACAGCGACGCCGTGGCACTTGCCGCCCTGGAAGCCGCCGTGCGCCGGGCAACGAAACTGAAGCCGATCGAGACGCGGGCACGCGACCTGTTCCGCGAGCCGCTGTCCCGCAAGGAGCTTGAAGGCTTCGATGCTGTGGTGCTCGATCCGCCGCGTGCGGGGTGCCGTGCGCAGGCCGAAATGCTCGCGCGGTCAGCGGTTCCTGTTATCGTTGCGGTTTCGTGCAACCCGGCCACGCTGGCGCGTGATCTGCGCATCCTGATCGACGCCGGCTATGCGCTGCAACGTGTCACGCCGATCGATCAGTTCGTGTTCTCAGAGCACGTCGAGGCGGTTGCCGTGCTGTCGCGCTGACCGGCCGACGCCCGGCCGGGTGCGCTATCCCGCATCCGGTGTGGCTTCCGCAGCACCTTCCGTCCCGCTCCCCTGATAGCGCAGTGCGGGATCCTCGATCGCACTTGCATTCATCTCGCGCACCTTTGCGGCCTCGTCATCGTAGAGGAACGGTAGAAAGGCGAACCGCCTTCCGCGCGTGACCTTTGAAACCGAATGCAACAGGGAGCAGGAGAAGACGACGGCACCACCCGTTGGAGCCTTGAAGCTCCGCGGCCCATACTCTGGAAAGCTGACCTCGCCGCCGTCGAAGTCGTCGTTGAGGTTGACGGACACGGCAAAGCGCCGATGCGCGGTGCCCTTCGTCGTGTTGTCGCGATGCGGGCGGAAGTGACCGCCGTCTTCGGCGGAGTAGCACGACACGATGTAGCGCTCCATGCGTGTCACCTTGAACTGGTGGGCGCGTTGGATCATGGGCGTCACCCGCCTCACGAAACGATCCTGCGTGGCGCTTATGACATTCGGGTCGGCGATCACATAGTCCCTGCGCCGCTTGTGGCCGTAATCGTGCGCAGTGACGGTTTTGCCATCCACCTCGCGCATGAACCCCGACTCCATGCCGCCGTGCTCCTCGTAGCGGCCGATCAGATCGCGGCACAGTTCCGGCTCGAAGACGTTGGGCAGCACAAGGATCGGCGCCTGCACCTCGAACCCCGCCGTGTGGCCGGGCGGGGGCAAGGTCTCGATCAATTGCGCCACCTGATCGACATCGCTGCGGTCCCTGGCGAACGGGACGACCGCGATGATGCGCAGGGTCGGATCGAGGACGACCCAGAAGCGGCGCAGGAGGTTCGCATCGATCGCGCCAGCCACGTCTTTGGGGATCGCGCCGTAGAGGCGGCTCACCTTGCAGTCGAAATCCCAGATCAGGCGGTGGCCAGGATAATGATCCGCGGCGCGCTTTTCGCTCTCGTCCCTGGAGTCGACGCTGACGCCGAAGAAGCAGCCCTGCTTGTCGTCGAAGAAGCCCTCCCTTTCACGCATGGCGCGCATCGCGGCCTGGGCGTGCGGGTCCGCAGCGGACGCAAAGAAGCAAAGTACGACGTAGCGACCGGCCGCCACGTCGAAGTTGTAATTGGGGTTGGAGAATGACCGTTGCTTGAACCAGGGTGCCGGGTCGCCGGGTGTCAGGCTCGCATACTGGGCCATGTTCGTGCTCTCCGAGGGCGACGTCGTCGCAATCCGCTTACGATAGCCGGGGCACTCCGTAGATCAACTGACTTGAATCTCACTGGCCGGGGTGGAATGCCCGAGCTTCCGTAGCGGGTGTAGTCTCACCCTCAAGAATTGGCCTGGTGCCCCGAGAGCAGCCGCTCGACATAGGCGGGGACAACGACGGTTGCCGGGCCGTGGTGGTGCTCTTCGAAAAGCGAGGCACCCTCCGAGGGCTCCAGGTTCAGTTCCACGGTATGTGCGCCTGCCTCACGCGCGCCGGCCACAAACCCGGCCGCCGGGTAGACGTTGCCACTGGTGCCGATCGAGATGAACAGGTCGGCGGCTGCGAGCGCCTCGTAAATGCGCTCCATCTGATAGGGTGTCTCGCCAAACCAGACGACGTCGGGACGCATGCCACCGGATTGGCCGCACGACGGACATGCAAGGTCCGTCGAAAGGTCGTCGCACCAGGGCCTGCTGTCGCCACAACCCGCGCACAGCGCCCGGAACAGCTCGCCATGCATGTGGATCAGATTTCTCGAGCCTGCCGCCTCATGCAGATTGTCGATGTTCTGCGTGACGACGAGAACGGCGCCGGGATATTCGCGCTCCAGCCGCGCCAATGCGTGGTGAGCGGCGTTGGGAGCGACTCCGTTGAGGTCGCGCCGGCGCATGTTGTAGAACTCGTGCACGAGGCCCGGATTGCGGGTGAAGCCCTGCGGCGTCGCAACCTCGCGGTAGTCGTAGCGCGCCCAGATGCCGCCGGCATCGCGGAACGTTGCTAGACCCGACTCCGCTGACAGGCCGGCGCCACTGAGGATCACGATGCGTCTGGGAGCTGCCATCCAACTGTATCCCTCTGCATTCCGCTCCGGTCCACGATCGAGTGGGATAGCGGCTCGGGACCGCGAGGGCAATCGCCTGGAGGCACGCATGAGGGAGAGCGTGGAATGACCCTGTGGCTAAGCTGGAGCAGTGGCAAGGACTCAGCCTGGACGCTGCACGAGCTGCGGGCTGCGGGCGTCGAGGTCACTGCGCTGTTCACGACTATCAATGAAGCCACGGATCGCGTCGCAATGCATGGCGTGCGCCGGTCGCTTCTCGAAGCGCAGGCCGCCGCCGCGGGCCTGCCCCTGCATATCCTGCCGCTGCCGTGGCCGTGCACGAATGCCGACTACGAAACCATAATGGGTCGCTTCGTTGCGGATGCGCGCGCTGGAGGTGTCACGCGCATGGCCTTCGGCGATCTCTATCTGGAAGACATTCGCCGCTATCGCGAGGCCAATCTTTCCGGCACCGGGATCGAGCCCGTCTTTCCGCTGTGGGGGCGGCCGACCCGGGCGCTGGCAACGGACATGATCGGATCCGGGCTCAAGGCCATCGTCACCGCCGTCGACCTGTCCCGTATTCCGGCAGCGTTTGCGGGGCGGAGGTTCGACGAGGATATGGTCGATGCGTTGCCGGATGCGGCAGACGCCTGCGGCGAGAATGGCGAGTTTCATACACTCGTCATCGCAGGGCCAATGTTTGCCCGGCCTTTGGCGGTAGAATTGGGCGAGGTGGTCGAGCGTGACGGCATAGCATTCGCCGATGTCCGGCCAGCCGATGCGGCCGTCGATGCGTAGGACCTGAACGCCGCGGAGGATCTTTATGGCCGATCACATGGGAATGGCGAGCCAGCTTGCCGGCAATGCACTGCGCTTCGGCTGGTACTCGACGGTCAACTGGCTCGCTGGCCGCCGAGGTGCGGCGAGCGGAGTCGACGCGCAACCGCGCTACCGGCCCGAGCGCCCGGTGCCTGGCCGCGCCGAACTGATGGCCGATTTGCGTGACCTGTTCCGTCGCGACGCGGAACTCGTGCGCGACGGTTTTGCCGCGGTCGCCGCCAGCGAGCCTGCCGGCGGGCTTGCCGATCATCTCGGACGCCTGCGCGACATGTTCCGCGACGTGCCGAAAGCCGCGGGCCGGCGCGCCGAACGCAACGCGGCCACGGTTGCTCCGTTGGCGGAGGCGGCGAGCGTGCCGGACTACTTTGCTCAGGACTTCCACTTCCAGAAGGGCGGCTATCTGGCCGAAGAGTCCGCGCGTCTGTACGACGTGCAGGTCGAGACGTTGTTCTACGGCTCAGCCGGCGCAATGCGGCGCGCGGCGCTACGCCCGATCGGCAACTATTTGCTCGGACGTGACCAGCGCTCGGTCAGCCTGCTTGACGTCGCCTGCGGCACGGGTCGTCTGCTGCGCGAGATCCGCTTCGTATATCCGGCGCTGCATCTCTCAGGCATCGACCTGTCGCCGGCCTATCTGGAGGAGGCTGCCCGTCATATGGGCCGACTTCGGCCGGCGCACCTCATTGCCGCGAATGCCGAGGCTATACCGTTGCCCGATGCGAGCCAGGACATCGTGACGAGCGTGTTCCTGTTCCACGAGCTGCCGCCGGAGGTTCGCAGGCGCGTCGCCGCCGAGATGGCGCGCGTGCTGAAGCCTGGCGGGTTGCTCGTCTTCGTCGACAGCCTGCAGATGGGTGACCGGCCCGGCTGGGACGGGTTGCTGGAAGCCTTTCCGCATCGCTTCCACGAACCCTACTTCCCTCACTACGCCATCGATGATCTCGACCGCGTGTTTGCCGATGCAGGATTGGTCGGCGAAACTTGGTGGCCCGCGTTCCTGTCCAAGGTCATGGTGCGGAGGAAGGCTTGATCCGCGGTTCGGTTGCCGCGGATCGCGTCTTGCAACTTAGCGATCGACGGATCCAATCGAAGGATCAGCGAATTAGCGTGGCGCCAGAACCATCACCATCTGGCGGCCTTCCAGGCGCGGCTCGCTCTCGACCTTGGCGATGCTTTCAAGCTCGGCCTTCACTCGCTGCAGAACCTGCATGCCGAGTTCCTGGTGCGCCATCTCGCGTCCGCGGAAGCGCAGCGTGACCTTGACCTTGTCGCCTTCCTCGAAGAAGCGCCTGATCGCCCGGATCTTCACTTCGTAGTCGTGATCGTCGATCGCAGGGCGCATCTTGATCTCTTTGATCTCGACGACCTTCTGCTTCTTGCGCGCCTCGGCGGCCTTCTTCTGCTGTTCGAACTTGAACTTGCCGAAGTCCATGATCTTGCACACCGGCGGCTCTGCGCCGGGGGAGATCTCGACCAGATCCAGGCCAACGTCGAAGGCGCGCTGGAGGGCGTCGTTTCGGGCGACGACACCGACATTCTCGCCGGTCTCGTCGATCAGCCGGACTTCGCGGACCCGGATGGCCTCATTGACCCGGGGGCCGGATTGCTCGCGCTCGGGCGCGGCTCGCATTGGACGGCGGATGTTGGTCTCTCCTCACATCGTTTCAGCTTGTGACCGCTTGCGCAAAAAGCCGCGCTCCGGCCGGTCAGGCCTGGGCGACGGGAACGGTGCGGATAACACGGTCCTAGAAATGCGAGCAAGCCCGCCCGGAAGTCAAGCTGAACGCTACCCGCTGAAGTGTTTTCGACAAGCCTAGCGCGAGCGTGTGGCAGCGGCGCGATACGCGGTGGCCAGGGACGTCCCCAATAGCTCGTCGTAAACCGCCAGGGTTGCCTCGCACATGCCGGCCAGGGAAAAGCGCTGGGAGACGTTGCGGCGGGCGGTGGAGCCGATTTCCCGGCGGCGGGAGGGATCCAGCTCCAGGCCCTGCCGAAGCGCCTCGGCGAGCGCGCCAGCGTCACCCGGTGGTACCAGCCACCCCGACATGCCGCTGGCGCCGGAGACGGCCTCCGTCAGCACGGTCTCGGGCGGCGCGCCGATGGCGGTGGCGATGACTGGGCACCCCATGACCTGGGACTCGGTTGCCGCGCGGCCGAAGGCCTCCGGCTCGGTCGAGGCGACGACGCCGATCCAGGCGGCGGCAAAGGCAGCCGGAATGTCGGCGACGTGCCCCACCAGCCGGACGTGCTCGCCCAGCCCTGCGGCGGCAATCTGTCCGATCAGGGATTGCCTGTATTCGGACCGGCCCTGGTCGTCGCCCGCCAGGATAGCGACGGTCCCCGCCGCCGCATCCGGCGCGATCTGGGCCAATCGTGCCATCGCCTCGATGAGCACACGCTGGCCTTTCCAGCCGGTCAGCCGTGCCGCGTTGAGGACGATACGGGCCCCGTCCGGCACACCCCAGGAACCGCGCAGGGCGGCGATGCGCTCCGGCGCGATGCGCGCCGGGTCGAACACGCTCGCGTCGACTCCGCGGTGAATGACGCGCATGCGCTCGACCGGTGTGTCGTAACGTGTGCGAACGAGGTCAGCCGTATAGTTGGAGTTGGCGATGACGAGATCACCGCGTGCCATGACGCTGTTGTAGAAGCGTTTGATCCGGGTCTTTTCGCCGTAGGCACCGTGGTATGTGGTGACGAACGGTCGCTTCATACGCCGCGCCGCGGCCAGCGCGCTCCACGCGGGCGCCCGGCTGCGGGCGTGAACCAAATGCACGTTCTCGTCGCGTACGATCCGCGCAATCGCCCTTGCGTTGAGCGCAAGGCGCAACGGGTTTTTGGCTGCCGCGCGGAAGGGAATGAACTCGCCCCCCGCGGCCGCAACGCTTCCCGCCATGCGCCCGCCCTCGCTCAGCACGAGCGCGCGTCCACCGGCCGCGACGATCGCCTCAGCGATCTCGATCGTGGTGCGCTCGGCGCCGCCGGTGTCGAGCTCCGGAATGATCTGAAGTATGGTCGGGCGCGAGGGAGGCAAGGCGTGCTCCGTGGGCTAGTCTGACTGAGACCGAGACGTCTGCCGCGTGCCTCGCCGAGAAGTACGAAACGGCACCTTCGATCACCACACCAGGAGGACGTGTCATAGGATGAGCGATCCGGAACTGCAATTGCTCGAGGTCGGCCTGGGTGACGCACGCCGTCGCATAGCAGTGCTCGTCGCGCCAGGCGATGAGGGTGAACGGCGCGCGGGGCTCATCTGGCTGCCAGGGCTCAAATCCGACATGGTCTCGACCAAGGCCGCTGCGCTCGCCCAATGGGCCTCGGACAACGGGCTTGGCACGACGCGCTTCGACTATTCTGGACACGGCCGATCGGACGGCCGCTTCGAGGATGCGACAATCGGCGACTGGCTCGAGGAAGCGCGCGCGGTCTTCACGAGCCTGACGCGTGGTCCACAGATTCTCGTCGGCTCGTCGACGGGTGGCTACATCGCGCTGCTGCTGCTGCGCGCGCTGATAAACTCGGCACCCGCGCAGGCGGACCGTATCAAGGCGCTCGTGCTCATTGCTCCGGCCTGGGACCTTACCGAGGAACTGATGTGGAACCAGTTTCCGGAGGATGCGCGTCGCGAGGTGATGGAAAATGGCGTCTACTACCGGCCATCGGAATACGGCGAGCCCTACGCAATTACCCGCCAATTCATCGAAGAGGGCCGGAGCCATCTGTTTCGTGCCCAACCTATCGATCCGGGGCGGCCTGTCGTCATCCTCCAGGGCGTGCAGGACGTCGATGTGCCCGTCGAGCACGCGCGGCGGCTGGCAGGCTTCCTCACAGGTGGCTGGGCGAGGCTCGTCGAGGTTGCCGACGGTGAGCATCGCATGTCGCGGCCGCAGGACCTGGAGCTGCTGTTTCGTGAGATCGGCGCACTGGTTGCGTGAAGCATGAACGCGCGCTCGTGCTCGGTTGCTCAGCCGGTGCTCCACGCGCGCGGCTGCCTCATGCCGGCTATCTTGCAAGCCTGGCCGACGTAGCCATACGGAAACAGCGCGAAGAATCGCTCGCGACCGTTCGATCTGCCATCGCCCGACTGTTGTTCTTCCAGGAAGCGGAACACGAAGCGGGCGTCGGCCGCCACACCGTGCTCGGTCAGGAATGCGCGCATGAATCGCAGGATCGACCAATGCTCGGGCGTCAGATCGATGCCTTGGAGTTTCGCTAGCGCCTCGGCGACGGCCTCGTCCCACTCGTCGGGATCGACCAGAAATCCATGCTCATCGAGGTGCACGCTTCTGCCACCAACGAGGAACTCACTGATTTTGTCAGGCCGTGTTCGCAAATCCCGCCTCGCGTCCCTCAGTCGATCATGGCCAGAAACTCCTGGCGGGTAAGAGCATTGTCGCGGAACACGCCCAGCATGCGGCTCGTCACCATGTCGGTGCCGGGTTTCATGATACCTCGCGTGGTCATGCAGTGGTGCTCGGCCTTCAGCACCACGGCGACACCCTGAGGCTGCAGGACCGTCTGAATGGCGTCTGCGATCTGAGCCGTCATCTTCTCCTGGATCTGCAGCCGCTTCGCGTAGATCTGCACGGCGCGTGCGAGCTTGGAGATGCCGACGACGCGGCCGTTGGGGATGTAGGCGACCCAGGCGCGACCGATGATCGGCGCCATGTGGTGCTCGCAATGGCTCTCGAAGCGGATGCCACGCAACGAGATCATCTCGTCGTAGCCGGCCGTTTCCTCGAACGTCTTGTTGAGGATTTCCTCTGGGTCCATCTGGTAACCCGCGAAATACTCTTCGTAGGCTTTCACGACGCGCGAAGGTGTATCGATGAGACCGTCGCGGGTGGGATCGTCGCCGGCCCAACGCAGCAGCGTGCGGACCGCATCCTCCGCCTCGGCGCGTGTCGGCCGCGCGACGCCCTTGCCGTTGGCGGCATGCGTGGAAGCACCCTTGCCGCTCTTCTCGGCGACGCTGCTGCGGCGGGACGGCTTCTCCATTCGGTTCATTACTCTCTCGATCTTGGATGAGCATCTGGCACTCGAACCGCAGGTTCTGCGCTGCGGCTCGGTGCCCGAGTTGATTGTAAGGCGATGTGCGGCGTTTCGATCTGCGCCGGCTGGCGCGGCGGGCTCACGGCCCGTTCGCGCTCGACTTTGGTCGAGTATGGCAGACGGCGCCACCGCATGACCAGAGTAATCGGCCACCGAGCGGAGCCGGGGCAATGCGCCGCAACTGGCCCGCCGTTATGGCTGAAGATCGCACATCATTCGTCCTCGGCGTCAGCTTCTTCCTGCGACCACTCGTCGACACGGGCGAGATGCGCGAAGTCGTCGTGATCATAGGTGAAGCCCGGGCGCCGGAGCGCGGCGTAGGGCGTCGCCGGGTCGTCGAAGCGCGCGATGAGGCGTGCGAGGCCGTCGACTTGCTCCTTCACAAGCCCGCCGATGATGTCGCTGGGCAGGGGCGCATCTTCGCCGGGAGGGGTGCCACCCGTTGCGCGCACGTAGGCGAGGCCGATTACGGTCGCCTTCGGGACACCCTCGAATCCGCCGGCGCTCGCGATCGCCGCCTCCAGAGGCAATTGCGGCGAGCGGCCCGATGCGACGCGGGATGCGGTTGGTGTCTGACCAGTCTTGTAGTCTGTGATGATCAGCCCTTCGGGCATCACATCGATGCGGTCAGCGCGCGCTGTGAGCAGGAACGTGCCGCGCGGAGCGTCGAGTACCATCTGCCCGGCGACCTCGGCCACGATGCGCCCATTGCCGTGCCCGCGCCGGGCCGGCTCGGTTGTAGCGAACCAGCGTGCGAAGCGCTCGAAGCGCGGCAGCCAAAACGCAGCGACCCTGGGGTTGGACAGATAGGGCCCCAGGTGTTCGCGGGCTATGGACGTGAGCGACTCCTCGGCATCCTCAGGCAGGCCCTTGGGATGGAGGCGCGCGAAGTCGGCGAGGATGTCGTGAATGAGCGAGCCCCTGAGGCTGAGGTCAGGGGGCGTGCCGAGTGGTGCCAGAGGTTCCAGCTGAAGTACGTGCCGGGCGAAGATCTGGTAGGGGTTGGCAACCCACTGCTCTATGCCCGAAACGCTCATGCGGCGCGGGCGCAGCGCGACCGGAGGCCGTGGTGCGGGCCGGGCGATCGTCCTGCGTGCGGGGGCGGCGTCGCGCGAGCGAGCCCAGCCGAGCCACGCACGGTCCGTTGCGATGGCCTCCCGCATCCCCATGCCATCGAGCAGCGCCACAATGCGCATGAGCCAGCGCGAGGGGACGGTCGGCACGCCGTCCACCTTTTCCGCGCGGGTGAGATAGACGCGCTCGGCACCCAGGAGTGACGTGAAGTCGTGCGCTGCGTGGCCAATCTGTTCCTCGGGTGCGGGCAGGCCCAGTTCCGCCCGCATGAGACGGTTGAGCCAGGGCCCCGGGTCGGCCGCCTCGGGCCATTTGCCGTCGTTGAGGGCGCCCAGCACGACGATGTCTGGTTGCTGCAGGCGCGCCTCGAACGGTCCCCAGATCGCAAGACGCGGGTGTAGCGGCACGCGCAGGCGCACGTTCTCGCGCGCCACCAGGCCGCGATAGAGGTCGGCATAGTCGAGTGCGGCGATGTCGAGTGCGGGATTGCTCGTGTCGGCGAGGCTGGCGAACAGCGTCGCGGCGGCCTGGCCTGCTTCGCCCAGGTAAAGCTCGTGTGCGGTCGGCACGCCACCTGCGTTCTCGGCCTCCACGTCCTCGGGCGTTCGCGCCAGGGCTTCGGCCACGGTGATGTGAGCGCGCGCCAAGTCGGCGAGTTGCTGTGGGTCGCCTGCGCTGTACAACGCAAGAAGTGGGGCGAAGATGTCGCGCAGGCGCGCGACCAGCAAGCGGGCTCCGGCCCAATCGGCATCCCACAGCCGGCGCAGTGCGCGCTCGCGGCGTTCGCGGCTGGCGACGTCGGCGGCGGCCGCTTCCAGGGCGGCTTCGACGCCGTCGAGATCAACGCCAAGATAGTTGGTGCGGAAAGCCGCAAGCTCGATGGCGCGGGCGGCTCGACGTACCTCGAATGCGCCGAGGCCTGCGCGTGTCAGCGGGTGCTTCAGCAGGGCCATCAGCGCGGCGGGCTGGAAGCGATGATGCACGGCATCGACGATGAGGTCGAGGAATGCGCCGGGCACCGTCTTGGGGAAAGGCCGGCCGGCGGAATCGTCGACACGTATGCCCCAGGTTTCGAGGCGCGCGGCCACGCGCCGCGCCAGCAGGCGGTCCGGTGAGACGAGTGCGGCTGTGCGGCCGGGTACCTCCAGCGCTTCGCGAAGGATGAGCGCTATGGCTTCGGCTTCGTCCTGGGCGCTCGGCGCATCGATAAGGTGCATGCCGCGCAAGGCCGCGCTCAACGACGAGCGGTCAACCGTCCTGGCGTAATCGTGCCAGAGCGCGGTTGTGCTTGCCGGCCGCATGGCCTCGGCAACGAAATGCAGACGGCCGTGAGTGCGCAGGCTGGGACGGTTTGTGGTCGTGGCAGCGTTGCCTGCACTCGGCAGAAGAGTGAGGACCTGCTTGCGATCGATGCCGAGACGGTCGAGAAGGATCTTGAGCGCGAACTGCGGATGCTCGGGATGGCGCGGCACTCCGTCTTCTCCCGCGCCGATCCGCCCCCAGCTCTCATCATCCAGTGACAGATCGAGATTGGGCAGCACGATCGCACCCGATGGCAGGCCGGCTACGGCACGCATCAGCTCTGCTGTCGCTGGTATCGAGCCGGTGACGCCGGCCACGATATATGGCTTGCCCGGCCGCTGCTCTTTCAGCCTGCGTGCCTCGGCAAGGATTGCGCGATTGCGCGCTGCGCTCGGCGAGGCGAGACCGTGCTCTGTGAGATAGGCCGGCCAGAACTGCGTGACGATTTCCAGGAAGCGGATCGTCAGCTGCCAGTGCTCCGAGTGCCGCTCGGGCACAAGCCGTCCGATGCCGTCGAGCGAGACGTTCTCGGTTTCCACCATGTCGATGAGGCGCGCGAGTTCGGCCGCGAGCTGCGCCGCTTGCGCTGGCGTCTCGCGACCGGCGGACAGAACGGGATCGAAGTCTGCACCGCCGCCTTTGCGCGCGGCACGCACCGAGTCCGACCACGCCATGACGAGGCGCGTGAGGATGAGACGCCGCTGGAGAGGCGGGATGGGAGGCAAGGCATCTGCTTCAAGCGGGCTTCCAATTGCAGTGGCCGGCGCTGCGAGGTCGAGCAGCAGACCGAGAGTGTCTTCGCCTTCTGCGATCGGGCGGATCTGCGGCAGGATTTGCGTGCGCTGCCCGCCGCGCTTCAGGAACGCTTCTTGCGCTGCCCGTGCCGCCCGGCGCGTGGGCAGCAGCAGAGTGATGTCGGCGAGGTCGAGCGGCCCGTCCCCCCGCCCGCGCGCACCGATTTCGCCCGACAGGACCGCATCGGCCAGCCGTTCGAGGAACGCCACGCCGGCCGGGATCGTGTAGACGCTGCCTGTGGCGTCATCCCGCGCCCGATCGAACAGTCCGAGCTGGGTCATCCTGCGCCGGCCCCGACTGCGGCGACCCGCGCTTCCGCCTCGCCGAGTGCGGCGGGCGTGCCCACGTGCATCCAGAAGCCATCCATCACGAGGCCGCAGAGCCGTCCCGCGCTCATGGCGCGATCCCATTGCCGGTTGAGCGAGAATGCGCCGGCCGGCGCCCCCTCCATCAGCCGTCGGTGCATGATCGAGACGCCCGCGAACACGTAAGGCGTCTCTCCGTCCGGCGCGCGGCGCGTCAAGCGGCCTTCCGCGTCCATGTCGAAATCGCCGACTCCGTCGTAGCCAAGGCATTGCTCGCGATGAGCCAGCAGCATCAGGCAGTCCATGCGCTGCGGATCGAATGATCCGAGCAACATGGGGATTGCGGGCCGTGTGCCTTCGATCCAGACCGAATCCGAGTTGTGTACGAGGAAGGTGTCGTCGCCGATGAGCGGCAGCGCTCGCATCACGCCGCCGCCGGTGTCGAGCAATGCGTCACGCTCGTCCGAAATGATGATCGCAGGTCGACTGTGGTGCGCAAGGTGCGCCTCGATGGCCGCGGCGAGATGATGCACGTTGACAATGCATCGCCCGATGCCAGCGGCGTCGAGCCGGTCGAGGACGTGATCGATCAGGGGCCGTCCGGCGAGCTGCACGAGAGGCTTGGGAATGCGGTCGGTCAGTGGCCGCATTCGCGTGCCCAGGCCGGCGGCGAGGATCATCGCGGATCGGATGCGGTGCATGAGCGAGGGCTCCGGCGGTCGGGCAGGATGAGGACCGGGGGCGCCGGTCGGAAGGTTGCAGCACGATAGGCCAAGTCAGGGTGCTCCCGCACCTGCCGGACGCTTGTTATCGACATCGCAGACGTGCCTGTGGCTGGATTATGAGCGGTTCAGCGGCCCACGATGCCGGCGAAGTGCGTCTTGTGAAATTGCGCAAGCGGCTCCAGGGCCGGATGGCGCAGGCATCGCGCGAGATATCCGGAGACTCGGGGCAGGTGAGCCAGATACTGCGGTTTGCCGTCACGTCGATTGAGGCGGGCGAAAATGCCCAAGATCTTGCTCGCGCGCTGAGCACCGAGTGCCGCGTAGGCAAGATGGAACGCGGGCTCGTCGAAGCTCCGATCCTGAGACTGCCGCGCCGCGCAGTAGGCCTTGAGCAGATCGCGCTCCAGCGCTTCGCTGACGTCGAGGCGCGCGTCCTGCAGCAGGGAGACGACGTCGTAGGCCTCGTTGCCCAGCAGCGCGTCCTGGAAGTCGATCACACCGACGCGTTGGAGGCCGCTGCGCTCTGACCGCCAGATGAGGTTGGGCGAGTGGTAGTCGCGCAGCACCAGACCGGCGGGCATGCCATGGAGTTGGCGAATGAGACCGGCCCACAGGTGCTGGTGCTCGTTACGGATCTCGCTGGGTATGGGCGTTCCTTTGGCATGCGACCAGAGCCAGTCGGGGAGCAGCGACACTTCGACATCCATCGCCTCCGCGTCGTACGCGGGCAGGCGGTAGAGCGTGCCATCGCCGACGGGCAGCGGTTGGCTCCAGTCGTGTCGCCGCAGGTCCAGCAGCACATCGAGCGCAGCACTCCACAGGTCGCGCTGGCTTGCGCCTTCGGCGAGGGCGCGACCGTAGACGCCATCGCCCAGGTGCTCGATGACGAGCAGGCCCGCATCGAGGTCGGACTGGAGCACACGAGGCGCAGCGATCCCTGCGGCGGCGAGTGCGTTCGCGATGGCGACAAAGGGTCGTACGTCTTCTGCCAGGTGCGCAATGCGGCTGTAGGGGAGGCCAGCGCGGATGGGCGGACCATCGGGCTGGCGCGGCCAGTCCATGAGAACGCGCCGCTCGCCGTCGGGCATCGTCATTCCGGCATAGGCCCGTGCCGACGCATCGCCCTGCAGATACTCGATGCGCGATCCTTCGTGCTGCCAGCCGTCGCGCGCCAGCAATTCCAGGATGCGGCGCATGCGTCCTGCGCGTTCCGCGAGTGCGCCGGTGCCAGAGATGGTGAGATCTCGCCGGTCCGCATCTTTTTGGTTGCCGCGGGTTTCCTCGATGCGAATGACGATCCGATCTGCCGGCAGCCGGTCACCGGCATTCTGCGGCCATTCGATCAGCGCGATGCCGTTGGCGAGCTGCGCGTCGAGGCCGAGTTCGTCCAGCTCTTCGGACGACGACAGCCGGTAGAGATCGAGATGGGCGATCTCCATGCGCTTGGCTGTATAGGTCTGCACAAGCGTGAAGGTCGGGCTGGGGATCTCCTCGGCCGGCGAGCCCAGAAGCGCGCGGATCATGGCGCGGGCGAACGTGGTCTTGCCCGCTCCCAGATCTCCGACCAACGCGAAGACGTCGCCCTTGCGCGCGAACGCCGCAAACACCTGCGCCATGCGGCCGAGCGCGGACTCGTCGAGGTTCTCAAGCGTGAAGGTGTCGGGCATCGGACCAGCCGGTGGGGGTTGACACGGCGACGCGGGATGGGCTGCGGGTGTCTGTCTCGCGCGCGCCCGCCCTGCGGTCAATAGCTCCGCGCGGCCGCCGACCCCGACGCGGTCTTCAGGCCATTGCCGTCGACGGCGGGACCATGCGTTTCGCCCGCCGTCACCTTACGGCGCGGGAACCGGGCCGCAACGCGCGTGCCCTTGCCCGGCTCGGAGGCAAGCATGAGCGTACCGCCGTGCAGCTCGACCAGGTTCTTGGACAGAGACAAGCCCAGGCCCGTACCACGGTGGCTGGACCCCTGCGTGCGGCTGAAGAAGCGCTCGAAGATGCGGCCCTGATCCTCGTGGGCAATGCCGACACCCTCGTCCTCGACCTCGATAATCGTGTCGCCGTCCTCCTGCCAGCAGGTGATGCGCACGGTGCCGCCCGGGTGCGAGAATCCGACGGCGTTGGAGACCAGATTGTACAGCACCTGGCGCACGCGGCTCTCGTCGGCGACAAAGCGCGTGACGCCCTGTTCGATGCCGACGTCGATGACGAGATGTGCCTTGGCGGCCCGCTGCTGGACGCCCTGGATGGCCTCATCAATGAGGCTTGCCACTTCGACCTCGCCCAGCTTGAGGTCGAGCGCTCCGGCGTCGATCGTTGCCAGATCGAGAATGTCGTCGATGATGGCGCGCAGCGTCGAGGACGACGACAGGATGTCGTCGACGCATTCGCGCTGCTTGGTGTTGAGCGGGCCGAAGTAGTCCTTGGCCAGCATCTCGCTGAAGCCCAGGATGGTGTTGAGTGGCGTGCGCAGCTCGCGGGATACGTGGCTGATGAACTGGTTCTTGAGGCGGTCGGCCACCTCGAGCGCCTCGTTGCGCTCCACCAGCGCGCGCTCGTAGCGTTTGCTGTCGGTCACGTCGGCGAAGGTGACAAGAATGGCGCCATCGGGCAGGGCCGTCGTCGCATAGTCGACGAAGGAATTGTCGTTGCGGACCATCTGACCGGAAATCTGCGGCCTTGCATCCATGAACGCGGTGACGACTTCGCGGATGCGCTTCCATGCGGTTTCGTCGGCGCTGAGCGCGTGTGCGGTGAGCGTGATCTCGTCGATGAACGGCTTCTGGTTCAGCATGTCGCGCGACAGCCGCCAGATCTGCGCGAAGGCCGAGTTGTGCAGCTTCACGCGCCCATCGGGGCCGAACACCGCGACGCCCTCCTTGAGGCTGTCGAGCGTCTCGCGCTGCACGTTGATGAGAGCGTTGTACCGGCTTTCGAGCGCCAGCCGCTCGGTATCGTCGGAGAACACGTAGGCGACGCCGCCATCGGGCCGCTGTTCGGCGATGACATGGACAATGCGGCTGTCGGGCAGCAGCCACCAGTCCTGGAACTCCGCGCCGGTCTCGTGGCAGGCCAGTACCTTTGCCTTCCAGTCGCGGTAGTTGGCGGCCTCCGGCAGCATGCCGCGCTCACGCAGCTTGTCGAGCACGGCACCCGCGGTGGGGCGTGAGCCAAGCCAGTCGGCGTCGAGCGCCCACAGCTTGAGGAACGCCTCGTTGTAGAACGTGAGCTGCCGTTCGCGGTCGAACATAGCGACACCAGTCGCGACGTGCTCCAGTGTCCGGTCGTAGGCGGTGATCTGGCGGGCGAGCTCGCCCTGGGCGGATTCGACGGCCGCGGCATCGACGGCGGCGCCGGCGATCGTCTCATCGAGCGGCAGCATCACCACGTCGTGCGCCTTACGCTCGGTGCCCACGACGATATGCAGCCGCTCGCGGAATGCTTCGCCCTTGGCCAATGCACGCAACGCCCGCTGCCGCTCGCGCGTGTCGAGCAGCTCGATCTGGCGCGTGAGGACATCGTCCTCGTCCGACATCTCGACCGCCTTGACGTAGGCGTGGTTGACCCAGGTGAGACGGCCGTCGCGCGTCTTGAGCCATACCGGCATCGGCAGCGCGTTGAGGAGCGCCCGCATCGAGCGGATATCGCGCGCCAGCCACTGGTGCTGGTCGATGATGCGCGCCAGATCGCGCTTGTAGCCGGTCACGTCGCGCAATCGTAGCACGGCGCGGCCGCCGGTGGCGCGCCCGTCCGCCTCGACATGGTCCGATGACTTGGTACGCAGGATGATGTTGAAGGACTTTCCCTCGCGGAACAGCGTGTCGAGGTTCGCTTTGACCGCTGCGGTAGAACGCGCGTCGAGCCACTGGCCGAAGCAGAGGATGTCCTCTTTGTCGTGAGGCATGCCCTCGACGTGCAGCGACTGCGCCACCATCTGCACGTCGTCGTTCTGGTCCCAGAACAGCAGGATCTGAGGCTCGGCCTTGATGATCGCCTCGGCGGTGGCGAGGCTGCGGCGCAGCTCGGCGGCCTCATCGCGCGCCCGGCGGGACAGATGTCGCGCAACAGTCACCGAGCGCCAGACGAAACCGCTCGCCAGAAGCGCGGCCAATGCGACCATGGCGATGAGCAGCGTTTTCTCGACGCCCAGGGCCGGGGTCGCCGGCAGGAGGCTGCGCGTCATAGCAACCGTCAGCACCGCAACCGCGGCCATGCTTGCCAGCAGCAGCATGACCAGCTCGTTGCGGGCGTTCTTCGCCCGTGATTTGAGAACGTAGGATCGCATCGCGTTCCCGGTCTTGAGATGGGTCGCCCCCGGCCCGTGAGCCGCCCGATGGAACGCATGCTCGAAGATGGCGGCGGTTGTTGCAGGCATGCGGCTGCAACTCGGCGCCGCGCGGACGAATCACCTCGCAAGTATGACCGCCACGGCGGCACCTTGGCCAGTGAGCAATGCCTGTGTCGTTGCCGCGTGTGCGCCGCGGCCACAGACGGCGAGAGGGGCGAGCCCGTCCGGCTCGCCCCTCTCGATGCTCGAAGTTCGACTGGCGTCGCTCTATAGCGGCGCGGCCCGCGATCAGTAGCGGTAGTGGTCAGGCTTATAAGGACCCTGGGCCGAGACGCCGATGTAGGCGGCCTGATCCGCACGGAGCGTGGTCAGCTTCGCGCCGATCTTTTCCAGGTGCAGCTTGGCGACCTTCTCGTCGAGGTGCTTGGGCAACGTATAGACCTTGCGCTGGTACCTGCCGGCGTCGCGATTCTGCCAGAGCTCGATCTGCGCCAGCGTCTGGTTGGTGAACGAGGCCGACATGACGAACGAGGGGTGGCCCATGGCGTTGCCCAGGTTCACCAGACGGCCTTCCGACAGCAGGATGATGCGGTGGCCGTCGGCGAACTCGATCTCGTCGACCTGAGGCTTGACGTTGCTCCACTTCAGGTTCTTGAGCCCGGCAACCTGGATCTCGTTGTCGAAGTGGCCGATGTTGCAGACGATGGCGCGGTCCTTCATGGCCCGCATGTGCTCGATCGTGATGACGTCCTTGTTGCCCGTCGCCGTAACGAAGATGTCGGCGCGCGGCGCGGCCTCCTCCATCGTCGTGACCTCGTAGCCCTCCATCGCCGCCTGCAGTGCGCAGATGGGGTCGATCTCCGAGACGATCACGCGGCAGCCGGCGTTCCGAAGCGAGGCTGCCGAACCCTTGCCGACATCGCCGAAGCCCGCAACCATGGCGACCTTTCCGGCCATCATCACGTCGGTGCCGCGGCGGATGCCGTCGACGAGGCTCTCACGGCAGCCATAGAGGTTGTCAAACTTCGACTTGGTCACGGCGTCGTTGACGTTGATCGCCGGGAACAGCAGCTTGCCCTCTTTCTCCATGATGTAGAGGCGGTGCACACCGGTCGTCGTTTCCTCGGACACGCCGCGGATGTTGCGCGCAAGCTCCGCGAACCAGCCGGGCTTCTCCTTCAGCGTCCGCTTGATGAGCGCGAACAGGATCTCTTCCTCTTCGGAGCCCGCCTTGTCGAGGAAGGCCGTGTCGCCCTGCTCGGCCCTCAGGCCCAGATGCACCAGCAACGTGGCGTCGCCGCCGTCGTCCAGGATCATGTTGGGCGTGCCGCCGTCGTCCCATTCCAGGATCTTGCGCGTGTAGTCCCAGTACTCTTTGAGACTCTCGCCCTTGACCGCGAACACCGGGATGCCGCCTGCGGCGATCGCGGCGGCCGCGTGATCCTGCGTCGAGTAGATGTTGCAGGAGGCCCAGCGGATATCGGCGCCGAGGGCGGCCAGCGTCTCGATGAGCACGGCGGTCTGAATCGTCATGTGCAGCGAGCCGGCGATGCGCGCGCCCTTGAGAGGCTGGCTGGCGCCATATTCCTCGCGCGTGGCCATGAGGCCCGGCATCTCGGTCTCTGCGATCGAGATCTCCTTGCGGCCCCAGTCGGCAAGGCCGATGTCCTTGATGATGTAGTCCTTGGCAGAAGTCATCTCGCTCTCGTCTCCGCATTTGAACTGCGGCCGCGCCGCCGCGAGGGGCGTCCCAGCCTCGGTTCGTCCGCACTGCAACGCCGGGCCCAGGCGCCGGCTGTCGCGCAAATCTGCTGCAAGTGTTGTCCGCACAGGACGCGGCAACGCCGGGGCAGGACCGGCTGGTCATATCCGCCGCAGCCGGGTCATACCCGAGGCCAGGGATGCCCGCAACTACATATAAACAACTCGTTATGTCTACCGCTTTCCCTTTGGGCGGCAATCTGAGGGCAGGGTCGCCCTCGCGCCTGGTTGGCATGCGTCATGCGTCAGGTCCGGTGTGTAGCGAGAATTTTCCCATGAAAATCGGCGTTTTATTGGAGAACGTATCGTTACTTCTGAAGTGAAAATTCAAATCAAATTGTAATAAAAACCAAGTATACTTCTGATTTACTGCATTGAAAGCCCGTCTAGATTTTTACTATTGCTTCACGGGACGCGTCTTATCTTGCGTTCTGGTGCAAGTCGTGTGCTGGAGGCACGTCATGGAATACGTGGATACTACGATCCGATCGAGGATCACTACCCTTCTCAAGTCGTTCAAGCGCGATGAGCGCGGCGACATCGCCATCATGTTCGGCATGCTTGCCGTCACCATGATGATGTTCGTGGGCAGCGCGGTGGACATCAGCCGCTGGCTGAGCGCCCGCACCACCACCCTTTCCGCGGTCGACGCCGCGGTGCTGGCGGGCGCTCGCGCGCTGCAGACCGGCAACAAGGAGACGGCGGCCGTCGCTGCGGCCGAGGAGTACTACTCCAATAACGTCGCGATGCGCGTGCCGGTCGAGGACACCATCGGCTTCAAGGTCGGCAACAGCGGCAACAGCATGCAGGCGACGGGCACCGCCTACATCAACACGCCGTTCCTGTCGTTCGCGGGCATCGACAAGCTGCCGCTCATCAAGGTCTCGGGCGCTGAGTTCGCCGAGGCGCTGGTGGCCGTCGGTGGCAACTCGCAGACGAACCTGGAAGTGTCGCTGATGCTCGACATCACGGGCTCGATGGCCGGCAGCAAGATCGCCGACCTCAAGGACGCTGCCAAGGACCTCATCGACATCATCGTCTGGGAGGACCAGTCGCAGTACACCTCGCGCGTTTCGCTGGTGCCGTTCTCCGAGGCGATCCGCCTCAAGGACAACATCTATGCCGAGGTCGCGCCCAACGGCCAGTCGAAGTACACGTTCACCGATTGGTGGGGCAGCCAGCGTCAGTGGAAGATCGACGGCCACTGCGTGACCGAGCGGACCGGCGCCAACGCTTTCACCGACGCCAACCCGACGGGTCAGAAGAAGATGGGCCTGTTCTACGACAGCAACGGCTCGTGCCTGCCGACGTCGGGCTCCGTTATCCCTCTGTCGAGCGACAAGGCGATGCTGAAGTCTGAGATCGACGGCTACCAGGCGAGCGGCAACACCGCCGGCCACCTGGGCACCGCCTGGGCCTGGTACATGCTCTCGCCCAACTGGGCGCAGCGCGTGCCGCCGACGAGCCGCCCGGCGGAGTACTCGCTGCTCAGCGAGGTCAACGCGAAGGGCCAGCCCAAGCTGCGCAAGATCGCGGTGCTGATGACGGACGGCGAGTACAACACGGAGTACTGCAACGGTGTGACGACGAGCTACATCGCCTGCAACTCGCCCAACGGCTCTTCGACGACCCAGGCGCGCGAACTGTGCAAGAACATGAAGGCGGCCGGCATCACGGTCTACTCGGTCGGCTTCCAGCTGCCGCAGAACGGCCAGGCCCGCGAGACGCTGCGTGGATGCGCTACCGACGCCAACTCGTTCTACTCGGCGGAGACCGGCGAGCAGCTGCGCCAGGCGTTCCGCGACATCGCCCTGCGCATCTCGGATCTCTACATCTCCAAGTAGGGTTCGCGTAATCGAAAGAGCTTCGGGCCGGGGTGTCCTCCACCACCCCGGCCCGAAGTCGTTTTTCACGGCGCCAGCAAGCTGCTCTGCCGTGCTCAGCCGGTTTACCGGCTCGGGAGTTGTCCCAGGAACCCGGCCAGATCATCCGTCATGTGGTGCACATGCGGTGGCGGCGATCGCCATTTCCGGATCAGCGCCTGGGCGGGGTGGTCCATGTAGGACGAGTGCACGAGCACCGTGGTCATGCCCAGGTCGTGCGCCGCGACCAGGTTGTGCGGCATGTCCTCGAACATGGCGGCCCGCACCGGCGCGACGCCGTGGGCACGGATCATGCGGTCGTAAGCCTCGCGCTGCTCCTTGGGGACGAAGCCGGTGGCAACGATGTCGCAGATGTCTTCGAACAGGTGCAGCACGCCGAGCTTGGCCGCGACATTCTCAGCGTGCCGGCGGGAGCCCGCCGTGAAGATCAGCTTGCGGCCGGGCAGCCTTTCGATGGCGGCGGCGAGTTCGGGGTGCTCGGGCACCGGCGACAGATCGATGTCGTGCACGTAGTCGAGGAATGCCCACGGCTCCATGGCGTGCAGCTTCATCAGCCCGGCCAGCGTCGTGCCGTACTGGCGATAGTAGTGCTTCTGCAGGTAGCGCGCGTGCTCGTAGGGCACGTCGAGGTAGCGCTGGATGAATTCGCCCATGCGGTGGTCCACCTGGGCGAACAGGTTGCAGTCGGCCGGATAGAGCGTGTTGTCGAGATCGAAGATCCACGCCTCCGTCTGCGCGAACGGCGTCCCGTCGTTGGCAGCGGGTGATGTCGGAGCTGGCGGCATCGATGGCGATCGTCCTAAAGCGGGCCTTGGCTGGCAGCCCTGGCCCCGACTTTCCGGCTCGCGGGCCCTTCCAAGCGCCGCAACTAACCAGTGGCCAGGTCCAGGTGCAAGCATACCCATCCGCGGCATCCGGGCGCGAGCCGGGTCACAAGCGATCGGTAAAAACAACGCCGCATTAACGCGATGAATAAACTTGTTGGCGTAGGCTCTCAGGACGTGGGCCGGCCGCCACATGAGAAGGGTGCCGCCACGTTCGACGATCTCGCGCGCCTCGTGCCGGGGATGGTGGCAAATGCCCCAATTCGCCCCCCCTCCGGGCACGATTTGGCCGCGTTGAGGTTGCACGACTGCGCTGGGCACTTTGACGGGGACTATTTCATGTTGCGTCTTGAGGGACTCCGCCTTTCGGCGGAGCGGCTCACGCTGTTGCTGGCGTGTGCCCGAGGAATCTTGACCATCCGGCCGGGGCACGGCACGGCGGCATGCATGCTCGTAATGGCGGCGTCGGCGGCTCTGCTTTCTGGCGCGGCCACCGCGGCAGTCGCGGCCGATGGACAGCCTTTGATCAAGCAGCGCAACATGGACGTTTCGCGCGCCGGTGCGACGGACCGGCCTCGCAGCGAGGGTGACCAGACACTCAAGGACGGCTGGCCGCTGTACCGGTCCGATCGCGGGCAGCAGGCCTTCAACGACGCAATGGCAACCCTTCACGCCACAGACGGCCGGGCGCCCGCGGCTTCCGCCTTCAAGGGCTGCCGGGAACTCGCCTGCCCGCTCGCGCTGCCCAAGGCTTCGGCTGATGGCTGGCTGCCGGCTGGCCGCATCTGGGTTTCGCCTGACGAATACGTGCTGATCGTGCACAGCCACCGCAACGCCAACGGACGTTATCCCCGGCGCTCGCAGAGCGGCATGCGCATCTTTGTGTTCCACGAATTCCACAACAGCACGCGCAATACAGACACCTACGACACGATCTCCTCACACCGCTTCTCGGTCTTCGTGCCGTTTTATCTTTCGAAGCAGGGTACCGACGTCCACGGGTACAAATTCGTAACCGTCGTGCAGGTCGCGCCCTACGACGTCGTTGGCCGGCACGCGTCCAACATGGGTAGCGCCGGGCCCGGCATCGAGGTGGCAAAGAACTATAGCGAAGAGCTGGAGCCGCTGCAGGGGCTGGCCGGCGTGCTCGTCGCTACGATCGTCAAAGAGGCGCAGCCGCAGCTCCGCGTCGTCAATCACCGCGGCCGCGAGGGGCGGCCCATGCTCGATCTCTACAACGAGTGGCTTGCGGCTCTCGAAAAGAAGGCCGGGGCGTCTGCCGTCGCTCTGCCCTACGTGCCGGCAGTGCCCGAGCGCGTCGCCACCGCCAGCGCCAATTTCAACGAACTCGTGCGCCGCCCGGGGCTGTCGCCGCCAATTCCGGTCGCCGAGCGGGCCTTCATGCCGCGTACGGTGAAGGTTGCGCGCATCGTGCCGAAGCCAGCCAGCGCGGCGCCTGCTGCCGCTGCCGCACCGAAGACGCGCGTCGTCGCCACGCTGCCGTTGCCCACGCCGCGCGGTCCGGTGGTTGACGACACCATCCTGGGCAGCATGCGCGCCACGCGCACCCGCTGGATCGAGACCGGTCCGGAGGAGGCGGCCGATGCCGGCCAGCCGCAACTCGTGGGCCCGGTACGGCTTGCGGTGCGGCCAGCAGCGCTGCGAGACGCCGCGCCCGCGATGGCCGCGCCACGCCCCGTCTTCCTGCGTGCCGGCTCGGGCGGCTAATTCCCTGCGCTGACTTCTGTCGCTTTCCCTGCCAGGCGTCCCGGGGTAGCGTGGTGAAGCTTGCTTCACCTGGAGGTCTGCGTGTCGCCACGTCTGCGCCTTGCCGCTGGATTGGCCGTCTGGGCGGCCGTATCGCTGGCCCAACCTGCACGCGCGGAAACGCCTGCGATCATGATGGCCAAGTGCAGAGGGCACGCTGGCCACGAGCTGAAAGCGCGCCTCCCCGACATCGATACGAAATACGAGGGGCAACGCACGGACGGCACACATGCAGTCAACGGCACGTGGCGCTCCGGCGATCGCGTCGAGACATTCCAGTGCAGTTTCGACAGGCATGGACGCAACATCATATCGTTCGTCGTCAGCAAGGCTCATCACGGCGCTGTTCCGAAGCCGGTGCGACAGGGATCCCACGATGCCAAAGTCGACGGCGGACCGTTTCATGCCACCGGCGAGATTCCCTGCGCACGGGGCGAAGGTCAGCCGATGCGCAACTGTCGCTTTGGCGTGGTGCGCAAAGACAGGGCCAAGGGCAACGCCTCGGTCACCGTGTTCTGGCCCGACGGCGGCAGCCGCGTGATCACCTTCGAGGACGCGACGCCGGTCAGCTACGACCAGTCGGAGGCCGACGCGGGTGCGAAAATGACCTTTGGCAAGTCGGGCGATGTCTATCTGGTGACCATCGGCACGCAGCGCTTCGAGATCTTCGAGGCGATCGTCACCGGCGGCTGATGACACGCTGTGGGTCGCAGAATCCGCAGCGCAATCCTCGCGACGCTTGCTGACGCGGGGAGCAACCGTCAGTTGACTGCGCTCAACCCGCTTTGCGTCCGACAGGCAGCCGGCGGGCGGTGCCCAGCAGCGTGCCGACGCCATGCTCGGTCAGCAGCTCAAGCAGCACGCAGTGCGGTACGCGGCCGTCGATGATGACGACGGCTTCGACACCCGCCTCCACCACCTCGATGCAGCCTTCGATCTTGGGGATCATGCCGCCCGAGATGGTGCCGTTGCGGATCATCGCCCGTGCTTCGTCGATCGACAGGGCCTCGATGAGCTTCTTGTCCTTGTCCAGCACGCCCGCGACATCGGTCAGTAGCAGCAGGCGCTTGGCCTTCAGGCGTGCGGCGAGCGCGGAAGCGAACGTGTCGGCGTTGATGTTGAGCGTGTTTCCGTCGCGATCCTGGCCGATGGGTGCGACGACGGGAATGAGATCGGACCTGGATATGACGTCGATGATGTGCGGGTTGACCTCGATCGGGTCGCCCACGTAGCCGATGTCGACCGCCTGCATCAGGTTCGACTCCGGATCGGGCATCTCGGTGATCTTCTTGGCGATCATGAGATTGGCATCCTTGCCGGAGATGCCAACCGCCTTGCCGCCCTGCCGGTTGATCGCCGACACGATCTCCTTGTTGATAGCGCCGGCAAGGACCATCTCGACGATCTCGACGGTCGGTTTGTCGGTGACCCGCAGCCCGTGCACGAAATCCGATTTGATCTCGAGCTTCTTGAGCATCGCGGCGATCTGCGGTCCGCCACCGTGCACGACGACCGGGTTGACGCCCGACTGCTTGAGATAAACGACGTCCTTGGCAAAAGCGTCCGCCAACGCCTGATCGCCCATCGCGTGGCCGCCGAACTTGATGACCACGGTCTGCTCGTCGTAGCGGATCATGTGCGGCAACGCCTCGGCGAGGATGCGCGCCTTGATGAGCGGGCCGATCTCGGAGGTGTCGGCGAGGAAGGTCGTGGCCTTGTCGGGGGCCGGCGCCGTCTTCTTCATGTCAGAGCGTCCCGCAAACGATGGCGACACGGCGAAACGGGGCGCGCATGCGGCGGCTCGGCCGTTCCTGCCGGGCGCACTTATATCGCGTTGCCCTGAGGTCACAACGGAATTCGCCATGATTGGCGGATAGGCATTTCCTGCGAATTGGGACAGGGGCGGGTGCCGCTCGCCGGGTGCGGGCGGGCGGGGCTTGGTTTAACCTCTGGCGCACGAAGATTCGCGGGCCGCGCCTCAGCGCGTCTCGGTCGTTGGCGCTGGCGAGCGAGGGAGGTCGAACGCCGATGAGCATCGTCGATTCGCTCGGCCGCATTCCTCTGTCGCGCCACCTTGCCGGTACGCTAGCGAGAGCGGCGGAGTATGCCCGCGCGCAATCGCATCTGGAGGTGAGCCTCGAGCACCTCCTGCTCGCTCTGACCGAGGACCCCGACGCCGAACTCGTGTTCGCCATCTCCGGCGTGCGGATGCAGCAGCTCACCGGCGACGTGTCGACCCACCTGGGGCTGATCGAGGAGCGGGCCGCCGCGGGCGACCCTGCACCTCTGCGGTTGTCGGAGGATTTGCGCCATGTGCTGGCGGCGGCGGCCGCGGCTGCCGAAGGCCGGCGCAGAGAGATCGACGGTGCCATCGTGCTGGCGGCGATCGTCGGCGATGGCCGCAGCACGGCTGCCAACATTTTGCGGGTGCACGGGTTGACCTTCGATGCCGCCATAGCGGCCTTGCAGAAGGCGGCCATGCAGGCCTCGCAGCCGACGGACATGCCTGGGGAGCCGACGGTTCCCGCGGAGGCCATCGCGGATGACGAGGCAGCAGCGGCCGCCGGGTCAGGACCGCCATACGCACCCGAAGCCGAGCGTCCGCCGTCCGGTGCCGACGAGATCCTGGCCTCGGCGCGCAAGCGAGTTCAGGGACGCATTGCGCCGGGGTTGCCTGATCTGAGCGGCGAGCGTGGCGCCCGAGCCGAGCATGCGCCTTCGCAGGCTGCGCCGGCACGTGTGGGTTCGCAGCCGGTCGAAGCGTCGCCCATCCTCGCGCGCCGCCCACTGCAGCCAGCCGGAGAACAAGCGCCCGCTCCACACGATACGGCAGGCCCACCTGGCCCGGCCTCAGAGCCCCGCGTGCCGGACGCAGCGTCGCCGGAAATTGGCGCAGCCCCTCCCCCGCAGCAGGGCGCCCAGTCCCTGGACCCATACTCCCATGGTCCACGGCCTGCGCCAGTCGCTCAGCGTCCGCTGCCGCCTGGAGCGATCCGCCAGCGCGTGGATGCTGCCCGGCAGGCGACGCAGTCCCCCGGTGGCGAGCCAAATGTCGTCGCGCCCAACCGGGAGCCGGGTGTCACTCGCGAGCAGGCGCCACGCGATCGGGTCGATCCACCGGTTCCTGGACGCCCCGGCGTTCCTGGTCACGGTCTGCCGCCCGCTCGTCAGCCGCGCGGGGGCCCGCCGCCACAGATATCATCGCCATCGCTGCCTCCCGTTCCTGGGGGCGGCAGCGCGTCACCTCCCTTGCCTGGGTTGCCACCACTCGCGCGTCCTGCTCACGCCCCGCCCCCGTCTCACGGTCCTGCGGCTGGACGCGGCGGACCCGAGCGCTCGGGCGCAATGCCGCCTCAACCGCACGGCGATCCGCCGCTGCCACCAGCAAGGCCGGCGGCGCACGCCCCGGCCCCTCCTGGGCCGCCGCCCGTGTCCGCGCGCGGGCCGTCCGGTCCGCCGTTGCCACCGGCGCCGCCGCAACAGCAACGTGGTTCCGCTCCGCGAGCGCAGTCGGGCGCACCAGAGCGACAGCGCAGCGGTGGCGCGATTACGGGCCAACTGTTCGAGAATATCCCGCGGTCCATGCGCGTCGCGATCCCGGTCGTGGTCGAGGCGCGCATCGCGAGAGCCGAGATCGCCTCCGCTGCCGAGGGCATGCGCGGTCCCGGCGCGGTATGGCGGCACGATCTGATGGTCACGAAGGCCATGTCTGTCCGCCTGCGGGCGCCCGACGGCGGCTTCTACATCGAGAATGGATCGCCGGAGACGCAGTGGATCGAGAACCTGCACGGTCTCGTAACCGACGACTATGCGAGCTGGCGGTGGACCGTCACGCCGCGGGCGTCGGGGCGCCGGCGGCTGCAGCTCGTCGTTTCCGCGCGGACGGTGGGCACTGATGGCCTCGCCGCCGAGACGGCGATGCCCGAGCAGGTCGTCGAGGTGAAAGTGCGGGCGAACTACGTGCTCACCGTGCGTCGCGTCGCCGGTTGGGCGATCGCTGCGCTCGCAGGCGGACTGCTCGCGCGCTTCGGCGAGGGTCTGCCGGAGGCGGCTGCCTCGCTCCTGAAGCTTATTGCGAAATAACGCCGCGCTCGGCCAGCAGCGCGGCGATTGCGCCCCGCAGCTCGGCAATGCCATCCCCGGTCTCAGAGGACGTCGCGATGAGCAGCGGGTAGGCCGCAGGCCGCCGCGCCACGATC
>JBFWNY010000026.1:0-58077 GCA_050250815.1 Hyphomicrobiaceae bacterium
GAGTTTCGTCACGTTATCGTTGGGCACGGCATATCGCTCCTTTGGTGGAGAAGTGAGGTCGTCAACAAACCCCACGATATGCCGCCTTCACCGATTCACGCCGTCACCAACTTCTGGGGATAGCTCAAGCGTTGCTCCGCGAACACGTCCGGCGGACTGAAACTGTCTTGCCGCTACCCCCGCCTTGACCCTTGATGCCGCGCTGCTGCATCAAGGCTGGGCACCGGATCGCGGAGGGAGGCAGTCCCGGTCCGGATATCCATCGAGGGTAGTTGAGAATGACGGTTGCTCGTAACGCCGCCGGCGACACCAATTCGCCGCCGGTCGCACTCCCGACGCTTGCCTGGGCCCTGCGTCGCGCCCTGATCGGGCTCATCATCCTGTTCGTCATGTTTGGCGGCGGCGCTTGGCTGCTGCATGCCTCCATCGAAGCCGACAAGGCCGACGCCACCGAAATCGCCCAGCCTGCGACGACCGGCAATACCTCCCTCGCCCACCGCCCCTGACCGGGAATCGCGTACTATCCACGTTCGCGCCGCGGGTCTGCGCCAAGCAGACGCGTGCCACACTTTTGGCCGCCTGCGGCGGCAGAAGGTGGCGAGCATCGTGTCGTCGGCTGGCCCAAAGGCCGCCGGAAGGCGCGCAGGCGAGGATCGGCGCGGGATGGGACTTCGAGAACTGAGCAGAAGCAAGCGCTCGGCGCGGCATTCGCGTCTGGGCGGCCGCGTGGCCGCCCTCGTGCTCGCGGCCCTCACGGTCGCGTCGCTGATCGCCAAACCGCTCGAGTTTGCTGAGGCGGCCCCACGCTCCCCGTCGGGCTCTGACGCGAGGCCGTCCAAGACGGTGCCGGACGCCGCCGCCGCACGGCGCCAGGCTTTGCTCGGAACGGTCAGGAGCTGGGGCTACCAGTTGGCCGGACTCAACCTCGCAACGGCTCGCTCAGCGCCTTACGACCTGCTCGTCGTCGACGCCACGACGGGTGTGGGAGATGGCGACGCGATGAAGGCTGCCGATGTCGCCTCGCTGCAACGGCGTGACGACGGCCGCCGCCGGCTCGTCGTCAGCTACCTGTCGATCGGCGAGGCTGAGGACTATCGCCCGGACTATTTCAGCAAGGAATATCTGACCGAGGATGCGCCCGACTGGCTGCTACACGAAAACGAGCAGTGGAAGGGCAACCGCATCATCCGCTTCTGCGAGGAGGGCTGGCAGCGTACCATTCTGGGCGACGACGATGGCCGCAACGTCTACAACAGCATCGAGCCGTCACCGTTGTACAGGCTTATCGAACTGGGCCTCGACGGGGTCTATCTCGACCGGGTGGACGTCTACCAGGAAGTCGAGGCCGCCTGTCCGGACGCCGCGCGGCGCATGGTTGATTTCGTCGTGCGGCTCGCCACGTTCGCCCGCCGCAAGAACCCCGATTTCGTAGTGATCCTGCAGAACGCCGAGGAGCTTTTGGCCCATCCGCGCATGATCGGAGCCATCGATGCAATTGCCAAGGAAGACCTGTTCTACGGTGTCGATCACTCGGAGCGGGCCAACGAGCCGGGTATGGTGCGCGAGACGATTGCCAACCTGAGGCTGGCGCGCGCCGCGGGACGGCCCGTGCTGTTCGTCGACTATCTCGAAGACCGGAAGAAGATCGAAAGCGCCAAGAAGCGCGGCGTCGCCGAGGGCTTCATCCCTTACTTCGCCCCGCGCGATCTGGCGCGCCTGCGGCTGCCGGGCCGCGACTTCTGATGCGGCCTCGGACGGCCCAATGCCCTGCAGTGGCAGCGTTGTGGGTGGGGCCGCTGATTGCTTTGCATCTTCTGCTCGCCATGCCGCAACCGGTAGCGCATGCCCAGTCGCCGCAGCAGTCAGAGCACGTCACCCCGCTGCCGGAGTCATCACAGGCCCGCGTGCGCCGGGACAGGATCGCCGCGGCCAGGAGCTGGCGCTATCAGCTTCGCCGCCTCGATGTCGAAGCCATCGCCGGATCGGATGCCGACCTGCTCGTAATCGACTATGCACCCGACCGCTGGGACGGCGTCGAGCGCCCGTTTCAGCGCGCTGACGTTACCCGCATGCGGCAGCGTCCCGATGGTGGTCGGCGCACTCTGCTTGCCTATCTTTCTATCGGCGAGGCGGAGCGTTACCGCACCTACTGGAACAACGCCTGGTACGAGCCACCAACCCGGCCGCACTGGCTACTTCCACCCAATCCGAAATGGGACGGTAATTTCCCAGTCCGTTTCTGGGACCCCGACTGGCAGCGCATCGTCTACGGCGAACCGGAAGCCTACCTGGACCGGATCGTTGCTGCCGGATTCGACGGCGTCTATCTCGATCGCGCCGATGTGTTTCAAGAACTTCGCTCGTCGTATCCGCGGGCAGAGTCCGAAATGGTGCGCTTCCTGTCGCGCCTCGCCGCCCATGCGCGCCGTCTTGAGCCGTCATTCCTTATCGTCATGCAGAACGCCGAGGAACTGCTCGCACACGCGGCCGTAGCGGATGCCCTTGATGCGGTTGCCAAGGAGGACTTGCTCTACGGCGTTGACCACGACGAGAAGGCGAATGCGCCGGGTCTCGTTTCGGGCTCCCTCACGTACCTGAGGCGGGCCCGAAAGCGCGGGCTCCCCGTTCTCGCGGTCGAGTATCTGAGCGAGCCGGCGATCGCGCGGGCGGCCCGACAGCGGCTTGTCGGCTATGGGTTCCTCCCCTTGATTGCCGAACGGAGCCTCGGCACACTCGACTTCATGCCACTTCAACGCTGAACCACGTCGAGCCGTGTGGGCGACTTGCTCGGTGCCGCCCAAATCTGCTCTACACCTGAAGTGCGGACGACGCGGCAGCGATCGCTGTCTCAGACGGCAGGACATGGAGCATCGGCATGAACCTCTCCACCTCGACCTGGCTGACGATTGCCGTCGTGGTCCTGCTCCTGGTCGTTGCCTTTCTCATCTGGCGTCTGTGGCTTGCGAGCCGGGCTGCCCGCGCTCCGATGGCGCCAACGCGTAGCGATGCGCCGCCGAACGATACGTACGAGCGCGCCGACACATTCCCCCGCACTCGATCCGCCGCTCCCCCGCCCGGCTGGGCCGGTGGTGGTGGAAACGCATCTGCTGGCGGTGGCCCTGCCCTGCCACGCTCCGCCATCGGGCGGGATGCGATAGAGCATGGAGGCCCGGCTCCGACCGGCTACGGCCCACCGCGCCCGCGCACGGCAAAGCCGCCGCCGGCACTGGCCGGTCCGGTCCACGGCTATAGTCCGTCGGGGGCCGCGCATGCGCCGAACCGAGGCACGCGCGCCTCGGCGCCCCCACCTGCTTCAGCCGGCCGTAACGGTTCCAATCGTTGACGAGGATCGTGTGCTCATGCCGCGCAAGAAGTCGCATTCGGGATCGGTGGGCGTTCAAGCGACAGAGGGCGCTGCGGCGGATCTCGCACGGGCTCGAAGCTGGGGCTACCAGCTGCAGAAACTCGACCTTGCTGCCACCGCATCGGCCCCCCACGACCTCATCGTCATCGACTATGCGCGCGACGGGTCGCACGATACCGCGCTGACGCCGCAGGATCTGGCGAATCTGAAGCTCAAGCCAGACGGCACGCGCCGCCTCGTCTATGCCTACATCTCAGTGGGCGAGGCCGAGAGCTACCGCTTCTACTGGCGCAAGGAATGGCGCAAGTCGCCGCCTGACTGGATCGTCGCGGAGAACTCCGACTGGAAAGGCAACTTCCTCGTCGCCTTCTGGCATGACGACTGGCGGAGCATCCTGCTCGATCCGCAGGACGGATACATCACACGGATTGCGGCGCAGGGCTTCGACGGGCTCTACCTCGACCGCTGCGATGTGTTCGAGGATTTGGAGGACGCCGACCACTCCGCAATCGAGGATGCGGGCGATCTGGAACAGCGAATGGTGGATTTCATTGCCGGGCTGTCCGCGCACGTTCGTGCCACCCATCCCGGTCTCGGCCTCATCATGCAGAACGCCGAGCAGCTGCTGTCGCACAAGGCTGTGCTCATGGCCCTCGACGGGATGGCCAAGGAGGAGTTGCTCTTCGGAATGAGTGGCGGCTCCCGGCGAAACGCGCGCTCCGAGACGGCCGAGGCGCGGCAGGACCTCGACCGTGCCCGCAGATCGGGGCGCCCGGTTTTCTGTGTCGAGTATCTCGACGACGACGAGAAACGCGCCACGGCGATTTCGGAAATTGCCCAGTTCGGTTTCGTGCCTTACGTAGCGCGCGCCGACCGGGAGCTCGATACGCTCGAGCCGCCGGCCGACCCTGATTCCGTCACCTCCTGAATCCAGCGGCCCGATCTCCCAGCCGGGATGATCGACGGGTTGTTGCCAATGAAGGTCAGGAAGTTGAGCCGCTCGAAAGTTGCAACAGCCGCCAGGTAAGCGAGCAGGCTCGCCAGAAGGCAGGCGGCGAAATAGCCCACACCGAAATACGTCTCACCAAGTTCGACGGTAAGTATCGTGAAGCCCAGGTTGAGCGCCAGGAACGTTACCTGCAGCCCGAGGTAGAGGCGGCGCCGGTCGAAGAACAGCAGCAGCGATGTCGTGGCGATGAAGATGAACTGGAACACAGAGCCGAGCGCGCCGTAACGCAGGATTGCGATCTGCTGGAATTGCAGGCTCAGAGCGTCGACGATCATGGGTGCGGCCAGGATGAGAACAACGGCAAGGCCCAGCTCCGCTATCGTGATGAGCACCAGATTGTCGAGCGTGCGTCGCGCCATGCGCCGGCGCGAGTTCTCGATCTGCCGCAGTGTGCCGTGGGTCGAGATGGTCGAAAAGTAGTGCTGGTAGCGCTCGAAGAAGTCGGTTTCGAGTTGCACGACGAATACGGCGAGCGCGGGAATGACCACCAACGACGCGATGAACATCGCGCTGTCGTAAAGAGGTGCGTGTACGAGTCCGCCGTCGACCGTCTCGCCGATGGGCGAGAACCAGAACACCCACTTGTCGACCCAGACTGCCGCAGTCGCCGCCAGTGCGCCAAGCGCCAGATGGCCGTATGTGCGAAAGCCCTGCACGACGGCCTCGAATCCGACCTCCGGCGCCACCAGCGGACCTGGAAAGCTCGCCAGGACGCGAAGCGTCAGTGCCAGGAATGTGACCATGAGGCCGCTGAGGAAGCCCCATGCGATCGCGGCCGCCCCCAGATCGAGAATGGCGGCCGAGCTTCCCGCCAGCACCGATACGACAAGTCCTGAGACAAAGGCGATGGTGACGCCGCGGTAGTCACGTATCGCCCCGCAGAAGCTGAGCGCGACCCAGATCAGGGCTACCGTGAGCGCTGATGCGAGCAGCGCGAGCGCGAGCGGCAGCGGCATGCGGAAATGCAGAGCGAGACCCGCGACGCCGACCGAGACCAGGACGAGTGCGGTGACGAGCGCGCCGAACAGCAAGGGACGCACGCGCCCGGGCTGCCGCAGCCATAGTGCATCCGCGACCAGTCGCGTCGCGACGATCGTCACCGGCGCGGTCAGCACCAGCGACACGGCGAACGCGTAGATGATGACGGCGCGGAAGCTCGCCAGTGTCTGCCGGCCGGCCACCTGCTCGCCCACGATCGTGATGGTGGCCAGGCTCAGAATCGTGAAGATCCAGGGGCCCGCCGCTACGACGGCCGCGTGGCCGAAAGCACGGATGATGGTGGTGAAGCTCTGCTGCCGCGCCAGATCACGCAACTCGAAGCCTATGCCGGCCATGTCACGTCCTCGCCCGCATCGCGCGCTCGATGCGTGTCGGCCTTGCCGCAAGCGTCGCGTACAAGTTCGCGTAGGCCGATGCCGCCTGAGCGGACGTGTAGCGCGCTTCGACGCGAGCCCTGAGAGCATCGCCAGCGCGCCGGCGCGCCGCATGATCGGCGAGCAATGCGCCCACGGCATCGGCGACCTCGTCGGGGGCGACGAGATTCGTGACGCGGCCACCGGCGCCCAGTGCCGGAGTCTCGTCTGCACGTCCCTCAATTATCTCCCGGCATGACCCGACATTGGTCGCGACGAACGGCACGCCCGCGGCTCCGGCCTCCAGCAGCACGAGCGGCTGGCTTTCACTCAAGCTCGTCAGGCAGGCAACGTGTATCCTTGGCAGATACTTCACGACGTCGACCGGTCCGGTGAACTCCACGGTATCCTGCAGCCCCAACGCCTCGACCATCGCGCCGCATTCCGCTGCGTAGCCCTCGTCCTCGTCGAGTGGCCCGAGCACGAGCGCCTTCAGTCCTGCGATGCGCGACTTCAGGATGTGGGCTGCACCAATGAACGTCTTCACATCCTTGATCGGCACGACGCGGCCAATCAGCGCCATGGTCGGTTGAGCATCGTCGGCGGCACGCGGAAGCGAAGAGAACCGCGTCAGATCGATACCGTTGGCGATGACTGACAGACGCGAGCGGTCCGCCCCCATTGCCACCTGAGCGCGCTGGTTGTCCTCGTAAAGCGTCACGACGTCATCCGCGGCCTCGTAGCACGTGCGTGCATAGGCCTCGAACGCACGCACCCAAAGGTCCCTGAGATCGACGCGCCGGTCGGAGAGAAAATGGCCACGATCGATATTGTCGGCGACCCAGTCGGCCATCAGCAGCTCGATGCGGCGCTCATTGGTGTAAATGCCGTGCTCTGTGAGCAGCGCCGGTCGCCCGGTCTCGAAAGCCGCTCTGGCGGCGAGCAACCCGGCATATCCGGTCGAGATCGTGTGATAGACGCGGGCCTTGGGCAGTTCGCACTCGGCGACCGCAAACAAGCCGCCGAGGAGTGCCCGCCAAGCCCAGAAGTAGTGCAGGAAAGAGCTTTGCGGCATGTCGAGTGCGTACATGCGCTGAACGAGCGCCCATGCGACCGGCGAATTGAAGGCGATTGGCAAGGGCGCGTTATCGCGCAGGGCCGCCAACTCGGCGTTGAGCTTTCTCCACGCCTGCATCCCGCCCATCGCGATCAACTCGCGCAGCGCGTCGGCAAGGCGATCAATCGCAGGCGGAACCTCCAGAGTCAGATTCGGCCGTGAGCCGAAATCCTGCAGGTAGAGATCGCTATAGGCAACCGCATTGGGCGGCAGAGCATAGCGCGGCTTCTGACCTGACGGACGCGGCCAAAGGGCGACAATCGAAAACGTCGTCTCAGGCTGCGTGCGCATCAGCCAGTCGATCCAAGCCGCAACGCCACCTTGGATATAGGGATAGCAGCCTTCGACGATGAGGCAGACGTCGGCCTGGGGCGGCTCTCGCCGCGCGGCAGGCCGCTCGAACCATCGCATGAAGCTCATACCACGCGCCCCATTCCCACGGCGTTTCGGCGACGAGGCTTACGTCTCAATCGGACGAAGCCTTTCGACGCCAATCGCCTACGGCGGCGCAGGGTGCGCAGTGCGCCGAATGCTCCTGCGTCAGCCAGGCGCGCTTCCAGGCTATCGAGCAGACGTCCGACATCCCCCACTTCCGACGTCCGATACGGCAGGACCGCCGTCACAGCGTCGAATGCGCCGACGAGGCGCGCGGCAGCCTGCTCCGCGGCGCGTGCCTTTGGACTGTCGATGAGGCCCGATACCCGCGCCGCTTCGAGCGTCTCGAGCGTCGAGGCCGCATCAAGAAGCTCCGCGGCCGCCATGCCGCGGCTGCCTGCAAGAGTTGCGATCCGTCCGGCTTTGCCGATTGCTGCATCCGTCAACTGTGCCAGGTCAGGGCGCACGTGTGCCGCCACCGCGGCGGCCTGCACGCGAATGACCGGGACATCGCTGCACAGGGCAATCTTGAGCATTGGCAGGTGCGCGATGTCGAAGCGTCGGGCGACAAGGCCAAGGGCGGCCTGCTGATCCGCGAGCGATCCCGCCAGCATAACCTCGCGGAACGAGCGCGGTAATGGTGCCGCGACATCGATCGTCCTGCCGGCCGCGATCCGGTCAGACAGGCGTGTCGGCGCGTCGAGATCTCGCGATCGGCCGATCCGGCGGTACCATGCGTCGAGCAGGTCAGTACCGCCCGCCGATCGCGCCAGGGCGGCCTGAGCGGCGAGCGCCATGACCGCGCCGACCGGGCCACTGACCGAAACGGCAATCAGCGTAAGAGTCGCCGCCGTCAGATCTGCGCCCGCCACCCGGCGGCGGACCAGCATGAGAGCCAGAAACCCTACGACGGCCAGATGCCAGAAGAGGGCGACCGAAGGGGGCACAACGCCGGAGACGCCAACTGCCGCAACCGCCAGCTCGACCGCTGCTGCGGCCAACGCGAATTTCACGTCCCATAACGTAATCTCCGCAATCGCGGTGGCCGGCAGAGCTTCGCGCGCCGGAGCGGGCGCAGCCGACATCGCGCGCCGGCGGCGGATCTTGCGAGCAGCGCGATTGGCCGAGTCCGACACCAGCAATCGTGCATCGTCCGTAGTTGAGGACGTCGCGGCCATCTATCGGTCTCCCGCGGCGCCGCTGGCTTGGTCAGGTGCGCCAGCCGCAGCCTCGCGCGCCGACCGGGTGCGTTCGGGACGCGCCGGCCGCCCGGACGGAGCGACACCCAACAGCTCCGGCGCCCGGGCCACGCCCGATCCCTCGTTCGCGTCGGTCGTTGCCACCCGCGCCATGGCCGCAAGCCGTGGGGCGATCGCGGCTGCAAGGACGTCGAGCGCCATCCCGCCGGCCGCTGAAAGAGCTGCCGGACACGCGCGATCAAGCGTGACCATGCCCAGCACCGAGCCGCCATGCATGTCGATCACCGGCGCTGCAAGCACGGCGCGACCGTCAAGGTCCCGCTCTCCGGGCGGATCGAGAGCCGTGACACGGCGCTTCTCGATCACGACGGCGCGGTAAAGCGAATCTGTCCTGGCGATTCCGGCATCCGTGATTTTCTCGGGCGCTGGCGCAGTAAGCTTGGAAAGCCCCGTGGGTTCCAGCTTCCAAAGCGATGCCTCCGCATCTGGAAACGCGGCTTGCACCGCACGTGCAAATGCTGCCGGTAGACCCGCCGCAGCGTCGTGGTCACGCTGTCGCCCGGCACCGTCGGGTTGCTCGAGACGCTCGGCCTCCCGGCGCAGCATCCCGATCTCGGCAAGACCGACATGTGGCGGAGTCGCACTGGCCGAGGCCAATGCCCGTTCCAGATTCTCGCAGCGCTTCCTCAGCCCCGTTGCGTGCTCCGCCAGATCGTCGCGCTGCCGCCTCAGCGCGCGATTGAGCCGGTCGAGCTCCTGCTTGGCGGCGATCTGGCGCATGCGAAACTGGCCGATGACGAGCGCCGCACCCAGCCACATCAACGGCTGGCCCCAGACACGCAGAAAGAAGGCGAAGTGATTCTCGCCGAAGTCCTGTTCCGGCAGGCCCGCGTGCAGTGCGCCAGCGATGGCTAGACCGGCGGCGAGCAGACCGCTCACCGTGCCATACTGCAAGCTCATCAGCACCACCGGCACCCAGAACGGATGCGGCTGCAGCTCGAGCACCGCAATGCTCGGCACGAGATAGTCGACGAGATAGATGAAGCCGTAGAGGGCGAGCAGCTCGACGAGTGCCGTCAGCGACGGCAACACCGGCAGGCCGTCCTCCTCTCCGGAGCTGGCATCTGCGGCCTCAGCCTTATCGATCTTACGCAACACGATCGCACCCGAATCCGCAATCCGCCGATGATCCGCTTCTCAAACCAGCCCCCGTCACCATGGCGCCAGCGCCGATGGAGCAGGAGCGACGGCCGGCGACGGCCGCGGCAAGGCCGCACGCGACACCACCACTCTTCGCCGCTTCCGATCTGCATTGCGCAGACGTGAGAACTTGGTCGTGCGCTTGAGGCGGCTGAACGTCCGTCGCCGAGGCGGCTGGGCGGACGCTTCGATGCTCGACGTCGAAATGCCGACCGCCGCCGCTCCCGCCTGAGTCGCGCTCGCGGCCCGGCGCCGCTCGACGATGCGCGCGGTGCGCGCGGTACGCGCCACATAGCGTTGCGGCGCCGCGGCAACTGCCTGCCCGAGCGCACCGAGTTTGCGGTCGGCAATATCCGCACGTCCGGTTTCGCGCATCAGCCGTGCCCAAAGCGCGAGCCGCCACCTCTCCAATTCGTCGAAGGGCACGCTCGCCACCAGTTGCTGCGAGGCTGTGCTTTCGCCGCGGTTCAATTCAACCATGGCAGCCAACAGCGGATGCGAGATCAGTACGTCACTGGCGAGTGCCGACCGGATCAGCTCGAACTCCGTGCGACGGCCCTCCGCCCCTAGGGCTTCGGCGAGCGCAACCAGTTGGCGCTCGGGCAATCGCTTCAGTCCGTAACGCTGTGCGCCGTCGAGAGCGAGCTGCGGGGCTTCAGCGTCGAGTGCCAGTCCGATGAAACGCGACGTGACCTCTTCACCATGACCGGTCTTTGCCGTGTCGAGGCGCGCCTGTTCCAGCCAGCCACGCAGGTAGGCTCTTGCCGCTTCGCTTTCGTCCCGCTCCAAGAGAAGGTCGGCCACGCTCAGCGAAATCGCATCGCCCGGCTCGCCCGCTTCACGCGCTATCGATATGCCGATGTCATAAGCCCCCCTGCGCGCGAGGAACTCGATGAAGCCGAGCGCGAATTCCATGTCGCTGCGGCTCGCCCGCATCCAGGCAATGCTGCGGCGCTCCGCTTCTTGCGCGGCTTTGCCATCGATCAGGTAGCTGGCGAGCAGCATTCGTCCCTGGACCGCTGCAAGACGCCCTGCGTCGTCGAGCTTGCGTAGCAGCAGCGCCGCCTTGGCCTGATCGCCATCGGCCCATTCAAGTTCGGCCAAGCGTACGAGATCCTCGACCCGCCGGTAGCCTTTCAGGCGGCAGCGCTCGATCGCCTCGCGCTCGCGCACGTACTGGCCGACGAGCCGTAGCTGCGCAATGAGTTCGCCGCAGATGGCCTCGCTGTAGCGGCGCGAGACCAGCCGGCTCAGCGTCGCCAGATAGGCTTCCCTGTCTTGGGTCTGCCGGTAGAAGCGAGCGAGACGCATCTGCAGCACGTGGTCGGCCGGACGCTCGGCCGCCAGCTTCTCGATCATCAAGCGCGCCTTCGCGAGATTGCCGAAATGCGCGTAGAGCTGCTCGCGCTGATAGGTCGCCCGCTGCGACTGCGAGCGATCCTGGCCCCTGCCTTCAAGCAGCTCGAGCGCGCGACGGTTCTTCCCGTCCCGCTCCAGCATGGCGACACGCTCGCTCTCGCCCGGCAGAATGAGGGTACCCGCCCACGCGGCGCCGACGAACAGCGCGAGCATGACGACGATATGGGGGCGCAGGAGCCACGCAAAGCGGTCAGCCATGGCACTCGAGCCTCATCTCGACCGGCTCGATCGCATCGGCATCGATGACGAACGTCAGCGTGCCGTCAGCAGTGCTATGTGCGGTCTCTTGCGCAAGCTCCACGCCGCTTCTTGACAGTCGTACCGTGAAGGCGCGGTCCGGTTCGGCGGAGAATCGGAATGCACCAGGCCCGTAGCCATTCGCCTGAGCGATGAGACCGCAACCCGCTGGCGTCACGGCGTTCAGGCGCCAGCGTGCATCCACCAGAAATGGAGCCGCTTGCTGTGCCGCCTCCGCCGCGGGTGCGGAACCACCTGCCGGCGGTATGACGACCGGCCTGACCGGACCTCCCGCCCCCGGGCGGTCCTTGAGGCTCACCACCGCCTGCTCCACCGCCGAGTCCATGGCAATGTAGAGCGAGCCCTGATGTCGGCGTGCGCCGATGACGCCGATGCTCGCCGTGCGATCAACTTCCATTGCTTCGGCGCCATCCATGCGAAGCGTCTGGAGGGCGCCGCGGTGTGTGACGCTCCAGGTTCGCTCAGCCATGCGCACGATTGCGACGTCGAAAAAGTCGTCGGCGATCGCGGCGTAGTGTGAGGCGTCGGTGGGTATGACATCGCCGCGCCGGGCCATTTCCAGAAAGTGGCGCACAGCCGCCAGCGCGGCCGGCTTCTCGCCCGAGTACATGTGGTAGTAGAGGTTGAACGGCTTCAGACGGCGTGGCGCATCCGTATTGCGCAGCGTCTCCTCCAGCATGAAGAAGCCGTAATACGGGCCCGTCCAGTCGTTGGTGTACGTGTTCTCGTTGCTGTTGGCGGCATAGATCTGCCGCTCGTGTCCGACACGCCGGGAGATGGGCGGCACGTAAGCAACGGAGGGAAACTCGCGGTCGAGACGGCTGTCGCCGCCGTTGATGTTGGCGACGCCCGCCAGTCGCGTTGCGCGCACGGCCGCCTCGAAAGGCGTGGTGTCGCCGCTCCACTGGTAGAGCCGGGCACGCTTGCCCGGCGGTGCGAGGCTTTCGGCCTTCTTCAGAGAACCCGCCACCTCGACACCGAGGTCGAACGGGTTGCGCAGGAATGTGCGCGGAAGATCGTCGGTTCCCGCAACATACTTATTGGACGAGGTGACCGGCACCGGCTTGCCAGCCAGCGAGAACACGACCTCGCTCATGCGCTCGCGCACCGTCTGCTCAGGACGCGCGTGCTGCTCGATCATCGCCTCTTCGGCAACCCTGTCGTACCGCTCGAAGAATTTCCAGTCGTAGGGATGGGAGTGGGTGTGGCTCGCCACCTCCACCTGCGGGAGAGCGAACATCGCGCGGGCAATGCGCGCAGCGTCCGCCGATCCGCCCATCGCCGGCTCGATATCGCAGCCGATGAGCGCGACGGAAACCGGCAGGTCAGGATAGGGGACGATTGCCTCGCGCAGGATGACTTCCGAGGAGGCCAGCCCTTCGGCCTTGAACCGCTCGATCTCGGAGAAGTTGTTCCAGCCGTCGCCATCGATGTGGCTGAAATAGATGCGGCGGCCCGATGCCGTCGTGACGTCGGGAATTGGAAAGATCTCGGAGCCCAGCGCAGCGCGGAAAAAGGCGAACGGGTTGACGATCCAGGTTAGGCGGTCCGCCGTCGGTTCGAAGTAGAGCGCAAAGCCATCGGCCACGTAGCCGCCTCGCGGACCGGTGACCACCACGCTCGAAGTATCGCCCGGGCGGGCGAGCGGCACAGAGAGCGAGAGATGGACGCGCGTGCGCTCCGACACTGGAGCCAGCACCGGGAATTCCGGCAGTACCTTGTCCAGCGGCCGTTCGAAACCGATCATCTCGGCATCGACCGCAACCGGACGCGCGGCCACCCCCAGGGAGACCAGGTCATGCGTGTCCGCCAGCCCGAGCTTGGCGTAGAGCTTGTCGGTCAGCGGCGAGAGCCGATCGTCCGCTCCGGGCAGGACTTCACCCAGGACAACGTAATGGAGATCCTGCCGCGCCAGCGCCTGGGTAAGCCATGTCCCGAGCGCGCCAGCCTGCTGCACCGGCTCCAGGAACCAGGTCACGACTCCGCGGAATTCGCTCAGCGCCTCCGGCGCGGGCAGTGGCGCGTTCACGTCGCGCAGCACCAGATCGTAGCCCAGTTGGTTGAGCGGCATCTCCACGAACCTGTGCAGCCGGCTCTCGTGGGATGGTCCCTCGGCCTTGCCGTCGTAGAGCCCGAGAACGCGGCGCAGGACCGGCTGCGGCTCGACGTCGATCGCAACGGCCAGGGCTGGGCGGTCCGTCAGCAGCAATATCGCCACGACAGCGACTGCAAGAACGAGCGATGCGCCTACCCCGCGCAGATCAGACGTGCGTAAGAAGCAGGCACGCATTGCGGGGCGGACCCGTACCCCGGTCTTCCAGCAACTGGCTCCGCGTCGCCACCGACGCTGCCCCAAGATCCACCCACACCAACGCATGACTAAATTTTCAGCCGCCCCCGACCGCACAGACGTACTCGTACCGAAGCTATGCTCAATGCACGACGCGTTCCAGGCGACGCCGCTCCGGCCGTGCAGATGGCGGGCATTCGCGCCTCAGAGGACACACCATGTCGCACGATGCTCCGACTGCTTATCAGCTATAGCAGGTCCAGGCACAATCGATTTAGAGCTGTCACGACAACACTTTCTCGCGCGCAACGGCGATTCTGATGCAGCTTAGGCCCGACCCGATCCAGAACCGGGACGAAACCTCAGGCACATGGTTAAGCTCCGGCCGGCCGGCCGGGCCTTTGGTCGCGTGGCAGGCCCCTTCCTCACCCCGGCCGCTTGGCCTATGCAGGCAGCCTCGCCGAAGAAGGGACGGCCGCAATGCGCTTCGTCATGCTTGCCCGAAATCCGGATCTTTACTCGCACCGCAGGATCGTGGAGGCGGCCCATGCCGCGGGTCACCAGATCCACGTGATCAATACGCTCCAGGTGCACATGAACATCACGTCGAACCGGCCGACCCTGCGCTATGGCGGCGCGGATCTGCCGCTCTACGACGCGGTTATCCCGCGCATCGGCGCCTCTATCACGCATTACGGCCTCGCGGTCCTGCGTCAGTTCGAGATGCAGGGCGTGTATCCGCTGAACGAGAGCGTCGCGATCGGCCGCTCGCGCGACAAGCTGCGCGCCCTGCAGATCCTGGCCCGCGCCGGCATCGGCATGCCCGTCACTGCCTTCGCACACGGGCCGCGCAAGGCTGAGGACGTCATCCGCGAGGTGGGCGGTGCGCCCGTCGTGATCAAGCTCCTGGAAGGTACGCAGGGCATGGGCGTCGTGCTCGCCGAAACGGAGGCCTCGGCAAAGTCGGTCATCGAGGCCTTCTCGGCCGCCAACGTCAACATTCTGGTGCAGGAGTTTATCCGTGAGGCAGGCGCCTCAGACGTGCGTGCCTTCGTGGTCGGCGGCAGGGTGGTGGCCGCGATCCGCCGCATCGGCCGGCCGGGCGAGTTCCGCTCCAACCTGCACCGCGGCGGTCACGCGGAGCCGACCGACATCAGCGGCGAGGAAGCCGACGTCGCCGTACGCGCCGCGGCGGCCATCGGCCTCAACGTGTGCGGCGTCGATATGCTGCGCACGGCGCGCGGCCCCATGGTCATGGAGGTCAACTCGTCGCCGGGACTGGAGGGCGTGGAGACATCGACGGGTGTCAACGTCGCCAGTGAAATGATCTCCTTCCTGGAGGTATACGCCCGTCACGGCGACACCGTCACGCGCGGTACTGGCTGAGCGCCAGCCGAATCGCTCTCCCGGATGCCAGGCACGCCTGGAACGAGGTCCAAGGCCGCCTCTTCTCTCCATAATGCACGCGAGAACCCTTGCTTTTGCCCGCTTTTCGGGCCCTAACGGCCTTCGCGCGCTTGCCGCCTTGAATGCGCCCGGCTCTCAACTATCATTCCCGGCATGGTTCCTGCGTCGCGCAGTTGGTAATTCACTGCGTCTCCCGCCGGCGCTCCGGCCAACTGAGGCAGCGCGTCCCACGATGTCCGAGCAGCACAAGAGCTTTCCGGAGTTCTACGTCACCGCGCCGCAGCCCTGCCCGTACTTGCCGGGCCGGCTGGAACGCAAACTTTTCACGCATCTGACGCACGACAAGGCACCCGGGCTCGTCGACAACCTGCTGAAAGGCGGGTTCCGCCGCAGCCAGAACATCGCTTACATGCCCTATTGCGAGGGCTGCCACGCCTGCGTCTCGGTGCGCGTGCTGGTCGACGAGTTCGAGACCGGCCGCACGATGCGGCGTATCGAAGCCCGCAACGCGGATCTGGCCGTGACGCGGGTTCCTGCAAAATCGACAAGCGAACAATACGCGCTGTTCCGCGACTACATCGATGCCCGCCACGGCGACGGTGGCATGGCCGACATGACGGTGCTCGACTACGCCATGATGGTGGAGGACAGCGCTGTCGAGACATTCCTGTCCGAGTATCGCGATCCGCCCGCTCAAGCCCCGGCAGGTCAGCCCAAGCGCGCCGGCCGGCTACGCGCGGTCGCCTTGTGCGACCGCCTGTCGGACGGTGTCTCCATGGTCTACAGCTTCTACGACACCGACGGTCCCGACCGCAGCCTGGGCACCTACATGATCCTCGAGCACATCGCCTTCGCGCGGCGGCTCGGCCTGCCCTACCTCTACCTCGGATACTGGATCGCCGGATCGCGCAAGATGGCCTACAAGACGCGTTTCCGGCCGCAGGAGCACCTCACCCCTCACGGCTGGCGGCTGGTTTGATGCAGGGCTACCGGCTTGCTCCACCGGCCTGCTGAAATCAGTCGGCGCCAATCGCATCTCAGCGAATAGTCCGCCTGCTGGTCTTCAACGGGCGAGTTCAACGTCGAGCCGGCCGAACAGATAGGCCCACTTCGCCGTCTGCGCCTCGACCAGCGTCGCCATATGTCCGCGCAGCGTGTCGAGCAGCGTACAGTCGGGCGTACGCGCCTCAGCTCCCTCCTGGCCAAGTTCCGTGATCGCGGCCAGCATGTCGCTCGAGGTCTGGTCGTAGACGTCCGTCTGGTCGTCCTTGACCAGAGGTGCTGCCTCTTTCAGGAACTGGTCGTGCGACCAGCCGCGCTTTTCCTTGAGCGCGCGCAGCTTGTCCTGAAACACGGGCCGGTGCTTGAGATTGAGGTCGCGCAACGCCGCCGCCGCCTGATCGACAGCCGCTTCGAAGTCTGCGCGTTCGCAGGCGAGAGCTGGGCTCGCAGCATGCGTGGATACAAGCGCGGCCAGCACAATTGCTGCCGAACGCACTCTCCACCGCCTTGCGGCATGCCGGTGCCCTGCCTCACGACGGGGCCTCGCCGATCGCTTCGTCACAGACCCCATCCACGAGCATCATCACGGTCGACGGACGGGGATGCCACCTCGTCTGCCAAACCTGCAGGGCAGCCTTGCCGATGCCGCCGTCATAGGCAAGCACCCAGGCGACACACAACCCCAGAGCCCAGGGCAGACGGCGAGTCCAGACGGCAGATTGACCCAAGCGTCAAGTGCACCGGGGTAAATGCATCAGCCGAAAGCCGGCCCGAACCGGTTGGACTTGGGGAATCCGCGCGGCGCCAGACGGCCGGCTTGCGCCCGCTGCCCCCGCCACTCGGCCAGATCGCGCCACGGCAGGTTGTAGGTCCGTCCGGCCGAATCCAGCCACGATAGGCCCTCGGCTTTCGCAAACACGCGGATGCCGGACAGGGCGGTGTCCTTGAGGCGCATGAGGATGACGCCCTTGCCGCGGGTCATCTCGTTGACTTCATCGAGCGGGAACACGAGGACCTTGCGGTTCTCGCCAATCACCGCGACATGGTCACCGGCAACCGGAACGCAGCAGCGCGCCTCGTCCGGCTCGGTCACGTTGAGCACCTGCTTGCCCTTGCGCGTGGAGGCCAGCACCTCGTCCTCGGGCACCACAAACCCGTATCCGGCCGTCGAGGCCACCATCAGGCGGCGTTGGGGTTCGTGCACGAACGCTTCGATGATGTCGTGGTTCTGCTCGATGTCGACCATGAGGCGGACCGGCTCGCCGTGTCCGCGCCCGCCGGGAAGCTGGCTCGCCTCCAGCGTGTAGAATTTTCCATTGGTGGAAAACAGCAGCACCTTGTCCGTGGTGTGCGCCTTGAGTGCGCGCTTCAACCCATCGCCCTGCTTGAACTCGAGACGCGACAGGTCGTCCTGATGGCCCTTGAGCGCGCGGATCCAGCCCTTTTCCGACAGGATGATGGTAACGGGCTCCTTTTCGATCAGCGCCTGGTCGAGATCGACTTCGATCGCCGGAGCGTCGGCGAACGTCGTGCGGCGACGGCCCAAGTCGGTCTTCTTCGAATAGCGCTCGCGCAGTGACTTGATCTCGTCGGCTATGCGCGCCCACTGCAGCTCGTCGGAAGCCAGCAGGTCCTTCAGCTCTCTCCGCTCGCCGGACAGACGGTCATGCTCGGCGCGGATCTCCATCTCCTCGAGCCGCGACAGGCTTTTCAGGCGCAGGTTGAGAATGGCGTCCGCCTGGACCTCGCTGAGCGAGAACGTGCTCATCAGCTTGGCCTTAGGGTCGTCCTCGAAGCGGACGATGCGGATCACCTCGTCGAGGTTGAGATACGCGATGAGGTAGCCGTCGAGTACCTCCAGACGATGCTCGATCTTGCCCAGGCGGTGCTGTGACCGGCGGATCAGCACCTCCACGCGGTGCTCGAGCCACTGCTGCAGCACCTCGCCCAACGACAGCACGTTGGGGATCTGGCCGCCCGACAGCACGTTCATGTTGAGCGAGAAGCGGACCTCCAGCTCGGTGAGCCGGAACAGGCTCTCCATGAGCAGGGTCGCGTCCACCGTGCGGCTCTTGGGTTCCAGCACGATGCGTATTTCTTCCGCGCTCTCGTCGCGCACGTCGGCGAGAAGCGGCAGCTTCCGCTCGACCAGCAGCTCGGCGATCTTCTCGATCAGCTTGGCCTTCTGGACCTGATAGGGGACCTCCGTGACGACGATCTGGTAGGTGCCCCGCCCCGTGTCCTCCCGGTCCCAGCGCGCCCGCACGCGGAACGACCCGCGCCCCGTGCGGTAGGCCTCCACGATCTGCTCGCGCGTATCGACGATGACGCCGCCCGTCGGGAAATCGGGCCCCGGCACGAGATCTACCAGCTTCTCGATGGTGGCGTTCGGATGCTTGATGAGGTGCAGGAGCGCCGTCGCCAGTTCGTCGACGTTGTGCGGCGGGATGTTGGTCGCCATGCCCACCGCGATGCCGGACGAGCCGTTGGCGAGCAGGTTGGGGAAGGCCGCCGGCAGTACGACCGGCTCCTCGTTGGTCTCGTCGTAGGTCTTGCGGAAATCGACGGTGTCCTGGTCGATACCGTCGAGAAGGTCCTGCGCCACCGTCGTCAGGCGGCTCTCGGTGTACCGCATGGCCGCGGCGTTATCGCCGTCGACATTGCCGAAGTTTCCCTGGCCATCGACCAGGGGATAGCGGACGGAGAAGTCCTGCGCGAGGCGCACGAGCGCATCGTAGATCGCCTGATCGCCATGGGGGTGATAGTTGCCCATCACCTCGCCAACGACCTTCGCGCACTTCTTGTAGCCGCTGGCCGGATCAAGCTTCAGCTCGCGCATGGCGTACAGGATGCGCCGGTGCACGGGCTTCAGGCCGTCGCGCACGTCGGGCAGCGCGCGCCCCATGATCGTGGAGAGCGCATAGGACAGATAGCGCTCCTCCAGCGCCTGCCGGAGGTTGACGGGCTCGATCGGGCCGCCGCCGAGAATCGGTTTGTCGCTCATGAGGCTGAGTTAACGGCAAGCCCGGCCCCCCTCAAGTGCGGCGCCGCAACAAGCATCACAATCCCGCCCCCAGATCACCCCACTCACGGGCAAGGCCGTAGACCGCCACAATTTTCCGGATAACCTGCAAGTCTCTGCCGAGCGACGTCAACGAGAAGGCCTATGCCGACCATCCTGCCCGACATTCCCCAGGTCGAACAGGCCATCATCGAGATGACCAATACGTACCGCGCCGGCCACAAGCTTGGCGCAGTTGCCCCCTCACCCGCACTGACGGCTGCCGCCAAGGCCTTTGCCGACTATCTGGCCCGCACCGACCGCTTCGCCCACGACGCCGATGGCCGCAGCCATGCCGACAGGGTGGCGGCCGCCGGCTATGACTACTGCGAGGTCTCAGAAAACCTCGCGCGAAGCCTCGATCCCAAGGGATTCGAATCGCGAGCGCTCGCACGGATTACCGTGGAGGGATGGCTTAACTCGCCCGGCCACCGACACAATATCGAGGCGGACAACGTCACCGACATCGGCGTCGCCGTCGCGCGCGTGCCAGATGCCCACCCCAAGTTCGTGGTCGTCCAGCTTTTTGGCCGGCCGCGGACGCTCGCCTTCGACGTGCAGATCGCCAATTCGACGGGTGGCGCGCTCACCTATCTGTTCGGCAGCGAGCGGCACCAGCTTCCTGCCAGCATGGCGGCGACCCACACGACCTGCGCGCCCACCCGCGTCACGTTTCCCGAGCTGGCGGACAAGGCACGCGGTCCCTCGGACGACGATCCGAACACCTACATGGCGCGCTCCGAGCAGGTGTTCGTCGTCACCAAGGCGCGCAATGGCCGCCCCGCGGTGCGCGTCGAGCCGCGCCGCCGCATCGAGTAGGCACGGCGCTCATCCTTCCGCAGCCGCGACCAGCATCGTCTCGAGCCGCGCTCTGGCATCGGGGAGCGGCAGGTCGCGCGGTGCAAGCACACGGTTTTCCAGAAAGAAGCGCGTCAGACGCAGCCCGGCGATGATGTCGGCCGAGGTAACGCCCTGCCGGCGGCCCTTGAGCAGAAAGGCCGGCAGCGACAGCAGCTTGTCACGATAGGGCTCGCCCGCCGACGCGGAGACTGCGCGGCCCGATTTCGGGCTGACATAAACGAGATCGTCGTTGCTGCCGGAAGCCGCGCAGGCATCAAGATCGAGGCCGTAGCCGAGCTCGGCCAGCAGCGCCACCTCCCAGCGCACGACAAGCGCCGGCCAAACCGTGTCGTCATCGAGAAAACTCAACACGAATTGCGTGATCTCGTAGAGGCTCGGATGCGGGTCCCGCTCGGGCAGCAGGCGCGCGAGCGCAGCCATCGCGGTGAGCCCGGCGAGCGCCAGCTTGTCCTCCATGGCATTGGCCGCGTGTCCGGTGCGCAGCTCGAGCGTCATATGGCCCAAGTGCTCGGGCAGACGGCCCTTCCAGCTCGCATCGACGTGGTTGCCGATCTGCAGGACCGGCCGGTTGCGGCGCGACCGGCCGCCGTGCACGAGACCAAGATGGCGGCCGTGAGCGCGCGTGAACAGCTCCACGACCGCGGCCGTCTCACCGTGCGGTCTGACCGAGAGGATGATGCCTTCGTCCTGCCAGTTCATGACGGCGTAGCAACCCTGGCGGCTCCGTGCGGACCGGCGCGCCACGCGCACGCACAGATAGCGCCGCATTCAGTCCTTTGGGAAGTCGAGACCCATTTCGCGATAGCGTTCCGGATCGTTCTTCCAGCCCTCACGCACCTTGACGAACAAGAACAGATGCACGGGGCCATCCGTAACACCGGCGATCTCGTGGCGGGCCGCCTGCGAAATGCGTTTGATCGTCTGCCCGCCCTTGCCCAGAACGATGCTGCGCTGCCCTTCGCGCTCGACGAAGATGGTCTGCTCTATACGCGTCGAACCGTCCTTCAGCGTCTTCCAGTCCGTGGTCTCGACAGTCGTTGCGTAAGGCAACTCTTCGTGCAGGTAGTGCAACAGCTTCTCGCGCGTGATCTCAGCGGCGAGCAGGCGCAGCGGCGCATCCGAGATGTCGTCCTCGGGATAGTGCCATGGGCCTTCGGGCACGAGCCCTGCGAGATAGGCGCGCACGCCATCGACCCCCGACCCGGTCTCGGCCGAGATCATGAACGTCTCGGCGAAGGGGACAGCCTCGTTGAGGCTTGCCGCCAGCGCCAGCAGCCGTGACTTGTCGGCAATGCGGTCGATCTTGTTGAGCAGCAGCAGCCGCGGGCCCGGCCAGTCCTTGAGGCGGTCGATGATGCGTTGCGTGTCCTCGTCGATACCGCGTGCCGCATCGACGAGCAGGCAGACGACATCGGCGTCCCCCGCTCCGCCCCACGCCGCCTCGACCATGGCGCGGTCGAGCCGGCCCTTGGGATCGAAGATGCCGGGCGTGTCGATGAAGACGAGCTGGCTCCGTCCCTCGATGGTGATGCCGCGCACCGGCACGCGCGTCGTCTGCACCTTGCGAGAGACGATCGACACCTTGGCTCCCGCCAGGCGGTTGACGAGGGTCGACTTGCCCGCATTCGGTGCGCCGATGACCGCCACGAACCCGCAGCGGCGGCCATCTCCCTCGCCCCCATCCGTCGACCGGGCTTCTTTTGCTGAATCACCGCTCAAGAGATCTTGCGCTCCACACGCCCTGGCTCTCCAGCAATGCCGTCGCCGCCGCCTGCTCCGCCGAGCGCTTGGAGCGTCCTTCCCCTCGCGCATTCAAGCCGTTGGCAACCCGAACAACGGCGACGAAACGGGGGGCATGGTCGGGGCCCGAGCGGCTCTCCTCCGTATACTCCGGCAGGTCCAGCCCCTGCCCCTGCGCCCACTCCTGCAGCTCTGACTTGGCGTCGCGCGTGACCCGCGGACTGGCCTCGACGTGCGGCTCCCATAGCTGCAGTACGACCGCGCGCGCCTTGTCGAACCCCGCTTCCAGGTAGATCGCGCCGAGCAGCGCCTCCATGGCGTCGGCGAGGATCGTCTCCTTTTCGCGACCGCCTGCCGCGGCCTCGCTATCGGAGAGTACCAGCGCCGGTCCAACGCCGATGGTGCGGGCGACGATTGCGCATGTGCGGCCACGCACGAGACGGTTGAAGCTGCGTGCAAGATCGCCTTCACGGGCTTCGGGATGGCGCTCGCACATCAGGCCCGCGATGGCGAGGCCGAGCACCCGGTCCCCCATGAACTCCAGGCGCTCGTTATCGGCGGTGGCCGTCTTCGAGCCGCGGACGCTGGCGTGCGTAAGCGCCTGCTCGGCGAGAGCACGATCCTTGAAGTGATACCCGAGAGCCTTCTCGAGAGCCTTGATTGCATCGGGTCTACGCGCCATGCCGCCTCAACGGACGAGTTTGAAGAACCGACCCCATCTTATGTCGAAGGGCCAGCTCCACGGCTTCCACCAGATGAAGGAATCAGGCTCGTCGACGGCGGCGGAGAAGAAGATGACATCCGCACGGCCGATGAGGTTCTCGTAGGGCACATAGCCCACGCCCCACTGTGCCCGACTGTCGGTGGAGTCGTCACGATTGTCGCCCATCATGAAGTAATGGCCGGCGGGCACCTTGTAGGGCCCGACATTGTCGAAAGGACCCGCAGGCTCTGCATCGAGCACCGTGTAGGTGACACCGTTGGGCAGCGTCTCACGGAAGCGCGCTACGCGCCGGAGCGGGCCGCCGTCGCGGCGCGTCTCGAACGTCCCGTCGGGCACGCGCGGCACTGCTTCGCCGTTGATGTAGACGACGCCGCCACGGACGACGATCTCGTCGCCCGGAAGGCCGATCAAGCGCTTGATGTAGTCGGTGGAATTGTCGCGCGGCAGCTTAAAGACGACGACGTCGCCGCGCTTCGGCTCGCTGGCGAAGATGCGGCCGTTGAATAGGTCGACGGAGCTGGTGAAGGAGTACTTCGAGTAGCCGTAGGAGAGTTTGGAAACGAACAGGTAGTCGCCAACCAACAGGGTCGATTTCATCGAACCCGAAGGGATGGAGAAAGGCTGATAGAAGAAGACCCTCACTACCATCGCGATGATCAGCGCCTGGATGACGATCTTGACGATCTCCATCACGCCGCCTTCGCGGGCTGTCTTCGACGCCATCTCTGCTCCGTTTCCCTCGGCGCGCCCGCCTTCGGCTCCAGGCCTTCGGCGCGGGCGCGCACAGCCTGATCGGCGTGCGCGAATAGCCCAGGTCCAACGAGGACCTCCCCGTCGTGCGACCCGCGCTGATCCGGCCGCACGCTGCTCCCCGGGGCAAAAGTGATGCTCCGGAGGCTTGATCGCTATAGCCAGTTCGCGCGAACGAGGCAATCGAGGGCGCCCACGGGCACCCGGGTGGCAATTCGCGGGTGGCCCTTCGAAACGTTCAGCGCGAGTCGACCTTGTCCTTGAACGCGGAAATAATAACGATTGCCTGCGCCTGCGGGAATTCATCCGTGAGCGTAAGGTCGATACGCACGTCCATGCCGGGCGGCAGAAGCGTCTCCAGGTGCGCGAGTGCGCCACCCGTCAGGCGCAGCGTCGGCCGCCCCGAAGGCAGGTTCACCACGCCCATGTCGCGCCAGAAGACGCCCTGGCGGAACCCGGTACCCAGCGCCTTCGAGCACGCCTCCTTGGCCGCGAAGCGCTTGGCGTAGGTGGCCGCTCTCAGCAGCGGCCGGCGCTCGGCGCGCGCCCGCTCGTGCGCCGTGAACACGCGGTTGAGAAAACGGTCGCCGAAGCGCTCCAGCGTCTTCTCGATACGGCGAATGTCGACGATGTCGTTGCCCAGCCCCAGGATCATGCGCGGCTTCGCTTTCCGCCCCGCGCCGCGGCCACCGGATTCACCGTGCCGGCAGGGCTGCGACGCGCCTCATCCATGAGATGACGCATGTGGCGCACCGCGCCGATCAATCCGCAGAAAATCGCCTCGCCGACAATGAAGTGTCCGATGTTGAGCTCGACAACTTCGGGCAGCCGCGCCACCGCCGCCACCGTGTTGTAGGTAAGGCCGTGCCCAGCGTGCACCTCAACGCCCGCAGCATGGGCGCCACGCGCGGCTGCTGCCAGCCTGGCCAGTTCCGCGGCGACGCCGGGCCCGTCCTCTTCGAGCGCCAGCTCGCAATAGCGCCCGGTATGCAGTTCGACGATGTCGGCCCCGATCGCCGCCGAAGCGGCCACGACACGCTCGTCCGGCTCGATGAACAAGGAGACACGGATTCCAGCGTCCTTGAGCGCGCCGACGACGCGCGCGAGCCGCGCGCCTCCCCCGGTGACATCCAGACCGCCCTCCGTCGTGCGCTCCTCGCGCCGTTCCGGCACGAGGCAACAGGCATTGGGCAGATGCCGCAACGCGATCGCCAGCATTTCCTCGGTCGCCGCCATCTCCAGGTTGAGCGGCCGGGTCAGCTCACGTTTGAGGCGGACGATATCCTCGTCGGAAATGTGCCGCCGGTCCTCACGCAGATGAGCGGTGATGCCGTCGGCACCGCCTTCGATGGCCAGGTGGGCGGCGCGCAGCGTGTCGGGATGGCGACCGCCGCGGGCGTTTCTGATGGTGGCAACATGATCGATGTTGACGCCAAGGCGCAACGCCGGCGCCTCAGGCGCCACGCGGCTGGACGGAGTTGAGCGTCGTGTGCTCGGCATGGACGGCGAGGGGCTCCTCGATGGGCGAACCAGGCATCGCAAGGGTGGCTACCGGGCGGGCTTCCAGCATACCCCGGCGCCGAGCCTGAGTGGCCCGTGTCGTGGCGCGCATCATATAGTAGATGAACACGCCGACCAGCAGCCCGACCGGCAGGCTTCCCGCAAGCATAGGCTTCATGAACGGCCACAGCACCGCGGCGGCGGCCGCCAGCATTTCGGGCGATTGCCCCATGGCCGCCTGCCAGGCGAGGCCCATCTGATCGCCGATGATGGCGAGATCGGCGGCGCCCAGCACCCCACTCTGGCCCATCATGTTGGCGCCAGCGGAATATGTCACCGCCCAGATGATGGGCCAGCTGACCGGGTTTCCGAAAAAAGTGGCGAGCATGGCCGCAGGGATGCTCGCGCGCAACAGCAAGGCGAGCATCGCGGCGAGCACCAACTGCCCGCCGATCAGCGGCGTGCAAGAAACGAAGACGCCGACAGCCGAGCCCAGCGCGATGGCATGCGGCGTGGTCCTCAGCCGCAGGATACGCAGACGCACATACCGCAGCGAACGAGCCCAGGACCGGCGCGGCCACAGTGCAACCCGCAACCGCTCCGTCAAACTCGCTGGTATGCGCCGCTTGAGCAGCATGGCGACCTTTATTCCCCCCACGCGAAAGCGGCTTTGTCGCACGCCTGCCACCGCGTTCCAATGCACCGCAACGTCGCGCCCCTTTGCGACTTCGCGGCACGAGACCGGTCCCCACCGGCCACCCCGAGGAGGACTCCCGCACCGCGCTCTAGCGCGATTCCGGGCCCTCCTCGAAGATGCGCTCCACGCTACTCACCTGTGGCTTTGCGCGCAATCCGCTAATGATGCGGTTGAGGTGATCCAAATCCCACACCTCGAGGTCAATGCGCATGTCGGTGAAATCGGCACCGCGGTGCACCATTTTGATGTTGTCGATGTTGCCGTCCTCGTTGCCGATGACCCGTGCGATCTCGGCCAGAGAGCCGGGCTCGTTGACGGTCGTGACGACGATGTGGGCGGGAAATCTCGACGGATTTTGAAGATCGAGGTCCCAGCGCACGTCGATCCAGTTCTCGTGCTCGTAGTCCTGCAGCTGGGGCGAATGGATCTGGAAGATACGGATGCCGTCGGTGGGCGTCATGACGCCGACGATGCGATCGCCCGGTACGGCGCCACCTGGCTCGAAGCGAACGGGCACGTCAGACCGCACACCGCGGATGGGCAGCGCGCCGGCCTTTGGTGCCGCCTCGCTCTGGCTGCCCGAACCGAGCTTGAACTTGAGCCCCATCACTTTGGACAAGTTGAACCAGCCATCCTGGGAAGGGGCCGTATCGAAACGGTTCTTTTGCCGCCGGACGGGAGCCGTGGGCTGCGGCAGCGCCGCCTCTGGCGCCACCGAGCGCAAGACGGTGTCCGCACCGATTTCATTGCGGGCGACAGCAGCGTAGAGGTCCTCGATCGTCTTCTGGTTGAGGCGTGGCAGCGCGCGTCGAACCTTGTCGTCGGTGTACTCGATGCCCGCCCTATCGAACACGGACATGAGCAGCCGGCGTCCCAGCTCGGCGTACTGCTGGCGCACGGTATCGCGCGCGATGCGGCGGATAGCACCGCGCGCTCGGCCGGTGACTACGAAGCCCTCCCAGGCCGCCGGCGGCCGATGGGTCTTCGAGGTCATGACCTGTACCTCGTCGCCGTTGCGCAGGCGCGTGTCGATCGGCACCCGACGTCCGTTCACGTATGCACTGACCGCAGCGTTGCCGATGTCGGTATGCACGGCGTAGGCGAAATCGAGCACGGTAGCACCGTGCGGCAGGGCGATGAGCCGTCCCTTTGGCGTGAAGCAGAAGACTTGGTCGTGGAACAGCTCGAGCTTGGTGTGCTCGAGGAATTCCTCCGAATTGACTCCCTCGAGCAGCGTTTCCACCAGCTGGCGCAGGCGCAGATAGGGGTTCCCCTCCCCGTCGTGTCCCACGCCGTTGGCGTCGTCGCCGTGAGCTGCGCCGTTACCGTTTGAGCTACCGCCCGTCTTGTAAATCGCGTGCGCGGCGACGCCGAACTCGGCGACCTCATGCATCTCGCGCGTGCGGATCTGGAGCTCAACGCGCTGAGCCCTCGGTCCAACCAGCGTGGTGTGAAGCGAGCGGTAGTTGTTGCGCTTGGGAACGGAGATGTAATCCTTGAAGCGCCCTGGAACCATCTGCCAGGCACGGTGGGCGACGCCGAGCGCGCGATAGCAGTCCTCCTCGGTCGCAACGACGACGCGGAAACCGTAAATGTCGGAGAGCTGCTCGAGGCTGATCTGCTTGTTCTCCATCTTGCGCCAGATGGAATAGGGCCGCTTCTCCCGCCCCGATACTTCGGCCGTCATCCCGGCATCGGCCAGCCTGCGCTCGACAGTCGTGCGGATCTCCGCGACCAGCCCCTCGTTGCGGCGCCTCAATTCGGCGAGCTTGTCGGTGACCGCCTTATAGGCCTCGGGATTGAGCCAGCGGAAGGCGTGGTCCTCTAGCTCCTCGCGCATCGCATGCATGCCCATGAGGCCAGCAAGCGGCGCGTAGATGTCGATCGTTTCCTCCGAGGTGCGGCGGCGGCTCGCCGGCTTCTTATGCTCCAGCGTGCGCATGTTGTGCAGGCGGTCGGCAAGCTTGACGAGCAGCACCCGTATATCAGTCGAAATCGCCACCAGAAGCTTGCGGAAGTTTTCCGCCTGCTGGGCCTCCTTCGTCACCAGATCGAGTTTCTTGATCTTGGTGAGGCCATCAACCAGCGCGCCGATCTCACGCCCGAACAGCTGGTCGATCTCGTTGCGCGTCGTATCGGTGTCTTCGATCACGTCGTGAAGGAGGGCGGTCGCGATCGTGGCGTCGTCGAGCTTGAGATCGGTCAGGATCGCCGCGACCTCGAGAGGATGCGAGAAGTAAGGTGCCCCGTCCGCGCGCTTCTGCGTGCCATGAGCGCGCATGGCATAGACATAGGCCCGATCGAGCAGATGCTCGTCGGCCTTGGGATCGTAGCTCAGAACCTTCTCGACGAGTTCGTACTGGCGCATCATGGCATCAGCCCCGCCAGACGCGATGTGCTGCAGCCATCAGATCTCAAGTCCGTGACGCCCCTTGTCGCCTTTGCTCCCGCGAGCATCAGCCAGCACTGTTCGACTGTCAATCTAACGCACCGCGACGCGGCGTCTCGTTGGTCTAACATGGAAAAGGCCGGCTCCGCGTGGACCCGGCCTCCCCGAAACCAAAACCGGCCCGACGCAGATCAGCGCCCGCGGTCGCGTCCGCTGCCCGTGCCACCAGCCGCGGACGGCTCAGTCGGCGTCAGCGCCTCGAGGCCGCGCAGCAGCTGCTCCTCGGTCATGACGTCGACGTGCGTATCACTGTTCGTGTCGTCACGGCCGAGAACCGGCGCACGCCGCTCGGGCGGCAGCAACGGGGCGGCAACCGCCTCGGGCTCGTCCACTTCGACGTTCTTCTGGATCGAGTGAATGAGGCTCTCGCGCATATCCTCCGGCGCGATCGTCCGCTCGGCGATCTCGCGCAGCGCGATGACCGGGTTCTTGTCGTTGTCGGGATCGATCGTGATCGCATTGCCGGCTGCAATCGTGCGCGCCCGGTGGGCCGCCAGCAGTACCAACTCGAAGCGGTTGGGGATCTTGTCGACGCAATCCTCGACGGTGACGCGTGCCATGAAGTTCACCTCCGGTGTGATTGGCGCATAGGCCGGCCGAACGGCTAAGCGCCCGAAACCGATGCCGACGCCCGTCAAGATCGTGCTCGACCTGACCGACAGCGCGCGACCGCAACAAAACGCGGCCCGAAAGCACCGCCTCCGAACCACGCACCTGATCTTTGCCTCTTCTGACACGAAACCGCAGGCGACTCAACGCCCAAGTTAGCCGCCCATTATTTGGGCAGCGGCTATGTCGGCAGACCGGCGCAAACCATCCGACAAAAGATCATATATTCCGTACTACGGCATAATCATCTGAAACAGCCCGCAAAAATCGAATGTGCGACGACCTGTCGCAGGTGCGACTGCAGCGATAAACTGTTATTCGCCACGCTCATATTGAAGCGCTGGTCTCCAGCCAACATCTTGCTCCAACGTGACAGTTTCCTACATCTGGCTCGCACGCGCGAGGCCGAGAGCGGTTTCGGCCGGCGGCGAAACGCCCGGGACCGAGTCAGAGAGTGACGAGTTGGCTAGACGTTCTTCAATTGCATGGGCGGAATACTGATGGCTCTAGGTGGACCCGCAAGAGCACGACGGCCGTTAGGCGAAATGGCCCCGAGCCCCTCCAAGCAAAGCTCCGATAACGGAGAACAAGAGGCAACAATGCATTTTTATCCGAACGAGCGCATTGCCCTGTTCATCGATGGCGCGAACCTCTACGCGACCTCCAAGGCGCTCGGTTTTGACATCGATTACAAGCGTTTGCTTTCGCATTTCCGGCAGAAGGCGCATCTGGTCCGCGCGCTCTATTACACGGCGCTCGCCGAGGACCAGGAGTACTCGTCCATCCGGCCGCTCATCGATTGGCTGGATTACAACGGCTACACGATGGTCACCAAGCCCATCAAGGAGTTCACAGACTCGACCGGCCGCCGCAAGGTCAAGGGCAACATGGACATCGAGCTTGCCGTCGACGCCATGCGGCTGGCGAGCACGCTCGATCACATCGTGCTGTTCTCCGGCGACGGCGACTTCCGCGGTCTGGTGGCAGCGCTTCAGCAGGAAGGCAAGCGTGTCAGCGTCGTTTCCACGCTACGCACCCAGCCGGCGATGATCGCCGACGAACTGCGCCGTCAGGCCGACCAGTTTATCGACCTCGACGAGCTCGAGGGCATCGTCGGCCGCGATCCTTCCCAGCGCGCGCCCCGCGAGCCACGCAACTATTCGCGCTCGTCCGGCTCGCGGTCGGACCCCGTGCCGTTCGACGAGAACGACGACATCGTCGAGAACGAGAACATCTGACCGCTCCCCCGTGTTCTTTTGCGATGGACCCGCTGTGCTTGCGCGCTGCGGGCTCATGCCGCATGAGCTGACGGTCGCCCTTTCGGATGCCGCAGCACATGCCCTCGCCCAGATCGCCGCGAAAGCCGCCCGACCAGACACGCAGCGCCACGGTACCTTGCCTGCCCGAGGCGCCGTCCGGCTGCCGCAAGTGTCCGCGGCTGGCAGCATTCCGCGACTCCAACGTTGCAGCCGAACCTGCCTGGTTCAACAATCCCGTGCCGTCGTTCGGGGACCCAGATTCACGGTTGCTGATCGTGGGGCTTGCACCAGGTCTGCGGGGCGCCAATCGTACCGGGCGTCCATTCACCGGCGACTACGCGGGCGATCTTCTCTATGCGACGCTCTCGGCCTACGGCTTTTCCCGGGGAACCTATCGCGCCGAGACCGACGACGGCCTCACGCTCCAAGACTGCATGATCACCAATGCCGTCCGCTGCGTACCACCTGAAAACAAGCCCACGCCCGCCGAGATCGCCTGCTGCCGGCCATTCCTCGCAGCACGCATCGCCTCCATGCCGCGCCTCCGCGCGATCCTCGCTCTCGGCCGCATTGCGCACGACCAGACGCTCGCCGCCCTCGGCCTGCGCAAGTCGGCATATCCTTTCGCGCACGGCGAACGACACGATATCGGCGGTGGCGTCATGCTCGCCGACAGCTTCCACTGCTCGCGTTACAACACCAACACGGGACGGCTGACGCCGGCCATGTTCGAGGCGGTCTTCGCCGCCATCCGCGCGACGCTCGATCGCCACTGAAAATCCCCGCGCCCGCCGCCGCGACGCCGCGTTGAGGGCTTCCGCTGCTCCACATGGACAAGCAGCAGGAGACCGCCCGATGCCGCCCCGCCCACTGTTTCGATCGATCTGGCGCTTCAACGCGCTCGTCATTGCCACCGTCGGCCTCATGATGCTCGCCTATGGCAGCCTGCTCGGCACGATGCTGTTGCGGGATTTCCTGCGGCCACGTTTCGTAGCCGACATCCTGCCGGTCGCGGGCGATGTGGCCGCCCGCCCGCAGACGGCCGCCGAACGGCCGCGCGCCGACGTGCGCAGCATGAGCAGAATCGAGGGGCGTGACGTTCTGTGGGGTCCGCTCGGATCGCAGGAGCATGTCACGTCGGGCTACTACTCCAAGGATGCGACGAACACCCGTGACTATCTGCTCTATGAACTCGGCACCGGCTCGTTCCGCCGGCTCATCGGCCGCGACGGAGTGCTCGTGACTCAAGCCTCCACCGTCCGCAGGGACCACACCGCGGGCAGTCCGACCCTGGCGCTGCGCGTCGCCTACGCGGCGCACGACACCAACGGCGACGGCCGCCTGAGTGCCCAGGACGACCAGACGCTGGCGCTGGCAACCGCGGACGGACGCAATCTGCGGACCCTGGTGACCGACATGCGCAGCCTCGTCGCCGAGGCGATCGACAGCGACGGGCGCCTCGTCCTGATCATCAAGTCACGCAGCGGCGGTGTCCGCGCGCTGACCGTGTCGCTCGACGATCTGGCCGTCGTCTCCGAGACGCCTTATGAGGCGCCTGTGTTGTAGGACGCGGCTGGGCTCGCGGCTCCAGCCCGAAGTCTGCAGCCCTTTGCAAGGCAGCCGCGGCCGTGACGCGCCACGAGTTGTCTTATCGTCGTCGCCCACATGCCGCGCAGTGTGAAGCCCGCTGACCCTGGCACGCCACCGGGCATCGCGCCTATCCCCCGCCGTTGTCATCCTCGGCCTTATGCCGAGGATGACAGGTGATCGCGTGCGCATAATTCCGATTGGAGTCGCACTCGCTAGCGCACCATCACACCAGCCGTGATTGCTCCACGGCCGCGGCGATGAAGCTGCGGAACAGGGGGTGTGGCTCGAACGGGCGGGATTTGAGTTCGGGGTGATACTGCACGCCAACGAACCAGGGGTGCTCGGGATATTCGACCGTCTCGGGCAGCAGACCGTCGGGTGACGTGCCGGCAAAGCGCAGCCCGGCGTTCTCCAGCCGCGTGCGATAATGCGTATTGACCTCGTAGCGGTGGCGGTGGCGCTCGGAGATGCGCGTACCGCCGTACATCTGAGCGATGCGGCTGCCCTCGGCGAGCCGCGCTTCATAGGCACCAAGACGCATCGTGCCGCCCAGGTCGCCGCCCTGGCGCCGCTGCTCCAGCTCGTTGCCGCGCATCCACTCCGTCATGAGACCCACGACCGGCTCGGCACTCGCGCCGAATTCGGTCGAGGATGCGCCCGTGACGCCAGCCAGATTGCGCGCGGCCTCGATGCACGCCATCTGCATGCCGAAGCAGATGCCGAAATAGGGCACCTTGCGCTCGCGCGCGAACTTGGCGGCCAGGATCTTGCCCTCCGCGCCGCGCTCGCCGAAGCCGCCCGGCACCAGGATGCCGTCGACGCCTTCGAGATACGGCGCCGGGTCCTCACGCTCGAACACCTCCGCCTCGATCCACTCGAGGTTGACGCGCACGCGATTGGCGATGCCGCCGTGCACCAGCGCCTCGATCAACGACTTGTAGGCATCCTTGAGGCCCGTGTACTTGCCGACGATGGCGATCGTCACCTCGCCTTCCGGATTGGAGACATTCTCGGAGATCGATTGCCAGCGGCGCAAGTCGGGCTGCGGCGCGCCGGTGATGCCGAATGCCTCCAGCACCTGCCGGTCGAGACCCTCGCGATGATAAGCGAGCGGCACGTCGTAGATCGACTTGACGTCGAGCGCCTGGATGACGGCTTCCTCACGCACGTTGCAGAACAGCGCGATCTTCTTGCGCTCGGCTTTCGGCATCTCGCGGTCGGCGCGGCACATCAGGATGTCGGGCTGGATGCCGATCGAGCGCAGCTCTTTCACCGAATGCTGCGTCGGCTTGGTCTTCAATTCTCCGGCGGAGGGAATCCACGGCAGCAGCGTCAGGTGAATGTAGACGCAGGAGTGGCGCGGCAGCTCGTTGCCGAGCTGGCGTATCGCCTCGAAGAACGGCAGTGCCTCGATGTCGCCCACCGTGCCCCCGATCTCGACCAGAACGAAATCGACGCCCTCGTTGCCTTCGAGCACGAACTGCTTGATGGCGTCGGTGACGTGCGGGATTACCTGAACGGTGCCGCCCAGGTAGTCGCCACGGCGCTCCTTGGCGATGATGTTCTGATAGATGCGTCCCGTCGTGATGTTGTCCGACTGCTTGGCCGGAACGCCGGTGAAGCGCTCGTAGTGGCCAAGGTCCAGATCGGTCTCGGCGCCGTCGTCTGTGACGAACACCTCGCCGTGCTGGTAGGGGCTCATCGTTCCGGGATCGACGTTCAGATACGGGTCGAGCTTACGGAGACGGACGGAGTACCCGCGCGCTTGAAGAAGCGCGCCGAGTGCGGCCGATGCGAGGCCCTTGCCAAGGGAGGAGACCACGCCGCCGGTAATGAAGATGTACCGCTGCATGGGCCTGCATGAATACATAGAAGGGGGACGATTCGAAGCGCCAAATTCACGCGGTCCACGGCCCTGCGATGGGGGCCACCGAGTTGCTGCTCGCACGCAAGCGCGCAGACCTCAAATTGCGGCCACTCAGCGCGGAGGCGTTGGGCGCGTCAGCGCTGCTGCGGAACCTGAGGCTGCAACTTGTCAAGAATGCCGCCGCGGCCGGTCGGGGCGGGGGTCGCGGGATCGCTGCCCGCCGGCGCCGTGGTGCCGGCGGCGGGCGCCGACGGTGCCGCGCGGTCGAGCAGCGACGGTCCACCGCTGCGGCTGTTCGCAATCAGTGTCAGCGACAGGCTGGTGATGAAGAACGCAAGCGCCAGGGCCGCCGTCGTACGGGTCAGCAGGTTGGCCGTGCCGCGCCCCGTGAGGAAGCCGCCGCCACCACCGCCACCGCCACCGATGCCCAGCGCGCCGCCTTCGGAGCGCTGCATGAGCACCACGAGCACGAGAGCTGCGGCAATGAACAGGTGTAAGACGAGCAGTGCGGTGGCCATGGCTTTCCCGGCGTCGGTTCGGATGTCGAGCGCGCTCTTACACGATCGGCCGCGCCATGACCAGCACCCGGCCTGCAAGGCCCGAATTGGCCGCATCGGCCCGAGCCACTAACCCCGAGCTACTGCGCGGGCGCGTCGTTGACCGGCTTGCGTGTCTTCTTTGCCCTGGCGCGCTTCTCGGTGCCAGGCTCGGCGCTGTCGGGTTCGACGGCGCCTGAAGCAGACCTCGCGGCGGCAGCCTTGCGCACCGGTTTGCTCTTAGCCTCGGGGGCGGCCTCGCCCGCCGGAGCGGTTGTTACGCTCGCCGACGGCTTGCGGACGGGCGCTGGTACCTCGGCGGCAGGCGGTGGCGGCTGGCCCGGAGCCGCCGTCTCGGCCGTCTCCGGCTTGCGCTCGGGTGCCGGCGCGGCGTCAGGCGATACCGGCAACTTGTGTTTCTCGGGGATGACGACGATCGACCGGCAGCGGAAAAGCAACTGCTCCTTAACCCCGATCAACCGCTCGATATAGCGAACCTGATCCGTCGTCAGATTTATTTTCGCCCAGTCCGGTCCCCGCTCGAGGTTGGCCTGTGCGCCACCGCCTTCAAGCAGCGACTTCTCGCTTTCGAGCTTATCGCACTCTGTATCCGTCAGCGGCGAGGCGAATGCCGCGACCGGCTGCAGAGCAAGAAGGATAGCTAACGGCGCCGATGCAATGAGGGCGCGCCGGCACCCGGACCTGAGGCTTGGCAACATGGGTACACCTGGCTACAGGGCACGCGGACCTAAGCCGCCACCCGCGGAGGTCGTCGTTATCCGACCGCTAACCATCATATGCGCGAACAATCCTCAAGAAATCGTCTGCTTTGAGGCTCGCTCCTCCGACGAGTGCTCCGTTCACGTTGGGCACGGCCATCAGCTCCCGCGCGTTGTCGGGCTTGACCGAGCCTCCGTAGAGGATGCGCATCCGGGCGCCCTCCCCCCCGAAGCGGTCGGCGAGCGCCACACGGATCGCGGCATGCACCTCCTCCACGTCGGCAAGAGTCGGCGTCAGCCCTGTTCCGATCGCCCAAACCGGCTCGTAGGCGATGACGGTATCGGTGGCCGTCGCCCCGTCGGGGACCGATGCCTTGAGTTGCCGGCGCACCACTTCAAGCGTCAAGCCGGCCGCGCGCTGTCCTGCCGTCTCGCCGATGCAGATGATCGCGGTGAGGCCTGCGCGGCGCGCGGCCTGGGCCTTGCGGCTCACATGTCGATCGAGCTCACCGTGGTCCGCCCTGCGCTCCGAATGGCCCAGAATGACCGCGGTGGCGCCCGCATCCTTCAGCATCTCGGCCGAAACGTCTCCCGTGTGCGCACCAGTCGCCGAGGCATGACAATCCTGGCCACCGATCGCGATGACGCCGTCGCTGCACAGCTCGCCGAGCACCATAACAAGGGTCGCCGGCGGGCAGATCATGACGTCGGCCGAAGTGGCGTGGGCCTTGATGTCCTCGCGCACCTGAAGTGCCTGATCGAGCGCCGCTTTGAGGCCGTGCATCTTCCAGTTGCCCGATACGAGTGGGCGGATCGCGGCAGCATCTGCGCTCATGTCAGCGAATCTCCAGTTGGCCGGCAAAGCAGCCCGCAAGCGCCCTCCCCGGCAGCGGCGGGCGACGAGGTGGCGGCACGCGCGTGGTGGTCCTAGAGGGAAGCTGAAAAGCCGTTGCGGCTCCCGCCCCGTGGGCTGGCGGCCGCACCCCTTGCTTTCACGGCCCGCCTGGGCTTCATATGGCGCTTCTTAACACGAGCCCCTGCTGAAAGAGCACGGGTTTTCAACCAATCCGAATGCGGCGAATTGGTGCAGCACGCGATCGAGCGCGCCGCATTTCGTCGCCGGAAACGGAGAGCTGCCACCGATGCTCGACGCAATGCGCCGCGGCGCCCAAGGCATCATTGCCAAGGTCCTGTTCGCGGTCCTCATCCTCAGCTTCGCCGTCTGGGGCATCGCCGACACTTTCACCGGCCGCTCCAGCACGACCATCGCGGAAGTCGGCGGTCAGGAGATCACACCCAACGATTACCAGCGCGCGTTCCAGAACGAGCTCAACGCGCTGTCGTACCAGGTGGGGCGCCGGATCTCGGCCGAGCAGGCGCGCGCATTCGGCCTCGACGAGCGCGTGCTGCAACGCCTTGTATCGTCAGCCGCCGTCGACGTGCATGCACGTCAATTGGGGCTCGGTCTGTCCGACAAGACGATCATTGAAGGACTTTCGCGCGATCCCGCGTTCCACGGGCCGGACGGAAAGTATTCACGCGCCGCCGTGGAGAACGTCATGCGGCAGCTTGGGCTGTCGGAAGCCGGCCTCGTCCGCCTGCGGCGCGATGAGGAACTGCGGCGACAGCTGACCAGTGCCTTCACCTCCGGCACCGTCGTGCCCCGCCCCATGATCGAGGAAATGCACGCATGGCGCGAGGAGACGCGCAAGATTGCGCACTTCAAGGTCGATCCCACCAAGGTCGTCAAGGTCGCTCCGCCCGACGATGCCAAACTCAAGGAGACCTATGATGCCAACAAGGCGAGCTTCGTGACGCCGGAGCTGCGCAAGCTCGCCGTGCTCGTGCTGTCGGTTGATGACGTCAAGAAAAAGATGGTGGTTTCCGATGAGGAGGCCAAACAGGTCTGGGAGCAAGAGCGTTCGATCTATGACACGCCGGAGAAACGCCGCGTTCAGCAGATCTCCTTCCCCGACAAGGCCAAGGCCGATGCCGCGCGCAAGGCCATCGACGGCGGCAAGAGCTTCACGGACGTAGCCAAGGAGGCGGGCGCAAAAGAGAGCGACATCGACCTGGGTCTCGTCGAGCGCACCCAATTGGTCGACCCGAAAATCTCCGAGGCTGCCTTTTCACTCGCAAAGGACGCCGTATCGGCGCCTGTCGAGGGACGCTTCACCACCGCCATCCTGCGCGTAACCGCGATCGAACCGGGTATCACGCGCGCCTTCGACGACGTGAAGGACAAGGTGCGCGACAAGATAGCGGGCGAGAAGGCGCGCTTCGAGATCCAGAAACTGCAGGACGAGGTGGAAGACGGCCGCGCCGGAGGACAGCCGCTGAAGGCCATCGGCGAGCGTCTGAAGATTACCTACCGCGAGGTGGCCGAGACCGACCGGCAGAACAAGACCGCCGACGGCAAGCCCGCTCTTGAGCACACCGATGCCGTGCCGATCATCACAGCCGGCTTCGAGGCGCAGGTTGGAATCGAGCACGAGCCCGTGGCTCTCGCCGACGGTGGTATCGCCTGGGTCGACGCCTTGAGCGTTACGCCGCCCAAGCAGAAGGCCTTCGAGGACGTCAAAGACGAGGCAAAGGCCGCCTACGAGCGTGACGAGAGCTTGCGTCAGCTGCGCGAAGCCGCGGCAAAGTTCGTCGAGCGTCTCAACAAGGGCGAGGCCATCGAGGCGGTCGCGGCCGAGAGCGGCGGCACGGTGGAGACGACGCTTCCTGTAACACGCAATACGACACCTCAGGGCCTGACGCGTTCGGCCATCGCGCAGGCGTTCGTTCTGCGCAAGGGCGCCGCCGGATCGAGCGACAGTCCCGACAACACCACCCGAACTGTGTTCCAGGTCAAGGACGTGACGGCGGCTCCCGCGCCAACCAAGGAGCAAGCCGACAAGATCGCCAAGGAGCTGGCCGGTCAGCTCGAGGGCGATATGATTGCCTCCTACGTCGGCGCGCTGGAGAAGCGCGTTGGCGTGTCGATCGACCGCGCGGCCTTCCAGCGCGCGACCGGAGCCAGCTCGCAATGACGCCTCGCAGCGCTCGATGCCAACCGACTGGGTGCGCCACGGAGCGACGACCGTGACCCGCATCGATACGGCCGCTCCGGCCGATGGCTCTTCCGCCGATCTCGACGTATCTCCTTCGGCGCAGGATTTCGCGTCAGCCTACGCCAGCGGGCGTCCGCTGGTGCTCTCCACGCGCCTCATCGCCGATTTGGAGACGCCGGTTTCGGCCTACCTCAAGCTTGCCCGCGTCGGACCACCCAGTTTTCTGCTCGAATCCGTGGAAGGCGGAGCAGTGCGCGGCCGCTACTCCATCATCGGGCTGAAGCCTGACCTCGTCTGGCGCGCGCTCGGAGGACATGCCGAGATCGATCGCCATCCAGGAACGCCGCAATCGTCCTATGTGAAAGCCGCCGAGCCGACGCTCCAGTCGTTGCGGGCTGTCCTCGATGAGAGCCGCATCGATCTGCCCGAGGATCTGCCGCCGATGGCTGCCGGCGTGTTCGGCTACATGGGCTACGATACCATCCGGCTTGTCGAGAACCTCCCCAACCAGCCACCCGACGCCCTCGGCGTGCCCGACGCTATTCTCGTGCGACCGACGATCATGGTGATCTTCGACTCGGTGCGGGACGAGATGACGGTGGTGACGCCGGTTCGCCCGGCCGCCGGCGTGACCGCGGAAGCCGCGCGCGCTGCCGCCATCGGCAGGCTCAGCAGCGTGGTGGCGGCCCTAGATGCGCCCTCCACACACGCGGCGGCACCCGCGGAAGGGACGCTGGCGCTGGCCGAGCCGCAATCCAACACATCGCCGGCCGAGTTCATGGCGATGGTCGAAAAGGCCCGCGAGTACATCAAGGCCGGCGACATCTTCCAGGTCGTGCTGTCGCAACGGTTCTCGACTCCGTTCCCGCTCCCGCCCTTCGCGTTGTATCGCGCTCTGCGCCGCCTCAATCCGTCGCCATTCCTGTTCCATCTCGACTTCGGCGACTTCGCCCTCGTCGGATCGAGTCCGGAAATTCTGGTGCGCGTGCGCGCCGGAGAGGTCACCATCCGTCCTATCGCGGGCACGGTTCGCCGTGGCGCCACGGCCGCTGAGGACCGGCTTCTGTCCGAGCAGCTTCTCGCCGATCCCAAGGAATTGGCCGAGCACCTCATGCTTCTCGATCTGGGGCGCAATGACGTCGGCCGCGTCGCCTCGGTCGGGACGGTGCGCGTCACCGAGAAGTTCGTCGTCGAACGCTACAGCCACGTCATGCACATCGTCTCGAACGTGGTGGGGCGGCTGGCACAGGGAGCCGATACCGTCGACGCGCTGATGGCGGGTTTCCCTGCGGGCACCGTCTCGGGCGCGCCCAAGGTCCGGGCGATGGAAATCATCGACGAACTCGAGAAGAGCAAGCGCGGACCTTACGCGGGGTGCGTGGGCTATTTTGCGGCCGATGGCGAGATGGACACGTGCATCGTGCTGCGCACCGCCCTCGTCAAGGACGGCATGCTGCATGTTCAGGCCGGTGCCGGTGTCGTCTACGACAGCCAGCCGGAGAACGAGCAGCAGGAGTGCATCAACAAGGCCAAGGCGGTCGTTCGCGCCGCGGAGGAGACGGTGCGCTTCGCAGGTGGCGCCGGCGGCGGCCGGACGGGCAATCGCGGCGCCTGGGGCTGAGCGACAAGCTATCAACGCTCGTGCGGTGGGCCCTCAGCGATCAGCCGGGGAACCGGGCTCAGCATTGCCACCGAGCCTATCGGCAAGAGTGCGCTCCCCGGGCTGAAATCTGACGATCCAGAGCGCCAGCGCCAGCGCACCGATCGCCATCAGCAGCCCGGGCCATAACGACAGCACTGAGAAGATCGGTTCACCCGCCATGCTGGCCTCCGGCGGCGCTGTCACACGCCTGTCATCCACTCCGCGTCCGTCTCACTCCGGACATGGGCAATATACGTCATCATGGTCGATCCGGATGCTTGCCAGGGAACACTCTATGACGGCAACTTCGACGCCATGCTGAATCTCCTGCTGCTGCGTCACGCAAAATCCACGTGGGACGACCCGACGCTCGACGACTTCGACCGGCCGCTCAACAAGCGCGGTACGAAGGCCGCGAGCCGGATCGGCCGCTACCTCGTCGAGACCGGACTGAGACCAACGCTGGTGCTCTGCTCGACCGCCGTGCGGACGCGCGCGACACTCACGCTCGTCATGAACGAGTTGGGCTTACCGGCGCCGCACGTCCGCTACGAGGACAGCCTCTATCTCGCCGATGCCGAGACGCTGTTCGATGCAGTCCGGTCCGCACCGCCCGACGCGCAGGCTGCAATGGGTCCGATCATGCTCGTTGGCCACAATCCGGGCATGCACGCGCTCGCCCTGGAACTCACCGGCTCGGGCGCGCGCAGTACGCTGTCCGACCTCGCCATGCAGTTCCCGACCGCAGCGCTCGCACACATCTCGTTCCAATGCGACAGCTGGCGGGACATCGCCCCGGCGGCCGGGCGCATCGAGGCCTTCATTTTGCCCCGACGGCTCGACTGACACTCTCCGCCGAGCCGCTCGTCAACGCAGAAGGCCGGCTCGTTCGCGAGCCGGCCTCCATGATGGCGTGGGGAAAGTTCTATGGATCAGACCTGGAACCGGGTCGGCAGGACGAGGGCCATCACGCGGCTGACAGCGCGGTCGAGTGCAAGGCCAGTACCGGTCCGCTCCGGCACGCCGAACGGCTGGGTACGCTCGGCGACGATTGCGGCCAGCGCGGCCTTGTCGTTGAGGTCCACACCCGACAGGTGCGCATTCTGGGCGATCGCCGCGTAGTCACGGCGCCACAGGGCGGAGACGAAGGCCAGCGGTCCGAAGATCTCCTTCTGCATCAGCACCGCACCATGGCCGGCCTCGGAGTTCACCTGCTTCGAGAAGACCGAGTAGTAGGCGCTCCAGTGACGGCCGGGCTGCAGATGATGCTCGACATGGTAGTCGCTGCCCAGGTTGCCGTGCTCGTGGCCGAGGAAGTTGACCGAGTTGCCGTGCGCATCCTGGATGTCGTGATCGTCGACGAGACCGTGCTGCCAGAAGGCGACCAGCGAGAGCATGTTGCCGCCGACGAAGCGCGATACCCAGATGAGCGCAGCCGCCAGAGGATTGATGACTGCGACCGCGGCGAGGAAGCCGTACCAGATCACGAAGCCACGGGCCAATTCGCGCATCTGCCGCTTCTTGCCCTTCTTGGCGAGGTAGGAGAACACCTTGTAGCCGGACACCATGTCCAGGCCCTGGATCAGGGCGTGGCGCGAGAAGTCGGTGAAGCTCGTGCGGTCGTAGGGCGCAGTGGTCTGGCTGTCGAGCAGGCCGTTGTCCTCGACGTGGTGGACGTAGACGTGCTGGATGCGGTGGTACTCGGGGGCACGGGCCAGCAGCAGCTGGTGGGGATACTCGAAGTAGACCTGCAGGGCCTTCAGGATGCGCTTCTCGTTCTCCGGCGTTCCGGCCTTGGGCTGGAATACCCGGGTGTGCAGGTTGACGTGGTCGATGAGCTCATGCGGGAACTGGGCGATCAGCAGGGCCACGAAGTAGGCGAGCACCACGAAGTAGTTCAGCGTCGAGGGCATCAGCACCAGAACCGTCAGCGGGATCACGGCGACTGAGTTGGCAACCCACACGCGGGTGAAGATCGCATCGATCGGATGGTGAAGGCGCTTGGAGATCCAGCGGTCGAGCGGGCGCTCCTCGATGGCGGCCTTCAGCCCCTCGAAGGTGGAGGGGAAATCCGTGTAGATGAGATAGGCGCGGCCGAACAGACCGGCCGAGATCCAGAACATCAGCTCGAGGCCGATGTGTGCCGGGTTTGAGTAGTCCGGCCAGAACCCGGGAAGCGTCTGCGTGGCGGCGGCCATCAGCAGCGCGGAAACGGTGAGCCAGGTCAGCGGCGCGCGTTCGATGATGCTGCGCGGCAGGACACGGCTGAAGACGGCGCCACCAGCGGCGGCGAGCCAGTAGAGGTAGGCGCAGGAGAGGAAGAAATAGCCCGACAGTGTCGTGGCAAGTGCGGTGGCCAGCGCCGAAAGGGGCGCGACATGAGACTGGGCATCCGCCTCGGTGGCGGCGACCGGTGCGGCAATCGTTGCGGTGTGCGACAAGACACGTCCTCCAGGTATCCGGGGCATCCCCGACAGCTCAGTTCCGGATTACCTCTCCATTAACTATTGTTCCCGGGGTTACCGATGTTCCCTGGGGAACCTCATGCAGCATTTATTGCGGCGCGAAATTGCTTTGACGTCATAGTTTTTCGCGCTCTTCTGGTCCAGCGCAGGCCTCACCCGCAGACCCGAGCTTAGGGCGCAAGCCCGGCGGGCATGCCCGTGCCTTCATCGGTGTCCCGAGTTCACGCCCTCGTGGAACCGCCCCTCCTCCTGGTACCGAAGGTCAGGTTCCAAACCCCGAGCCTAAGCCGCAGCCCTGGGTTTGACTTGCGGTCGCGTCGGGCTATCACAGTGTCGCGGTCCCGGTGCTCACGATCCATGCCCCAGGCGAACGCCATGCAAAGCGCGAGAGAGAGGCGACGGGGCGGCCATGCTGATCCTCATCGATAACTACGACAGCTTTACCTACAATCTCGTCCACTTCCTGGGTGAGCTTGGTGCGGAGTCTGTCGTCATCCGCAATGACAAGGTGACGGCCGAAGAGGTGATCGCCCAGAAGCCTAAGGCCATCGTACTGTCGCCCGGCCCGTGCACGCCCAACGAGGCGGGCGTCTGTCTCGACTTGATCGCCAAGGCGGGGGCGAAAATACCACTGCTCGGCGTGTGCCTGGGGCACCAGTCGATCGGACAGTCCTACGGCGGCAAGGTGATCCGCGCGCCCGTGCCCATGCACGGCAAGCTGTCGACCATCACCCACAATGGCACGGGGATCTTCTCCGGCATGCCGCAGGGATTCGAAGTTACGCGCTACCATTCGCTCATCGTCGAGCGAGAGAGCCTGCCCGCCTGCCTTGAAGTGACCGCCGAGACCGACGACGGCCTGATCATGGGTCTGGCGCACAAGACCCATCCCGTACACGGCGTGCAATTCCATCCCGAGAGCATCGCCTCCCAATATGGGCACGCGCTGCTCGCCAATTTCCTGGAGCTGGCCGGCATCCCGCCGCGGCGTGACAGGATCCCTGTGCCCCGCCGCGCGGCATGAGCCGCCGGGACATTCCATCCATGACCGCGCCGGAACTCAAGGGCATCATCCAGAAGGTCTCGACCGGAGCCTCGCTCGACGGCGAGGAGACCGAGCGCGTGCTCGACCTGATGTCGTCGGGTGCCGCTACACCCGTGCAGATGGGTGCCTTCCTGATGGCGCTGCGCGTGCGTGGAGAGACGGTAGAGGAATTGACCGGCGCCGCACGCCTGCTGCGCGCCCGCATGCTGCCCGTCGAGGCGCCGCCCGACGCGGTCGACATCGTGGGCACCGGAGGAGACTCGCACGGGACGTACAATGTCTCCACGTGCGCGGCCATCGTTGCTGCGGGCGCTGGCGTGCATGTCGCCAAGCACGGCAATCGCTCGGTATCCTCGCTGTCGGGTGCCTCCGACGTGCTATCCGCGCTCGGCGTGAAGGTTGACGTTGGCCCCACGGTTGTCGCGCGCGCAATCGCCCAAGCCGGCCTGGGCTTCATGTGGGCCCCCATGCACCATCCGGCGATGAAGCAGTGGGCGCCGGTGCGGGCCGAGTTGGGTATCCGCACGCTCTTCAACCTGCTCGGGCCGATCTGCAATCCCGCCGGAACGCAACGGCAGGTGCTGGGCGTATTCGACCGTCGCTGGCTCGAGCCCATCGCACATGTGCTCAAGAATCTGACGGCCGAGCATGTCTGGGTCGTGCACGGTGCGGACGGCATGGACGAACTGACCACGACGGGTGTCAGCCACGTCGCCGAACTGCACGACGGCGACATCACCGTGTTCGAAGTGACGCCGGAGCATGCCGGCCTGCCCCGCGCCACGCTCGCCGACCTGAAGGGCGGCGATGCGAGGCAGAACGCCGAGGCGATCCGCGGCGTGCTGCGCGGAGAGCCTGGCGCCTTCCGCGATATCGTGCTGCTCAATGCGGCGGCAGCCCTCATCGTCGGCGGCAAGGTTGCCAACCTCGCCGACGGCGTCGACCGCGCGGCGCGATCGATCGACGGAGGCGCCGCGAGCGCGGCGCTCGACCGGCTCGTCGCCGTCACCAACGATAGCGCTTGAGGCAGCGATGGCCGACATCCTCGACAAGATCACCGCCTACAAGCGAAAGGAAGTCATCCACGCCAAGGAGGCCAATCCGCTGCAGGTTATGGCCGAGTACGCACGCTCCGCGCCGGCCGTGCGCCCGTTCGCGGCAGCGATCGCCCAGCGCATCGCGGCCGGTGAGCCCGCCCTCATCGCCGAAATCAAGAAGGCCTCACCGTCCAAAGGGCTCATCCGCGCCGACTTCGATCCCCCGGCACTTGCGCGTGCCTACGAGGCGGGCGGCGCGACCTGCCTGTCGATCCTCACCGATACGCCCTCGTTCCAGGGCGCGCCCGAGTATCTGAAGGCCGCGCGCGCCGCGACACGGCTGCCCGTGCTGCGCAAGGATTTCATGATCGATACGTATCAGGTAGTCGAAGCGCGCGCGTGGGGAGCCGACTGCATCCTCATCATCATGGCGGAGGTCGACGATGCGACGGCGCGCGATCTCGCCAGTGCAGCGGCTGACTGGGGCATGGACGCCATCGTCGAGGTTCACGACGATACCGAACTGGATCGCGCGCTGGCGCTGCCGTGCCGTCTCATCGGCATCAACAACCGCAACCTGAAGACCTTCGAGACGACGCTTGCGACGACCGAGCGGCTCGCCCCGCGCGTTCCTGCCGACCGCATCGTGATTGGCGAGAGCGGCATCTTCACGCCCGCCGACATCGCGCGGCTCGGCAAGGTCGGCATCGGCGCGTTCCTGGTGGGCGAGAGTCTGATGAGGCAGACTGACGTAATCGCGGCAACCAAAGCACTGCTGAGCCGGGGTTGACAGCTTGTCCGGCCGCGTCACTTGGCCAGTCCGCACTCCTTCATCGTCGTGAAGGTCATGTCGAGGATCTCGTCCTCGCGCGCTTCGCTGAAGTCCTGGCGGTCCGCGCTCACCTCGCCGGCCTTGAGCGTGATCGTATCGAAGGCGAAGCTGAGCTCCTTGTCCTTCAAAGCCGCGCCGAGCTTTTCAGCGACGCAGGCGCAACCGGCCGCAGCAGTCTCCGGCCGGTCCTTTGCGCACGCGGCCACGAACGCTTCGTGCTCCGCCGCCACGGCAGACGATGGACCAGACAATGCGACAGGAACGGCCCCCGAAAGCACCAACAGCGCAATCCGGCGGAAAGTCGTGCGGCGCATCTTGATTCTCCCGTGTCTTTCGGCGGTGATGGGGCGACTGCAGCTCGATTCCTGTGAGCCCGCGACTCGCCAGCCAGCATAGCGTGTCACGGCGCTCAGGGTTAGTTGCGCGGCAGCATGCAGAACAAGCACGTAATGCAGAACAACACCCAAAGTGTGTGACGGCGCCTTGGCTCCTTGTGCTGGTCAGCACCTTGGGAGGCTTGTTATAGTCGTGCGCGTGCGCTTCGCCCCCCGAGCATCGCGCAGCGCTCACTCTCATGGACCCGCCGATGGCCCCTCCCCGTTCCACAGTCTCGCGTCTTTCGCACCTCAACGACAAGGGCGAGGCCAACATGGTCGACGTCTCAGCCAAAGATGTCACGCATCGCGTGGCGCGGGCGGAGGGCTTCGTTGCGATGGCGGCCGCTACGCTCGATCTTATTGAAGCGGGCACCGCAAAGAAGGGCGACGTGCTTGCCACGGCGCGCATCGCCGGCATCATGGCCGCGAAGCGGACCTCCGATCTCATTCCGCTGTGCCACCCGCTGCCGATCACCAAGGCGACCGTGGACTTCACCGCCAGCCGCGAGCCCGTTGGGTTGCATGTCGCCGCCGAGGTCAAGGTTGCCGGACAGACCGGCGTCGAGATGGAGGCATTGACGGCGGTTTCGGTCGCGTGCCTCACCATCTACGACATGCTGAAGGGAGTCGATAAGGCCATGACGTTCGAGGGCATAAGGCTCGTCGAGAAGTCGGGCGGGCGCTCGGGCCACTGGCGTGCTGCGGCAAAACGCGAGGCCGGCGGTTGAAATGGCGCTGCTCGCGGTCGACGAGGCCATGTCACGCGTATTGGCCGACGCTCCCGTCATGGAGCCCGAACTGGTGCCGCTGGCGCAGGCGCGCGGCCGGGTACTGGCGCACGACACCGCGGCGCTGCTGACGCAGCCGCCGTTCAACGCGTCCGCGATGGACGGCTACGCCGTGCGCGGCGAGGACGTGGCCCAGATCCCTGTAACCCTTTCGGTCATCGGCGAGGCGGCTGCCGGCCATGGGTTTGCCGGCTCCGTCGGGGCGCGGCAAGCAGTGCGTATTTTCACCGGCGCGCCGCTGCCCGAGGGCGCCGACGCGATCGTAATCCAGGAAAACGTCGAGACCTGCGGTGACAGCATCAGTGTCCGCGACGGCCGGCCCGATGCGGAACACGTGCGCCCACGTGGCGGAGATTTTCGCGAGGGCCTGGTCCTGCTGAACGGCGGCACGAGGCTCAACGCTCGCGCCATCATCCTGGCGGCGGCGATGGGCCATGGCGCGCTGAACGTGCGCCGAAAGCCGCGCGTCGCCATTATCGCCACCGGCGACGAACTCGTGGCCCCCGGAACCTTGCCAGGGCCCGATCAGATCATCTCGTCCAATCCGCACGGTCTGGCCGCGATGCTGGAGGAGGCAGGCGCCGAGCCGCACCTGCTGGGCATCGCGCGCGACACGCACGACAGCCTTGCCGAGGCGATCGCCAGAGCTGCCGACGCCGAGATCCTGCTCACCATCGGCGGCGCATCGGTCGGCAAGCACGATCTCGTCGGCCCGGCGCTGGAGTCCGCCGGCATGACGCTCGGCTTCTGGAAGATCGCGATGCGTCCGGGCAAGCCGCTGATCTTCGGAAAGCGCGGATCGCAACGCGTGATCGGCCTGCCAGGTAATCCCGTCTCCGCCATGATCTGCACGCGCGTGTTCGTCGTGCCACTGGTTCGACGCATGCTTGCTCTCGACGGTGCCGAACGCGAATCGCGCAGTACCGCAGTCCTGGCCGCACCGCTTTCTGCCAACGGCCCCCGAACCCATTACATGCGCGCCCGCTATCAGACGCACGAGGGCCAGCGCGTCGTTCGCGCTCTGCCCAATCAGGACAGCTCCCTGTTGACCCCGCTTGCGCAGGCCGACTGCCTCATCGTGCGAGAGGCTGGCGCGCCGGCGGCGGCTCAGGGCACCAGCGTGAGCGTGCTGGATCTGGACTTCTGAGCGCACCAAAAATCGCCACCGTTGAAAAATCCAACCATGGGAACCGCCGCCCACTTGCGGAACGAGAGAAGAACGGCTAGCGTACGTTCATGATTTGTCCTTAGGTGCGCTAGCGGAAATCGCGCCGAAGGAACGGAGGCGCCGCAGGCCGCCCTATTCGGGCACCGGCACGTCGAACCAGCGGAGGCGGAATGCTCACCCAGAAGCAGAAAGAGCTGCTCGTTTTCATTCACGAGCGCATGCAGGCGGCCGGTGTGCCGCCCTCCTTCGACGAGATGAAGGACGCGCTCGACCTCAAGTCGAAATCGGGCATTCACAGGCTGATCACCGCTCTGGTTGAGCGCGGCTTCATACGGCGGTTGCCGCATCGCGCCCGCGCCATCGAAGTGATCAAGCTGCCCGAGGGCTCCGATCTGTCAGGCGGTCGCAAGGGTGGTTTTCAACCAAGCGTCATCGAGGGCAGCGGCCGCAGGACAGTCGAGTTGCAGACGCCGCGGACAGTCGCCATCGACAGCCGAACGGTTTCGGTTCCAGTCATGGGCCGCATCGCCGCCGGCACGCCCATCAGCGCCATCCAGAACCATACTCACGACATTGCCTGCCCGCCCGACCTGCTGACGAGCGGGGAGCATTTCGCGCTCGAGGTCCGCGGCGATTCGATGATCGAGGCCGGCATTCACGACGGCGATACGGTGATTATCCGCCGCTGCGACTCGGCCGAGAACGGTGACATCGTCGTGGCCCTGGTCGAGAAGGAGGAGGCGACGCTGAAGCGCCTGCGCAAGAAGGGTACGACGGTCGCGCTGGAGGCGGCCAACCCGGAATTCAAGACACGCATCTTCGGGCCCGACCAGGTCGACATCCAGGGTCGGCTCGTGGGGCTCATCCGCCGGTACTGATCTGGCGGCACTGGCCGGGCGATTTCGGCCGCCCGCTGTCGGACGCAGGACCGATGGGTGCTCTCGCGCTACTCGTCGGCGTGCTGTGATCTTGTCCATGCCGGCAGATCATCCTCGTCCTCCGGGCGAGGCATGGGCGGCGACTGCGGTGCCAGCCGCCGCGCCGACGAGGCAAAGCTCCGGACGCGACCGGCGATTGCTTGTGCGCCGGGCGTCCCGGCGCTTTCGGCATCATGTGAGGCTCGGGGTCGCTTAGACTCGGCGACCGCAGCGGACCGCGCCTCGGCAGTGCGGCGCCGGCCTTCCGCCGACCACGGATGCGGCGGCGACCAAGGCCGCAACCCGCGCTGCCCGGCGACCGTCTCGATATGCAGGGCACCACTCGGCTCAACGAACACGGCGTGCGTGCCTTGGGTGCGCACAGCAATGAAGTCAACAACCGCGCCGGGCCGCGGGCACACGCGAGGCGCTGGCACGTCGAGCACGAGCACATCGGCCTTCGCGCAGTCGTCGGCAAGTGCCGCTGGGTGACGCGCGACGGCGACCCGTTTGCCCTTGATGCCGATGGTGCAGCCAAGACGGTCGCATGCGAGCCCCCTGCCAGAGCCCGCCGCCGCATCCGCAGGCCTGCCATCTCCGTCATGCTCGAGCCAGCGCGCCACCTCGAACCGCGATCCTGATGCCGGAAGCACGGTCAACCGGCCATCGTCGGCCCTTACTGCGACGAGGCGGCCATCCCTTCCTACCAGAAGGTCGGGTCTCGCCCCGAATGGCGCAGCGGCCAGGCCCGCGACGATGACCACGCCACCTGCCAGGCGCCATCGCTCGCCCCACAGCAGCAGCCACAAGCCGCCGGCCAGCATCAGCGCGAATGAGGTGGCGGGAATCGCCGGTACGGTCAGCACGGCGCCGGGCAGCGCCGCCACCCAACGCGCAGTCCACACCATGCCCTCGATCCCGGCCCCCATGACGGCGAGCGGACCAGCCTCCAGGCCGAACGGCAACGCCACCAGCGTTGCCAACGCTGCCGGCATCACGACCACGTTGCACAACGGCACGGCCAGCAGATTAGCCAGCACGGCGAACTGCTGGCTCTTATGAAAATGATAGAGCGCAAATGGCGTCACAGCCGCGCTGGCAACGAGCGTGGAGAGCACGATGCCGCCCAGGAACAGGAGGCCGCGCACCGGCAATCCAAACTCGCCCCATGACCGTTGATGACTGAAGCGGCCACGTATCGCTTCGTAGGCGGCCACGAGAGCGACGACGGCGGCAAACGACATCTGGAAGCCGACATCGAGCAGGCTTTCGGGAAACAGGATGAGGATGATGAGCGCGGACAGCGCCACGTTGCGCAGAGCCACGGCGGGCCTGTCGAGAAGGATCGCCAGGAACATGATGGCGATCATGATGAACGAGCGGATGGTCGCAAAGGAGCCGCCGGAAATCGCAAGGTAGGCGAGGGAGCCGGCCGAAGCCGTCAGTGCGGCCCACTTCTTCACGGGATGGCGCAACGCGATCGAGGGAAACAACGCAAACAGCAGGCGTGCGCTCCAGAATACGGCGCCCCCCATAATGGCCATGTGGAGTCCGGAGATCGATAGAATGTGGAACAGGCCCGAATCGCGAAAGGCATCGTTCGTCGCCTGCGTAATGCCGCCGCGCTCGCCCGTTATGAGGGCGGTCGCAATGGCGCCGTTCTCGCCGGGCAGAGCGTCGGTGACGCGCTTGCCAATCGCCTGGCGGAACCGTTCCAGCCGCGCCTGGAATACGAGCCACGATGGCGGTGGTCCGGCATCGGGGTCGGGCTTGGGGGGCGCCAGCGCATAGCCCACCGCCCCCAGCCGCAGGAAGAAGGCATACCGGGCGAAGTCGTAGCCACCGGGCAGCGCCGGGGGCGCGGGCGGCGCCAGATAGGCGCGGAGGCTTATGGCGTCCCCAGGCTTCAGACCGTCCAGACGCGCCAGCGTTCGCACGCGGATGCGGTAGGGCGTCTGCGCCGGATCGACACCCTCAAGCCGGGTCACGCGCAGCGTCACGCGCTCGCCCCGCCCCTCGCGCGGCTCGACCAGCTCGACGAACCCCCGGACGCCGACAGGCCCCATCGCGCGCTCGAGCACCGGCGCGGACACGACGGCCGCACGCACGGCGATGAGGGCGAAGCCTGCCGAGACAAGCGCCAAGGCGCGCACGAGCACGACAAGAACCGAACCAGCAGGAGCGACGGCAAGCAGTAGCAACGACGCGGCGAAGGGCGCGACGGCCACGGCAAGCAGCGGCTCCCGCGGCAAAACAAAATAGGCTGCGATGCCGCCACCGAGTAGAACCGGCACCCAGTAGAACCAGCGCGCGCGCTCGGTATCCAGGGCGGCAGCCAGACGCTCGACGAGCGTGGGTCGCACCGCTTGCACTCGGCGACGCGACCGCTCCGGCTCGCCCTGCATATCCTCGGCAAACGCCACGCAACGACCTCCGAACCACCCCGAAGATCCGAACCACCCCGAAGAAATGCATGGCAACAGGATCGCGTCCAGCGCCGGCGGCCTGACATGGGCCGGTACTGGGGCCGCGCGCCCGGGCTCCGGCGAGCCGGACTTAACCTCGGTCGGTGCGCGTGCTAAACGCGGGCCGACTCCGCCGGCCCCGAGGGCCGCTACGCAATCCAACCCACAAAGACGGCCCGATGACCTCGCACCCTGCCCCCGTCGTCCGCTTCGCTCCCTCGCCCACGGGCTTTCTGCATATCGGCGGCGCGCGCACCGCATTGTTCAACTGGCTCTATGCGCAGGCCAAGGGTGGCACCTTCCTGCTCAGGATCGAGGACACAGACCGCGAGCGGAACAACGAGGCTGCCGTCGCCGCCATCATCGACGGCCTGAAATGGCTGGAACTGGATTGGACCGGTGAGCCCATCTCCCAGTTTTCGCGTGCGAGCCACCACAAGGAGGCTGCCGAGCGGCTGCTCGCCGAGGGGCATGCGTACCGCTGTTACCTCACCGCCGCGGAGCTCGACGCCATGCGCGCGGCCGCCGAGGCGGAGAAGCGGCCACTCTCTATACGCAGCCCATGGCGCGATAAGAGCGCAGCCGACGCGCCTGCCGGCGTGCCCTTCACAATCCGCCTGAAGGCGCCTCGAGAGGGCGAGACCGTGATCGAGGATCGCGTGCAGGGCCGCGTCGTGTTTCCCAACAAGGACCTCGACGACCTCATCCTGCTGCGCTCGGACGGTACCCCCACCTACAATCTCGCCGTCGTCGTCGACGACCACGACATGGGCATCACGCACGTCATCCGCGGCGTCGATCACCTGACGAATGCCGCGCGACAGACACAGATCTATCTGGGTCTCGGCTGGAGCGCGCCCGAGTTCGCCCACGTACCGCTGATTCATGGCGCGGACGGCGCCAAGCTGTCGAAGCGTCACGGTGCGCTCGGCATCGAGGCGTACCGGGCCATGGGCTACCTTCCCGAGGCCCTGCGCAACTATCTCGTGCGTCTGGGCTGGAGCCATGGCGATGATGAGATCATCCCGACGCGTCAGTTGATCGAGTGGTTCGATGTCGACGGCATCGGCAAGAGCGCGGCGCGGTTCGACTTCACCAAGCTCGAGGCGCTCAACGCCCATTACCTGCGCCAGGCGGATGACCACGAGCTGTTCGAGCGCGCGGTTGCAATCCTGCCCGAGATCGAGGGGGGCGACTCCATCGCAAAGGCGGTGGCAGGCGGAGCTAGCGACAAGTTCCGCGCCGCGATCCCGAGCCTCAAGGAGCGCTCCAAAACGCTCGTCGATCTTATCCGCGGCGCGGACTACGTATTCGCGCAGCGCCCTATTGCGCTCGACGAGAAGGCTGCCAAGCAGATCGACGACGCGGCACGCTCTGCGATTGCCAAGCTGCTGGCACGGCTCAAGGGTGTCGCGACCTGGGATGCCCCTACGCTCGAGGCCGAGGTGCGCGCGTTCGCCGAAGCCGAGGGTTTGAAACTCGGCAAGATCGCCCAGCCACTGCGTGCCGCTCTCACCGGCTCCTCGGTATCGCCGCCGGTATTCGACGTGATGGCCGTGCTGGGCGAGGATGAGAGCCTGGCGCGTCTCTCCGACGTTGCAAGAGGGGTGGCCGCTCAGGGTTGAGGCGGCGATCCCAGCCGAACGCAGGAGCAGCGTTTCAGGGCGCGACCGGCCGCCGCCAATGGGGCAGCGCACCATGCGGCGATCTGGGCGCGCGCCCAACTGCCATACAGAAGCAGCATAACATGCTGAATTTTCCAGCATTTCTGCGCGAGAGAAGACCAAGACCCGTCGAACGGTTATCTTGTCGCACCGCCCAATGTCGAGTACCCAGGAGGTAGGCAGCCCCGACTTGCGGCGACGACCCGCTCATCGTTGCAGGCGATCGTCCAGGCCGCCGCCAACCAACGCGCCCCCCGACCCCAGCGACCGAGGTAATTCCGCCGATGACCGCTCACAACAGCTCGCACGCCAACGCCAAGATCACACTCAAGGACAAGGCGGGAGAAATGCCGGTCCGCTCCGGCACGCTGGGTCCCGACGTGATCGACATCGGTCGCCTCTATCGCGACACCGGATGCTTCACCTACGATCCGGGCTTCACCTCGACCGCCAACTGCTCGTCCAAGATCACCTACATCGACGGCGAGGCGGGCATCCTTCTTCACCGCGGCTATCCAATCGACCAGCTGGCGGAGCAATCGAACTTCCTCGAGGTCTGCTACCTGCTGCTCAACGGCGAGCTGCCGACGAAGCAACAGTTTTCAGACTTCGACAAGGCCATCACACGCCACACGATGGTGCATGAGCAGATGACCCGCTTCTACACGGGCTTCCGCCGCGACGCGCATCCGATGGCGGTGGTCTGCGGCGTGGTCGGCGCGATGTCGGCGTTCTACCACGACAGCACCGACATCAACGATCCCGAGCAGCGCCGCATCGCTGCCAACCGCATGATCGCCAAGATCCCGACAATCGCGGCGATGGCCTACAAATATTCGATCGGCCAGCCCTTCATCTATCCGCGCAACGACCTCGACTACACGTCGAACTTCCTGCAGATGTGCTTCGCGGTTCCGTGCGAACCCTACGTCGTCAATCCCGTGGTGGCCCGCGCGCTCGACAAGATCTTCATTCTGCACGCCGACCACGAGCAGAACGCCTCGACCTCCACGGTACGTCTGGCGGGCTCCTCGGGCGCCAATCCCTTCGCATGTATCGCAGCGGGCGTCGCCTGCCTCTGGGGCCCGGCCCATGGCGGCGCCAACGAGGCAGCGCTCAATATGCTGCAGGAGATCGGCAGCGTCGACCGCATCCCCGAGTACATCCGGATGGCCAAGGACAAGAACTCGGGCTTCCGCCTGATGGGCTTCGGCCACCGCGTCTACAAGAACTACGACCCGCGTGCCAAGGTCATGCAGAAGACCTGTCACGAGGTGCTCGATTCACTCGGCATCCGCGACGAGCCGCTGCTGAAGGTGGCGATGGAGCTGGAGCGGATCGCGTTGCAGGACGAGTACTTCGTCGAGAAGAAGCTCTATCCCAACATCGACTTCTATTCGGGCATCACGCTGCGGGCGATGGGCTTCCCCGTGCAGCTCTTCACAGTGCTTTTCGCAGTCGCGCGCACCGTAGGCTGGATCGCCCAGTGGAAGGAGATGATCGAGGATCCCGAGCAGCGCATCGGCCGGCCGCGTCAGCTCTATGTCGGACCCGGGCAGCGCGAGTACTTGGCGCTCAACCAGCGCTGACGGCCCACTATTGCGAGTGACTTGAGAGATCGTCGGGCGGGATTGCCAAATGGCATCCCGCCCGAACTGTTTTGCGAATACCGGACGATTACCAGCGCAGCAGCCGCGAGCCAGCGAGTGCACCAATACCAATGACGATCCCCGACGCCAGCACGTACCAGAGGCCGACGAAGAGCGGGGAATCGTCCGCGCAATGGAAGGCGTAGAACACCGCGGCGACCGCCGCTGCCAGCCGTCCAGCCGCAGCGCCCGCAGTCGCGGCCGAGCCTGGTGCGCCCTGACGCAGGGCATAAACGCCAGCAGCCAGCGGCGCGAGTGACAGCAATGGGAGCGCGACGAGACACACGAGCGCGTTCGTGCCGACGGCGCGCGCCATCCATGTGTCCGCAGGCGCAGCCAGCAGCTCCACCGCGACGGCGCCGAAAAGAAGCACCGGAACGAGCAGGCTTGCGGCGCTGGCAAATCGTGTCCACTCCGGCGAGACATGGCGGACCAGGTCAACGGCCGCCAGTACCAACGCCAGCGTGACCAGCACGATCTTGAAGACGAAGCGCCACGTCAGGAGCGCGGCCGACAGATCGGACCGGACGCCCATCGCAGTCAGCATGGCCAGCGCCGAAACCGCGGCACCCGCCAGCAGCCACCGGACGAGAGGGCCGCGCACAGGGACGGGCGGCCTCGACGCATCGGCCGACAGCGCCGCGATCAGTTGCTCGGTCCTCATGCGTCGCTCCGCCGGTAGGCTTCCGCGAGCATGCGAAGCGCGCGATGGAGGGCAACACGCACCGCGCCTTCGCTCATACCCAGCCTGTCCCCCATCTCCCGCGCACTCAGGCCCTCGATCGAGATGCCCGAGACGATCTCGCGTTGCCGCGCACCCAGCCCGTCGAGCAGGCGTGACAGGTCGACGCTATCGATGCGCCCCTCCTGTCCGCCATCCATGGCGGGCTCGTTGCTCTCGTCGAGCGTCACGTGCACACTCGAGCCGCGACGCCTCAGGTGATCGACGAGCTTGTAGCGGGCGATGGCGCGGGCCCACGGCTCGATCGGCTGGTCCTCGATCCAGGTCGCGCGCTTCAGATGAATTGCGAGCAGCGTTTCCTGCACGATGTCCTCGGTCTCATCCCCACTACGCCCGACGGCGGCAAGGCCACGTCGCACGATCGGCCTCAGCCAGAGCGCAAGCGCCCCGAGCAACTGGCGATAGGCGCCTTCGTCGCCGCGATTGGCGGCGCGCATCAGGCGCGACAGGTCGTCGGAGCCGGTGCTCAAGGAAATGCTCTCGTCCTGTCCCTTCGGCGATGGCCGCCGCTTCGTTACACAAATTCGTTACATGCCCGGCGCGCGCGACCCTAATCGAGCATTGCCGCACGCGGCAGGCGTGCCGGAACACGATTTCTTGATCGCCCCGGCCCCCACCCGATCGTAACGGACCCGGTGCCCCTACGCGAACCGGCTTGCAGGTGCCGCCGACGCGAGGGGGCCAGGCACCCCAAAATTGGCCGCCTCGAACCCAATCGAATAGAGGAAACCGCCATGAAGATGAACATCCGCTCGGGTGCAGCGCTCGCCGCCACCGCCGCCACGCTGCTGCTCGCCGGCGCCGTGACGACGACGGGGGCCGTTGCCGCCGACGCCGCCAAGGGCCACTGCGTAGGCGCCAATGCCTGCAAGGGCCAGGGCGCCTGCAAGACGGCCACGAACGCGTGCCAGGGCCAGAACGCCTGCAAAGGCCACGGCTTCATGGAGATGACGAAAGAGGAGTGCGCCAAGGTCCAGGGCGCCAAGTTCGAGGAAGTGATGAAGCCCAAGGGCTGACGCACTGTACGGCGCGACGGGACGCGGCGCGGTCCCACTTCGGCCGCACGTCGACAGCGGCAGCCGCTCCCGTCGAGCCTGTTCACCCCGAAGGGCTTCCACATGCCAACGCCACGAAGCAGCCTCCGCCAATCGCCAAAGCAACGAGTTGCTGATCCACTCCGGCTGGCGGCGACACCCCAAACGCGGCCCGGCTATCTGGGCTTCGGGCTCGGGCTGCGGCCGCAGCACTATTCCGACATTCTGGGCGGCACGCCGCACGTCGATTGGTTCGAGGCGATATCGGAAAACTACATGGTGCCGGGCGGACGACCGCTCGCGGTACTCGAGGCAATCCGGCAGCATTATCCAATCGTGCTGCACGGCGTTTCGATGTCGATCGCGTCCACCGCGCCGCTCGACCGCGCAAATCTGAAGAAATTGCGTGCGCTCGCAGATCGCTTCGAGCCCGAATTCGTTTCCGACCATCTGTGCTGGACGGGCGTGCACGGCATCAACCTGCATGACCTGTTGCCGGTACCGTATACGACCGAGGCACTGGAACACGTGACGGCGCGTGTCCACGCCGTGCAGGAGATACTCGGCCGCCCGCTCGCCATTGAGAACGTGTCGTCGTACGTGGGCTTCGCGCAGTCCGAGATGCCTGAATGGGAGTTCGTTGCGCAAATGGCCGAGCGTACAGGCTGCTGGCTCGTACTCGACATCAACAACGTCTTCGTCAACGCTTTCAACCACGATTTCGACGCACGCACATTCATTGATCGCATCCCGCGTGACCGCGTCGTGCAGTTTCATCTGGCGGGTCACGAGCACAACATGACCCACATCATCGATACCCACGATGCGCTGGTGCCAGACGAGGTGTGGGAGCTTTATGGCTATGCTGTTGGCCGGTTCGGCGCCGTGTCGACGCTCATCGAGCGCGACGATCACATTCCTCCGCTCGACGAGTTGGTGGACGAGCTGACGATCGCTCGCCAGATCGCCTCCTCGATGCTTCGCCACGTCGAGCAAGGCTCCAATAGAGGTGCCGCAACGTGAGCACTTCAAGGTCCACCGCGCGCGATGCCACCGTCGAAGAAACACCGCGCCCACAACGCGCGCCCGGCCTCGCCGAGCTGCAGCAGGCCTTCCAGAGCGCGGTCGTGAAGGGCTCGCCCGACGTCCTTGTGCACCTCACCGGCAACAGCCGCGTCGGCCCGGACGTGTTGCTTGGCGTCTACCGTCACGCCTATGCCTCACGCCTCGTCGCAGCGATGCGCAACGACCACACCGCATTGCTGGCCTATCTGGGCGAAGCCGCGTTCGAGGACCTGGCACGGCACTACATCGCTACCCTTCCCTCTCGTTCGCCCAACATCCGCGACATCTCCCGCGAGTTGGCGAAGTTCATTGCGCGAACCGCACCCTATGACTCCTACAGGGAAGTCGCGGAAATCGCGCTCATCGAGTGTGCGGTCAACGACGCCTTCGATGCGGCGGATGTGCCCAGCTTCAGGATTGATGACCTCGCTGCCCTACCCGCCGGCGCGTGGGGGATACTGCCGCTTGCCGCAACTCCCTCCGCTAGCGTCCTGAATCTTGGCTCGAATGCTCACGCCATCTGGCGCGCCATCAACGACGGCGCAACGCCGCCCCTACCGGATCGGAACAGACTGGACCATGCCGTTCTGGTCTGGCGTGAGAACTTCACTCCGAAAGTCCGGCCACTGGGTCCCGAGGAAGCGATTCTCGTCGCGATGCTCGCTCGTGGCACGACGTTCGGCGAACTCTGCGAGACCGCGGCGCTCTACGACGCGCCCGACGAGGCGGCCGCGCGGTGCGCAGCCTATTTGGGAACCTGGCTCGGTTGCGAACTGCTCGTCCGTCCCACGGGCGCAATGCCCGCCGTCTGATCAGAGACCGATGCGGTTGAGTACGACGGCGGCAGCAGCTTCGCTCGGGCTCTTGCCGTCGAGCAGCATGCGCTGGGGAATGCGTGCGAGCGCTTCCAGTTGCCGCGTCCTTTCCGGCGTGTCAGCAAGCAGCGGCATCAGCGCATCGGCGAGCCGGTCAGGTGTGCAGGCCTCCTGCAGATACTCGGGAAACGCATTCTCGCCGAGCACGAGGTTGGCGAGCACCACCGAGTGCACCTTGAGCAGAAAGCGCAGACGGGCGGCAACGGCATCGACCTTATAGGCGACCACCATCGGTGTCCCGGCGAGCGCCAGCTCCAGCGTCACGGTCCCCGATGCGGCAAGAGCCGCCCGCGCGAGCCGGAATGCTGCAATCTTGTCGGCCTCGCCGCTCACCATGTGCGGACGAACGGGCCAATCGGTTATGCCCGCCTCAAGGAGCGGCCGGACGGATGCGACGGCGGGGACGATCACTTGAGGATGAACACCACGGGCCTGGATGCGGCGAATGGCATCTCCGAAGGGCCGCATCAATCGCGACACTTCCGACGCGCGGCTGCCGGGCAGCACGACCAGGACCGGCTCGTCGGCAGCGATCCCTAGCCGTGCCGCCAGTGCCGCGCCGGTTTCCGCACGCATGTCCCCGTAGCGCTCGATCAGCGGATGGCCAATATAGGTGCATGGAGGCCCGCCCAGCCGGCGGTGTGCTTCCGGCTCGAACGGCAACAGGGCCATGACGTGATCGACATAGGCGCGCATGCGCGCCGCCCGCCCCGGTCGCCAGGCCCACACGCTCGGACTCACATAGTCGATGATAGGGATCGCGGGGCGCCGTTTGCGTATCCGTTTTGCGAACGGGTGCGTGAACTCGGGACTGTCGATGATGACGACAACATCGGGTTCGGCCGCCACCGCGGCATCGACGGTGCGGTAGACCCGGCGCACGAGCCGCGGCAGACGCGGCC
>JBFWNY010000027.1:0-53925 GCA_050250815.1 Hyphomicrobiaceae bacterium
ATGGCACTCGCCTGTCTCACCAGGCCCCTGCGTGCCCTCCCGCTGTTCCAGGGGCTTTCGGCCAGCCAGATCACCGAGATTGCCCGGCGCGCCGAACGACGGGTCTACCGGCCCGGTGAACCCATCATCGGCCCGCACATGCCCGCTGACGCCGCCGTCCTGATCGTTTCAGGAGATGCGGCACGGACCGAAGCCCCAGATTTTGTCTCGCCGGACGATCCAGAGCCTGTTCCCGCAGGTGCACTCCTGGGCGAGATGGGCATGCTCGTCGAGACGGAGTACACATCCTCGGTCACTGCGGTGACCGCTGTTCGCGCACTTCGGATCACGCGCAACGAGCTGCTGGCCCAGATGGCTGAGGATCCGACGCTGGCGGAGCACTTCGTGAAGAAGATTGCAGCACGCCTGCACGCCCTGGCGGAAGAGATGCGCGCCGTCGACGCGCTCCTGGTTCCGCAGGACGAGGCGATCGGCAACGCGAAGCCGGAGGTCCCTTCGGATCGCGCGGCGGCCGCTCAAACCATCCACTGAGGCGAGCTTCCCCTGCGACGCCAACCCGGCAAGCGCGAGCGCGCACCGGAATCATGGGCAATTTCAATGCTCATCTCAGGGTCTGGGAAATCACAAGGGGCGCCAGAAAAGCGAACGCCCAACCCCGGGGGGAGGGGTTGGGCGTCATTGAGCGCTCTCGCGCGTGGCACCCGGGAGGGAAGCCGGGGCCCCAGACGACATCTTCGGTTAGACGGGGGGGCACTACCGAGTACAGGGTGACGTCGTCTGTCTGAGAGAAAGCTAATCCCAAACAGCCGAATTTCAATAGAGGGATTCGCACCTGATCACGAAAACGTTACCGACTTCGCACCCCATCGGGTGCGCTCGGCCCTTGGAGTGGCACCGAACTACAACATTGCCACAGTTGCTGAGGCATCCTTACCTCAGATGCGGACTAAGCCTCGAGCCCTCTCGCTCGGGTTTGACCTAGCCCTGCCAGGAATCGACCGTGATCTGAACACCGCCTAGCGGTTGAAAGCTGCTCCCATTGGCTTGATGACGAATTGCGCTGGATCGAGGTCCGACTTGCGGTCCAGGTCACCCACCTCGACCACGGTATCCAGACCCTGAGCGTCCTTGGTCGTCCACTGCTTGAGCTGGAACTCCGGTTTGGTCGTGAAGGTGAGCCGAATGCGCCCCGGCGTATCCGGGCTCTTGTCCTGGAGCATCACGGAGACGGCGTCGCCCGCGTCCTCGACCGCCAGGATGCGCGCATCGCGCGCCACGTCGACATCGCTGCGCAGGAGCAGCCGGAAGGGCGTCTGGTCGAGTTCGACCCGATCCTCGTTGTTGAGGTCATGATCCTGAATGGCCAGGAACCGCCCATCCGATATGATGACCTGAAGGCTCGGCCGCGCGTAGTCGAAGCGGAACCGCCCCGGCCGCATCATCGCGAACTTGCCCTTCATGACTTTGCCGTCTGCGCTCGTCTGAACGAAGCGGCCCTGAAGCTTGTCGGCTGCGTTGAAGTAGTCGCTGACCTGCTTGACGATCTCGCTTTGCCGCGCGTCGAGCACCATGCCGCTGGTAGAATTGGGTGCAATTTCCGCGTTCCAGGCGGTTCCGGAGCGGCTCTCCCCCTGCTGCGCCAGGGCCTGGCTTGCGAACGGCGTCGCCAGGCCCGCGCAAAGCGCGTACCAACCGGCAAGGACTGCGCAGCGCGCGATCATCGAAGATTCCATAACCCCCCCAAGCCCCACTGCGACAGCAAGGCCACCCGAACCCGTCATCGCCAAACATTTGGTCAACAAGTGGGCGGGATCGTACTCGTGTTCGCGATTTGGGCAAGCCGGAGGGAGTCCGTCCGTCCAAGGAGTTGGGGATGACCGTTGAGACGCCGCCACCGCTTGCGGCCGCCCAGGTCGCACGATCAGGCCCGAAAACCGGGTGGATCAGGCCGCGCTGCGCGAGCCGGAGGACGACTCACCCGAATCGCCGGCCGGCGAGGCCAGGATCTCGCGCCGGCCCACGTTGCTGGCGGCCGAGACGACACCTTCGCGCTCCATACGCTCCATCAGGTCGGCGGCGCGGTTGTAGCCGATCGACAGGCGGCGCTGCACGTAGCTGGTCGAAGCCTTGCGGTCGCGCAATACGATGGCCACGGCCCGGTCGTAGAGATCCTCTTCGCTGCCGCCGCCACTGCTCTCCTCGCCGCCCGTAACCTCCGTCGGCGCGGTGACAGCGGCCAAGTAGTCGGGCGCGCCCTGCGACCGCAGGTGGCCCGCCACCGCTTCCACCTCCTCGTCGGAAACGAAAGCGCCGTGCACGCGCGCCGTCTGGCCGGAGCCGGCGGCATGCAGCATGTCACCCTGGCCGAGGAGCTGCTCTGCGCCCTGCTCGTTGAGGATGGTGCGGCTGTCGATCTTCGACGTGACCTTGAACGAGATGCGGGTCGGGAAGTTGGCCTTGATCGTGCCGGTAATGACGTCGACCGAGGGACGCTGCGTGGCCATGATGATGTGGATGCCGGCCGCGCGGGCCATCTGCGCCAGGCGCTGCACCGCCGCCTCGACGTCCTTGCCCGCGACGAGCATCAGGTCGGCGAACTCGTCGATCACGACGACAATGTACGGCATCGTTTCGGCGGTCAGTGTCTCCTGCTCGTAGATCGCCTCGCCCGAGTGCTTGTCGAAGCCCGTCTGCACCGTGCGCGCGATCATCTCGCCGCGCTTCTTCGCATTGCGCACACGGTTGTTGTAGACGTCGATGTTGCGGACAGAGAGCTTGGCCATGCGCTTGTAGCGCTCCTCCATCTCACCCACGACCCAGTTGAGCGCACCGACCGCCTTCGCCGGATCGGTGACGACCGGCGCCAACAGATGCGGAATGCCGTTGTAGACCGACAGCTCCAGCATCTTGGGATCGATCATCAGGAAGCGGCACTCTTCCGGCGTCAGCCGGTAGAGGAGCGACAGGATCATCGCGTTTACGCCAACCGATTTGCCCGAGCCCGTGGTGCCGGCAACGAGCAGGTGCGGCATGCGCGCCAGGTCGGCGACAATCGGCTCGCCGCCGATGCCCTTGCCCAGAGCCAGCGGCAGCACCGCATCGCTTGACCGAAATGCTTCGCTCTCGAGCAGCTCCCGCAACAGAACCGGCTCGCGGCGTACGTTGGGCAGCTCGATGCCGATGGCGTTGCGGCCGGGAACGACGGCGACGCGGACGGCGGACGCGCTCATCGAGCGGGCGATATCGTCGGCAAGGCCGATCACGCGCGAAGACTTCGTACCGCGCGCCGGCTCCAGCTCGAACAGCGTGACCACCGGGCCCGGGCGGATGTCCTTGACTTCTCCCTTGATGCCGAAGTCCTTGAGCACGTCCTCGAGCAGGCGCGCGTTGCCGCGCAGCACGGTCTGGGTCAGCTCCGGTCCGGCCTTGGCCGGCGGCGGCTTGCGGAGAAGCTGCGCCGCGGGAAGTCTGAACGACGGTTCGGCCTGCCGGCGGAACTTCAAGCCACCAAACAGCGCGTTGCGCTTGTGGCTGCTATCGGCCTCAGGCGCGGATCGCTGTGAGGCGGTGGCGGCAACAGGTGCGGCAGCGGGTGTGGGCACGCTCACCGCGGCCGGCTCCCGGCTCGGCGCAAACTCGGGAATCCGAGCCGACCGGCCTTCATAGGCGGGCGGTGCTGGAGGAGGCGCGGGCGACGGCTGCACGCCGGTTGCGACGTCATCTCCCACGACGATCGGACCCGAACCAGCAGGCGCAAACCGGCGCGCAATCGCAAGGCTCGTTGCATCGGTTGCCAAATCGAAATCCGCCGTGCCGGCACCGTCATAGCCATCGGCAACCGGCTGCATGCCGCGAGCCATCGCAGCAGCCGGGCCGCGCAACGGCATCGGGGGCGGCATCGCCGCTGGCGAATAAGGCGGATGATAAGGGGGGCGGGCGCCGTGCGCGTGAGCGCCATGCATGGGATATCCGACCGCCATTGGATTGGTCGGCGCGGCAGCGGCGCGACCGTGGCCGGATGCCGGCTGGTGGCCCGCCGCATGCGGGTGCGTCTGCGCCGCATGGGCTGCGCGCTCGGCATGAGCAGCAAGCCCCTGCGCAGCGCGCGACCAGCGATCCTGGGCACCCGCGAAGCCGTGCATCAACCCGTCCTGCAACCCGCGGGCACCGGTCTTGAGAATGGAGTGTCCGCGATGAGCGGTGTGACGCGCCACGCCGATCGCCAGTCCAACGCCGCGAGCGAGATCCTCGCGCGGCGGCACCATACCCTGTATGGGCGGCAGGGAGGGAGGCGACACGGCATGCGCAGCGTCCGTTCCAGCAATTCGACTGCGAAAGCTCGCCAGATCATCGAGCGAGATCCCCACAGCGCGTGACAGGATCGCGAACCCGGCCGCAAACAAGGCAAGACCCGCAAGCGCGCCGCCGCTCTCGCCACTCATGGCTGCCAGCAGGGATGCGGCGGCCGCATAGATGCCATCACCCAGCATGCCGCCGTAGCCGTGATGCAACGGCCAGCGTCCAGCCACGGGAAGCGCCGAAAGGCCACCTGCCAGTACCAGCACGGACAGCGGATAAAGGATGAGCTTCGACTTCAGGCGCTGCACCCGCTCGCGGAAGGTGAGCTCGAGCGCCCAGAACATCGGCACCACCAGCACGACAAGCGTCGCGAAGCCCACAGCCTGCAGAAGCAGGTCGGAGACGATGGCGCCAAACGCGCCCAGAAGGTTACGGGTCTCGCCGCTCGTGGCGTGCGTGAGGCTCGGATCGCTGACCGACCAGGAGGCGACACTGACCCAGAGGAGGCCGACGAAACCGAACAGAGCAAGGCCGAACGTGCGGCCGATGGCCGACTTGAGCGCCTGCTCGATGGTGGCGCGCGGCGCTTCTTGGGTGGCGAGATCGGGATGAATTGACAGCATGACCAGACGCAACGGCTACGCGACAAGAGACACGATACGCTCGAGCGCCCTTCCGATCGTCGCCGGGTCCGCCACCAGAGCCACCCGCACGTAATCCGCGCCGGGGTTGGTTCCATCGAGACCGGGCTGCGCCAGATAGGCACCCGGGATAACCCTGACACCGCAGCGTTTCCATATGGTTACCGACGCCTGAACCCCGCCCCCGAGTTGCGACACATCGAGCCACAGGAAGAAGCCTCCGGCCGGTCGCTCGTAGCCAAAACGGCCGGCCAGCAGCCGGTCGGCGACGTCGAACTTGGCCTGGTAGGCGTCCCGGTTCATGGCCACGTGTGCCTCGTCGCTCCAGGCCGATGCCGACGCGTGCTGGATCGGCCCGGCCATTGTCGGGCCGACGAGATTGCGCACCTCGGCGAGTGCCGACAGGAACTCGCCGTCGCCCGCGCAGAAGCCAGAGCGCAGCCCGGGCAGATTGGAGCGCTTCGACAGCGAATTGAAAACGACCAGATTGCGAAAGCGCGCTGGCGTTGCAGCGGCCACCGACAGGCCTCCGACGGGAGGCGCGCTCGCATAGATCTCCGAGTAGCACTCGTCGAGGAACAGCATGAAGTCATGTGCCCGAGCCAGCTCCAGCGCCCGGCGGATGTAGTCCGCGTCTGCAACCGCACCCTGCGGATTGGCGGGCGAGCAGAGGTAGAGCGCCGCCGTCCGCGCCAGCAGATCGGGCCGGGAGGCGATGTCGTCGAGATCGGGAAGGTGGCCGGAGCGCGCGGTGGCATTGAGGAACACCGGCTCGGCGGCGGTGGCCAGCGCCGCACCGAAATAGGCCTGATAGAACGGATTGACGATGAGTATGGCTGGCCGCCCGGAGAAGCTGCGGCGGCCGACCGCCGGGATGGCGGCGAAATAGAGCCCTTCCCGAGAGCCCAGCGTCGGCAACACCTCGCGCTCGGGATCGACCGCGCCGGCCCCTTCCAGGCCGAACCGCCGCCCAAGCCAACCGGCGATCGCCGCGCGCAGCGGCTCACTGCCACGGATCGCCGGATACTTGGCAAACAGCGCCTCGGCCTCGACGACCTTGGCGGCAATGAACGGCGGCATCGTTTCGCGTGGCTCGCCCAGCGTCAGGTCGATCGTCTCGGCAACTTCGCTCGCATGAGGGGCGAGCAGGGCCTTCAGCCGGGTGAACGGCGAGACCACTGCGCCCGATGCCAGCGCCTCGAACCCGTTCTGTGATGGCAACGACATAGGGATGCTTTCGACGCTCCATGCCGGACCGGCCGCTTGCCGGCGGGCCGGCCGGGCTGCCCGGAAGCGCGCAACGTTTAGAGCCTGATCGCCGCAGATGGAAGCGTCCAAGCCTCCGTCGAGGCGTCGATCAGTCTCGCCGAAATAACTGCGAGCAGGCCACCACCACGGAGACCAGCCCCGGCGCCCGTCCTGTTCCGTCCGGAACAGCAATATGGTTGCCGACATGAGAGGACTGGCGTCAGAGACTTCATCGTCCAGAGGGAGAGACCCCCGATGTCACACACTGCGTACCGTCAATCGCGCCGCTTCCTGGCTTCAATGGCCGCCGGCCTCGCCATGGCCGTCACCGGCGCTGGCGCCGCTCTGGCCGATGATGCAACCGGCGTCTGGATCGACAACACCGGCCGTGGCGGCGTCGAAATCCGCCCGTGCGGAGCCAATCTGTGCGGCTATGTCGTTTGGGTCGCCTCGGCGAAGGACCGCGAGGGCTGCGGCGAGCAGATCATCGGCGGCTTGCGGAAGTTCGGCGACCGCTGGGACAACGGCTGGATCTACGATCCCGAGCGCGGCCGCAAGTTCGATGTCGAAATCAAGCCGCTGAGCGGCAACCGGCTCCGCGTGATGGGCTATGCCGGCGTCAAGTTCTTCTCGGAAACCTTTGTCTGGAAGCGTGCTCCGGCTGATCTCGTCCGCTGCGACGGTCAGCAGGCGGCTGCCGAACCCGCGGCGCCCGCTCCGGCGGCCCGTACGGCCCCGGCTCCGGCTGCCCGTACTGTGACGGCCCGGGCTCCTGCGCCGACCGCGACCGACGCCTATCCGGCACCTGCAGCCGCGGCCCCGGCTGCGCCCGCCGCCAAGGCCGTGGCCCCCCGCCGCGCAGCGGCTCCGCAGCCTGCACCGCAGCCCGAGGCCCCGCCGCAGGCTGAGGCTCAGCCCGAGCAGCAGGCGGCACCGCCCCAGGAACAGGAGATGTCGGCCGCACCGGCACCTGATGCACCCGAGACCCAGGGCGAGCAGCAGCCGTCGTCCGAAGAGCCTGCGCCCGCCGCCCGGGACAGCGAGCGCCGCAGCGGCTCCGGCCTCCCCGACGTCGCCGGCCTGCCGATCGACAAGTTCCTGAAGAAGACCGCAGGCGGCAACTGCAGGCTCGACCTGCCGTGGTTCAAGGTGACCTTCGACTGCAAGGACCTCTGAGACCAGCGCTACCCGTCTGAAACGAATGAGCCGTCCCTGGAACCTCCAGGGACGGCTTTCGTATTCGTCGATGCCGTGGGCCTCAGATGCGGCCCATACGTACATCCTCTTCCGGATTGGCGGAGATGTTGTGGATCGTGATGTCGGCGCCGCGGCGCTGCTCCTCATCGCTCATGCGAAGACCGAGCACCATGTCGACGATGCTATAGATGATCGTTCCGGCCATCAGGCCGAACGCGGCGCCCATGAAGCTGCCGACAACCTGCGAGGCGAGCGACACGTCACCCAGCCCGCCCAGCGCCTTCAGACCGAAGATGCCGGCGGCGATGCCACCCCATAGGCCGCACAGACCATGCAGCGGCCATACGCCGAGCACGTCGTCGATCTTCCATTTGTTGCTCATGATCTGGAACATCTGAACGAAGACGACGCCGGCGACGGCACCGGTCACAAGGGCGCCGACGGGATGCATGATGTCGGAGCCCGCGCACACCGCGACGAGGCCGGCGAGCGCACCATTGTGGACGAAGCCAGGATCGTTGCGGCCTGCAACCAGCGCCGAAAGGATGCCGCCCGCCATCGCCATCAGCGAGTTCATGGCGACGAGACCCGAGATGCCGGTGACCGACTGCGAACTCATCACGTTGAAGCCGAACCAGCCGACACAGAGCATCCACGAGCCCATGGCGAGCCATGGAATGGACGAGGGCGGAATGCCGACAGAACCGCCACGATCGTAGCGCCCGGCGCGTGCGCCCAGCCGCAATACGGCGCCAAGCGCGACCCAACCGCCGAATGCGTGCACGACGATCGAGCCAGCGAAATCGCGGAAAGCGCCGCCCAGCAGGCCTTTGAACAGCCAGTCCTGAATTCCGAAGTTGGAGTTCCAGACCGTGCCTTCGAGCAGCGGATAGGCGATGCCGACGAGCAGGGCGGTCGCCAGCATCTGCGCGTTAAAGCGCGCCCGCTCGGCAATGCCACCTGACACGATCGCTGGGATCGCCGCGGCGAACGTGCACAGGAAGAAGAATTTCACCAGCGAGAAGCCGTTGGGCAGGAAGCCCTCCGCCCCACCCGCAAGTCCTTCCGCGCTGATGAGAAAGCTGACGCCATAGGCAATCCAGTAGCCGACGAAGAAATACGTCACGGTGGAGACCGCGAAATCGACCAGGATCTTCACCAGGGCATTGACCTGGTTCTTGTGCCGGACAGTGCCGACCTCCAGGAATGCGAAGCCCCCGTGCATGGCGAACACCAGAATGGCGCCCATCAGCAAGAAAAAGACGTTGGCGCCCTGTTGCAGCTCTTGCATGCGCTAACCCCCGAATGTTGTGATGAATTATTGGGCTCGCGCTCGTCAGACGTGCGGACTGCCCAGCAGGACGCCACAACGATTAACGATTGAGCCTTCGGGCGCATTTAGTGCAAACAGCTGAAATCAATCAATCTTCGGAGTGCCACACGGCCATAAAAAACATCTACTGCCTATCATGTAGGCAAAATGCAGGAAAATTGCATAAAAAATCGGCGATTATTCTCTGGTCAGGGTCCGCCGGGAAGCCCGAGCCCCCGGCGCGCGCCTACCGCACGCGGCGCGGGTTCATGTAGAGATCCGTCTCCTGCCGCTCGATGGTCGCCTCGACCCGGCCGGCGCGGATGTCGCGATAGAGCCGCTTCATGTGCCGGCGGCACGACCCGTTGAACAGGATCATGCCCGCGAGCAGCTTCATGACGGTGATAAGCCGGCGGTCCGCGACGCCCTCCTTGACCCAGCCCGACCAGTAGCCGCCGAGCGTCAGAACACGGCCGTCGAGGTGACCCACGACCTCGTTCTTCTGATTGTAGAGGGTGTAGTCGCCGCCGATGTTTATGACGTCGCGGCGCAGGATGTAGAAATCAGGATTGCCGTCGTTGTCGATGAGGAAGAACGAGAAGTATTCCGGCATCAGCGGCCACTTGTTGGCCGACCGCTCGATGTAGACGACGTAATTGTCCTCGTTGGTGTTGACCGAATAAGTGGTGACGGGCAATCCGCGCGCGCCGAACGTCTGGGCGAGCGAGCGCGCCAGCATCAGGTCCATGGTGGCGCGCCAGTTGAGGTTCTCGGAGAACAGCTTCATCACGAGCCGCTTCTCCGTGCCCTCCTTCTGCTTCCACAGATCCTCGCGGTAGGCGAGCAGCCCGGTGCGCTCGCCGTTCTCGATGACCTCGGCGAAAACATCCATGTCCAGCGTGAACTGGCGCGACTTGGCACGATTGCGCGAGTGCTTGTAGATGCCGAATTCGACCGAGTTGAAGTTCGTCACCCAGACGTTGACGACGAACTTGATGAGACCGTCCTTGGTCTCGCTCGCCTTGGCCATGCGCTTGTCCTTGCGCGTGGGCTTGGCCGGAACCTTCGGCTGCTCGGCACCGGCGCGCTCGTAGACCTCGGCGCGGGCGTCACGCGCGGCCTCGTTGGCGGCGGCGTTGGCTTCACGCGCAAGCGTGGCGGCGGAAGAAGCGGCCATCGGTCATCTCCTCGAGTTCGGCGGTGCTGAACGCGACGGACAGGACGCAACTTGGACGCTCGATCTGCTGGAAGCAGCTTTCGACTCGGCGCGCATGGCTCAAACGGCCGAATCACTTGTGAGCCTAGCACCGGCACTCCGGCCGGCGCGGCATGACCTCCCGGCTCGCATGTGGAAAACTACGTCCGTCAGCCGGGGTTCCCGGAGCGGCCGACCGAACCGATCCCGAAGCATGTTGTCATCCTCGCGCCCGTCCCGAGAACCCAAATCGCCGCGTTGGCTCGTCTCCAGGCGTGCGAATTATTCTCCCTAACCCCGCCCGCCGAAGATGGCGGAGCCGACACGCACGTGGGTCGCGCCGAACTCGATCGCGGTCTCGAAGTCGTCGCTCATGCCCATCGACAGGCCCGAAACGCCTGCCTCCTTCGCCAGCTTGGCGAGCAGAGCGAAATGGATGGCCGGCTCCTCGTCGACCGGGGGAATGCACATCAGGCCCGCGATCTCGAGCCCCAGTGCCTCCCGGCACATGGCGACGAACTGGACCGCCTCGCGCGGGCCAACGCCCGCCTTCTGCGGCTCCTCGCCGGTATTGACCTGAACGAAAAGTTGCAGATGCCGCCCCTGGGCGCGCATCTCGCCGGCCACCGCGCGGGCAATCTTCTCCCTGTCGATGGAATGGATGGCGTCGAACAGCTCGACCGCCTCGCGAGCCTTATTGGACTGCAGCGGACCGATCAGATGGAGAATAAGTCCGGGCGTCTGGGCTCTCAGCGCCGGCCATTTGGCCTTGGCCTCCTGCACCCGGTTCTCGCCGAAATGCCGCTGACCGGCCGCGATCACCGGGCCTATGGCGTCCGCCTCGAATGTCTTCGACACCGCGATCAGCGTCACGGCGGGTGCACCCGCCTGACGGCGGGCGTCCGTCGCGGCAGCGATCCGGGCTTCGATCTGCCGCAGCCGTCCGGCCGCGCCACCGTCCTCGCTCATATCCCACTCAGCCAGCCGCCGCGGCCGCCCCCGATTGGTCGCCTTGACCCACCCTGACCTTTGGGGCTCATTACGCCGCCGAACCCCTCATCACAAGACGCAAGCGGGCTGCAAAGCCCGGAACCGGGAAGACCGATGGCGATCGAACGATACAACGCGCCCGTGCGCGAGCGGCACTGGCAGCAGGCGTGGACCGACGGCGACATCTTCCGCGCCGACAACGCGGCCAAAGGGCCGAAGTGCTACGTGCTGGAGATGTTCCCGTATCCGTCGGGGCGCATCCACATGGGCCACGTGCGCAACTACACGATGGGAGACGTCTTCGCCCGCTACAAGCGCGCCAGCGGCTTCAATGTTCTGCACCCGATGGGCTGGGACGCGTTTGGCATGCCGGCCGAGAACGCCGCCATCGAACGCAAGACGCATCCCGCCAAGTGGACCTACGCCAACATCGACACCATGAAGGGCCAGCTGAAGTCGATGGGCCTCGCCATCGACTGGGCGCGCGAGATCGCGACCTGTTCGCCCGACTACTACAGGCATCAACAGAAGCTGTTCCTCGACCTGCTGAAGAAGGGCCTCGCCTACCGCCGCTCGGCCAAGGTCAACTGGGACCCGGTCGATATGACCGTGCTCGCCAACGAGCAGGTGATCGACGGCCGCGGCTGGCGGTCGGGCGCGCTCGTCGAGCAGCGCGAGCTGACGCAGTGGTTCTTCAAGATCACGCACTATGCCGATGAGCTGCTGTCGGCACTCTCCACGCTCGACAAGTGGCCCGAGAAGGTGCGCCTGATGCAGGGCAACTGGATCGGCCGCTCGGAAGGTCTGCTGGTCCGCTGGGCACTGGAGAAAAAATCGGCACCGAAGGGTCACGACGAGCTGCAGGTCTACACGACGCGGCCCGATACGCTGTTTGGCGCGTCGTTCCTGGCGGTGGCCGCGGACCACCCGCTGGCCAAGGCGGCCGCGGAGAAAAATCCCGAACTCGCCGCTTTCTGCGAGGAATGCCGGCGCGCGGGCACGTCCGTCGCCGAACTCGAAACCGCGGAGAAAAAAGGCTTCGACACCGGCATCCGCGCCGCCCATCCCTTCGACAAGGATTGGACGCTGCCCGTCTACGTCGCCAATTTCATCCTCATGGACTACGGCACGGGCGCCATCTTCGCCTGCCCGTCCGGCGACCAGCGCGACCTTGATTTCGCACGCAAATACGAGCTGCCGGTCGTGCCCGTCATCCTGCCGCCGGGCGAGGACGCCGCGACCTTCGAGGTGGGTGCAGAGGCCTACGACGGCGACGGCACGATGATAAATTCGCGCTTCCTCGACGGCCTCGACACGAAGGCCGCGTTCGAGGACGTAGCAAGGCGCCTCGAAGGGCAGAAGCTGAAAGGCCAGGCGGTCGGCGAGCGCAAGGTCAACTTCCGCCTGCGCGACTGGGGCATCTCGCGTCAGCGCTACTGGGGCTGCCCGATCCCGGTGATCCACTGCGAGAGCTGCGGCGTCGTCCCGGTTCCCGAAAAGGACCTGCCCGTGCGCCTGCCCGACGACGCGACATTCGACAAGCCGGGCAATCCGCTGGAGCGACACCCCACCTGGAAGCATGTCGATTGTCCCTCCTGCGGCGCGAAGGCGCGGCGCGAAACGGACACCATGGACACGTTCGTCGACAGCTCCTGGTATTACGTGCGCTTCACCGCACCCGACGCCAAAAAGCCGGTCGATGCCAGTGCGGCCAACTACTGGCTGCCGGTCGACCAGTACATCGGCGGCATCGAGCACGCGATCCTGCACCTGCTCTACTCGCGCTTCTTCTTCCGTGCGATCTCGGATTCGGGCCACGGCGCCAAGAACCTGCGCGAACCGTTCGCCGCGCTCTTCACGCAGGGCATGGTGACGCACGAGACGTATAAGAGCGGCGCGGGTGCCTGGCTGCTGCCCTCCGAAGTGCGCTTCGAGGGTGACGGCGCCGATCGCCGGGCGATCGAAATCGCCTCCGGCAAGCCGGCCGTGATCGGCTCCATCGAGAAGATGTCGAAGTCGAAAAAGAACCTCGTCGACCCCGACGAGATCATCCAGCACTACGGCGCCGATTGCGCGCGCTGGTTCATGCTGTCCGACAGTCCGCCCGAACGCGACGTCATCTGGACGGAAGAGGGGATTGCAGCGGCCGGCCGCTTCATCCAGCGGTTGTGGCGCGTGGTCAACGAGGCCGTGGAGAAGGCCGCACCCAAGGGTACGCCGCTGCCGGCCGCGCTCAGCGACGACGCTGTCGCCCTGCGCCGCGCCGCACACAAGGCGCTCGACACCGTCGGACGCAACATCGAAGGCCTGCGGTTCAACGTCGCCGTGGCCCAGCTCTACGAGCTAACCAATACGTTATCCTCCGCGATGGGCAAATCCGGCCAAGGGCTTAGCGAGGCGCTGCGCGAAAGCACCGAGCTTCTGGTGCAGATGTTCGCCCCGATGATGCCGCACTTGGCCGAAGAATGCTGGCAGCGGCTCGGCTACAACACCTTGATTGCCAACGCACCCTGGCCTTCGGCCGATCCGGCCTTGCTCGTTGACGATCAAGTAACCATTGCCGTACAGGTGAACGGCAAGCGCCGGGACGAGTTGCGCATTGCCCGCACCGCCAGCAATGGGGAGGTGGAGGCGGCGGCGCTGGCGCTTGAAGCGGTCGTCCGGGCCCTCGAGGGCCGGGCCGTCAAGAAGGTCATCGTCGTCCCACAGAGGATCGTCAATGTCGTCGGCTGAGGCACCAGCGGAACAGGGTCGTGGCGCATTGCGCCGCGCCGCCGGTGGCTTGCAGCTCGCCTTGGCCCTCGCGTTGACCGCACCGCTGCTAGCCGCCTGCGGCGACAGCGGCTTCCGGCCGCTTTACGGCACATCATCGATCGGTGGCGCCAACGTTTCAGAGCGGATGGCGCAGGTCGAAATCGCGCCCGTACCGGGCCGCGTCGGCCAGCGCGTTCGCAATGATCTCATTTTCCACACGACGGGCGGCGACCATCCTTTGCCGCCCGCATACCGGTTGGAGATCGCCATTCGCGAGTCGATCACATCGACGCTCGTCAAGATCAGCGGCGATGCCTCAGGCTCTGTCTACAATCTCAATGCCGATTTCCGTCTGATCCGCATCTCCGACAAGCAGGTCGTGCTGCAGGGCAAGAGTGCGGGGCGTGCGGGCTTCGAACGCTTCAAGGCGATCTTCTCGAACGTGCGCGCTCGGCAGGATGCCGAGAACCGTGCCGCATCGTCCGTGGCGCAGGATCTGAAGACCCGCCTCGCCGCGTTCCTCTCATCCCCGGCCTGAACCGGCTTTTCGCCCGCCAACCGGCCCCAGCGCACATGGTCGCCGTCAAAGCGCATCTCGCCCAGAAGTTCCTGGCGGAGCCCGATGCCCGGCTCAGCGCGTTTCTGCTATATGGCACGGACCCTGGCCAGGTTTCCGAACGAGCACGCCAGCTCGCCCTTTCCCTCGCCAAGCGGCAGACGCCCGAAGGCGAGCTGATCCGCCTCGACGACAGCGACCTCGACACCGACCGGGACCGCCTGGGCGTCGAGCTGCGCACGATGCCGATGTTCGGGGGGCGCAAGGTCGTGCGCGTATCGGCCGGGCGCATCATCAATGCGACCGTACTGAAAGAGCTGGTCGAATCCGACGATCTCGCCGGCCTGCTCGTCGTCGAGGCACAGAACCTCAAGCCCAGCGATACGCTGCGCTCCGTATTCGAAAAGTCGCCGACAGCAGCGGCCATCGCCTGCTACGGCGATGACGATCGCGATCTCGACTCCCTTGTCGGCGAAGTGCTGGATGCGGCTGGACTGCGCATCGGCCGCGAGGCGCGACACCTGTTGATCGAGCGTCTGGGCGCCGATCGCGCCCTCTCCCGATCCGAACTCGAAAAGCTCGCACTCCACGTGTACGGGCGCGGCGAGGTGACGGCCGAGGACATCGACGAGATCGTGGGTGATGCCTCCGAGCTGGCGGTCGATCGGGTCGTCGACGCGGCACTGTCCGGCGACATGGCGACATCGGTCAACGAGTTCGCCCGCGCGGTCTCTTCGGGCGAAAGCGCCCAGATGATCATCGGCGCGATCCAGCGGCATCTGCACCGTCTGCACCGGGCACGCGTCGAGGTCGATGCCGGAACGGGCATGGACGAGGCGCTGCGTGCTCTGCGCCCGCCGCTGCATTTCAAGGCCCGCGACAGTTTCGCGGCGCAGTGCCGGCGCTGGCCTCGCAGTGACCTGGAGCGCGCCATCGCCGCCTCCGGCGACGCACTCAAGACCGCACGTCTCAACTCCGAACTCGAAGAGGCGATCGCGGAACGCCTGCTGATCTCGCTGGCGAGCCAGGCGCGGCGATAAGCGCCTGTGCCGCACTTTGTCCAAAGCGGCTTCGCGGGGGTTGTGGACCCCGGGGGCATGCCTATAGTGCCGCCGCGCTCCCCGGACGCGCCCTTTCCACGACTTCCCGCCAATGACAAGGACCCATTCCATGAGCGAGACGCGCTACGACGTGGTCGGCATCGGCAATGCCATCGTCGACATCATCGGCCGCTGCGATGATGCGTTTCTCGCTGCCAACGGTGCGCCCAAGGGCCATATGCGGTTGGTCGATGAGGCCAGGATCTCTCATCTCTACGGAGCCATGGGACCGGCGGTTGAGATCTCCGGGGGCTCCGCCGCCAATACGCTCGTCGGCGTCGCCTCGCTCGGCGGACGCGGCGCCTTCATCGGCAAGGTGGCAGAGGACGAATTCGGCCGCATCTTCGCCCACGACATTCGTGCCGCCAATGTCGCCTTCGGCACGACGCCGGTGGCTGACAGTGCGCCAACCTCGCGTTCGCTGATCCTGGTGACGCCCGATGGCGAGCGAACGATGAATACGTTCCTGGGCATTTCCACCGATCTCGACCAGGGCGAGATCGACGCAGACATGATCCGGCAATCGCAGATCGTCTATCTCGAAGGATATCTGTTCGACCGCCCCGATGCGAAAGCTGCATTCCGCGACGCGCTTGCCGTCGCCAAGGCCGCCGGCCGCCGCGTTGCGCTTTCATTATCGGACTCGTTCTGTGTCGACCGTCATCGCGACGAATTCCTGTCCCTCATGCGCGACGGTGTCGATATTCTTTTCGCCAACGAAAGCGAGATCACCTCGCTCTACCAAACCTCGGATTTCGAAGTTGCCGCAACCAATGCGGCACGCGATACGCGCCTTGCGGCGCTGACCCGGAGCGGCAAGGGCTCGCTCGTAATTTCACAAGGTGAGCGTCACGAGATCCCCGTCGATCCGGTCGAGCGCGTGGTCGATACCACGGGCGCCGGCGACCTCTATGCGGCGGGCTTTCTCTACGGCATTGCGACCGGCCGCGACCTTGGCACCGCCGGCCGTCTCGGGAGCCTCGCCGCCGCCGAAGTAATTTCCCACATAGGCGCGCGGCCCAACGTTTCACTTTCGACGCTCGCCCGTGGACGCGGCCTAATTTGAAGCTCGAAGGCCAGATATATCCCGGCCCGCACGACATCCATTTTTAGGGCAATCCCAATTGAATTAAGCCAATTGCCGTGATCTGGAAAACTTTGCATCCTCGAATTGACGATAAATGACGACGCCTCATTTCGCGGCAAAGGCACACCGGAGTTGCACACGCCACAGTCATTCGATTTGATTTTTCGGTGCAATGGCGCAACAATGGGCCTCGACCGCAAAACTTTCTCGCCGCTTTGAATTATTTTCCTTGGTTTTGAATTTGCGGTCCCGAAAATCGATTTAAATGCGATTCGAACGCTTCCGAGGTGCGCCTATGTCCACAACCCCGCGACGGGGACGCCCGAAAGGCACCGGGATCGACGACAGCTCGACGCTCGCCGAAATCGCGAGCCTTATCGCCGCAAATCCCGCATTGAAGCCGACCAGTGCCATCAAGGCGCTCGGCCACACCGATCCCTCCGTGATCCGTAGGCTGCGCGACAAATTCAATCACCGCTTCGCTCCAGCAGCGGCCAAATCTGCAGATTTGCCGCGCGTGACGCCTGATGCGAGCGAAGCGGTAAGCGTGCCGACGGCCTCGGCCGCCGCCAAGCTCGAGGGGGCGACGCCGAAGGCCGCGCGGCCCGCAGCCGTGGCGGCAGCAAAAAGCGAGAAGAATTACCGGCTGAAATCGTCCACGAAACCGGGAAGAAAAAAGCCATCGGTTTCCGGGCAGACGGCGGTGGCTGCGGATTTATCGCCCGGCTCGGCCGCTAAAGAACAGGCAGACGATCCGGCTCCCGCGAAGCAGGCCGCGTCTACAACGGCGCTGCCTCAACCGCCGGTCCAGCGCAGCCTGCGGCCCTCGCGGCCGGCGCACGACCTGATGTTGTCATTGTGCGGCATGGGCATGGCCGCCGCACAGCAGGCGTTGACCGCACAAATGCACATGGCCGATCAATTCGTGCGCAATCCCTATGTCGCGCTCGCATTGCGGCAGCAGCTCGCGCTCAATGAATGGGCCCTGGGCCTCGTCGCGGCGCCGCGGGCGCCCGTCAAATCCGTATCCTGAGGCGCCGATTTTCCACCGCGAAGCATTTCCGTACCCGTAGAGCGTCTTTTGCCGTTTGCCCTGAACCGACTTTGGGCCGCCGCCCCGGGCGGCCCTATTTTTTTCCAGCTCGCTGTCGGGTTCAAATGCGGCGCAGCGCGACGGTCTCGATGGAATGGTCGGAGCCCTTGCGCAGTATGAGCCCGGCACGCTGTCGTGTTGGGATAATGTTCTGCTCGAGGTTCTTGAGATTGATCGTGCGCCAGATCGTACGCGCGCGCTCCTCGGCTTCGCTTCCCGAAAGCTGTGAATAGCGGTGGAAATAGGCACCCGGATCGCGGAACGCCGTGGATCGCAGCCGCATGAAGCGCGTGAGGTACCAGTCCTCGATGACACGAGGATCGGCATCGATATAGATCGAGAAATCGAAGAAATCCGAGACGAACGGAATGGCCTCGCCATCGCTCGGCAAGCGCGCCGGCTGGAGTACATTAAGTCCTTCGACAATGAGAATGTCGGGTCGCTCCACAACCGTCGCCTGGTCGGGCAGGATGTCATAGTGAAAATGCGAATAGACGGGCGCTTCCACCCGCTCGACCCCCGATTTCACGTCGGCAAGGAAATTGAGCAGCCGCGCGGTATCGAAGCTTTCGGGGAATCCCTTACGGTCCATGATGCCCAGGCGCTCAAGCTCGGCGTTGGGCAGCAGAAAGCCGTCGGTGGTGACGAGATCGACGCGCGGATGATCCGGCCAGCGCGCGAGCAGGGCCTTCAAGACGCGCGCCGTCGTACTCTTACCGACTGCAACCGACCCGGCGACACCGATGATGAAAGGCACCTTGCCCTCGATACGCCCGAGGAAGCGGGACGTAATCGCGTGCAGCTCCTGCGAGGCGGCGACGTAGAGGTTGAGCAGTCGCGACATCGGCAGGTAGATCGTCTCCACCTCCTCCACCGACAGCTCCTCGATGATGCCCGACAGCTGCTCGAGTTCGGGCTGTGCCAGGGTCATCGGCGTATCGGCGCGCAGCCTCGCCCATTCCTCGCGGCTGAAGACGCGGTAGGGCGAAAACTGAAGTTGCGACCGGGCGGGACGAGGACCCGCCGCCGACAGGGCAGCCAGACGCTCGAGGATCTCGTTCATGGCTGAGCCCGCGCGGCTTTCTCAGCCAGACCCGACTGGCCCGTCCTGCCCTCCAGCTCGCGCAACACGTCGTCGATGGCGACGCCGCGGCATTCCAGCACGACGAGAAGATGATACAGCAGGTCGGCGGCCTCCGCCGTCAGTGCGTCGGTGCCCTGCACGGTCGCCGCGATGACCGTTTCGACCGCCTCTTCGCCGAGCTTCTTGGCGCAGCGCTCGATGCCGCTGTCGAGGAGCTTGCGGGTGTAGGAGGCATCCGCGGACGCGGTACGGCGCGCGGCAATGGTGGCAGCAAGCCGTCTCAGCACGTCGTCCGCCATCGCAACCCCGCTCGACACCACGCAACAATCGATGACCGCACGCCCCGTCGGCCGTCGTCACGAAACGGTCAAGCCATTTCCGGCCGAGAATTGCAACTGCCGAAGCACAAAAAAACGTCAGGCGGCACGGATCGCGCCGGCCGCCTTTCGTATTGCCTATGAAACTCGTGTCCGCGGGAGGGCGCCTCAGCCACTTGCGCTGCCGACCAGACGCTGGCGGATGTAGTCGAGCTGATCGAAATTACCGTACTTTATGATGAGGTTACCGCTTTCGCCCGAACCGCGCTTGATCTCGACCTTCAGACCCAGCACGTCGGCAAGCTCCTTCTCGAAGGCCCGCGTGTCGGCGTCCTTCTCCCGTGGCTTGCGCGCGGCTCCGGCCGAAGCAGCGCCGTCCGACTGTACCAGCGCCTCGACTTCGCGGACATTGAGATCGTCTGCGATGATCCTCTCGGCCAGGCGCTCCGCGTCGTCACGGCCGACGAGCGCCCGCGCGTGACCTGCGGTCAAGCGGCCCATCTGCACGAGCGCCTGGACACTATGGGGCAGCTTCAGCAGACGAAGCGTGTTGGCGACGTGGCTGCGGCTCTTGCCGATGATCTCGGAGAGCTGCTCCTGGCTGTAGCCGTAGCGCTCGACAAGCTCGCGATAGCCGCCAGCTTCCTCGATGGCGTTGAGGTCGGAACGCTGCACGTTCTCGATGATGGCAAGCTCAAGCACTTCGCGATCGGTGAGATCGCGCACGATCACCGGGACGAGGTGCAAGCCGGCCCTTTGGGCCGCCCGCCAACGCCGCTCGCCCGCGACGATCTCGTATCCGCTGCCTGGCGACCCGTCGGCACGCGCGATGATCGGCTGCACCAGCCCCTTCACCCGGATCGACTCGGCAAGCTCCGCCAGGTCGTCCTCACGGAAGTCCTTGCGCGGGTTGGAGCGGCTGGCCCTTAGCTGGTCGACTGCGACCATGCGCTGCTCGCCCTCGGGCGGCAGACGCACCGCTCCGGGAACCGACTCGCCGATGAGCGAAGCAAGGCCCCGTCCGAGACGGCTTTTCGGCACTGGCACAGTCGTCACTTCGAGCCCCCTTCTCGATGAATTCTCAGCGTCTCGCGGCCCTAGTCATGCCGCAGCTCCGGCCGCGTCACGCTGCCTTGTAGCGCCGTTCCCGCTCGATGATCTCGGTGGCGAGACGGATATAGGCCTGACTGCCAGCGCAGTCGTAGTCGTAGAGCAGCAGCGGCTTGCCGTGCGACGGCGCCTCAGCCACGCGCGTGTTGCGCGGAATTACCGTCTCGTAGACCTTCGGTCCGAAGAACGCGCGAACGTTGTCGGCCACCTCTTTCGAGAGCGTCGTGCGGGCATCGTGCATGGTCAGCACGACGCCCTGGATCTCCAGCCCTGGATTGAGCGAGCCGCGAATCTGGTCGATCGTCTCCTTGAGCTGCGAAATTCCCTCCAGCGCGAAGAACTCGCACTGGACAGGCACCAGCACGGCATGCGCCGCCGTCATGGCGTTGAGCGTCAGGATATTGAGCGACGGCGGGCAGTCGATCAGCACGTAGCCAAACCCCTGCTCCGGTGGGCGCGACCGGCAGATGGAAATGAGCTTGGAGACAGCATCGCGCAACCGGAACGCGCGGCCGGAGTCGCCGGCAAGCTCCGCCTCGGCACCGACAAGATCGGAATTGGCGGGCACGATCATGAGCCCAGGAACTGCGGTCGGCTGGGCCACCTCCAGCAGGCTCGCCTCTCCCACCAGCACGTCGAACGACGTGCGGGCACGGCTCTCTGGCGGCACGCCCAGGCCCGTCGAGGCGTTACCTTGAGAATCGAGATCAATGATGAGCACGCGTTCGCCTATCGCGGCCAGCGCCGTGCCCAGATTGATCGCCGTCGTCGTCTTGCCGACGCCGCCCTTCTGATTGGCGACGGCGAGCACGCGCAGCCCCTGGCTTCCGCCACCCATTCCGTTCACGGATTCAATCCTCCGTTACAGGTCTTGCGTTTCGGACCACGGCAATGCGCGCTTGCGGCTCAGTGAGACTGGGTTCGAGCGACAGAGTGAAGTCCCAGCTTCGGCGGGCCTCCTCGACTTCGCTGGCGACGTCCCGGCCCTTGAGAAACAGGCCGGTCGTCGTCGCGCCGAATACCGGACGCGACAGCTCGAGAAGGCGCCGCAGGGGCGCCAGCGCACGCGACGTGATCACATCGACTTTTGCGACCTTACCCTGAGTCGAGATGGTTTCGATTCGTGCCGAATCGATGTCCACAGCGATGCCGACGGTCCGTGCCACCTCACGCAGAAAGGCTGCCTTGCGCTGATCGCTTTCGATGAGCCGCACCCGCATGGTCCTTCCTCGCCCGGGCTCCAGGCCCAGGACGGCCAGCACGAGCCCGGGGAAACCGGCGCCTGACCCGAGATCCCAAACGGTTTCTGCCCCCTCGGGGATATGGCCTATGAGCTGGGCACTATCGGCGAAATGCCGGTGCCAGACGTCGCCGAGCGTGCTCGGCGCCACCAGATTGATGGTCTTCTGCCAGCGCGCCAGCATGTCCGCGTAGTTCGTGAGGCGGTCGAGCGTTTCACGTGAAACGCCGAAGATCGCTTGAAATTCCGCCGGACCTGAAATGTGCCGGGTCGGGCCGCTTGAACCCGCTGTCATGCCGTCCGACATCCGCGAGCGCCGCCGGATCGCGCCTTGATGTGCGATAGCAGCAGCAGGATCGCCGCCGGCGTCATGCCGTCGATGCGCGCGGCCTGGGCGATGGAGCCGGGGCGCTGACGCGACAACTTCTGGCGCAGCTCGTTCGACAGGCCCGAGATCGAACCGTAGTCCACATCGTCTGGAATGAGGACCGACTCGTCGCGCTTCAGGCGCGCAACATCCTCCTCCTGGCGCTCGATGTAGGAGGCGTAGCGCGCATCGATCTCCAGCTGAGCGCGGATCGCGGGTGCGATCTCGCCCAGCTGGGGCCAGATCGCCATCAGCCGCGCCATGTCCACGCCCGGATACGCCAGCAGCTCGAACGCAGAGCGCCTGCGCCCGTCCCGGTTGATGTCTAAGCCGTGGCGCGCGGCATGTGTCGGAGAGAGGGAGAGCGCATCCAGCGCCGCCCTGCCATACGCCAGCGCCGCACTCTTGGTTGAAAACGCCAGCGCACGTTCCTCGCTGATACAACCCAGATCGATGCCCAGTGGGGTCAGACGCTGGTCGGCATTGTCAGCCCGCAGCTTGAGGCGGAACTCCGCGCGCGAGGTGAACATGCGATAGGGCTCGCTGACGCCGCGGGTGACGAGATCGTCGATCATGACGCCGAGGTAGCTGTCGCTTCGGGACGGCACGAACGTGCGCGCGCCGGCCCCGCCTCCGGCCGCTGAAGCAGCCAACGCGGCGTTGATGCCTGCGGCGAGGCCCTGTGCGGCAGCTTCCTCGTATCCGGTCGTTCCATTGATCTGGCCGGCGAGGAAGAGCCCGCGCAGACGCCGGACCTCCAGGGTCGGCTGCAGCTCGCGCGGATCGACGTAGTCATATTCTATGGCGTAGCCGGGCCTGCGTATCGCCACCGTCTCAAGGCCCGGGATGGTGCGGAGGAAGGCCTCCTGGACGTCCGCAGGCAGAGACGTCGACACGCCGTTGGGATAGACGGTGTCGTCATCGAGACCTTCGGGCTCCAGAAACACCTGGTGGGCCGAGCGGTCCGCGAAGCGCACAACCTTGTCCTCGATGGAGGGACAGTAGCGCGGTCCGACGCTGGCGATCTGACCTGAGTACATCGGCGAGCGCGCGAGGTTGGCGCGTATGATCTCATGCGTGGCGGGCGTTGTTGCCGTGATCCCGCACGCGATCTGGCGGGTCGTGATGCGGATCGTCAGGAACGAGAACGGCACCGGGTCGTCGTCGGCTGGCTGCATCTCCAGCCGGTCCCAGGCGATCGTGCGGCCGTCGAGACGGGCAGGGGTGCCGGTCTTCAGCCGCCCCATTGCGAGACCCAGCGCGTAGAGCCGCTCCGACAGCCGGCGCGCGGGAGCGGCACCCATCCGGCCGGCGGGAATGCGCTGATCGCCAATGTGGATGAGGCCGTTGAGAAACGTTCCGGTCGTAAGCACGACCGCTGCAGCCGCGAAATGGTGCCCCTCGCCCGACACGACTCCAACGACGCGATCATCGGATACGATGAGATCCTCGACACTGGTCTCGATGATCTCCAGCCCTTCGAACCGGGAGAGAGCCTCCTGCATGGCGCGTCGATACAACTTCCGGTCGGCTTGCGACCTTGGACCCTGAACCGCCGGCCCCTTGGACCGGTTGAGCAGGCGGAACTGGATGCCGGATTCATCGGCCACGCGGCCCATCAGGCCATCGAGCGCATCGACCTCCCGAACCAGGTGTCCCTTTCCCAGGCCACCGATCGCCGGATTGCAGGACATCTCGCCAATGGTTGCGCGCGAATGCGTGACCAGCGCGGTTCGCGCACCAAGCCTGGCCGCGGCGGCAGCCGCTTCCACGCCGGCGTGACCGCCACCCACGACAATGACATCAAAGCCTGTCGAGCCCATCTGCTCCGCGCCGTCTCAATAGTCTGGACCAGGCGAGCCGCCCGGCAATCGCGGCGGACAATACGGCGAGCCATAACGGCGGTCAAAAGCCGTCATGGCCCCAAAACTCGGTGCCCCGGTTTCACGTGAAACGGCATCCCTGGATCACTTGCCGATGCAAAAGCGTCCAAACACCTGATCCAGCACGTCCTCCACGTCGATCCGGCCGGTTATCCGGCCGATCGCGCTGGCAGCGATGCGCAAGTCCTCGGCTCGCAGCTCCGTCTGGTTGGCATCGCCGGCGAGGAACGCGTCCAGTGCCGCGATCGCGTCTCCAAGGCGCTCTCGGTGACGGTCCTGCGTGAGGAGCGGCTCGTCCAGCGGCCCGATGCGCTCAACCGCAATCGACGCTATACGGCGAGTGAGGTCCGTGAGCCCGCTGCCTTTCGCAACCGAAATGGCCATCATGTCGTCAGGCAGGGATTGGGCCTGCCCACCGGTGAGAAGATCGATCTTGTTCAGAACGGGAAGGACACGATCGGCCACGGGCAGAAGGTCCTGGGGCAACACGACCTCGGGGCTGCCTGTATCGGTGAGCCAAAGGATAAGCTCGGCATCGGCGGCGCGCGCGACCGAGCGACGGATTCCCTCCCGTTCGACGCTGCCATCCGTTTCGCGTATCCCGGCCGTGTCGGTGACAACGACCGGCAGCCCCTCGAGATCGAGACGAACTTCTATCGGGTCGCGCGTGGTGCCCGCCTCCGCAGAGACGATGGCCGCGTCGCGTCGCGCAAGGGCGTTGAGGAGGCTCGACTTGCCCACGTTGGGCGGACCGGCGATGACGACACGGAAGCCGGATCGCAGTATCTCGCCGCGATGTCCGTCAGCCAGATGCCGCTCGATCTCGCCGCGTAGCGTCTCGGCCTGGACGCGCGCCTGCTGGAAGGCATCGTGGGCCACGTCCGCTTCGTCCGAGAAGTCAATCGCCGCCTCGACGAGCGCGCTCGCCTCGATGAGCTGATGCCGCCAGCCGTCGTACCGCTCTGACAGCCGACCGCCGGACTGCGCCAACGCTTGGCGCCTCTGTGCATCGGTCTCCGCATCGATCAGATCCGCCAGACCCTCGGCCTGCAACAGGTCGAGCTTGCCATTGGCGAAAGCACGCCGGGCGAACTCGCCCGGCTCGGCTGGCCGCATGTCGGGAAACAGTGACAGGGCTTCGAGCACGGCACGCACGACAGCCACCCCGCCGTGGAGGTGCAGCTCGGCGACATCCTCACCAGTGAAGCTATGTGGGCCGGGCATCCAAAGAACGAGGCCGCGATCCAGCAAGGCGCCGCTCGTCGGGTGCACGATCCTGCGGAGTGCGGCAACCCGCGGCTTGGGTCTCTTGGCCGCGATGACGTTGAGCGCCATCCCGGCGTGCGGACCGCTGATCCGGACAACCGCCACCCCGGCGCGACCCGGTGCTGACGACAGGGCGTAGATGGAGCTGTGGCTCTTCAAGAGCGGGGTAGCTCCGTTGCCTGCGGCGAGCCTGAGACAACGGTCGCCGCACGTGAGAAGCGGATCCGGGGCAGCATGCGGGAACGCTGACCCGAGTGGGCCAGGCAGCCGCCGCCGTCACCGGAAAGCTATCTCACGTGTTCATCGATGAGAAGAAGTCCGAGTTGGTCTTGGTCGACCTGAGCTTGTCGATGAGGAACTCGATGGCGTCCATCGTGCCCATCGGATTGAGGATACGGCGCAGAACGTAGACCTTCTTGAGCTGGTCCTTGGGCACCAGCAGGTCCTCCTTGCGGGTGCCAGAGCGGGCCACGTCGATGGCCGGGAACACGCGCTTGTCGGACACCTTGCGGTCGAGAATGATCTCCGAGTTGCCGGTACCCTTGAACTCCTCGAAAATGACCTCGTCCATGCGGCTGCCGGTCTCGATCAGCGCGGTCGCGATGATGGTCAGCGAGCCGCCCTCCTCGATGTTTCGCGCCGCGCCGAAGAACCGCTTGGGCCGCTGCAGGGCATTGGAGTCGACACCGCCCGTCAACACCTTGCCCGATGACGGCACCACCGTGTTGTAGGCACGACCCAGGCGTGTGATCGAGTCGAGCAGGATGATGACATCCCGCTTGTGCTCGACGAGCCGCTTGGCCTTTTCGATCACCATCTCGGACACCTGCACGTGGCGCGAGGGCGGCTCGTCGAAGGTGGAGGAGATGACTTCGCCCTTCACCGACCGCTGCATGTCGGTAACCTCCTCGGGCCGCTCGTCGATGAGAAGCACGATGAGATAGCACTCGGGATGGTTGGCAGAGATGGCGTGGGCTATGTTCTGCAGCAGCACGGTCTTGCCGGTGCGCGGCGGTGCGACGATCAAACCGCGCTGGCCCTTGCCAAGCGGCGCGACGATGTCGATGACCCGGGCCGAGAGATCCTTGATCGTCGGATCCTCGATTTCCATCTTGAGCCACTTCGTCGGATAGAGCGGCGTCAGGTTGTCGAAATGGATCTTGTGCTTGGCCGCCTCCGGGTCTTCGAAGTTGATGCGGCTCACCTTGAGCAGTGCGAAGTAGCGCTCCCCCTCCTTGGGTGAGCGGATCTGGCCCTCGACCGTGTCACCGGTCCGCAGGGCAAACCGCCGGATCTGTGAGGGCGAGACGTAGATGTCGTCGGGGCCGGGCAGATAGTTGGCGTCGGGCGACCGCAGGAAGCCGAAGCCGTCCTGCAGCACTTCGACAACGCCTGTGCCGATGATCTCGACATCCTGGGTCGCGAGCTGCTTCAGCGTCGCGAACATCAGCTCCTGCTTGCGCATGGTCGAGGCGTTTTCGACGCCGACCTCTTCTGCAAAGCTCAGAAGCTCGGTGGGGGACTTCAGCTTGAGGTCCTCGAGTTTCAATTCCTTCATGGAGGAACTCCGGAATGGCAGACGGCTCTGGAGGCGGGGAGAGGTAGGGCCGGGCCAGGATTGGGGATGACGGGTGGGAACGCGCCAGGCTGACAGGACAGCCGGAACCGCCGGGCCACCTCTGGGGCCGTCGGCGGATCGCTCAGGCCGGAGAGGCCACGAACGTTGAGCGGAATGCACGACTTATAGCAGAGCGGCGGAGGCCCGGAAAGGGTTTCCAGATCACGCAGGTGCGCGAAATGCCGCTCTTGATCCCTGGCCGACGCCCTCCCCGACACCTTGGTCAGAACGGCTTGACGATGACCAGGACGACGATCGCGATCATCAGAAGTGTGGGGACCTCGTTCAGGATCCGCCAGTGGCGCGGCGGGCGGGCGTTGCGATCCTCGCGAAACGCTCGCACGGAAGCGGAGAAGTAGCCGTGTACGCCCGACAGCGCCAAAGCCGCCACCAGTTTCACGTGAAACCAGCCCTCCGAGAAGAAGCCTCCCTTCCAGCCGAGCCACAGACCCAGCACCCACGAGACGATCATCGCGGGGTTGATGATGATCTCAAGGAGCCGCCGCTCCATGACCTTGAAGGTTTCCGATTGCTGCGAACCTGACGGTGCGTCGCAATGATAGATGAACAGGCGCGGCAGATAGAGCATGCCCGCCATCCAAGAGATGATGGCGATCACGTGCACCGCCTTCACCCACGGATAGGCCGCATCGCCCAGAACGAAGATCGCAGCCGCCGTCGCGGCAGCCGTGATGCCAAGCGCCACCGCGGCACGAACCGCAGGCGAGGCTGACGGCGGCGCCGGTTGCCCGACTTCAGTCGATCGGCTGGTCATGCGGCGTGTCTAGAGGTGTCGCGGCATCGCGGTCAACGGTCGCAGGTTGGATGGCCCTCGTAACGGTGGATTCGCCTGAGGGTTAGGCATAACGGCTGATATTCGCGCTTGACCTCATGGAGACTGAATGCTGCACTGCAATAGAGAAATATTGCTCATGCTCATTCGCAAATGAGGGCAGCACATGCAGTACGTCGCCTACGAACTCGCACACATGATGCTGCAACCTACGCGACTTGCTACACGGACCCTCAAGCACTTCCTCGACCTGCCATTCAGCCAGTACGCTGGCGGAACCTTCGCAAAGCAGGTTTCAGCGATCTGCGAAGTCTTCGAAGGCGTAACCCGGCGCTATGGCAAGCCGGAGTGGGACATCCACGAGACGACGCTCCACGGGCTCAAGGTTCCGGTCAACGAAGAGACGGTGTGGAGCCGCCCCTTCTGTAATCTCGTGCACTTCGACCGCAGCGAGGCCGTCGTCGGCAAGCGGTACGATCCCAAGCTGCTGATCGTCGCGCCGATGTCGGGCCATTACGCGACACTGCTGCGCGGCACCGTCCGCGAGATGATCAAAGAGCACAACGTCTATGTCACTGACTGGGTCGATTCCCGCGACGTTCCGCTGCTCCACGGCCGCTTCGATCTCGACGACTTCATCGATTACCTCATCGAGATGATCCAGTTCCTGGGTCCCAACACCAACATCATGGCCGTCTGCCAGCCGAGTGTGCCGACCCTTGCTGCAGCCGCGGTAATGGCCGCCAGGAACGACCCGTGCCAGCCCGCTTCGCTGACTCTCATGGGCGGGCCCATCGACACGCGGCGCAACCCAACCGTCGTCAACAACCTCGCCGAGAAGCGCTCGATCGACTGGTTCCGCCGCAACGTCATCACCCAGGTGCCGTTCCCCAATGCCGGGTTCATGCGGCCGGTCTATCCCGGCTTCATCCAGCTGACCGGCTTCATGCAGATGAATCTGGAGCGCCACACGGATGCGCATATGTCTCTGTTCGACAACCTCGTGAAAGGCGACTGCGACTCTGTCCGCGCGCACAAGGATTTCTACGAGGAATACCTCGCGGTCATGGACCTGCCGGCGGAATTCTATTTGCAGACGATCGAAACGGTCTTCCAGCGCCACGACCTGCCGAATGGCAAGCTGATGCACCGCGGCGAACTTGTCGACTGCGGCGCCATCACCAAGACGGCTCTCATCACGGTGGAAGGCGAACGCGACGACATTTGCGGTCTGGGTCAGACGGAAGCCGCACACGACTTGTGCCGCAACATTCCGGCGGACGAGCATTATCATTATGTCCAGCCGGGCGTCGGCCACTACGGCGTTTTCAACGGCGGCCGGTTCCGCAGCGAGATCGCGCCTCGCATACGCGAGATGATCCGCACCATCCAGTTCAAGCGACGCTCGGGCAACGCGGTGAAGTCGGCACAGCCCTATCGGACCTTGCGCAGCGACAGGGACGTTCAGTTCGACTGGCGCACGCATGAAGCTGCGGCCGCATCGAAGCCAAACTGAATTGCGCGCATCAACGATGGCTCATCGCGTGCGTTGCGTGCGGTAGATCCGCCAGAAACAATGCAGGGCAAACAACACGCTCATCGCGGACAGCATTGCCAGCCATGGAAGCGCGGATGAATCCGCGGAACTGGCGTAAACGAACGCCGTCCTCATCGCCTCGATTCCGGTCCACACGGCGCCGAAAGCCAGGGACCAGGGATCAGCACCGTCCTTCAATGCGTACGGTTTGTCCGGTCCGATATCGACTGACCGCATGTAGAAGAACGCCCACGGAAAGAAGAAGAACACAAAGATTACGGCCCAACCTTTCGATCCCCGCGAGCCGACACCGGGAAACATTTCAAAAGAAGCTGCCACGGCCTCGTTGACCAGCACCCCCACCGCCACACAGATCAAGAGTATGAAGATGGCGATGAGGTTGGCGCCAGAGCCAAGCCCGAATACCAAGTTCCCCGTTTCCGAGAGCAACTTCTGCAGTTGCCCGGGATTGGACTGATCCGGGCCGGGGTTAGGAGGGCGCTCGTCTGACATGGTTTTAACGCAGACAAATTGGGGCGGACCCACACACGTTCTGTCTCAGAAATTTGGTCTATCGGAATGCCTTGTTCAACAAGACCGCGCCGCCGATAGCCACGGTTTGGTAGACGATTGCGCCAGCCAGCATGAGCGGGTCCTTCGCCCGGCCTTCGGCGTTGATGAAGACGTAACCCACATAGACAGCAAGACCCGACGCGAACACCACGGCGGCCAGCAGAAGCAAATGCGTCCATTGCGGTCCAAGATTTCGCCGCGCGACAAGGAACGCCCAAGCGAACGGCGCGATAATCACTGTCAGCATGAACGCTGCCACGAGAACCGAAAACCCATCCCTTATCGGGTCTGCCGCCCACACGGCCACTGCGAGGCTGACCAGCATCCCTAGAACCGCGGCCGTCATGGTCAGCTTTGGAACCTGTATCGTCGTGCGTCCTCCGGCTCACCGATGAAAAATGCGACTCAATCCACCCCGATGATCGTAGGCGGTCGCGCATAGAGGCCGCAAGCGCTGGTGTGGCCCAGCGCACAAGCACGCGACCCGATGGCCGACGCGCGCATCACCTCGCCGCTCGCACGCGCTCTACGAGCCGTGCAACGTTCTCCGGTGGCGTCTCGGGGACGATGCCGTGACCGAGGTTGAAGATGTGCCGTCGGCCCTTCATGGCGGCCAGGATCTCGTCCACGCGTCGGTCGAGAGCATCACCGCCGGCAACCAGCAGCAGGGGGTCGAGGTTGCCCTGAACGGCCACACCCAGTTCGTCCAGCTCGCGCATCGCACACAGGGGCATCGATGTATCGCAACTCACGCCATCGACGCCCGTCGCCGTGACGAACTCGCCCGTCGAGCTACCCGCCCCGCGCGGAAAACCAATAATCGGTACGCCCGGATGCCGCGCCTTCAGCGCGTCGACCAGCGCCCGCGTCGGATCGACCACCCAACGCGCGAATTCGTTGTCGGGGAGGCTGCCCGCCCAGCTGTCGAAAATCTGCAGGACCTCGGCGCCCGCGTTGACCTGGCCCGACAGATAGTCGACCGAGACATGCACCAGCAACTCAATGAGCTTGCCGAAACCTTCGGGATCGCGATAGGCCCACGACCGCGCCGCAGCCTGATCGGGCGAGCCGCGTCCGCCCACCATGTAGGTCGCAACCGTCCATGGTGCACCGCAGAAGCCGATGAGCGCGGTTTCCGATGGAAGATCCTGCCGCAGCCGCTGCACCGTCTCGAAGATGAGACCGAATTTGTCCCCTGTGCCTGATGGATCGAGCCGGGGGAGGGCCTTTTCCTCGGTAATCGGGTCCAGCCGTGGGCCTTCGCCGGCCTCGAAACTCACGCTCTGCCCCAGCGCGTCGGGCACGATCAGGATGTCGGCGAACAGGATCGCCGCATCGAAGCCGTACCGGCGGATGGGCTGCAGCGTCACCTCGGCGGCAAGGGCTGGCGAATAACACAGATTGAGGAAGCTCCCGGCCTGGTCTCGCGTGGCGCGATACTCCGGTAGATAGCGGCCAGCCTGCCTCATCAGCCAGATCGGCGGAGGAGACAGGGGTACGTCAGCGAAAACGTCGAGGAAGCGCCGCTTGGGTCTGGCGGTGCGGGTGAGGGAAGCGCCGCGATCCATCATGGTCCTTCTAAATTCTAAGGAAAGAATCTTCTCTGGTTTTTTCTGTTTCTATTAGGAGGGGGCATAGCGGAGATACCGCTGTCATCCCCAGGCCGTCCACGCCCAACGCGCACTGGATGAGCTGCGCACCGCATCTGGTAGGCACGCCGCGCGGCATGCACCAATACCCGTTTTCATGCGCGCGGCCAACATCTTGGCCGGGCGGTTGCCACACCAACACGGACGGTAGGCTGTGGGCCAGGCCGGGACAAGACTATGGCCACCTCGAAATTCACATCGAGGGAAGATCGCCAGAAAAACCATTTCAATGGAGCCAAATGTGAGTATCACGGTGGATGGCTGCGCACGTGGGCTCAGCAGTCAGGGGGTGCTTCGGCCGCGCCGAGGAAAACTGGCTCCTTAGTCCACATCCCATCCCCAGCCTTCGTTCGCCTCATACAGCCCCTCTCGAGCCCGCACTTCGATGTCGCAGACGCTGCCCAGCTACTTCCACCTGCATCTGGTCTCCGATGCCACCGGCGAGACGCTGACCACCATCGCGAAAGCCGCCGCCGTCCAATACGGCGAGATCCGCGCGATCGAGCACGTTTATCCGCTGGTCCGCACCCAGCGGCAGCTGAACCGTGCGTTGCAGGAGATCGAGCAGGCGCCCGGCATCGTGCTCTACACGATCGTCAACCGGTCGCTGACGGAGGAACTGGAGCGCCGATGCCGCGAGCTCACCATCCCGTGCCTCCACGTCCTTCAGCCGATCATGCAGGTGTTTGAGAGCTACCTGGGCGCATCTCGCCGGCCGACGGTCGCGGGCCAGCATGTTCTGGATGCGGACTACTTCCGCCGTATCGACGCGCTCAACTTCACCATGGCACACGATGACGGCCGTCTGCCTGACAACCTGTCGGACGCCGACATCTGCCTGCTCGGAATCTCGCGTACGTCGAAGACGCCCACGAGCATCTATCTGGCGCAGCGCGGCTATAAGACGACCAACCTGCCGCTGGTGCCGCAGATCGCGCTGCCGCCGCAGCTCACCCAGCCGCACAACGCTTTCGTCGTGTGTCTCGTCGCCAGTCCCGAGCGCATTGCTGAGATCCGACGCAACCGCGCGATGCTGATGGCGGACCGCGATCTCGACACCTACGTCGATCGCAGCCTGATCACGGCCGAGATCGCCCATTCGCGTAAGCTGTGCGCCAAGCACGGCTGGCCGATCATCGATGTCACGCGCAAGTCGGTGGAGGAAACGGCGGCCTCGATCATCCGCCTGATGCAGGACCGCAAGGCCGGTATCGGCGAGACGAGTGGGGAGGAAGCGTAGTGCCACTGGTCGAACCGGGCATTGCCTCCGAGGCGGGGCATCTCATTCTTGCTTCCGCGAGCCAGGCGCGCCGCGATCTGCTCAAGAATGCGGGCATCGCGTTCACCGTCCAGCCCGCAGATGTCGACGAGGTCGCAATCCGTCAGGCACTCGTCGCGGCCGCCCAAGGGGAAGGCGTGGAGGCGGGCGATGTCGCGGAGGTGCTGGCGCGCGCCAAGGCCGAGGCTGTCAGTGTAGGCCATCCGCAAGCGATGGTGATCGGCGCCGACCAGACGCTGTCGCTCGACGATGCGATTTTATCGAAACCTCTCAGTCGCGCTGAGGCGCGACAGCAGCTCACGGCGCTCAAGGGCCGAACGCATCAATTGCATTCAGGTGTGGCGCTGGCGTTGGCCGGTGAGATCGTGTGGTCATACGTTGAAACAGCCTCGCTTACGGTGCGTGCGTTCAGCGACGCCTTCCTTGATGATTATCTGAACCGTGCGGGTGACAGCGTGATGCAGAGCGTGGGCGCCTACCAGGTGGAGCGGATCGGTATCCAGCTGTTCGAGGCGATCGACGGCGATCACTTCACCATCCTTGGCCTTCCGCTGCTGGCCCTGATGGACGAACTGCGCGCGCGCGGCTTCCTGCTGGCGTGAGTCGAAGCAGGGGTAAGTCGAGGGTTCGATGTCGGATCGCGACACGTTTCACGAGGACGCGAAGGGCGCACCGGCTGCCTGCGTCATCGGCTGGCCGATCACACACTCCCGCTCGCCGCTGATCCACGGCCATTGGCTCGCGACAATGGGGATCAGCGGCAGCTACGGCAAACGCGCGGTGCAGCCGGAGGAGGCGCTCTCGTTTCTGGCGGACCTTGGTGCGCAAGGCCTGGTCGGCTGCAACGTGACGGTGCCGCTCAAGGAGATCGCTTTCGAGGCGGCGCACGAGAAGGATGCGGCAGCGCTTGCCGTCGGTGCGGCCAATACGCTGTGGCTGGAGGCCGGGCGGCTATGCGCCTCCAACACGGATACCTTTGGGTTCATGCGGCATCTGGAAGAAACGGCGCCGCAGTGGCGCAGCGCCGACAGGCCAGTGCTGGTGTTGGGCGCCGGCGGTGCGGCGCGCGCCATCACGTTCGGATTTCTGCAGGCCGGTATCGGACGCGTGCTCGTTGCCAACCGCACCCGTGAGCGCGCCGAGGCGCTGGCACGCCACTTCGGTCCGCGCGTGGTCCCCCTCGACTGGCAGCAGCGTGACGGTGCTGCGAAGGATTCGGGCGTCATCGTGAATACGACGACTATCGGCATGAAGGGCGAGGGGGATCTCGGATTGACTCTCGATGGCGTAACACACGGCGCCGTTGTTGCCGATATCGTCTATGTGCCGCTCGAGACGCGTCTGCTGGCAGCGGCACGCAAGCGCGGGCTCGCTGTCGTCGATGGTCTGGGCATGCTGTTGCATCAGGCCGTACCGGGCTTCGAGCGCTGGTTCGGACGGCGGCCGGAAGTGACGGCAGAACTGCGCCATCTGATCGAGAGCGACATCGAGGCGGGTGGATGATCGTTATCGGTCTTACCGGCTCCATCGGCATGGGCAAATCGACCGCCGCGGCGCGCTTCCGCGAACTGGGCATCGCCGTGTTCGACGCAGATGCCCAGGTGCACGAACTCTATCGTGGCGCGGCTGTTCCCGAGATCGAGCGGGCATTTCCCGGAACGACGCGAGATGGCGCGGTCGACCGGGCCAAGCTGCTGGCGGAGCTGATGCGCCAGCCCGACGGCTTCAAGCGGCTGGAGGCGATCGTGCACCCGCTGGTCCGTGGGGCCGAGCGGGCCTTCCTGACGGAGCAGCATGCGGCGGGAGCCATGGCCGCGGTCCTCGAAATCCCGCTCCTGTTCGAAACCGGCGGGGACAAGCTGGTCGATGCAACCGTTGTCGTAAGTGCGCCGGCCGAGGCGCAGCGTGCTCGCGTTCTCGCTCGCCCTGGCATGACGGACGCAAAGCTCGACGAGATTCTGGCACGCCAGATGTCCGATGGGGAAAAGCGCGCCCGCGCCGACTTCGTTGTGGAAACGTCGGGCACCATTCCGCAAACGCAGGCTGCGATCGATAAACTCATTCCGGCACTGCTTCGAATGGATGCCGTCGCCTATCACCGGCACTGGGGCACCGCGTAGCATCGGCTGTGAAGGGTTGCGTGGCGTCACGGATATGCGCCGTGTGCGGTCTTACCGTCGCACCGAGCGACCACCGAAAACGGTCATCAGGGAACACCGGCGTGCGCGAAATCATCCTCGACACCGAGACGACTGGTCTCGACTTCAGGAAGGGCGACCGGCTCATCGAGATCGGCTGCGTGGAGCTCATCAACCGCATTCCGACCGGGCGTGAATATCACGTCTACATCAACCCCGAGCGCGACGTGCCCGCGGATGCGGAGCGCGTGCACGGCATCTCGACGGCGTTCCTGGTCGATAAGCCGAGGTTCGCCGAGATCGCGGCAGCGTTTGCCTCCTTCATCGGGGAAGATCCGCTCGTCATTCACAATGCGGGTTTCGACATCCCCTTCCTCAATTCGGAGCTGAAGCGGGTGGGCTTGGCCGAACTGACGATGGATCGCGTCGTCGACACGCTACAGCTTGCGCGGCGCAAGCACCCGGCCGGACCCAACACGCTCGATGCGCTCTGTAAGCGCTACGGTGTCGACAATTCCCAGCGCGTGAAGCATGGCGCGCTGCTCGATTCCTGGTTGCTGGCGGACGTCTACATAGAACTGCTCGGCGAGCGGCAGGCGGCTCTTGTGCTCGATGATCGCGCCGCCATCGCAACGGACGCGCGGGGAGGCAGGCTCTCTCGCGCGCGTCGTGCCAAGCCGCGGCCGGAACCGCTCGCTCCACGCATTGGAGATGAGCAAAAGGCTATGCACCGCGCGTTTATCGACACGCTCGGCGGCAAGATAATCTGGCTCGACCATCTTGATGGCGGCGGTACGCGCTGAGCAGGGATGGCGCTGACAGCGCCGATGCTCACGCCGTCTTGCTGCCTTCCTGCTCCAGCTCCTGCTTGCGCCGGACATAGAGCGAGCCGAAATCGATCGGGTCGAGCAGCAGCGGCGGAAATCCACCTTCCCGCGAGATATCGGCGAGGAGCCGGCGCAGGAACGGGAACAGGATGGCCGGGCAGTTGACGAGGAGGAACGGCTCCATCGCCTGCTGGGGGATGTTTTGGATCCGGAACAGGCCGGCGTACACGACCTCAAGCTGGTAGATCGTGCCCAGCTTGCTCGTTGCGTGGGCCTTGAAGTCGATGGCGCTCTCGAAAATGTTGTTCTTCGCGTCGACCGTCTTGGCGTCGACGTTGACCTCGAGCTGGATGTGGGGGTTCTCGCCCGGTCCGCCAATCAGCTTGTCGACGTTGGGATTCTCGAACGACAGGTCCTTGATGTACTGACCGACAACCTGGGCCTGGATCGGTGCCATCCCGGTCTTGTCCTGGGTCGCGCCCTCCGGCGCGCCATTGCCCTTCTTGCCGTCCGCCATGTTCCGTCTCGATTCTACGTGTGCCAATGCCAGACCGGGTGCGAGTGCCCGGACGCGGGTGGCTTACACGGATGCCGGGTCGTGCGCAATCAGCCTCAGCCGCCGCGCCGCCTGCCCTTTGGATCGACGGTCTTTTCGTCCAGCCGCTCGAACTCGCCCTCGATGATGATGCCGTCCTCAGCATCCTGGTAGCGCGGCGTCTGTTCGGGACGGCCGGCTCCGGGGGCGCTCCGTGGGCCGTCGGCGGGCCTCGCTCTGCCGCCCCCACCGAGAGTTACGATTGTCACGCGGGAGAGGATTTGGTCGGCCAGCAAACTGCGGATGGGCGGCACCATCAGAACGAGTCCAAGGGAATCGGTGAAAAGACCCGGGGTCAGCAGAAGCAGTCCGGCGGCCAGCAGCAGCGCGCCCTCAACCAGCGTCTTGACCGGTGGTTTTCCCGAGCGCGTCTGCTCCATGAGCCGCCCGATGGTCGCCATTCCCTGGCGATGGAGCAAAGTCGTGCCCAGAGCAGCGGTCACCACGACGATTGCCACCGTCCACCAGAAGCCGATGATCTGCCCCACCTTGATGAGCAGCGCGATCTCGAGCAGGGGAACGGCGACAAAAACCAGGAACAGGATTGCGCGGACAGGGGACGGCATGGTGTCAAGGTCCGTAGGCGGGCGCAATGTGTCGGTTCGGTTCCGGTGCCGGCCTGTTGTCAAGCCAGTTGGCGAGACCTCGTTTGTGCCCTAAGTTGGCGCCGATACCAATGGCGTTCGGCGTCCTGCCGCTGTCCGCGCTCCCGCGCGGGCGAAAACCGGGCCCTGGTCTGGCGGTCTGGCCGCGCCCATATCGATGCTTGAGCCGGGGGCGCTCAGCTCCCCGCAAACTAAACCGAAAGCGTGTCCATGGACGGAAAAATCGACCTCATCACGCTGATTGCGCTGATCGTGGCCCTCGTTGTCATCCTCAAGCTGCGCAGCGTTCTCGGACGGCGGTCGGAGGACGACGATGCGCGACTGGAGCGCTATCGCACCGAGCGCCGCAAAACAGCGGCCCAAGGTGGTGGCGCGCAGGACAAAGTCGTAACCCTTCCCACGCGTGAGCCGTCCGGTGGCGTGACGCCTTCGCTCGGTGGCATCGCCATCGCCGAGGCGCAGGCGCGCATCCGGTCCTTCGCGGGGTCCAATTCGGACGCCGAGCGCGGCATGCTCGATATTCTAAAGCTCGACGGGTCGTTCGATCCGGAGAACTTCCTGCGCGGCGCCAAGCAGGCCTACGAACTCATCGTGACGGCGTTCGCCGAGGGCAACCGCAAGCTGCTTCGCGACCTTCTCAACCGCGAGGTGTTCGACAGCTTTGCCGGCGCAATCTCCGATCGCGAGGCGCGCGGCGAACAGGTCGAGCAGTCGTTCGTCGGCATATCGAAGGCCGATATCGTGGATGCCGAGGCCAAGGAAGGCATCGCCAGCGTCACGGTCCGATTCGTGAGCCAGCTCATAACGGCGACGCGGGACCGCGCGGGTGCCGTCGTGACCGGCGATCCGGTCGCGATCCAGGAGGTGACCGACATCTGGACCTTCTGCCGCGACGTGTCCTCGGCGCGTGCCAGGGCCAATCCGAACTGGAAGCTGGTGGCGACCCAGGCGCCGGGCTGAGCGCCGCCGCCACACGAGGCCACGTGGCCATCGCCGGGGGGCGGGGCCGCAAGATCGGGGGGAAGACGCAATGGGCAGGGGGAAGCCTCGGCCACCATCATGGTCCTCGCGCCGGGGGTGGCGGGTCCGCGTCGGGCTGTGCCTCGCTTGGGGTCTTGCGGCCGCTTCAGCTGCGGGCCTTGCCAGCGAAACGGCTTCCCTGGCGGAAGCTGCAGCTCAAACAACGAAGGGTCGCTGGGCAGGGGCGCTCGGTATCATGACCAACGACAGCGGTTCGCCCAAGACACAGGACACAGGCGGGGCCACGCCGCAGCAGACACCCGGCGTGCGATTCGAGCCGGTGCCGTTCGATGCCCTGCCTGGCTGGGCACATGATGACCATGCGGCAGCTCTGATCGTCTTCGATCGATCCTGCGCTCGAGTCGTCAAGGCCATGCGAGTCGGCGCCAAGATGGGCGACGTCGTGCCGCCGCCGGCGTTTCCGGATGCTTGTGCCGCCGCGGCCGATCTGGTGGCGAAGCGGGCGGGCACCGAGGAGGCCCGTGCGTTTTTTGAGCGGCATTTCCATCCGCACCGCGTCGTTCACGATGCGGCCGAGGGGCTATTCACCGGCTATTTCGAACCCGTCGTGAAGGGCGCGCTGCAGAAGAGCGACGCTTTCAACGCGCCGCTGATGCGCCGCCCCGCCGATCTGGTCAACCTCGTGAGCGAGGCCGAACGCGGCGCAAAGGCCGATGGTCTTACGCACGCGCGCCAGACCGCTGCGGGCCCCGAGCCGTATCCGACACGCCGGCAGATCGACGAGGGAGCGCTCGCGCCGCTCGGATTGGAATTCGTCTACCTGCAAGACCCCGTCGAGGTGTTCTTCATGCAGGTGCAGGGCTCCGGGCTAGTTGAACTGCCGGATGGCTCGCATCTGCGTGTCGCTTACGACGGCAAGAATGGGCACGCTTACACCTCGATCGGCCGCTACCTCATCGAGAAGGGCATTGTCCCTGCCGAGCGCATGTCGCTCGATGCATTGAAGCAATGGTTGCGCGCCAATCCGCAGCAGATGCGCGACGTTCTTTGGCAGAACGCCTCCTATGTATTCTTCCGGCCGCTTGCCGGAGAAGAAGCATCCGACCCGCTCGGCGTGCTGGGTATCCCGTTGACCCCAGGCCGCAGCTTGGCTGTCGATACGCGCTTCCATGCCATCGGTACGCCGGTCTATGTCAGTGCCGCGGCGTTGAAGCACTCCGATGCCGGCAAGGATGGCTTTCACAGGCTGATGATTGCCCAGGACGTTGGTTCGGCCATCCGTGGCCCGGAGCGCGGCGACATCTACTTCGGTTCGGGAGACGCGGCGGGTCGCGTCGCCGGCGTCACCAAGCACGCTGGCAACTTCTTCGTGCTGCTGCCACGTGCTGCCCCGCGCGAATCGATCATCGAGGCAGCACGCGCAGGCGCCTGGAAGAAGATCCGTCAGGCCCGGCAATGAGCACGAGCGGCAGGCGGCGCGGTCGTGGCCGCGATACGCTCCTGGGCGAGGAGGATCGCCGCCTGTGGGAGCAGGTGGCGCGCAGCATCGGACCAGCCCGTCGCGGCAAGCCGCGCGTCCCCGAAACCGGGTGTTCGCCCGAAGAGCAGTCATCATCGGGGCGTCCCATGGAGCCCGCCCACGTACCAGCCGTCAGTTCGCTCACCGGCCGTCTGGCGTCAGCCGCCGCATCCGTCGCAGGGGAACGCGTCTCGCCGCGAGTGGCTGCTGGCGGACCGCATGAGGCGCCTTCCGGTCGCACGGAGCGTCATGCGGGCCCGGATCTGGCGAATTTCGATCGCAACGCGCTGCGGCGCATCCGCTCGGGGCGCATCGCCATCGAGGCGCGGCTCGATCTTCACGGCATGCGGCAGGACGAAGCGCATTTCGCCTTGCGCAGCTTTATCGCCGGCTGCCAGTCACGCGGCATGAGATGGGTGCTCGTCATTACCGGCAAGGGCAAGCCAGTGGCGACGCACCTGAGCGATCAGCCATTCGACGGGTATTCGGCCGATCGCGGAGTGTTGCGGCGGCAGGTGCCGCGCTGGTTGGCGGACGCTGACATGCGCGCCCTCGTCGTGAGTTACGCTCCGGCCGCCGCGCCGCACGGTGGTGAGGGCGCGATCTACGTTCAGCTCAGACCGCGACGTCACGCCCGCTAGGCCCGTGGCCAGCCGGTGAAAGCCTCGACCTGCCACTCGTGAGGCTAGGGGCCGGAGCGCAAGCGCTTCAGCCTCAGTTGCACTTGTCGTCCATGCTGCGCAGCGTGGCGGTGATGCCGCGCAGTGAGAAGCTGTCCTCCGTGGCGGTCCCTGCCTCGGACGTTGCGGCAACCTTCATGTCGTTGCCGCGACGCATGGCGTCGATCAGCTTCAACTCGTCGTTGGGGTCGGCAACGAACGCCTTGTCGTCCTGCGCGAACAGCTTGAAGTCCCGTCCGCCGACGCTGACGACCACGTCGCTTCCCTTCTTCACCGGATAGCCGAGAAGCACGCTGACCTCGGATTTCACGCCGTCCTTGGGCCACGCGGAGACATAGAAGTAAATCTGCTCGCGCTTGGCTTCGTTTGGCGCGCTATCCGACGGTTGGGAAGCGGCAAAGCAGATCTTCTTCTGCGCGGCCTCGTGGACGAACAGAGACCAGTCGCCGTTCTTCTCGATCAGTTTTGCAGCTCCGGCCTGACTGGCCCAAGAAACGGCGACAGCAGCCGCCAGCACAACGGGTCGTGTGCGGTTCAGCATCGATGAAATCATCTGCTCAGAATCCGTCCGTGTCTGTTTGTCGTTTGGCGAGCCTCAAGTATAACCTGGGTTCGTCCTGGAAGTCACCCTTCGCGAGCCGATTTTCTGCCAGCGTCACGTGTTGCGGGGCGCGAATCGGGTCCTCCGGGCCACATGGGCCGGTCCGCGAAGTGGGCGAGGCTACGTACCCGGTCGTACATCACGATCGCTCCGGCCATCGCAACGTTGATGCAGAAGCGCGTCGGAATTTTCACGACATGGTCGCAGCGGGCCAGCAGAGGCGGGCTTAGCGAACCCATCTCCGGGCCGAGCACGTAGGCCGCGCGTAACGGGTGGCGGAAGCTCGGCAGGTCCACGGCATCCTCGATCAGCTCGATGCCAACGAGGCGGCAGCCCTGCGGCAGCGTCAGCTCCTCGACGCCCGACCAGTTGTAGTGCGGTAGATGCAACTGGCCCTTGGAGGTGTCGGCGTGCGCTTCCAGGGCGCGGTAGGTGGCGCCGACAGTGAACGTGAAGCTCGCGCCGAAGCCATGCGCCGAGCGCATCAGGTTGCCCAGGTTGAGGGACTTGGACATGCGTTCCGCGCCGATCGCGAAATAGCCGCGCGGCAGAGGCGGCCAACTTGTTGCTGTCCGGGGTGTCGGCGTCTTGGACGGCGTCATAAGGCGCCCAGAGGCGTTGGCCGCATCTGGCTCCATTGGGTGGCTTCTGCTATCGCCAGCGCGACATCGGTCGGCAGGCATACGCGAGGGAGGCTGTTCCACATGAAGGCGGCGTTATGCAAGAGCCTGGAAGGTCCGCAGGCGCTCGTCGTGGAGGATGTGGCCGAGCCCGAGGTTGGCGAGGGCGAGGTCGTCGTCCGCGTGTCGGCGGCGGCGCTCAACTTCTTCGATACCCTCATCACGCGCGGAAAATACCAAGTGAAGCCGGAGCTGCCGTTTTCGCCTTCCGGCGAGGTGGCGGGCGTGATTGAGCGGATGGGCCCCGGCGTCAAGGGCCTCACGCGCGGGCAGCGCGTTGCGGCCTACGTCGGTTTCGGCGGTGCGCGCGAGAAGATCGCGATCGCTGCCGAGCGCTGCGTGCCCATTCCGGCCAGCGTTTCGGACGACGTCGCCGCCGGCATCGCGGTCACCTACGGCACGGCCATACACGGCCTGAAGGACCGTGCGCGCCTCGGCCCCGGCGAGACGGTCGCGGTGCTAGGTGCCTCAGGGGGCGCGGGCCTGGCGGCGGTCGAAATCGCCAAGCTGATGGGCGCGCGCGTGATTGCAGTTGCCTCTTCGCCGCGGAAGCTCGACGTGGCGTTGGCACACGGCGCGGATTTCGGCATCGACTATCACAGCCGCGATCTCAAGGATGCGCTGCGTGGCGCGACCGGCGGCAAGGGCGTCGACGTGGTCTACGACTGCGTCGGCGGCGATCACGCGGAGCCGGCACTGCGTGCGTTGGCGTGGAAGGGCCGTTTCCTCGTGGTCGGCTTCGCGGCGGGCGAGATCCCCAAATTCGCCCTCAACCTCGTACTGCTCAAAGGTTGCGACGTCGTCGGCGTGTACTGGGGTGAATCGGTGCGCAGGGATCCCAACGGTCACCGTGCCAACATGCAGGACGTGCTTGCCTGGGTTGCCGAGGGACGGCTCAAACCGCGCATCCACGCACACTTTCCACTGGATCGAATCGTGGAGGCCATCGGCGTGATCGACCGGCGCGAGGCCGTGGGCAAGGTGATCGTCAGACCCTGATGTCCACCGCTGCGTCAGCGGACGACGCTCGGTTAATCCAATTGCCGATCGTTTCTTTACGTCGCAGTTGCGCCCGCTTACATGGACGGCGAGGGATGGCTGCCGCGCTCGTACGCGCCGGTTTGCGGGGCATAAGCATTGCTGTGCGTTCGACGAATTAACCAACAGAGATTCCTTTGAGAATACGTTGTTAAGTTGGTTGGCACGCGGAGCATTGGCGGCTACAGTAAGTGTGCACGTGAGTTTGGGGTAGCGCTGTGCCGCTGTTCAGTCGAGTAGTGTGGCATCTGGCCGGTGCGAAGATCGCCAAAGGTGCCGTTTACGCGGCCATGTTGGCCGGCGGGTTCTTGGGTGCCGATTGGGCGCTGGGCCGCATCGTCGTGCCGCAGGCCAGCCACCTGATCGAACGGGCTACTGTCGCCAATATCGACGATGCGGTGCTCGAGGTGCCGACCCGTGCGGTTCGCGTGGCCACGCCGGCAAGCACTCCGTCGCACCAGCCGGCTGCGCTGGAGGAGCGCGGCAGCGGCGGGGCGCGCGGGTCGCAACCCTCGACAGCTTTCGAGCACGCCCGCCCGGCTCCGCTGATGGTTGCCAGGCTTGAGCCGGACGAAATCGCAGCACTGAAGAATTCGGTTGCAGAGCACGTCGTGGGAGATAGCGGGGCCACCTGGTACGCCGGCGACGGAGAGACCTTCCGGACCGTGTGTGTCCGCCTCTGCGACGGAGCTTTCTACCCCATCAGCTTTTCGACGCGACGCGAGCACTTCGGCCGGGACGAAGCGCGATGCCGCGCAGGCTGCGGATCGCCTGCACGCCTGTTCGTGTACCGCAATCCGGGCGGCAGCGCCGAGACCATGATGGATCTGGAGGGCCGCTCGTACGTCGCCATGCCCACAGCCTTCGCCTTCCGGCGCGGAGCCTCGCCCAGCTGTTCGTGCAAAGCCCAGCCGTGGGAGCAGGCGTCCCGCGACCGTCACCGCCTGTATGCGTTGGAGCAGCTTCAGCGAGACGGCGCGCCGGTCGATGTGGCGGAAATCGATCGGCTCCAGCACGCCGTTGCGGCGAGCACGCCAAAGATCGAAGCAAGTCGGGTGCAGGTGACGGCGGTGGTCACTCCGCGGGAGAAGCTCGGACGTGATTTCGTTCCTGGCCGAGCAGTTGTCGCGCGACTTGATGCGACATCGGTCGGATCCACGTCGCTACCCGTACGGTCTCCGGGCACGCCAGCCACGGCGGCGACACCGGTACCGGACATGCGCGTGCTGGTGGAAGTGCCTCCACTCGTCGTTGAAGCCGAAACCGAGCCTTCCGCTCACGCCAAGCCGTCAGTCGTGGAAACGGTCGTCAGCCGAACGGCGAGGAAAGGGGCGCGATCGCACCGCGCGACAGCACGTCGCCAGGCGCGCCGGGGGCAGGCCGAAGTCCTGGCCAAGTCGGGTGACATCTTCAAGAGCCTGATCTGGGGTAACGGGCCGAATGCGGCCGGCGCTCCGCGCGGCGGCACTGTGCGCGAAGTTTTTGCTCGCAACTTCTATTGACGTTGCCTGACGAGGCCTGCGGCCGGCAGCGGTAAAGCTGCGCCGGTGCGGCGTCGGCTCGCGCGCGTTCAGGGAAAATTTGCCAAGCGTTTGCATGGTGAAGGCTACGGATTGTCGCGAACGCCGATGGCCGCCGCGTCGCCGCTGCAACCTTCAACGTGTTGGCTGTCCAGAGTCAAAATTGCTCATGTTCTGTTGTTCGCCTGCACGGGGCAGACCACCCTTGTACATTGCCGTTGCGGCATTGCTGTTCCTTTCGCTGGTTACCGGTTCGCGACCGGCCGCGGCGCAATCATTGTTTCAGAGCCTGTTTGGCTGGGGTGGCGGCTTGCAGCAGTCGCGCACCGTCATCCCCCCTTCGTCATACCGTAGCGTTCCGATCTATCAGTATTCGAGAAGCGATGGTGATGACTCCGGCTACGACGAGCCCCGTCAATCGGCGTCGGGAAGGCTGCGCGCTGTTTGCGTGCGCACGTGCGACGGCTACTACTGGCCGGTAGCGGATCGCATCACGCGCGGCAAGCTCTACAAGGCTTCCGACGCGTGCAAGGCCACCTGCGATACGGAGGCGAGGCTGTTCTACCATGACCGTGACGAAGCCGATCCCGCGGCCATGACGGATCTGGCCGGTCGCCGTTACGACCAGCTCGAGGCGGCCTTCCTGTATCGCAAGAAGCTGGTGGAGGGTTGCACCTGCCGGCCGCCGCCATGGGCCATGACCGAACGGATGCGGCACGCCGAGTACAAGCTCGCGGCGATACGCGCGGAAGTCGAACGCAGGCAGCGCGAGGAAGCGGCCGCGCAGCGGCAAGCGGCTCGCCGGCCGGTCGAGATGGCCGCCCCCTCGGCCAACCCGGTGCGCGCGACGGCTCGGGGGGCGCTCGTCGAGCAGTTGGCCGCCGCGCCAAATTCAAGTCGCGCCTCGCATGACGTCTGGGGTGGCGAACAAGTGGGGACCCAGCCGGCTGAGGATCATTCGGTGCCTGGCGGAGTCGGGCCCGGTCTGGCCGAAGAACCGTCGACGGCGTTGGTCCCAGTGGAGCCCGCCGCATCGTCGCCAGCACGAGTGAGAATGGAAGATGCGTCACGCCATCGCCGGGTCTACCGGGGCGATCGGCAAGCGCGCTTCGGGGTGCAGCAGCGCTCCAGGCATCAGCCGGTAGGCTTTTCGAGCTTTGGAGGCGGCAACAAGTTCGTGTGGCCTGGTGATGCGCGCTGAGACGCGGGCCGTCTCACCACTGCGCACCGCCCGGGTCCATGTCGCGCTCGTCGTCGCTGTCCCAGGCGGCGCCGGACAATGGGAATGCCTCTTCAACAACGTAAGGGCCGCCGCCGATGTTGGGTCGTGACGAAAACAGCACGAAGCGCCCGACGAAGAACGGTGGCAGGCGGAAGCCCCCGTGCCGTTCCAGATAGCGCGCCAGCGCCTCGATGCGCGGGTGATTGAAGCGGGCGAGCGTAATGTGAGGCCTGAACCCGCGCGTCTCCGGCGGCAGACCGGCGGCGCGTGCTGCACGCTCGGTCGCGCGCTGCAGGGAATCGAGCTGATCGCACCGCTCGATACCTGCCCACAGTGCGCGCGGCTCCTTGCCGCCGAACGTGCCGAGCCCGGAGATCGTCACCTCAAAAGCTGGTACGTCGATACCGGCCAGCATCTCGACGAAGTCGTTGGCTTGCCGTTTGTCGACGTCGCCTGCGAAGCGCAACGTAATGTGCAGGTTGTCCGCCTCGATCCAGCGCACGCCGGGCAGCGGCGCCTCCAGATCGGTCAGGCGCTCCTGGATGTCCTCGGGAAGCTCGATGCCAGCGAACAGCCTGGGCATGGCGGTCCTTTCGTGCGGTCCGTGCAGGGTAATGCTGTCGATGCGGATTGCCGAGCCTTTCAGCTTTTCCCGGCGGCGGGCGCGGTGCGGCGCTGACGCGCCTTCTCGATCAGTTCTTCGACGGTGGGGAGCATGCGTTCGACGATACGGGCAATTCCGAGTGCATTGGGATGCAGGCCGTCGGCGATGTTCAGCTTGGGGTTCAGGGCGACGCCTTCGAGGAAGAACGGATAAAGGATCGCGCCGTGCTTTTGGGCAAGATCGCTGTAGATAGAGGCGAACTTGTCGCGATAGTCGGAGCCCCAATTTTCGGGTGCGCGCATGCCGGCAAGCAGAACCGGCAGGCCGCGCGCGGAGAGCCGCGTCAGGATCGCATCGAGGTTGCGTCGAGCGCTTTCGGGCGGCAGGCCCCGCAAGGCATCATTGGCGCCCAACTCGACGATGACGGCATCCGCATCGTCCGGCACCGCCCAGTCGAGCCGTTCCAGGCCACCGGAGGTCGTGTCGCCGGAAACGCCTGCGTTGATCACCTCTATGGCGACGCCCTTGCCGGTGAGGGCCTTCTGCAGAACGTCGGGAAAGGACTGGCCTGGCCTGAGGCCGTAGCCGGCGGTCAGGCTGTCACCGAGTGCGACGAGACGCAACGGACGCTCGCCGGATTGGGCGTTCACGACGGCTGTTGCGAGTATCATCAGTAGGACCGACAACGCGACGGCGAGATTGAAAACATGATGGACAGGTCCCATGTGCCGGCCATCCTGGCGAGAATCACGCGCTACTGCCAACATGTTTCCGCCTCATGCCTCATCCAATGGGTGCTCTTGACGTAGAAACTATGCCGGCGTGTCGCAAGGGCGATGCAACTTCGTCAGGCAGCAGCGCAATGCGATCCGAAGCGGGCTGCGCACCGCCACTAGAACCAGAAAAACAGCGAGCAATGACGACCGTGAGGCAGGCAGGACCAGAGCGACGAGGGCAGGACATCGTGCAGAGCGCGGTACTGCTGGACGGCGTCGCCCTGACGCTGACGAGCCGGGCGGGTCCGATCCGGGTTCTCGATGAGGTCGATCTCGACGTCCCTGCTGGCCAGTCGGTGGCTATCGTCGGGCCGTCCGGTTCTGGCAAGACGTCGCTTCTCATGATCCTTGCGGGCTTGGAGCGCGCGACCACCGGGGGCGTGATCGTCGCCGGCCACGACCTGTCGCGCATGAGCGAGGACGAGCTGGCGTTACTGCGCGGGCGAGAAATCGGCATCGTCTTCCAGTCGTTCCATCTCGTGCCCACCATGACGGCGCTGGAGAACGTCGCCCTGCCACTGGAATTTGCGGGTGATCGAGACGCCTTCAAGACGGCGCGGATGCTGCTGGGCGAGGTCGGGCTGGAGCGGCGTGTCGATCACTTTCCCGCCGAGCTGTCAGGTGGCGAGCAGCAGCGTGTGGCGCTGGCCCGCGCACTGAGCCGCAGGCCGGCATTGCTGTTGGCGGACGAGCCGACCGGCAATCTCGACGGCGCCACTGGCCGGCAGATCGTTGAAATGTTGTTCGATCTGCATCGCCGGCACGGTACGACGCTCATTCTCGTCACGCACGACGAGCAGCTTGCCGCGCGCTGCGGGCGCATTCTCCGCATGGCAGACGGCCGGATCGTGGCCGACAGCACGACAGAAGCAAGCGCAGGTGCCGAGAAGCGAGCGCTCGCGGGCGACGGGACGGCTGGCGCATGAACGTCCTGTCCACCGGGGCCGGTGTGCCGTCTCCGTCCAAGTCGAATGACCATGGCCGCATGGGCCTTCCACGGCTTGTGGGACTTGCTCTGCGCGAACTGCGCAGCGGCCTGCGCGGTTTCATCGTGTTCATTCTTTGTGTTGCGCTGGGCGTGATGGTGATCACCGCCGTCGGCTCGGTGACCGATGCGCTGAAGGATGGTCTCGACCGTCAGGGCCGTCTCATTCTGGGCGGTGACGCCACGCTGCAGCGGACGCATGCGCCGGTGACCGAGGCCGAGCGCGCCTGGCTTGCTGCACGCGGACACTTGAGCGAAACGGCGGCGATGCGCACGATGGCGCGCTCGCTCGACGGCGAGGAGCAGGCGCTCGTCGAGCTCAAGGGTGTGGACGGTGCCTATCCGCTGGTGGGCGAATTCAAGCTGGTGGGAGGCGGCGACCTTGCGACCGCGATCGCGACGGCCGGCGGGCAGCATCGCGCCGCGGTCGACCCGATTTTACTCGAGCGGTTGCGGCTCAAGGTCGGCGACCGCTTTCGCATCGGCGAAGCGGAGCTGGTCGTGGGCGCCGCGATCGCGACCGAGCCCGACAGCATTTCCGACCGGCTGACGTTCGGGCCGCGCATTCTGGTGCCGATGGAAGCGTTCCGCGCAACCGGATTGCTGAAGCCGGGGGCGCTGGTGCGCTGGCGCTATGCGCTGACCTTCGACGGTGGCGCGGGCGACGCATCTGAGGGCGCGTCGGGCGATGCCGCGCTTCAGCGCTTCTCCGATGCGGTGAAGCAGGAGTTTCCAGAAGCGGGGTTCACCGTGCGCGACCGCCGCGATCCCTCGCCGCAGATCCGGCGCACCCTGGAGCGCTTGCGCCAGTTCCTAACGCTCATCGGGCTCACCGCGCTGCTGGTGGGCGGCGTGGGTGTCGCCAATGCCGTGAAAACGTTTGTCGACCGCCGCCGCAAGGTCATCGCGACGATGAAGAGCCTTGGCGCCACCAATGGCCTGGTGCTGCGCCTGTTTCTCTTGCAGGTCGCGGTCATGGCCGCGGTGGGCGTCGCCGCAGGCATCGCACTTGGCCTCGTCGTGCCGCAGGCGCTGCACGGCCTCTATGCGGATGCGCTGCCTTTTCCAACGACGCTGACCGTGTCCTCGGGCACCGTGCTGGTGGCTGCGGGCTATGGTTTTCTCGTCTCCGCGCTGTTTACGCTATGGCCGCTGGGTCTGGCCGAACGCGTCGCGCCGGCGGTGCTTTTTCGCGACGAAGTGGACGAAGGCCGCACGTGGCCGCGACCGGCGATCGTTGCGGCCATCGCGCTCGTGGGGTTGGTATTGGCGGCGGGCGTGATTCTGTCCTCCGACTCGCAGCGCATCGCGTCTTATTTCGTCGCCGGGCTCGTCGTTGTCTTTGGCGTGTTCCTGTTGCTGGGCTTCGCTGTGACTTGGGTGGCGCGGCGGCTGCCGCGTCCACGCTACCCCGCGCTCGCCCTGGCACTCGCCAACATCGGGGCGCCCGGCGGACTGACCCGCTCCGTCATCCTGTCGCTGGGGGCCGGTCTATCGCTGCTGGTCGCCGTCGCGCTCGCCGATGCCTCCCTCGTCAACGAACTGACGACGCGGCTGCCCGCCAACTCGCCCAACTATTTCCTGCTCGATATTCCTCGGCAGGACATGGACGCCGTGCAGAACGTCGTGCGGTCGGCCTCTCAGGACGCAAAAGTGGAGAGTGCTCCCATGCTGCGGGGGCGGCTGGTGCGGCTTGGCGAGCGGCCCGTCGAAAGCATCAAGGCACCGCCCGAAGCCGAATGGGTGCTGCGGGGCGACCGCGGGCTCACCTATTCCGATACGGTTCCCGAGGGCTCCAAGGTCGTTGCCGGAACTTGGTGGGGACCTGGCTATGACGGCGAGCCGCTCGTCTCGTTCGAGGCCGAACTCGCCAAGCAACTGGGTGTGGGGCTCGGCGATACGGTGACTGTGAACGTGCTCGGTCGGAACCTGACGGCGCGCATCTCCAACCTGCGCGAAGTGAACTGGGAGAGCCTGGCGATCAACTTCGTGATGGTCTTCTCGCCCAATACGCTCAAGGGCGCCCCGCACAATCTGCTGGCGACCGTCGCGCTGCCGGCGGGCACGCCGCTGGCCGCGGAGGCGGAAGTCGCCCGCGCGGTCGGCAAGGCCTATCCCACGGTTACCGTCATCCGCGTGAAGGATGCCATCAACGCCTTCAGTGAGGTGTTCGGGAAGATAATGACGGCCGTGCGAGTAGCAGGGCTGGTGACGCTGATGGCCGGAGCGTTGGTGCTCGCCGGGGCGCTTGCCACCGTGCAGCGCCGCCGCATCCTGGAGGCGGTCATCCTCAAGGCCCTGGGTGCCACGCGGCGACGCATTCTGGCGGCGCACGTGCTCGAGTATCTGATCATCGCTGCGGCGACGGCCGCGCTGGCGGTCGGCTTTGGTGCGCTGGCGGCTTGGGTCGCGTTGGAAGGTGTGATGGACGTCGCGTTCACCTTCTCCTGGGCGGCAGTGGGGCTGGCGCTCGGCATTTCGACAGCACTTGTCGTGCTGTTGGGTGGCGCCGGCACGTGGCAGGTGCTCGCCGCGCGTCCGGTCCCCTACCTGCGCTCCGAGTAGCATTTCTTCATTTATGGCAAAGCCTTAGTAAATCCTCGCGGCGCTGTCGAATTTGCGCTGCCAGGGCCTTGAAGGCGACACGCGGAGCATTCATATTCCCGTAGCGTCCGCAAAACCGGACAACCGAAACCGAAAGGGGTTCACACCACCATGGCTCAGATTGACAGGCGCTACCGGACGTCGGCTGGTCCCGTTGCCCAGGAAGCCGGCTACGTCGACCAGGGCCTCCGGTCCCATATGCTCGGCATCTACAACTACATGGCGGCCGGCGTCGCGGTCACCGGCCTCATCGCCTATGCCATCTTCGCGATGCTTTCCACCAGCGACCCCAGCCAGGCGGTGGCCACGCTGCGTAACGGCGTCATGCTCACCGAGGCTGGTAAGGCTGTGTTCGGCTCGCCGCTCATGTACGTGGTGGCGTTCGCGCCGCTCGCCTACATCTTCCTCATCGGCTTCCGCGCCCACAAGATGAGCGTCTCTGGCGCTCAGCTGACGTTTTGGACGTTCGCCGCCGTCATGGGCGCGTCGCTCTCCACGATCTTCCTGCGCTACACCGGTGCGTCCATCGTGCAGATGTTCTTCATCACGGCGGCCGCGTTCGCCGTGCTGAGCCTGTGGGGCTACACGACCAAGAAGGACCTGTCAGGCTGGGGTTCGTTCCTGATCATGGGCGTGGTCGGCCTGATCCTGGCGACGATCGTCAATATCTTCCTGCAGTCGTCGGCGCTCCAGTTCGCCATCTCGGCGCTCGGTGTGCTGGCCTTCGCGGGCCTGACCGCCTACGACACGCAGCGGCTGAAGGACGAGTATTACATGCTCGCCGGGGACGCGACCGCAGTCGCCAAGTCGGCGATCTTCGGCGCCCTCAGCCTGTACCTCGACTTCGTCAACATGTTCACCTCGCTGCTGTCCCTGTTCGGCGGCCGTGAGTAAGCGCTGATCGAAGTGCATAATGCGAAGGCCCTGCCGTAAGAGGCAGGGCCTTTTGCGTTCGGGCAGGGCCGCTCGATGTTGCGGGCCTGTCGGAGGTTGAACGAATGGCGCATCGCGGGGAGCCAGAAGTCCGGCCACTGAGGCAGGCAGACATCGAGGCCGTGACGGCGATCTATGCTTTTTATGTACGGTCGAGCGCGGCCACGTTCGACACTGTGCCGCCCGACACGCTCCAGATGGAGCGGCGCTGGCAGGAGGTGCTGGAGGCAGGCTGCCCCTACCTGGTGGCGACCCGCGATGGCCGGGTGCAGGGCTATGCCTACGCACGGCCGTACAACGCACGGCCCGCCTACCGCTGGACTGTCGAGGATTCGGTCTACGTCGCTCCGTCCGCCCAGGGCCGCGGGCTCGGCCGCGCGCTTCTCAGCGGTGTGATCGCAGCCACCGAAGCGGCAGGTTTCCGTCAGATGGTGGCTCTGATTGCGCCTGATGCAGCGGAGGGCTCTGTCGCCCTGCACCGTGCGCTGGGCTTCCGGGAGGCGGGACGGCTGCAGGCGCTGGGCTTCAAACTCGGCCGATGGCACGACGTGCTTTACATGCGGCGTCAGCTTGGAATTGGCGACGCGGCAGCGCCGCAGGACTGAACCCTCCAGGCCCACACCCGGCGAGCTGGTCGGTTCAACGCACGACGCTCAAGCTCTTGTCGAGCACCGCGAGCACGCGCCGCAGGTCCGGGCCGCGTTTCAGGACCAGGCCGGTGGCCGAGACGACGGCATAGGCGCCTTGCCGGCGGGCGAGCCTGGGCACCTTTTCGATGCGGTAAAGCGGACACTCGCTGGCGCGCCGGAATACGGAGAACACTGCGCGGTCCCGGCCCATATCGAGGGCATAGTCGCGCCATTCGCCAGCGGCGACCATACGACCGTAAATGCGGAAGATCTCGGACAACTCGCGCCGGTCGAATACGGTGACTGCGGACAGCTCCGCAGCGTGGTCGGAAGGGCTATGTGAGCTTGACGAGGACCGCCGCGCCAGGGCCGGCCTCAAGTCAACTATCGGCTCGGATTCGCTCAAAACGCGCCTCCCTGTCACGAGCACGTCATCATCACCGCAATCGCCGTGACGATCAAGGCTTGTGGGATCGGAAAAGGGCCGCTGGGCATGGCTTTGCGCTGGGATGCTGAAACACGCGGCAACAAAAATCACGAGAAGGTCATAAACGCACCCATGCGGCGCCGCATTGGCAGTGCAAGTGTATCAGCCATCGGCTCTCGGCCCGGTCCACGCCATCTCGGAAATCAGCCCCCAATTCCCTCCGAGATCATCTCCTGGACCGGGCCGTTTTTGCTTTGATGATTTGTCATACGTCTGCGTTCGAAACTTCGACATCGTTCGCCATTACATGGTCCAGATCGGGTCCTTACCGGAACACATTGCTCGAATACCAATATGATTGTTGCGAGCGCATCGCGATGAAGTCGGTTCCGGATCAGCAGCCCCCAGCCCCCTGGACCTGAAATATCGCGGCGCGACGGACAACAACTCCTCTCCTTGAGGTTGGCGTCGAAAGGCGCACGCGAGGGCCGGTTCCCCCAAGCCGGCCCTCGCTGCATTTTGGCGACCGCAGGCCCGCTTAGCCGGGCCCCCGCCTTTGCCAATGCGGTTGTCCTGTCAGGCATCGACGCATTATCTGGTTCCCCAGAGGACGTGGCCGCGCCCGGTTTGCAAAGGCCAGCAGGCGCGCGACAGGAGGGACGGTGATGAGGAAGGTCAGGGGCGGAGCCTCGCGCAAAACGGCCAGATCGACGGCAGTCGTGGCCGCTGTGCGTCCGTCGGCCAAGCCTTCGCGGCAGGCGAAGGCCAGCCCGGCGGCGCGCGCGGCGTCAAAGCCACGTGTCGGCAATCCGCTGCTCGAGCGCTGGCGCACGCCGTTCGCAGTCGCTCCGTTCGATCGTATCGAGCCCGCTCACTTCGAGCCAGCATTGGCCCGCGCCTTCGCCGAGCATCGCAAAGAGGTGAAGGCGATCGCGCGCAGTGCGGCGCGTCCCACCTTCGCCAACACCGTCGTCGCGCTCGAACGCAGCGGCGCGCTCCTTGATCGCATATCTTCGGTCTTCTGGAACCTTGAGGGCTCGTGCTCCTCGGAGGCCCTGCAGGAGATCGCCCAACGCGTCTCGCCGAAGTTCGCCGCGCACGGCACCGCGATCCTGCTCGATGCCCGCCTGTATCAGCGTATCGATGCACTGCACGAGCGGCGGCATCGCCTGAAGCTGGACGACGAGGCCATGCGGCTGCTCGAGCGCACGCATCTGTCATTCGTTCGCGCCGGCGCACGGCTGAAGCCCAGACAGAAGAAGCGTGTCGGCGAGATCAATGCCCGCCTTGCGACGCTTGTCACGACGTTCATGCAGAACGTTCTCAAGGACGAGCAGTCGTGGCAGCTCGTACTTGACGGTGAGCGCGATCTGGCCGGTCTGCCCGCCGACCTGAGGTCGAGTGCCGCGCGCGAAGCGGAGCAGCGCGGCGTTCCGGGCAAGCACGTTGTGACGCTGGCGCGCTCCAGTATCGAGCCGTTCGTCACATTCTCAGCGCGCCGCGATCTGCGCGAGAAAGCCTGGCGGGCCTGGATTTCGCGCGGCAGCAACGAAGGCCTGACTGACAATCGCGGTATCCTGGCCGAGATCGTGGCCTTGCGCGCCGAGCTCGCACGCTTGCTCGGTTACGAAACGTTCGCCGCATATGCGCTCGACGACACCATGGCCAAGACACCAGAGGCCGTGAGCGGCCTGTTGAAGCAGGTGTGGGGCCATGCCCGCGCGCGTGCGGAGGAGGAAAAGGCGATGCTCGCGGCCACCGCGCGCGCCGAGGGCTCAAACGCGCCAATCGCCGGGTGGGATTGGCGGCACTATGCCGACAAGGTGCGCCGCGAGAAATTCGCTCTCGACGAATCCGAGCTGCGCCCCTACCTGCAGCTCGAGCAGATGATCGCTGCGGCGTTCGACTGCGCGAACAAGCTGTTCGGCCTCTCATTCGTGCCGCGCGAGGACGTGCCGCGCTACCACGAGGACGTGCGCGCCTGGGAGGTGCTGGACGCAAAAGGCGGTCACGTCGGCCTGTTCCTGGGAGATTATTTCGCACGGGCCTCGAAGCGCTCGGGCGCATGGATGTCGAGTTTCCGTTCGCAGCACAAGCTCGGCCGCGGCGAGCGCCCGATCATCGTCAACGTCATGAGCTTTGCGCGCGGTGGCGACGGGCGCCCGACGCTTCTGTCGATCGACGATGCGCGCACGTTGTTTCACGAGTTCGGGCACGGGCTGCACGGCTTGCTGTCGGACGTCACCTATCCGACGTTGTCGGGCACGTCGGTGAGTCGTGACTTCGTGGAGCTGCCAACGCAGCTCTATGAGCACTGGTTGCTGCGCCCGGAGGTCTTGGGCCGCTTCGCATTGCATCACGAGACGGGCAAGC
>JBFWNY010000028.1:0-53515 GCA_050250815.1 Hyphomicrobiaceae bacterium
CAATCGCTCGCGTCCCCACACGAGCCTCGGCGGGTTGACACCAGCCGAGTTCAGAGCCCGGGCCGAACAGGCCCAAAACCAGAACGGACTCTCGTTATGACCGAGGGCAAGATGGGGGCAGGGTCAGCGGTCACCCACCACGTCATTCACAAGATCGCTTCGTCTTGCAAGATGCTGGGGAAGTGCAAACCAAGTTCGCTAAAACGATTTCGACGCACCTTATTCCGGTGAGTAGAGAGGCCTTGAAGACTTTTTCGGCATGGATCGCCGGACCTCTTGCGGCGAGGTACTCTTCTTGCGACGCGGTGCACAACCTGACGATCATCGAGGGCGACATCTTCGGCGAAATCGCGCCCGAATTCCAACTGGTGCTGCGAGGCAATACGAACTCACCGCCTGTGCCGCCGGCTTCGGCGCAGAAATACTAATCGCGTGAAGTCAGCATGCCGCCGGGGAGCATTTGGGCCGCTGAAGTGGCGAAGGCGTTTTCGGGCCGGCGTATCTTAGTCAGCGGAATCGAGCTGTTCAAACCAACCCATCGGCAGTAAACTTTGGTTGGTACCCGGCAATAAATTTTGCCCGGTAGAAGGCGGCATCATTAGAAACCGGTATCATCCGCTAACGGCATTATCCGTTTAGTGTCTCCACGAATTTTCGGCGGCACTGAGTATTCTAGCGTTTCTTGTGGGAGGCAGCGTCATGGGCTCTTGGACACGCACGGACACGCCAATCAGCACGGGACAATTCTGGGGTGACGTTCTCCAGTGGCTCGTCGACGATTCAACGGGGCTGCCCAACCAGATAATCATCGAATACAGCGACGGGACATTCGGCGAGATCAACGGTACGGGCCTCGCGCTGGATGGTTCCAATGTGCCGACCGCAGGCACGATGACCTCCTTGCGCCGCCTCGACACTGACGGGGTGACACTGCTCGAAGAGATTACCGGGATCAGTGTTTCGCTGGTTGCCCTGTACAATTCCCTCGATCCGGCCGGCCTCATTCTGGCGGGCGACGACACGGTCACCGGCGGCACCCAGGACGACATCATGGGGGGCGCGGGGGGCGACGACACCATTAGCGGCAACGGCGGCAACGACACACTATTCGGTGGTGATGGCGGCGACACGATCAACGGCGGCGCCGGTGTCGACACCATTTATGGGGAAGAGGGCAACGACACCATCCAGGGCGGTGGCGGTGGTGACATCCTCGACGGCGGGAATGGATTTGACATCCTGAATTATTTTGCATCGACGTCGGCCGTGACCATCAATCTGTCGACGAATGCCGCATCCGGCGGACACGCGACGGGTGATACCATTTCCAATTTCGAGGCCGTATATGGGTCGGCCCACAATGACGATCTGACCGGAGGCAGCGGCAATGAGCGTTTCCGGGGCCGCGACGGGAGCGACACCATCGATGGCGGCGATGGCTTTGATGAGGCGGACTTCTTTGACTCTCCCGCGGGCGTCACGCTGACCTTTACCGGTGGCGGTGGCGTGACGGTAGCAGATGATGGCTATGGCAACGCCGAAACCTATTCCAACATTGAGGCGGTGCGCGGCTCCCAGCATGCCGATACGCTGACCGGTGACGATGAGAACGAGCGCTTCCGCGGGATGGCCGGAGACGATGTCATCAACGGTGGTGGTGGTGACAACGATCTGATCGACTACAGCCTCGACGAGGTTCTTGGAAAATTGTGTCGTTGAGTGCACCGCCGGTGATTGTGTCATTGCCGCTGCCGGTCGTCACCTGAACGCGCTCGACATTGATGACGGTGGTGCCGTCGGAGAACGTCTGCTGCACCGTTGGGTCGGAGAAGTCGAGAGTCCGATATCCTGATGTGTGACGGTGTCATCGCCAACCACCATGCTGCAGCTCACGGACACGGCGAAGGCGGTACCCCCCGCACGTCTTGTCAAGGTCGGCTTTCAGCAAGGCAACAAGCACCAGTTCGTCTTTGGTCAACTTATGATCGCGCGTCACTGCATGCTCGAATTTCCAGAGACGAACGGCCTTTTCCTGACACACGTGGTGATGCTGTCTGGCATAAGGGTAAGCGCCATCCCGCCAGTCCTCAGCCTTTGCCCCACCAAGGCCGCTCGCGAATGAGAAAGCCATTGTGGCCACGACAATTAGATTTCTATTGGTTGTCACTTTTCTTCACTCTCTATTTTGCTTCTGAATCCTACCAGAAGCGATGACAGCAAGCCCGCAAAGCATCCTCCCGATGCTACAGGCGCACACGGCTATTTAGCATGAATTTGATTTCTTTGTGGCGCGCAAGCCATTGGTTTAATGCGCAAATAGGATATCCGTTCGCAAATTGGATAGCCCCGCATAATGCCGAACAAACAACCGGGATAGGCTCCATGCGCTGAAGTCCTTCAGACTCCTCTTGTGTCCGCGGGCGTGGAGCACTTTGCGCGCTCGGAGGATTCGCACACGTGCTCGACGATTGATGTCATCGATATGGTGTCAGACTATTCGGGTTGCGGAATATTCCCGAGCGAATTTCGTTTCGGGGAGTGGCACGGGGCTTGTGGCCGAGGCTGTGTGGAACTTGTCGCCGCCGGAAAAAACCTCTGCGCCCGGAAGGAGACACAGATCATTATTTGAGTGCTGGCGTCACAGCCACCCGGCAACTAGACTCACACTTGGAAGCGGGACATGTGGGCTCCTGGTCCGCGCAATCGTTACCGTTGAGACATTCGGCGTGTAGCTCTGGCAGGTGCGCTTTTGCCGCGAGACGCCAAGTTGGAGACTAGCCCGTCATGTTCAAATTCAACGCCTACTCGTGGGACGATGGGGATCGTCCGTCGGAAAAGTACAGCTCCATACCGTCGTGTTGGTCGACCAGCTTTCATTTGAATGATGCGCCGTGCAAACGCCTGTGCGTCTCGATTGCCGAATTTACCCGCAGCGGCGTGAATGCCATGGTGGTCCGATCATCCGGACATGAAATTGAGGTAACAGATGAGGGTTCGCTCACCCTCATGTTGCCTTCCCAAGGTACTGTCGACGTCAAATGCAGTAACCGAGAACGTCATGCTGAAGCGGGTGGCCTCATCGTATTGGGGCCCAGCCGCAGGTGGACACGAGTTGAGCCTCCGCGCCTAGGCACCTTTGAGGCCTGCTTGCTGAAGGTACCGATCTCGTGTTCAGAATTGCACTGGACGCGGGCCGACGACCGCAACTTCAGGCTCGAAGAACCATTCGTACCTACAGCTCATTCAGATGTGGAGAGCCTGAGAGTGCTGATCGACTATTTCGCGCGGGAAGGACGATCGGCCCACTCCTCACTTGCGTCGGTTCAGGCTTGCGCACTCGCAGAAGCATTATTGTTCGAGCATCTGCGAAAACTTCTGGAGGGACAATTCGATGCCGGCAAAAAAAGCAGGACCATGGCCCCCGTACGCCTTGTTCGTGAAGCCGAAGATTTTATGCAGGCTCATTTCTCTGAGGCTTTGACGCTTGCGCGCATCTCGACTGGCATAAATGTACATCCACGTTCGCTGCAAGCAGCATTTCAAAAAGCTGATGGAAGGACACTTTGGTCGACGCTGAATGCGATCCGTCTTAAAGAGGCACGCCGCAGGCTGTTGATTGCTACGGGAGATGAGAACGTCACTGCGATTGCTATCTCCTGTGGGCTCACCCATCTCGGCCGGTTTTCACTGGCCTATCGAGGAATGTTCGGGGAAAGCCCCTCTGAGACCCTCCACAAGAGGCGAAACGGTGCTCGCCCATACCGTCCGCGGGCCTGAAGGGGAACTCGGTCCAGACGCAGCCATGTTTGCTCGACCCGATCGAAGCTCCAGATCGGGGCGTCAGAACTCGCCCATCGCTTGTCGGCTTGCCGGTGCGGCCAGCGCCTTGCTCCCGTCCACACACGCACCCCATCATCCCGGAGTATCTACTTGGCCAGTTCGATCGCCTTGCGTATCGCGGCCCTCCGGTGACCTCCCCACGTCGAGGAGACGATCAGCCGACTTCGATCTGCACATTCAGCGCCTCCGGCAGCCCTGCGAATGGCAGACAATGAGGCCGGACCCAGAGATCTGTGGAAAACTTCGCCCCGTCTCGCCCGATGATCTCCTCAGCTTGAGACCTTCGTAGAAGGTCGAAGTTCCGCCAGAGGAGCACCAATTGGAAACTCAGTCCTCCGGCGTATTTCGAATATCCAGACGAATCAATGAGTCGAAGCGAGCCGTGCGACTTAATCCAAACCCGGACATTGTTGCATGACCATCAGGTTACGTTCGACTCACTACCTTTCGTTGAGGGCTCTAAAATTTTAGCTTTTTGCCTGTTCAGGGTTTCCTGATCGTCGGGTCTTGGGTGGGTTTAGGTCACGACGTCATGTCTGCTATTGCAAGCGCTTCAATCGATGTTCCGGTTCGCCGATTGCCGAATGGGTGGTCGAACCGGCCAGTGTTTGGGGCTGCGGCCTCAATCGAAACTGACAACGTCGAGATTTGGACAGCGGCCTTGAACGGCTCATCAGCCGTACGCATCGGCCTTTCAGAAGGACAGCAACTCTTCGACGCGGGTGATGAGGCTAGCCGCCTCTATCTCGTTGAAGACGGCTGCGTCGAGGCCGAGTTTGTGGTTCCGCCCCGCCGGGCTTCCTTCCGGCAGACCTACACCCACGGTTCGCCTTTCATCCTGGAGTGTGGCGGCCGGCACGTCGCGCGCTGTGTGGCGCGCACCGACTGCCGAATTCTGAGCCTCGACAGGAATGCCTTCGAGCGCAGCGCCAGGGACGACGGCCTCGTGCGATCGCTGTTGCAGGACCTTCATGCCCGGGAGCTGGGGCTCATTCTTCGGGCGATGGCTACAGATGAACTTGTCTGCCGGACTGAGAGACGGCCATTCAAGGCGAGTTCGGCTGACCGAAATTTCAATATCGCCCGTGTGGACGACCGAGCGGGGATTGCTCGGGCCAAGTTCTTCGCGGCGAGACTACCACGTGAAGGAAACAAAAGAGTTTCAGCCGATCCGGCAACGGTCGGGTGAAGGCAGGTTGCGAGTACTGGCGTCGTGTCTGTAGCGTGAGCGTGACGTTGCCTTGAGTATCGTATCGTGGCGTTGGGTTATTGGAGTTCAGGAAAGTGGCGTCGAGTTTGTAGAGTACGCGTGCTGTTCACTGCGTATGCGTAATGCAGCGCCGCATTGCGTTTAATTTGAAGATGAAGCACTGCACGCCAGTTGCTTTGAATGAGTTGGACGTGATCGAGACCAAGCGGCTGCGGCTCGCTTTTGCCGCTGATGCGGGCCGCACCGCTCCATGCTGACAGCAGCTCCCTCGCGGCTGTCATAGAATTCGACGACAGCAATTCGACGTATCTGGATTGCTGAACAGTTGCCTGAGGCGCATCCCCGTCGGCAAGCTCGCTCAAGGTCTCGCTCGAGCCCAGGAACAGGATGCCGTTAACATTGAGCGCGAGATGGAAGTAGGTAAGAACCTTGCGCTGCGCGACCTCGTTGAAATAGATGAGCAGGTTGCGACAGCTGATGAGGTCCATCCGCGTGAATGGGGGGTTCTTCAGCAAGTCGTGACTAGAAAACACGACGAGACGCCGCAGCGCGGCCTTGACCTGGCAGCGGTTGCCGACCGGCTCGAAGTAGCGGTCGACGAGGTCCTGGGGGAGCAGCGACAGACTTTCCTTGTCGTAGATTCCGCGGCCGGCGATCTCCAGCGCCGGAGCGAAGATGTCCGTGGCGAAGATCTTCGCGTTGAGCTCCACTCCGGCCTTGCGCGCCGCCTCGCTCAAAACCATGGCTATCGAATAGGCTTCCTCGCCGGTGGCGCAGCCGGGCACCCACACCCTGAACTGCTCCGCACCGCCCAGCACCTCCGCGATCGGCGTGATGACGTGCTCCTGGAGGCTGACGAACGCCTCCGGATCGCGGAAGAACTCCGTCACGCCGATCAGCAGATCCTTCGTCAGCCGGTCGAGTTCCTCTGGTGTCTTGCGGAGCATTTCGACGTATTTGGCGAGGTTCTCCACGCGCGCCAGCTCGGCGCGCCGGCGGATGCGGCGTCCGACGGTCGATATCTTGTAATAGCCGAAGTCGGTTCCGCATCGACGCTGGAGCAGGCGCAGGATGATCGTCTCCGGATCGAGCGGCCGGCCGTCCTCGGTATCCTCCTCCTCGACTGCGATGGCTTCACCGGTCGCCAGCCGGTGCACGATCATCGCCAGGCCGGACGGAGAGGCCACTGCGCTCGCCAGATTGCGCTCGATGATCGAGCGCGGCATGCCCTCGAACCGTGCGCTCGCGGGGTCCTGGACGAGTACCGTACCACCGGCTTCGCGGATCACGGCAGCGCCCAAGGAACCGTCGCTTCCCGTTCCCGAAAGGATTACGCCGATCGCCCCGCCGCCGCGCTCGGCCGCAAGCGATTTGAGAAAGGCGTCGATGGGCAGGGAGAAGTGTGCGCTGGTATCCTCGTCCGCCAGCAGCAGCTTGCCGTCACTCACCGTCAGGGTCTGGCGCGCCGGCCTCAGATAGATCACGTTCGGCTCGATCTGCATGCCGTCGCTGATCTGCGAGATGCGCATGAGAGTCTGACGGCTCAGCAGTTCATCCATCATGGACGGAAAGTCGGGCGACAGATGCTGGACGACGACGAAGGCGCAGCCCGTATCGACCCGCAGGGCGCGGAACAACTGCTCAAGCGCCTCCAGGCCGCCGGCCGACGCACCGATGGCGACGATGGGGGTCTCGGGTTGCTTCGGCGACTTGGTGCGCCGCTGGCGGGGTTTCGTTGCCGGGGTGGAATGATCTGCTGCGGGTGACGAATTGCTCGCCTGCCGCGTCTTCTTGGCGGCTCGTTTTTGCTTAGGGGCCATAAGCTCCACGCCCGAGAAGCAGGCGACCGAGAGGTTCAGTATTCCCGACTACCAGCAATTGCGAAGTCGAGTTCCGTTGCACCTGAGTCGCCTACCGACGCAGGGCAGGCGACTATGAGGCCGGATCGGCATCATACATGCGATCCATTGGGCTCCTATCGCAAAAATTCGAATACGTACGGAAGAACGAGAGAAAGGCGCGAGGCCTGCTTGGCACGTCTGCCGCCATTCTTTGCTTCCAGCCCTTCAAATCTGGAAGGAGGGAGAGCAATTCCCGCTATCGTGCTCGCACGTTAATGGCACCCGCCTGTCCGTCGTCACTGCGGCGGGTGCGGTCGCACCTGCTTCTTACACGCTTTCAGATTTTCTTCATTGGTCCGGCATTGACCTCAGTGGACGGCCCGACGAACCCGTCACGACACTAGATCGAAATGGCTTCGATCATTTTCTTCGATTCTCAATTGAAATGCTTCGCTTGGACTATTGATCGGGCATGGGTTCACGTTCGCTCAACTCCGCCAGCGTAGGCTCGGCGACCATCCAGGGCTTGCACTCCGCCCCCTCACCCTAGCGCCCGTCGCGCCATCGAATTCGTGTACCCGATGACCAATCTCGCCCCCGCCCTGCTCATTCGAAACCTCTACAAAACTTTCCGGACCCCGGCTGTCGACGGCCTTTCCGTCACAATCCCGCCCGGCCAATTCTACGCCCTGCTCGGACCCAACGGTGCCGGCAAGACGACGACGCTGCGCATGGTCGCCGGCCTGCTGACCCCAGATGCCGGGCAGATCGAGATTGCCGGCCATGACGTCGCGCAGGATGCGAACGCGGCAAAGCGCGTGCTCGCGTGGGTGCCCGACGAGCCGATGATTTACGACAAGCTGACGCCGTCCGAGTATCTAGGTTTAGTCGCGGGACTGTGGGGTATGGAGCCGGCGACCGCACGCGCGAAAGCCGACCAGCTTCTGGATGTGCTTGGCCTCTCCGACAACGCCAATGAGCGCTGCCAGGGGTTCTCCAAGGGCATGCGCCAGAAAGTGGCATTGGCCGGCGCGCTCATTCACGAACCCAAGCTCATCATCCTCGACGAGCCCCTGACAGGCCTTGATGCCGGGTCAGCACGTCAGGTCAAAAGTGTTTTGCGTCACCTCGTCGGCCAGGGCGTGACGGTCATCATGACCACACACATCCTCGAGGTTGCCGAGCGCATGGCCGACCGTATCGGCGTCATCGCGCGTGGCAAGCTCGTCGCGGAAGGCACGTTCGCCGAGCTGCGTGCCACCGCGGGCTCGGGCGAGGCCAGTCTGGAGGACGTGTTCCTGACGCTGGTGGCCGAACGGGCGGCGGGCGACGAACACGCGGCCGCCGCGACTGCACAGGTGGCCGCATGAGCGGCACTGCGACGCTCGCGTTCTTTGCCCGGCACGAGTTGCGTCTCGCCTGGCGGGATTGGGTGCAGCTCATGTCGGGTGGACGCCGCCTGTGTGACGGTGCGATCCTCGCGGGCACCGCAATTGCAGCCATCGGCATCCACGGTATCGCCTATGCCGTGCTCGCCCCGCACGTCGCGGCCGGCATGGAGGTCAGCGTGCCGGTTCTCGTACTGCTGACCGGCACGGTGCTGCTTTCTCTTGCCATGATGACGACCCAGGCCCTGGAGCAGGTCACGCGCGCCTTCTACGCCAGGGACGACCTCGACCTCATCCTGTCCTCACCAGCTCCGGCGCGCCACCTGTTCTCAGTCCGTATGGCGGCGATCGCCAGTTCGACTCTTATGATGTCGGGCCTCATCGTCACGCCCTTCATCAATGTCGCCGCTGTACTCGATGGTCCGCGCTGGCTTGCTGCCTATGGCGTTCTGGCGGCGCTGGCCGCATTCGCGACAGCAATAGCCATCGCCAGTGCGCTCGCCATGTTCCGCTTCTTCGGCCCCAAGCGCGCGCGCCTCATCGCGCAGATCGCGGCAGCCGTGGTCGGCGCTGCGTTCCTCATCGGCATCCAGATCGTGGCGATCCTGGCGTACAACTCGATGTCGCGGATCGACGTTCTTACGTCGGGTGCGCTAATCGCCGCGGCACCTGATCTAGAAAGCAGCGTGTGGCTGCCTGCTCGCGCGATCGCCGGCAACGGCAGTGCACTTGCCGTCGTCATGGCAGTTGCAATGGCGGCACTCACCGGTGTCATCGTGCGTGCTTCGGCTGCGTTCGGCGCGCACGTCGTCGCCGCCAACGGCATGGAGGAACCCGCCGGGCGACAGCGCGCGAGCGGCGATGCCTTCCGCCGCCGCTCGTGGCTCGGAACGCTCGTTGCGAAGGAATGGCTGCTGCTGCGCCGCGATCCCTGGCTCGTCTCTCAATCGCTCATGCAGGTGCTGTATCTGATCCCGCCGGCGCTGATGCTGTGGCGCTCGTTCGGCGGCGATCAGGACGTCGCGACGATCCTGGCACCCGTCATCGTGATGGCGACGGGACAGCTCGCAGGCGGACTGGCCTGGCTCGCCATCTCGGGCGAGGATGCGCCCGACCTTGTCGCCACCGCACCGGTCTCGCCGCTCCAGCTCCTCGTCGCCAAAGTGATCTCGGTGCTCGCACTCGTCGGAATGCTGGCACTGCCGCTCGTTGTCGCAATGGCGATCGCCACTCCACTCGGGGGGCTCGCAACCGGGGCCGGTGTCGTCGTGTCGGCGTGTGCCGCCGTCGTCATTCAGCTCCTGTTTCGCGCGCAGGCCCGTCGCGCGAGCTTCCGCCGCCGGCAGGTTGCCTCGCGCGCCTCGACGTTCCTGGAAGCCTTCGCGTCGATCCTCGCGGCTGGCGGCGCGGGCCTGATGGCCGCGGGATCTTGGACTGCAATCGTGCCCTTCGCTCTCGTCCTCGCCGTTCTGGGTGCCGCGAGGGCGCTGCGGCCGCGGCCTGCATAGTCTTCGTTCGGCAGCTAACCCGGACTTGCCGCCATCGATGCCACGCGCCAAACTCGGCGGCGATTCCAACCGGGGGCATGGCGGCGTGGACGGGGCACCGACAAAGTCAACCGCTGCCACGGACGATGCACCGGCTGCGCCAGGGCATCTGGGGGCGCTCTCCACCCTGTTCTTTGCCGAGATGTGGGAGCGCTTTTCCTACTACGGAATGCGCGCCCTGCTGACACTTTTCATGGTTGCACCGGCGGACGCCGGCGGCTTGGCGTTCGCGACCGCCGACGCAGCGCTCGTCTACGGCAACTACACGATGGCGGTCTATCTGCTTGCCATACCCGGCGGGTTCATCGCCGACCGGCTGCTGGGCGCGCGCGCTTCCGTGCTCGTCGGCGGAGCGATCATCGCCGCCGGACATTTCGCGCTTGCCGTGCCGCACATCGCAGGGTTCTACATCGGTCTCATGCTGGTGGCGCTCGGCACCGGACCGTTCAAGCCGGCAATCTCATCGCTGGTGGGCAGCCTCTACACGCGCGAGGATCCGCGCCGCGATGCCGGCTTCTCGATCTTCTACATGGGCATCAACCTGGGCGCGCTCATCGCGCCACTGGTGACGGGCTACCTCGCCCAGAACGCCACATTCAAGAGCTGGCTCGCTGCCAACGGTTTTGACCCTGCGCACTCCTGGCACTGGGGCTTTGGAGCGGCCGGCATCGGCATGAGCTTCGCGCTGGCCGTACTATGGATGCGCCGCGACCGGCTCCCAGGTCCACCAGCCGACCTCGCCGAGGAACGTGCCGGCGCCTACCGGCAGGGTGCTGCGGTTCTTGCCGCGAGCGCTATACTGCTCTCCGGCCTCCTGCTGTCGGATCTGGATGGCTTCAGGTGGCTGCGCTATGTGCTGGTGGGATTGCCGCTCCTTGCTGTGGCGCTGCTCGTGCGTCGCGAGGACCTGGAGGCCCGCCGCATCGCGGCCGTGTTCGTGCTGTTCTTCGCGGCGATGATCTTCTGGTCGGCGTTCGAGCAGGCTGGATTGACGATCGCCCTGTTCGCCGAGCGGTTGACCGATAATTCCCTGGGAGGATTCGACATCCCCTCGGCGTGGTATCAGTCGCTCAACCCGCTGTTCGTCGTCCTTCTTGCGCCGCTCTTCGCGCTCGCCTGGACACGCCTCGGCCCGCGCCAGCCCACCACACCGGTCAAGTTCGCACTCGGCCTCGTCCTGCTGTCGCTCTCCTTCGCGCTCATGGTTCCGGCCGCCTGGGCGACGGCGACTGGACGCATCAGCCCCTTGTGGCTCGTCGGGTTGTTTCTGCTCCAGACGATGGGAGAGCTGTGTCTCAGTCCTGTTGGCCTCGCCGCAATGACTCGCCTCGCCCCGCCACGCCTAGTGGGCCTCGTGCTCGGAATCTGGTTTCTCGCTTCCGCATTCGGCAACAAGCTTGCGGGTGTGCTGGGCGCCAGCTTCGTTTCCGACGATCCGCAGCAGCTCGCCAGCTTCTTCTGGCAACTTTGCGCCATGAGCGCGGTCGCCGCCGTCGTGCTTGTCGCTTTGACACCCTGGCTCAAGCGCCTCATGGGTGGCATGCGATGAGTGCAACAGGCTTCGTCAAGTCACTTTCCATGGCTATCTTGGCACTCGTCATGACGAACTTCACAGACGACGGCCGGGCCGCCGAGCCTTCGCAACCGCCGGTGCGGACAACGCTACGGCATGTGACGACGGGCGCGGACCGGCTTGCAGCCTCCGGCTTCGCGTTGCTCGCGGGCAAACGCGTCGGGCTCATCGCGAACCACACGGCACGCGTTGGGGACGAGCACCTTGCCGACCTCATCGCGCGCGCGCCCGGCGTAAAGCTCGCCGCGATCCTGGCGCCTGAGCACGGCTTTCGCGGCGCGGTGGAAGCCGGCGCCAAGGTCGGCGACGACGTTGACGCGCGGACAGGCGCTCCCGTGCTGAGCCTCTATGGCGCCACACGCAAGCCGACCCCGCAGATGCTGCGCGGGCTCGACGTACTCATCTTCGACATCCAGGACATCGGTGCACGCTTCTACACCTACATCTCTACCTTGGGGCTTGCCATGCAGGCGGCAGCCGAGGCCGGCATCCCGTTAATCGTGCTCGACCGGCCCAACCCGCTGGGCGGTCTTGATGTCTCCGGCTTTGTCCGCGAGCCTGCGTTCAACTCCTTCGTCGGCCAGTATCCGATCCCCATCGTGCACGGCATGACCGTCGGCGAACTCGCCCGCATGATCGCGGGGGAGCGCTGGCTCGACGGCCTCCAGGCTCTCGATCTTCAGGTGGTCGAAATGCTCGGCTGGACACGAGATCTCAGATGGCCGGCAACGGGGCGCGCCTGGGTCGCAACAAGTCCCAACATTCCAACGTACGCTTCGGCGCTGGCCTATCCGGGCATCGGCGTCGTCGGCGAGCTTGCGGTCAACGAAGGGCGCGGCACGCCCGAACCGTTCACGCGCTTCGGTGCGCGCTGGCTCCACGCAGGGGAGGCCGCAAGGCGGTTGTCGGCGGCTGGGCTTCCTGGCGTAGCATTTCACGCCGTGCGCTACCGGCCGCGATCCATCCCCCACGTCGCAACAGAACCGCGGTTCGAGGGCGAGGATATCGGCGGTGTCGCGATCGAGATCATCGACGTGGACGCCTACCGGCCGCTGGAGGTCGGCATCCACGCGCTCGTCGAGGTGTGGCGGCAGGCGCCGGCTGCAGTGCGGGACGGACTGTTTCCCAATCCGCGCATGTTCCGCCTGATCGCGGGCACGGAGCGCCTCGTGCGGATGCTGCGGCAAGGCTCGCGAGCCGAAGAGATCATTGCGTCCTGGCACGACGAGGTAGAGCGCTTTCGCGTTCAGCGGCGTCCCTACTTGATTTACGCCGCGGAGTGAGCCGGATCGGCTGTAGCTGAGCGTGCGACGCGGCGACGCTTCAGCAGACCGTGCCGCGGCGCGAACACAACGGCAGTCGCCAGTATCAGGCCGCTCGTCACCGCAATCATGCCGCTGGCGGCGACCGCACTGGCCAGGCCCACCCAAATCGGGCCGAACGCCGCGAGCACATAGCCGCCAATCGCCGCGACTGCCGCGAACACTAGACTGAGCGCGACCTGATGCGATAGGCGGTCGGTTAGCAGGCGTGCCGTTGCAGCAGGGCAGATGAACATGGCGATCACGAGGATCGAACCCACCGCCTCGAATGCCGCTACCGCGACCACGCCCACCAACACCATGAGGCCTAGATCGATAATTCCGGCACGGAATCCGAGCGCGCTGGCGAGTGCGGGATCGAACGAGGCGAGCTTCAATTCCTTCCAGAACGCCGCCACGGCAAGTGATGTCACCACGAGCGCGCCAAACAGCGTGGTTACCTCGCGCGGCATTTGTGCCCAGACGCTCCAGTCCGCGAGTGACGACAGCGACGTCGGCGCCAGCCACAACACGTCCTCGAGCTGACCGTAGAGCACGCACTCGGCATCGAGGTCGACATTGCGCGTCGCCGCCTGCTCGATCAGCACGACGCCCAGCGCGAACATGATCGAGAACACGACTCCCATGGCCGTCCCCTGGTCCATGCGCCCGTAGCGACGCACCAGCTCGATGAGCGCGACCGCGATGAGCGCCGCTGCCGTGGCGCCCACGAACACCGGCCAGGTCGCACGCGAGCCCACGACCAGGAACGCCAGCACGATACCGGGCAACACGGCGTGCGAGACGGCATCGCCCATCAGGCTCTGCCGCCGCAGCACCAGGAAGTTTCCGAGCAGCGCGCACGACAGCGTCGCGAACAACGCCGCCAGCATGGCCGGAAGGTCGAGTTGTAGAAACGTCGTTAGCGACACGGCGATGCAGATCCTCCTTGCAGGTGTCTCAGACCGGATGCGCACTCATTGGAACACTCCGGTTGCCCGGCAGGCGGCCGGATCGCGCCAGCTCCTCCTCCAGACGCCGCACGATTTCCCCGTCGAGAACATGCTCGACCAGATCGGCGGAGCGGTGAACGTGGCTGGGTGCCAGATCGGCGTTGTTGATGAGGAATAGCTCCCACAGGCGGTGGTTGCGCGTCAGACGCTGAGCCTCGGCGACGCCAGCCTTCGTGAGAACATGCTCGCCGTCGGCGGCGCGCACCAATCCCAGCCACGTGAGATGCGCGATAACGGCGCGGCGCCGGGGAGCGCTCCAGGCGCGTGTGAGCGCAAGGCGGCTCAGAGGAAATGTGTCCATACCGACGGTGTTCACGCCAGACTCGGCGGTTTCGAACACGCGCCGCAGAACGTGCTGGCTCTCGATGTCGAGGCTGAGGCGCAGGTGACGGAGCGCTCCCGACAGCAGACCGTGCCGCGGTGACAGGAGAAAGCTCGCGAAGAACAGTGCACCGGCGACAAGCACGATGACACCGCCTGCCGGAAATCGTGGCATCAGCGCGGAAAGTGCGGCTCCGGTATAGCCGCTGACCGCGCCGAACGCGGCCGCGAGCGCCACCATGCGGCCGAGCCGGTCCGTCCACAGCCGCGCTGTGGCGGGCGGAATGACGATGAGCGCGATGACGAGGATGAGACCCACCGCCTGCAGGCCGATCACCGTCACGACGACGACGAGGGCCATCAGCGCCAAGTCGATGGCGCCCACAGGCCAGCCCTGCACATCGGCGAACTGCGGATCGAAGCAGACGAGGCGCAATTCCTTGAACAGCGCCGCGACCGCTAACAGGCTGACGGTTCCGACCACACCAATGAGGATTGCGTCGGCCGTACTCATTGCCGCCGTCTGGCCGTATATGAATTTCTGGATGCCGCCCTCCGCGCCGGTGCCCAGAGTCTGGATGTAGCTCAGCAGCACGAAACCCAAGCCGAAGAAGACGCTGAGCACGGCGCCCATGGCCGCGTCCTCGGGCAAGCGCGTGTATCGCGACATGACATGTACCGCGCCCACACCAGCGACGCCCGCAAGGGCAGCTCCGGCGAGCAGCACGGGCAGACTGCGCCCCTCCCCACCAAGCGCGGTCGCGACAATGAACGCCAGCGCGATGCCGGGAAGCGTGGCATGGCTCAGCGTATCGCTCATCATCGCTCGCCGCCGGAGCACGGCAAAGCTGCCGACGACACCCGCCGCAAGGCCATAGAGCGCAACACCGATCATCACGAGGCTTGTGTTGTAACCACCGCCGAGCGCCAACACCTCGACTGCCTGCGCCACGTCCGGCCAGCCAGCATCCGTCGCAGTGGTCGTGAGCAGGATCATGGTGCGGTTTCCGCGACGCGGGCGAGCGCCTGTGAAACGTCATCGAGCAGCGTCAGACGGCCGCCGTAAGTGCGCTGCAGGTTCTCGATCGTGAACGTTTTGCGCATCGGCCCGGCGGCGACAACGCGGCCATTGAGCAGCAGCACGTGGTCGAAATACTGGGGCACCGAACTTAGATCGTGATGCACGACAACGACCGTGCGGCCTTCCCGCTTGAGCCGCCGCAGCACGTCAACAATCGCCGTCTCGGTGGCCGCATCGACTCCTGCGAACGGCTCGTCCATGAAATAGAGGTCGGCCTCCTGCGCCAGCGCGCGGGCCAGGAAGACGCGCTGCTGCTGGCCGCCGGAAAGCTGACTTATCTGTCGGCTGGCGAAATCGGCCATGCCAACGGCGTCGAGTGCATCGCGCGCGGCTGCAATGTGCGCCGCCGACACCGGACGCAGCCACCCGATCTTGCCGTACCTGCCCATGGTTACGACATCGAGCGCGGACACGGGAAACTCCCAGTCCACGCTGCCGCGCTGGGGGACGTAGCCGATGCGGTCGCGAACATCCGACAGCGGCTTGCCCCAGAAGATGGCGCCGCCGGCCGCGACGGGAACGAGCCCGAGCACGGCCTTTATGAGCGTCGACTTGCCCGCGCCGTTGGGGCCCACGATCGCCACCAGCGATGCCGTCGGCACTTCGTACTCGATGTCCCACAGCACCGGCTTGTTGTGGTAGGCGACAGTCAGGCTGTGCACCGACATCGGGCTGAGCGCGCTGTGCTCTGGCTTTTCGGCGATGGGCGAGCCGGGCCGGCCTGAATGAATGGGTAGGATCATTGCGCATGCGCTCCGCGCTTGGCAGTCAATGACGAGACGGATAGACGCCCCTGGAAGCCGCCTTCGGGTGGCGCACCGCCCAGAGCGCGCGCGATCACGGTTACGTTGTGGTCGATCATCCCGATGTAGGTGCCTTCATAGGTGCCGGGCGCTCCCATCGCGTCCGAAAAGAGTTCGCCGCCGAGCTTGACGCGATGTCCGCGCGCAGCAGCACCGGCAATCAGGGCTCGCACGCTGCGGTCCGGGACCGTTGACTCGACGAACACGGCGGGAATGGCGCGTATAACCAACATCCCGACAAGTGCCTCGATGCGCTTCAAACCCGCTTCAGACTCCGTCGACAGCCCTTGGATGCCCTCCACCGTCAAGCCATAACGCCGGCCCAGATAGCCGAAGGCGTCGTGAGCCGTAACGAGAACACGGCGCTGCTGAGGGATGGCCGAAATGAGCCGCTCGGCGTAAGCATCGAGCGACACGAGCTGGCGTTCATAAGCGGCCGCTGAGTGCGTGAATTGGGCCGCTCCTTCCGGATCGAGCGCGATCAGAGCGTCGCGAACGACCGCAACCGTCCGGGACCACACCCGCGGATCCATCCAGACGTGCGGATCGGCGTGCGCGCGACCGCGCTCCGCGCCAACAAGCGCGTCGTCCGGCAGCGTCTGCGTGACGGCGACGATCATGCGGCCCGCGTCGCGCAGACGCTCGAGCACATCCGTCATTTTGCCTTCGAGCAGTAAGCCGTTGTAGAACGTGGCGCGTGCATCGAGGATGGCAGCTATGTCGGTGCGCGTTGCCTTGAAGAGATGCGGATCGACGCCCTCGCCCATGAGCTGCCGGACGGCGACACGATCACCGCCGACGGTGCGCACGACGTCGGCGATCATTCCGGTCGTGGCGACGACTGGAATGGGCTCGGCGCGACGGATTTCGGCCGCCCCGGCGACGGACGGGCCGCCCAGGTACAGCATGGCGAACAGCGCCGCGAGCGCGAACGATGCCGTAGCGCTCGTACCGCCCGCGGCCCACCGGTGCCGCTGCGCCGGTCCGAAGATTCGTCGAATCAACGTGCACATGCGCCGAGAATATAGCTTTGGCTAAGTCTGTGTCGAGAGGCTCAATGAATGAGTATGGGCTGATCCACTGCGGCTATCGCGCACACCCGATCTGCACCGCTACCCCTCAAGTGCGTTGCGCCGAGAAAGATCAGGTGGCTAAAGGTATAGCTCCGTATTAGTTTTGAACGTCTCGCCTGAAAATCATGGACCGGCGTTGCTGGCGGCCCGCTCCACCATGCTGGCTGAATTCGTTTCCGACTTTGCTGGAGCGCAAGCCAAATGGCGATCCGACGCAAGCAACCTGCGCAGCAGCGGAAACAGGATGCTTCGCATGCAACTCCTGCCTCCCAGCCGACCGAACTGCCCGATGCGGCCACCCAAGTAGAGAGTTTCCGCCACGCCCGCGAGGCGCGGCGCAACGAGCGCGTCGAGGACTACGTCGAGCTGATCGCCGATCTGATCGACGACGGTGGCGAAGCCCGGCAGGTGGATATTGCCCACCGCCTGGGAGTGACCCAGCCGACAGTCGCCAAGATGCTGAAACGACTGGCCGAAGAGGGGCTGGTGTCGCAGCGCCCATATCGCGGCGTGTTCCTCACTGATCGCGGGCGTGCCCTGGCCATCGAGAGCCGGTCGCGCCATCAGCTCGTCGAGGCGTTCTTGCGCGCGCTGGGCGTCAGCGCCGATACCGCCCGGCGGGACGCGGAGGGTGTGGAGCATCACGTCAGTCCCGAAACGCTGGAAGCGTTCGCGCTGTTTCTCGCCCGCCACGAACGGCGCTGAAAGCCGCCGCGGCCGGCTAAGACCCGCACGCCATATCGACGGAAACGTCGCATGCGGCCCGTTCTTCCGCCGCGTAGATGCTGTGGGCCTGGCGGCCGGTGATGAATGACACTTGAACGCCCCGTCCCAGCCTCATTCAGGCAGAACCGCGCAATGTTTCTGCCAGGATTCGAGCGCGCAGCTTGCGCGCGAAAGAGCTGCCTGGCGCAGCCGGGTAAGGACGCGAGACGGGAAGGGCCCATTCCATGCGATTTCTGACGCGCGCCGTATCGGCTCTGGCTTTGACGGCAATTTCTCTGGGACTGGTCGGAGTGGGCGGCCTCCGGCTCTATCAGGCCGCCACCACCCCCGAGGCGAGCCGCAAGCCGCCCGCTCGCGAGCGCAGCTATGCGGTGGACACCGCGACGCTGACGGCGGCGCACGTCTCGCCAAGGATCGAAGCCTACGGACAGGTGCAGGCGTGGCGCAGCCTGGAGATCCGGGCTCCCGCCGCCGGTCCGGTTACCGACATCTCCGACAACTTCCGTGACGGCCTGTTCGTCCGCAAGGGCGAGTTGCTGTTCCGCATCGATCCCGAGATCGCGAGCCGCCGGGTCGTGGATGCCAAGGCCGCCGTGGCGCAGGCCGAGGCGGAACTGGTCGAGGCCCGCCAGAGCGTCACCCATGCCCAGTCGGAGGTCGCCGCGGCTGAAACGCAGCTCGCCGTCCGCCACGGTGATCTCTCGCGCAAGTCGACCCTGTTCGCCAAGCGATTGACGCCAGTGAGCACATTGGACGAGGCGCGGCTTGCCGTCTCTGCAGCCGAGCAGGCCGTCACCGCCCGCGAACAGGCGCTGCTTACCGCAAAGAGCCGAATCGAGAAGGCCGAACAGGGAGCGGAGCGCTCGCGCATCGCTCTGGCCGACGCCGAACGCGGCCTTGCCGACACCAGCTACCGTGCACCGTTCGACGGCCGTCTGACGGACGTGGCGCTCACGCTGGGCCGCCGCCTGTCGCAGAATGAGAAGCTCGCGAGCTTGATTGATCCGGAGGCGCTGGAGGTTTCCTTTCCGGTGCGCAATGCCGATATCGGCGCCCTGCTTGATCCGGCGTCACCGCAAAAGCTGCTGCCTTTGACGGTGACGGCGCGTCTCGACGTCGGCGGTCGCGACCTTATGGTTTCTGGACGACTGGACCGCACCGCTGCGGTCGCCGCATCACAGACGGGCCGCACGGTATTCGCCAAGCTCGACGGCGCCACCGCCCTCAGCCCCGGCGACTTCGTGTCGGTCGCCGTCGGCCTGCCGCAACTCTCAAACGTCGCCGTCGTGCCGGCGGAATCCGCTTCCGTCGACGGGCGCGTACTGATCGTGAGCGAGAACGACCGCCTCGCCGAGATCAAGGCGCGCATCGTGCGGCACCAGGGTGATGAGCTCATCGTGGCCGACGTCCCGTTCGGCGCGCGCTATGTCGTACGGCGGCTGCCGTATCTCTCGCCCGGCATCAAGGTGAAGCCACGTCAGGCCGGAGAGGCACCCGTTGCCGAAGCCAACCCGCGCGGGAGCGCGCCACAACGTACGGCGCGTGCCTCTGGATCGCGCGGGCAAGCGGACGGCGACGATGAGCGCGTATCTCTGGACGAGAGCCGGCGTGCGGCATTGATCGCGCACGTCAAGGGCGATTCCAGCATGCCGGAGGACCGGCGCACGCGGTTGCTCGCTGAACTCGCCAAGCCTGCACCGCTGCGCCGCGTAATCGACCGCATCGAGCGGCGCATGGGGCGCGGCGAGACCCGCTCTTAACAGTCCAGATGCAACCTCTCGCGGAGTGAAACACATGCTCGACTATTTCGTCCGGCACCGTACCGCGGCCAACCTGCTGCTGTTGGTGATGTTGGTTGCGGGTATTGCTGCGGCCACGCGCATCCGCGCGCAGTTCTTCCCCGATGTTCCGGTGGATACCATTACTGTCAGCGTCGCCTGGTCGGGTGCTGGTCCCAAGGAGATGGACACCGCCATCGTCTCGCGCCTGGAGCCGCGCCTGCGCATCGTTGATGGCGTCAAAACTGCGACTGCTGTCGCGCGCCAGGGTGCCGCCACCATAACGCTGGAGTTCCAGCCCGGAGCCGAAGTGAGCACGGCGATGGACGAGGTGCGCCTCGCCATCGACGAGATCCGCGATCTGCCCAGCGACATCGAGAAGCCCGTCATCCGGCAGCGCCGCTGGCGCGACCGTGTAACCGATGTGCTCGTGACCGGCGCCACCGACGTCGAGCAGCTCAACCGCATCGCCGAAGAGCTGAAGAACGATCTCTTCAGGCGCGGCGTCACCTTGGCCGAGATCGACGGAATATCGTCGCCCGAGATCAGGATAGATGTGCGCCCCGCCGACATCGAGCGCCACAAGCTGGCACTCTCCGATATCTCGACCGCGATCCGAAACGAGACCGGAACGCAGCCGATCGGCGAGATCGAGAGCACGGGCGCCCGCGTGCGCGCCGCAACGCGCGAACTTACGCCGGAGGCCATTGCCGCCATTCCGCTGCGCTCGCTGCCCGACGGTTCGCGCGTGCTGCTCGGCGATGTCGCCGACATCCGCGAGGAAGGCCTCGACCGGCAAATCGCGCTCTACCACGAGGGGCAGCCGGCCGTCCTGTTGAAGGTCAACCGCGATGCCCAGGGCGATTCCCTGAAACTGCAGGCCGTCGTCGAGCGCACCGTGGACGAGCTCATCCCGCGTCTGCCGGCCGGCGTAACCGCACGCCTCGTCCACCCGCGTGCCGAAGAAATCTCCGACCGTCTCGACATCCTCATCCGTAATGGTCTCAGCGGCCTCGTCGTCGTCGTCGTACTGCTGTTCCTGTTCCTGTCGGCGCGCACCGCCTTGTGGGTGACGGCGGGCATTCCCGTCGCGATGGCGGCCACCATCGCGCTCATGTATGCGTTCGGCTTCACCTTCAACATGATCTCGCTGTTCGCCCTGATCATCTGCTTGGGAATCGTCGTCGACGACGCCATCGTCGTGGGCGAGCACACCGATCACCTGGCGCGGCAGGGGCTGCCGCCGGCCGAGGCGGCGTCCGAAGCCGCACGTCGAATGGCCGCCCCCGTGTTCAGCGCGTCGATAACGACTGTCGTTGCTTTTGCGGTGCTGAGCCTTATCGGCGGTCGCTTCGGGCGCCTCGTATCCGACATCCCGTTCACCGTCTCCGTCGTGATCCTGGCGAGCCTCGTCGAGTCGTTCCTGATTCTGCCCGCGCACATGCGGCACGCGCTCATGCATCGTGGCGAGACTTGGATCGATGCACCCAGCCGCTTCGTCAACCGCGGCTTCGATCGCTTCAAGGACCGCGCCTTCAGGCCGTTTATGCGCGTGGTGGTAAGATTGCGCTACCCGGTGATCGCGCTGGGGCTGATGGTGCTCGCCTTCTCAGTCGCCGCTTACCTCGACAAGACGGTGCGCTGGCAGTTCTTCTCCTCGCCCGAGCGCGCAACCATCAACGCCAATATCGCCATGCTCGACAGCGCGACGCGCGCCGATACCCGGGCGATGGTCGCCGAACTCGACCGCGCGCTCAAGGCCGTGGATCAGCGCTACAAGGAGAAGTACGGACAGTCCCCTGTCCAGGTCGCCATCGCCAAGGTGGGTGGCACGACCGGCCGCGGCCTCAAGGGTGCCGATGCCAAGGACCCCGATCAGCTCGCCGGCTATGACATCGAGCTGATCGACCCTGACAAGCGCTCCTATGCGGCCTCCGAGTTCATCCGCGACTGGCAGGACGAGGTCCGCCGCCACCCCCTGCTCGAGACGCTTGCACTGCGCGGCGATCGCTCGGGCCCCGGCGGCGATGCCATCGACGTCAAAATCGCCGGCAGCGACGAGGTGACGCTCAAGGCCGCGGCCGAAGCCGTCAAGCGCGCCCTGCAGAGATTTCCCAACGCGACAGGCGTCGAGGACGATCTCGCCTACGACCGGCCCGAGTTGCTGATCGATCTGACACCCAAGGGTGAGGCACTGGGCTTCACCACCGCCAGCGTGGCGAGCGCCCTGCGCCAGCGTCTCGACGGCATCGAGGCGATCAAGCTGGCGCGCGGCTCAAACGAGATCGTCGCACGTGTGCGCCTGCCGCGTGACGAGGTGGGACCGGCCTATCTCGCCCGCGCCACCCTGCCGCTCGCGGGCGGGGGCTTCGTCCCCCTCTCCGAGATCGCCAAAGTGCGCGAGGTGGAAGGCTTCTCGTCAATCCGGCGGGAGAACGGCGACCGCCGCGTGGTCGTCACGGGCGACCTGGGTGACGATGCCGCCGAAAGTGCGGAGGTTCTGAACGCACTGGCGCAGGAGATCCTGCCCGATGTCTCCGCCCGGTTCGGAGTGACCACCACCACGGGCGGGCTTGCGGAACAGGAGCGCGAGTTCATGGGCGAGGCCACGCTCGGCCTGATCCTGGCCCTCGTCGGCATCTATCTCACGCTGGCCTGGGTTTTCGCATCCTGGTCGCGGCCAGCGATCGTGATGTTGATCATTCCATTCGGGCTCGTCGGCGCCATCTGGGGGCACTGGCTGCACGGCCAGCCGATGTCCATGTTCTCGGTTATCGGCCTCATCGGCATGGCTGGCATCATCATCAACGACTCCATCGTTCTGGTGACGACCATCGACGAGCGTGCTGAGACCGAGGACGTGCGCACGGCCATCGTGGAGGGAACCGCGGACCGTCTACGCGCGGTGATGCTGACGACGCTCACCACCGTCGGCGGACTCGCGCCGCTCCTCATGGAGACGAGCCGTCAGGCGCAGTTCCTCAAGCCGACCGTCATCACGCTGGCGTACGGCCTGGGCTTCGGCGTGCTGCTCGTGCTGCTGCTGACGCCAGCCATGTTGGGCATTGCCCACGACATCGCGCGCGGATGGCGCAGCGCCCGGCGTCTGCCGCGTGCGTTGTCGCGTCGCCGCAGCATGAGCGGCTTCGGACTTTCCGCCGGTCGCCGCTGACCGCCAGCATCTGTTTCGGATCGAGTATCCGGCCTAGATGAAAGGTCCCGTCCGGCAAACCGGATGGGGCCTTTCACGTTGGTACATCGGGCCTCCCAGCGCGTGCACATGCAACGGCTAGGCTTGCTGATTTTATCCTCTCGGCTCGGCCATTGGCCCCAACGACAGCCACGGCTCGTTCGGCGAAACAATTGCGCCGTTCTCTGCAATTTGAACGAGAGCGTTAACGGAGACACCGCAATTAGTTGGAGCGGATTGCCGGTGTATTCGTACTTTTTATTTAGGATGCGCGTAACCGATATTCCAGACGTGGGTTTCCAGGATGCGCTCACTCCGCCCCTTCCATTCCGCTGACGATGGCGGGATTGCCATCCTATCGGCGGCTGCGATAGCGGGCCTGATGCTCGCGGCCAGCGCTGGCCTTGACTGGAGCCGAGCCATGCATGCGCGCACCAAGCTGCAGAACGCGGCCGACGCCGGCGTGTTGGCAGCCGCCCAAATCATCCAGGAAGGCGGCACGAAACTGGATGCAGAGAAGGCCGCCGCGAAATATTTCGGGAACAACAATCAAGGCAGCAATTTCGCCAACGGCATCAAGCCCGAGATCTCAATAAGCCAGAACGAAGTGACAATGCTGGTGGCCGGCCAGGTGCCGACCACGTTGATGAAGGTTGCAGGAATCGAATTCATCCCCGTGGCCGCCACGGCGTCGTCTCGCCTCGTATCACCGCAAATCGACGTGCATATCCTTGTCGACGTATCCGGTTCGATGAACATTCCGGATTCGCCCGCCGAAATCGCGCGCTTCAGCGCTCTATTCAAGCCCTATGGCGGCGGCACCAACTGCTCGTTCGCCTGTCACGTTCCCGGTGACCCCGTGAACGGCGAGCCGGGCACATTCAACGGCCAGACCGGCTTCCAGATCGCGCGCGCCAATGACGTCTATCTGCGCGAGGATCGCGTTCGCGACTCGCTCGTTGCGATGATCGACGATCTGTCCCGGTCGCAGAATGCGTCATCGATCCAGCTTGCACTCTACAAGTTCGAGTGGGGACCGGTGACGCAGATGGAGCTTGCCAACGACTTCGCTCAGGCGATCAAGGCGGCGCGCCTGATTGAGAACAATTCCGGAGGCACCCAGGGCGCCAATACGCTCCGCCTGCTGGGCGCCGCCCTCGACGAGGCCGGCTCCGATCACAAGCGCATCGTCGTGTTGATCACCGATGGAGTCGATCAGGACATGGACACTGGCGGCCCTGGCCGGCTCGACGTGGCAGCCTGCTCAGAGCTGAAGGCCAAGGGGGTCGACATCATGGTCCTGAACATGGACTATCCCGATCCCGACGACCTCGAGGGCTCACCGGAAAAGATTGCCGAGTTCACGCCCTCGATCGAGGCCGCCCCGCCGCTCTTGGAATCCTGCGCCACACCCGGAATGAGTTTCAAGGCCCGCGGCGGCTCAGAAATCAGTTCGGCGATGGATCAGATCGGGTCGGTGATCGCCAAGCATCGTGTGGTCGCACTGGCGAAGTAACCACTTGGGGCCTGCGGACGCGGTACTGCTCCCAGTCATGCGCCTGCCCGCTCCACTTCCTCGCTCTTGCCTTCGGCATAGAGTGGAATGAAGATGCGTCCGACGCCAAGGGCGATGTTGGCCCTGCCGATACGACGTCGCGGAAGTGCGCCGCAAGGATGAAGAGGCGCGGAGAACCGGCCGCTTCGCATCCTAATGCGCCTCGGGATGCTGCTCGAAATGTTGCGCTCATACCTAACCTTGTGCACGACGCTACCCTTACTCGGATTGGGTGCATCCGTCGTGTTCGCGACTGATGAGCAATGGCCGCCCATCAAGGACCGTGCCTCGTGCAACGAAGCGACGGATGGCTGTCAGGTTTGTAAGTTCGAAGACGGCAAGTTGCTCGGATGCTCGCTGCCTGGCATTGCATGCAAACCGAAAGCTTGGGCTTGTCGCGAGCGCAGTGGAGATGCGCCGGCGGATGAGCCTGCCCGCAAGAAGGTCGAGAGAGTGGAGCAAGACCTGGCAGCAGCGGGATACCGCGGCAACAGCGACCAATGCACGGCGCAGGCACCGCGCTAGCCGGAGGGGATGCAGGCGGCTGCCGGAAAGCCGCCTCAAGGCGTAGCCTGAATGGAGTGGAATGCGCCGCCGAAGCGCTTGAAATCAAATGGCGATCCCTACGGGAGTCGAACCCGTCTTTTCAGATTGAGAATCATGTTCCGCCCCCAACGCATTCTCACGACTACCCAATTATGGGTGGTTCAGAACAGAGTCTTGCTCTAAACTATATTCAGATTGGTCCTGCCGTCCATAGCTATGGTATCTCGGCGGCACGCCGAGAAGCTTCGCCGTATCATGACGAAGAACCGCGCCAAGTACCTGCCATTTTTGTGTAAGAGCAAGCCCCAAATTTTTGATGCACTTCAGAATGGCTTACGCATAATTCGGATAGCCCCAATTGCGGGAAGCGGATAGGATATTTTAGAACGAATGCTTCGTCTGAAAGAGAAATGCAATGCGTAACGTTTGTTTCGCGAATCGGTTCTTCGTGCCTCTGTTGGTTCTCAGCATGCTAGGAGCTCCGCTTGTGGCGGTGGCTCAGGAGCCGGGAGCCAAGCCATTCAAGACCGAAGAGCTGCAACAGATCCTCGCACCGATTGCGCTTTATCCCGACGAACTTTTATCCAACATCCTTATGGCATCGACTTACCCGCTCGAAGTCGTCCAGGCGGCCCGATGGCGAAAATCGCCAGCCAACGCAAAGTTGAAGGGCGAGGCTTTGACGAAGGCACTTGAGGCGAAGGATTGGGATCCCAGCGTGAAATCGCTTACCCAGTTTCCTGACGTGCTACAGACTATGAGTGAAAAGCTCGACTGGACACAAAAGCTGGGCGATGCCTTCCTGGCCCAGCAAGACGACGTGATGGGCCAGATCCAGCTTCTTCGCAAGAAGGCCGATGAAGCCGGAACGCTAAAGAGCAACAAACAGCAGAAGGTCTCAAAGCAGGCCGAGTATATTGTCATAGAGCCCGCGAACCCCGAGGTGGTCTACGTTCCCGTTTACCAGCCGACTGTCGTCTACGGTTCCTGGTGGTATCCCAATTACCCGCCGTATTACTGGTATTACGGTCGCCCGGCGTCATCTTTCGTATCTGGCTTCTTTTGGGGAGCCGGATTTGCTGTCGCCAATTCGCTGTGGGGGTGGGGCCATTGCAACTGGCGGCGCAACAATATCGATATCGACATCAACCGCTACAATCGGATCAACGTCAACCGCACGAAGATCACGTCCAGCACGTGGTCTCATGATCCGAAGCATCGCGGCGCTGTACCTTATCGCGACGGGGCAAGCCGCGATAAGTTCGGCAAGCGCAACATCGAGCGTAGTCAAGCACGGGAGCAGTTCCGCGGACGCGAGGAGCGCCCACATAAGGACACGGCGCGAGGCACCACCGCCAAAGAGCGCATATCGCCGGATATGGCCAAGGGGGCAAGGGGCGAGGCCAAAGACATCAAAGGTAGGGTGGCAGAGAAGGCAACTCCGAGTGCGTCCACGAAGAAGGTACCGAGACCGGCCGAGAAAAAAGTTTCGCGACCGCCGTCCAAACATCGGTCGAGCCCGATGGACGTCAAACCAAGAGGTGCGGTGACAGAGATTTCGAGCCGCGGTGCGGCGAGTCGCAGATCTGCAGCGTCACATCGCGGGGGAGGACGCAGTGGCGGCGGGCGGCGACGCTAGCCCAATACTCGTTTTCCCGACATCAGCAGGAAGTGGCCGATATGACTGTTCGATCTATTCCACAATCACGGATTCTAGGCAGTGCCGTCAGGCTGCTCGTCGCGGCAACATGGGCATGCTTCGCCTTTGCTATCAGTGCGTCACCACGTGCCGAGCAAGCCAAGGCAGGCCAAGCCGCTTATAAGACGTCGGATGAGGCCATCGAAGCTCTTGTCGCGTCAGTCAAGTCCAACGATAAGGATGCCATCGTGAAGGTGCTTGGGCCGGAGGCGCTGGAACTGGTGAACTCGGGTGACCCAGTCTATGACGCGTTGGTGCGCGACAAATTCATCGCTGCCCTTGCGGCCTATCATGAATTGGAAAGTGTAGATGAAGCACGCCGCGTACTCGTGCTGGGCACCGAAAAATACCCCTTCCCCATCCCGCTCGTCTTGAGGGACAACACTTGGCGCTTTGACACCGGGGCTGGAAAAGAAGAGATCCTGAATCGCCGCATCGGTGAAAATGAACTTCGGACAATGCAGGTGATGCTAGCGTTCGTCGATGCGCAACGGGACTACGCCTCTGTGGACCATGACGGGAAAGGGCTACAGTATGCGCGGCGACTACTGAGTACCCAAGGCAAGCGTGACGGCCTGTATTGGGAAACCGCCGAGGGGGAGCCGCCGAGCCCCATGGGGCCGCTGATTGCGCAGGCCAAAACTGAGGGCTACACGGCAGACAAAAGTGACACTGGGCCGGCAGCCTACCACGGCTACGTTTTCAAATTGCTGACGGCCCAGGGCCCGAACGCCCCAGGAGGCGTGCAACAGTATATTGTCAACGGTCGCATGATCGCCGGTTACGGATTGGTGGCAACGCCTGCCGAGTACGCCAACTCGGGTGTCATGACCTTCATTGTGAACCAGGACGGCGTGGTCTACGAAAAAGACCTGGGTCCGGAGTCGCGCGCTCGCATGGCAAAAATGAAAGTCTACGATCCCGATTCCACATGGCGACGCGCCGACGCGGACTGATGGGCAAGTGGCCGCCCATCAAGGACCGTGCCTCATGCAACGAGACGACGGATGGCTGTCAGGTTTGCAAGTTCGAAGACGGCAAGTTGCTCGGATGCTCGCTGCCTGGCATCGCATGCAAACCGAAAGCTTGGGCTTGTCGCGAGCGCAGTGGAGATGCGCCGGCGGATGAGCCTGCCCGCAAGAAGGTCGAGAGAGTGGAGCAAGACCTGGCAGCAGCGGGATACCGCGGCAACAGCGACCAATGCACGGCGCAGGCACCGCGCTAGCCGGAGGGGATGCAGGCGGCTGCCGGAAGGCCGCCTCAAGGCGTAGCCTGAATGAAGTGGAATGCGCCGCCGAAGCGCTTGAAATCAAATGGCGATCCCTACGGGAGTCGAACCCGTCTTTTCAGATTGAAAATCTGACGTCCTAACCGATAGACGAAGGGACCGGAGCGGGTCAGGGTATAGGCATAATCCTGCCTGGAGGCAAGCGCAGGCCAACGCCTGTGCAGCTTCTGGCGCACTGTCACACACAAGACGGCCAGATCCGGCTTATCGGTTGGCCTCGGCGCGCGGATCGGCCGCATCTTCGATTGTCAGTTCGATGCGGTTGCGTCCACCCCAGGTGTCACGGCGCACATGGCCGGCCACATGGATCGGCAAACCTCCGGCATCGAGCAGCATATCGCCGAGCGGCTGGCCTGCGGCACGAAACGCGATGGCCTCGATGCGCGAGCCGTCCGCCGCCTCCAGCACGCAGCGCACGTGTGCCTCGCCCACCACTTTTGCGAACCGCACGCGGTGCGCCGGAAAGGCGAACCGCGGCTGCGGATTGCCTTGGCCGTAAGGCCCGGCGCGCTCCAACAACTCGACGAGTTCAGTGGTCGCCGCCGCCGGCTGCAGCGCGCCGTCGATCTCCAAGGCCGCGGCCGCCCGCACTTCGCTCGCCACCGCCCGCAGGCGTTCGCTGAAGAACGTGCCCAGTTCAACGAGGCGATCGCGCGCGACCGTGAGGCCGGCGGCCATGGCGTGCCCCCCGCCCTTGACCAGCAACCCGTTGCCGACGCCCGCCCGCACGGCCGCGCCGATGTCGACACCCGCAACGGAGCGCAGCGAGCCCGTGCCCTGCTCGGGCGCGCCAGCCCTGCCTTCCTCCCAAGCGATGACGCAGGATGGGCGGCGGAAGCGCTCGGTCAGGCGGCTCGCCACCAGACCAACGACGCCCTTGTGCCAGCTCTGCGAACCCACGAGCACGAGCGGCAAGTCTGGATCGGCTTCAACCATCGCCTCGGCTTCGGCCAGCGCCTCGGCCAGCATCTGAGTCTCGATGGCCTTGCGTTCGCGGTTGAGCTTGTCCAGCAGCGCCGCGATGCGTGCCGCCTCGCCGGGCTCGACGCCCGCCAGCAGACGTGCGCCCAGCGCCGCATCCCCGATGCGACCGCCCGCGTTGATCCGCGGACCCAGAATGAAACCCAGGTGATAGGTGGTCGGCGCCGCGTCGAGCCCGGCCGCGTCAAACAGCGCCTTCAGTCCGCCGTTGCGGCGCTGGCGCATGATCTTGAGCCCCTGCACGACGAAGGCGCGATTGAGCCCCTGAAGCGGCACCACATCGCAGACGGTCGCGAGCGCCACCAGATCGAGATCGTCGAGCAATGGGGCCTCGCGCGCCGCGCCATCATGATAATGGCCGGCGAGCCGCAGTGCCCGCTGCGTCGCCACCAGCACCATGAAGACGACACCTGCGGCGCAGAGATGCCCGAGCCCCGACACGTCGTCCTGGCGGTTGGGATTGACGACGGCGACCGCGGGAGGCAATGCCGCATCGGCCTGGTGGTGATCGATGACGATCACGTCGGTGGCGAGCCCGCGCGCCACCTCGAGTGGGGCGAAGCTCGTCGTGCCGCAGTCCACGGTGACGATGAGACGCGCACCATCCTTCACCAGCGACTCGATGGCAGCAGGATTGGGTCCGTAACCCTCGAATATGCGGTCTGGGATGTAGATGCGCGTCGGCACACCGTGATGGCCGAGAAAACGCGCCAGCAGCGCCGACGAGCAGGCGCCGTCGACATCGTAGTCGCCGAAGATGGCAACGGGCTCGCGGCGGCGGATCGCCTCGGCCAAACGCTCTGCCGCGCGGTCCATATCACGCAGCGTGCTCGGATCGGGCATCAGAGCGCGCAGCGTCGGATCGAGTACGGTTGCAACGTCGTCGAGGCCGACGCTGCGTGCGGCCAGCACTCGGCCCAGAATTTCGGGCAGACCATGCCGCTGGGCGATGGCGTCCGCCGTGCGGCGATCCTCCGACCGCAGGCGCTCGCGCCACGCATAGCCGCGCACGGAGCGCGAAACGCGCAGGTAGGCTCCGCCCGAGGCGTCCGGCGGATCGACTGCGGCAACGGATGTCTTGAGCGCGTGCTGAGCCATCGCCCCTCCCTCCGATGAGTTGTAGGTCGATTCGGGGGTAGGCTCAGAATGCACGCGTCATGGCGGCTGGGGATGAAACTTGGGCGAGCAAGCCCGCGGCCGGCATTAAACCGGGAATCGCCGGGCTACGTCGATGACCTGGGTCTGAATGCGGCGCACGGTGCCGGTTTTGGAGCGCATCACGACCGTCTCGGTGGTCGCTCCATCGCCCTCGAAATGGACGCCGTCGAGCAGTGACCCGTCGGTCACGCCGGTTGCCGCGAAAATCACGTCGGCCGAAGCCATGTCGGCGAGCATGAACTTGCGGTTGATGTCCTTGATGCCCATCGAAGCCGCGCGCTCGCGCTCCTGCGCATTGGCGGCCAGAAGCCGTCCCTGGATCTGCCCCCCGATGCATCGCAAGGCCGCGGCGGCGAGCACGCCTTCCGGCGCGCCGCCCGAGCCCAGGTAGATGTCGATACCCGTCTCGCGGCAGTCGGTGGTCCAGATAACGCCAGCGATGTCGCCGTCCGGGATGAGGCGGATGGCGGCACCAGCTTCACGTACCGCCTTGATCAGCTCCGCGTGGCGCGGCCGGTCGAGGATGCACGCCGTGACCCCGCCGATCGGGACACCCTTGGCATCGGCCAGCGCTTTGAGATTCTCCGCGGGCGACCGGTCGAGATCGACGATGCCCTCCGGATATCCCGGTCCGATGGCGATCTTGTCCATGTACATGTCCGGCGCGTGCAGCAGTCCGCCGCGCTCGGAAATCGCAAGGACGGCCAGTGCATTCGGCATCGCCTTGGCGCAGATCGTGGTGCCCTCCAGTGGATCGACGGCGATATCGACCTCGGGTCCCTCACCTGTGCCCACTTCCTCGCCGATGTAGAGCATCGGCGCCTCGTCCATCTCTCCCTCGCCGATCACGACGCGGCCCTTGATGGCGACACGCGCCAGCTCGCGGCGCATGGCATCGACGGCAGCCTTGTCGGCGGCCTTCTCGTTGCCGCGCCCCCTGAGACGCGCGGCGGCGATGGCGGCGGCCTCGGTCACGCGCGCCACCTCAAGCACGAGCACCCGGTCGAGCCCTTCGCTCGCATGGTTGTTCGACATGGCCCCCTCCTCTGCTGGCGCCGCCTGATGAGCGGCGGGTCTCACTGCCCGCCGATGCCGCGCTGCCGCGTCATAGCGGCTCGATGCGAATCATCTGCGGCGGCTCAGACACTTTGCCGTCGGCGTGGATGCCGTCCAGTGCCCGGCGAATAGCCGCCTCCGTCGTCTCGTGGGTGATGAGCGTAACTGGCGCCGGCCGGCCCGGTTCGCCGCGTGCGCCCGTGCCCGGCAACTCGCTACGCGAGCGGCGCTGCACGATTGACTCGAGCGACACCTGCTCGTCACCCATGCGCTTGGCGATCGCCGCCATCGCGCCGGGCTTGTCGAAGACGGACAGGCGCACGTAGTAGGCCCCCTGATGCTCACCCAGCCGTGCGCGGCGATGTGGCGGCAGCTTGGCTGCCGGCGTCACGAACGGCGGCATAACCAGTCCGCGGGCGATGTCGACGATGTCGCTGGCGACGGCCGAAGCCGTTGCCGCTGAACCCGCGCCCGGACCCACCAGTAGAAGATTGCCGATGCGGTCGCCGTCGATCGCCACGCAGTTGGTGACACCCGAAACTTCGGCAATTGCCGAGTGCTTGGGCACCATGGCCGGATGCACGCGCGCCTCGATGCCGCTCTCGGTGCGCACCGCGACACCCAGCAGCTTGATGCGGTAGCCAAGATCGTCGGCCGCCTGGATGTCGGCCTCGCCGATCTGCTCGATGCCCTCGACATGGATCTCATCGAAGGCAATCTGGCTACCGAAAGCCAAGCTGGTCAGGATGGCGAGCTTGTGCGCGGTGTCGAAGCCGCCGACGTCGAATGTCGGATCGCCCTCGGCATAGCCCAGCCGCTGCGCTTCGGCCAGCACGTCTGCGAACGCGCGGCCTTCGTCCTGCATCTTTGTCAGGATGAAATTGCAGGTGCCGTTGAGGATGCCATAGAGGCGGTCGATCCGGTTGGCGAGAAGGCTTTCGCGCAGCGTCTTGATGATGGGAATGCCACCCGCCACCGCCGCCTCGAAGTTGAGCGCGACGCCCTTCTCTTCGGCCATCGCCGCCAGTGCCACGCCGTGTTTGGCAAGCAGCGCCTTGTTGGCCGTGACGACGTGCTTGCCCGCTGTGAGCGCGGCCTCGACCGATTGCCGCGCCGGCCCCTCGTCGCCCCCGATCAGCTCGACGAACACGTCAATTCCCGGATCGCGTGCGAGCGCCACCGGATCGTCGTGCCAGCGGCAGGCGCTGACGTCGATGCCGCGGTCCTTCGCGCGATCGCGCGCACTCACGGCCGCAACGACCACCTCACGATCGAGCGCGGAGGCCAGCCGGCTCCCGTGCTCGCGTAGCAGACGGACGAGTCCCGCGCCGACGGTGCCGAGACCGGCGATGCCCAGGTTGAGTGACGGCTTCATGATAGATCGGGATCAGCGGCTGGCTTTTTGCGGGATAGGGATCACGTTATGCATCGTTTCAGGAGCCTGGGCGAGGAACTTTTTGACGTTGCGCGCAGCCTGTCTGATGCGGTGCTCGTTCTCGACCAGAGCGATGCGGACATGGCCCTCGCCGTACTCGCCGAAGCCGACACCGGGCGAAACCGCGACGTCCGCCTTCTCGATCATCAGCTTGGCAAAGCCGACTGATCCCAGGGCGCGGAACGGCTCGGGAATAGGCGCCCAAGCGAACATCGTGGCGGGCGGCGGAGGAATGTCCCAGCCAGCGCGCGCGAAGCTCTCGACCAGCGTGTCGCGGCGGCGCTTGTAGACCTGCCGGATCTCGTCGACGCACTCCTGCGGCCCGTTGAGCGCGGCGGAGGCCGCGACCTGGATAGGCGTAAAGGCGCCGTAGTCGAGATACGACTTCACCCGCGCCAGCGCGTTGATGAGGCGGTCGTTTCCGACCGCGAAGCCTATGCGCCAGCCAGGCATCGAATAGGTCTTCGATAGCGACGTGAACTCAACCGCCACGTCCATCGCGCCGGGCACCTGCAGCACCGACGGCGGCGGCGGCCCGTCGAAGTAGATCTCCGCATAGGCGACGTCCGACAGGATGATGAGATCCAGCTTCTTCGCCAGGTCGACCGCGGCGGTGTAGAAGTCGAGGTCAGCGACCATTGCCGTCGGATTGGAGGGATACGACAGCACGATCGCCACCGGCTTGGGAATGGTGTGCCGGCAGGCGTGATCGACCGCGCGCAGGAAATCGTCGCCCGTGCCGGCGCGGATGTGCCGGACCGAAGCCCCCGAAATGAGGAAGCCGAACTCGTGGATCGGATAGGTCGGGTTGGGCGCGATGATGACGTCGCCGGGCGCGGTGATGGCCTGCGCCATGTTGGCGAAGCCTTCCTTGGAGCCCAGAGTCGCCACGATCTGTGTCTCGGGATTGAGCTTCACGCCGAAGCGCCGCTCGTAGTAGGCGGCCTGGGCCCGCCGCAGGCCGGGAATGCCCTTGGAAGCCGAATACCGGTTCGTGCGTGGCTTGCCGATTGTCTCGACCAGCTTATCGATGATGTGCTGCGGCGTCGGGAGATCGGGATTTCCCATGCCCAGGTCGATGATGTCGGCTCCACGCGCTCGCGCCTCGGCCTTCAGCCGGTTCACCTCGGCGAACACGTAAGGCGGCAAGCGCTTGATGCGGTGGAAATGCTCAATCACGGTCGAATGTCTCTCGAATTGGGTTCCGGCGTGCCCGAACGGGCTGGGCAGCCGTTCCGGCACGGCAAGCCCCGGCGATCGCCTGCCCGCCGGTCCAGATTACGCCGCCCGGCGCTCAGATCGGGCGCCGCGGCGCAACGCTTCTAGCACGCGAAACGTACGCCGGCATCGCCCAAAGCGTAAAGCCACCGTCCTGCCGCGGCAGAGCAAGGCCGTATCAGTGGCGCGCCTCGATTTCGCGGCGCGCTTCGGCGGCCGCGGCGGACCTGCGCGCCTCCAGGTCCCGCATCGCCGCCTGCTGCTCGGCGGGGCTCATCAGCGGCTTCACCACGGGGCCGACGTCGGGCAGCCGGGTCGTGGAGGCTTGCCCGCACGCACTTGCGAGAAGTGCAGCCGCCCCCACGCAAATGGCGGTTCCGACGTGCTGTAACCTTCTAGGGCGCCTCATCAAAAGTGTTCGCTTCCCGGATTCGGATCCCGGCCGCAGCCGTATCGCTGTAAAGGCTCTCGACCAATGATAGCTTGATTCCGGGGTGCACCGGGGCTAGCGGAATTCTGTCCTGCACCAATTCCGCCGGCTCCGGTCGCGCGGCGCGGCGGCGAGCGCCGTAGCGCCGCGGGAGCAGGCGCCACACCAGCGTATGGTGCCACAGACCAAGCTGCACATGAAGGCGCTCATGCAGAAGAACAACCCCCCGAACCCGCCCGATCAGCACTCCTACCGGATCAGCGATCCCGAGGAATTCACGCGCAACCTCCTCAAACTGTTCGAGGAAGGCGGCCGCGCCATGACCAGCTATCTTGAACGCGCGGACACGCAGCTCAGTCCCTTCACCGCCGCCAGCGAGATGGCGGAAGCCTCCAAAATGATGGGCGAGGTCGCTCAGCGCTGGGTGACCGAGCCCGCCAAGCTGGTCGAAGCCCAGGGCAATCTTGTGCGTTCCTACATGGAGCTCTGGAACTCGACCGTTCGCCGCATGCTGGGCGAGCAGGTCAGGCCCATTGCCGAGCCCGAAGCGGGTGACAACCGCTTCAAGGATCCGGAGTGGACGTCGAACCCCTACTTCGACTTCTGGAAGCAGGCCTATCTCATCACCACCAACTGGGCCGAGAACGTGCTCGACCGCACCGAAGGCATCGACGAGCGCACCAAGCAGAAGATCGACTTCTATTTCCGGCAGGTGTCGAGCGCGCTGTCGCCGTCGAACTTCCCCATCACCAACCCCGAGGTTGTTCGCGAGACTTTCCAGTCGAACGCCAAGAACCTCGTGGCAGGCATGAGCAACTTCGTCGAGGACATGGAGAAGTCGGGCGACCTGCTCAAGATCTCCCAGACCGATGTCGGCGCCTTCGAGGTTGGCCGCAACCTCGCGGTCACACCGGGGAAGGTCGTCTACCAGAACGACATCATCCAGCTCATCCAGTACACACCGACCACCGACAAGGTGCGCGAGGTCCCGCTGCTCGTCGTGCCGCCGTGGATCAACAAGTTCTACATCCTGGATCTGACGCCGCCGAAGAGCTTCGTGCGCTGGGCCGTCGAGCAGGGCTTCACCGTCTTCCTCGTCTCCTGGGTCAACCCTGACGAGCGCCTCTCGCACAAGTCGTTCGAAGACTACATGAAGGAGGGCGTGCTGGCGGCAGCCGATGCCGTGCGGCGGGAAACCGGCGTTCCGAAATGCAATGCGCTAGGCTACTGCGTCGGCGGCACGCTGCTTGCGACCACCATGAGCTATCTGGCGGGGCGCGGCGAGCAGCCTTTCATCTCGGCGACGTTCCTGACGACGCAGGTCGACTTCACCAAGGCCGGCGATCTGCTCATCTTCATCGACGACACGCAGCTCAAGAGCCTCGAAGAGATGATGGCCGAGCGTGGCTATCTCGACGGCTCGCGCATGGCCAACGTGTTCAACATGATGCGGCCGCGCGATCTGATCTGGCCGTATGTCGTCAACAACTACCTGCTCGGCAAGAAGCCGTTCCCGTTCGACCTGCTCTACTGGAACCAGGATTCGACGCGGATGCCCGCGGCCAACCACAACTTCTACCTGCGCGAGTTCTACCACGAGAACAAGCTCGCCAAGGGCGAACTCAAGGTCTCGGGCACGCCGCTCAGTCTGGGCAAGGTGCGCATCCCGATCTACGAACTGGCGACGAAGGAAGACCACATCGCGCCGGCCAAGTCGGTCTTCATCGGCTCGCGGCTGTTCGGCGGCCCGGTCGAGTTCGTGCTCGCGGGCTCCGGCCATATCGCTGGCGTGGTCAATCCGCCTGACAAGGTGAAATACCAGTATTGGACGGCACCCAAGGCCGCTGCCGATTCACTGGAAGAGTGGATCACGATGGCCCGCGAAACGCCTGGCTCGTGGTGGCCGCACTGGGCGGACTGGCTCGCCAAGCAGTCCGGCGCATGGACGCTACCGCGCGAGCCGGGCGAGCGGCTGGGCGCGATCGAGGATGCGCCTGGCTCCTACGTCAAGGCGAAGAGCTGATCGCAATCGTCTGAGATGGCAGCGCTCCCGCTTCCAGCTCATGCGTGCACTCAAACGCTCCACCAAGGCTAAGGGCCGGCACTTCTGCCGGCCCCTCTAGCAGACCGAGCGTCATGAGGCTGCCCCCTCACAGATCGATGTCGCCTTCGAAGTCCGCCGGCCATAGGACCGTGTAGTCACCGTCCTCGTCGTCGTAGCCACGATAAGCGACAACCTGGATGGTAAGGTTCTTCTCCTCAACCATCTCGTCGAGGACCGGCTCGAGCTTCGCCCACGTCTTCTTGGGCTGATCGGTGTCGAACGTGAGATTGGCCGCGCCCTCCCCCATCTCGAAGCCTTCCACCTCGGCGATGCCGTCGAGCGGATCGACGAGTACCTCCTCCAGGTCCGACACCGTCGATATGGCGTCCGCGTCGTCCGAGGTCAGCTGCACGACAAGCTGATACTTCCCCATTTTCCCTCCTCCGCTTCAGGCCAGCCGCGCCAGGGCCTGGTCGAGATCGGCGATGATGTCCTCCGCATCCTCGATGCCCACCGAAAGGCGCACGACGTCGGCGCCAGCCCCGGCCGCAGTCCTCTGCTCGTCGGTGAGCTGGCGGTGTGTCGTCGATGCCGGATGGATGACGAGACTGCGCGTATCGCCGATGTTGGCCAGATGCGAGAACAGCTTGAGGCCGGAGACGAAGGCGACGCCGGCGTCATAGCCGCCCTTGAGACCGAATGTGAATACTGCACCGGCACCTTTCGGGCAGATGCGCTTGTGCAGCGCGTGATAGCGGTTGCCAGGCAGGCCTGCGTAATTGACCCAAGCAACGGCCGGATGCTTCTCAAGGTGGGCCGCCACCTTCAGCGCGTTCTCGCAATGGCGTTGCATCCGCAGCTGCAACGTCTCGATACCCGTCAGGATCAGGAAGGCATTCATCGGCGCAATGGCCGGGCCCAGATCGCGCAAGCCCATCACCCGCGCTGCGATTGCGAAGGCGAAGTTGCCGAAGGTCTCGGCGAGCCGCATTCCGCCGTACGACGCGTTGGGCTCCACCAGCGTCTTGTAGCGGTGCTTTGAATTGAGCCAATCGAACGTGCCGCAATCGACGAGCACGCCGCCGACAGAGTTGCCGTGACCGCCCAGAAACTTGGTCAGCGAATGCACAACGATGTCGGCGCCGTGGTCCTTGGGCCGGCACAGGTAGGGCGAGGCAAGCGTGTTGTCGACGATGAGCGGCACACCCGCCTTGCGCGCGACTTCCGCGATGGCCGCGATGTCGATGACGACACCGCCGGGGTTGGCAACCGATTCGATGAAGATCGCCCGCGTGCGCTCGGTAACCGCCGCCGCGATCGTCGCCGGATCGGTGGCATCCGCCCAGCGCACGTTCCAGCCGAACTTCTTGAACGAGTGATTGAACTGGTTGATCGAGCCGCCATAGAGCTGTCGCCCCGCCACGAACTCGTCGCCGGTCTCGAGCAGCGTGTGGAAGACGAGAAACTGGGCGGCATGGCCGGAGGCAACCGCGAGGGCGGCGGTGCCCCCCTCGAGTGCGGCGACACGCGATTCCAGAACCGCCTGCGTGGGGTTCATGATGCGTGTGTAGATGTTGCCGAAGACCTCGAGCCCGAAAAGTGCGGCGGCATGGTCCGCGTCGTTGAAGACGTACGACGTGGTCTGGTAGATGGGCGTGGCGCGCGCGCCGGTGGATGCATCGGGCGCCGCACCGGCATGCACGGCGAGCGTGGCAAATCCGGGCGTGTGGGTATCGGTCATGGCGGGGGCTCCTCGCTCGCGGGTCCATGTGCGCTTACGCGCACCAGAGTGCGAGAACAGGAAGCCCACCGGTAGCGCGCTGTCAACGCGCCGCGATGCTGGCCAGCAGGCCATCCGGGCGCGCGCTACGACAGACTGCCCAGCCGACGCGGGATCAGGCCTTGGCGATCTGCTTGGCCACGCCGCACCGCCAACGGGACACGCGCCACTTGGGGTGCCCTTCCAGCCATTTGGAGATCTCATGCTGGCCGTACATCATGCACTGATGCGGCGTAACGGCCTCAGCCATGTAGTTGAGCCGGACATCCTGGCAGCGCTGCGGCTCCTGGATGAAGCAGACGGAGAGGACGATCTCGATCATTGGACCATAGCTCCTAGCGCGGTCGAGCCGCCGGGATCGGCGGTCTCAGGCATCACCAGGGCGTTCGTCCCTCTTCTTTTCTTGACTAGACGGTAAGCGACTCGTTTTGGCGGAACCAAGTTCGAATTTCGCTCGGATTGCCGCCCAATGATTGGGCACCTGATTTGTTGTTTCAATGCTAACGCGCCGCGTCCAAGCGGGGATGTTCTTGCTCAAGTGGTTGCTGGGAAGTGATTTTCGCCGCGTCCTGCTGCGCGGCGCAGGCCCGCTGGAAACGCTTTCAGAAGCCAAAATGAACAGTGGTCATTTTTGATGGTCGATTTTACAATTTTGTCGCACTGTGCATCGGAGCCACGTTAGGTGCGCTGGCGACACCGTCGAAGGTCGAAACCCGTCCACCTACAGAACACGGAGGAGCGACCCGGTAGCTGCGCGTTGACGACCGGCCCGACCCGGAGTCTCTATGGGCCCCACAGAAACCCCGAGCCTCCCGCCCCCATCAGCACAGCACGCCCGGCACATGACCAACGACGAAAAACAGCCCGCCGGGCGCGAACCGGTTGCGCGCGAGGCGCTCCAGCTCAAGGCGCTGCTCGAATCGGCTGCGTCCGGCATCCTGTCGATCGATCGCCGGGGCATCGTGCGGACGGCGAACCCTGCCGCCTGCCACATGTTCGGCTACGCCCCCGAAGAGATCGTCGGACGCAACGTCTCGGTTCTTATGGGCGGGCATGATCGCGCATCTCACGACACCTATATGCACAGATATATAACGACCGGCGTCAGCGGCATCATGGGCAAGGGCCGCGAGGTTTCAGGGCAGCGCAAAGACGGAACGACCTTCCCGCTGCACCTGTCGATCGGAGAGTTCGAGGCCGATGGCGAACGCTACTTCACCGGCGTGCTCATCGATCTCACCAAACAGAAGGCCGCCGAGGAAAGCGCGGAGCGGCGGAAGGCACTGTTCCGCGCCATCTTCGACTGCCTGCCCGATCCCGTCGTCGTCATAGGCAGGGACGGCGTCGTTCGAAACGTCAACCCGTCGTTTACGCGCGTGTTTGGTGTCGCCGCCGGAGACATCGTGGGCCACACCACCCGCAGGCTGCACCTGCACGAAGAGGACTGGCAGCGCATTGCAGGCAGTGGCGCCGACCCCTGTCCTGAATTGGACAACACGCATAACGTTCCTCCGCGCATCGTGGACTTCGTCCGCGCCGACGGCGAAACATTCCCCGGCACCCTCGTCCGCACGTCGATCGATACGCCAGCCGCCGGCTGCATGGGCTATTTGGAACTCATTCGGGACATCTCCACCGAACGCCGTCGCGCCGCACAGCTCATGCAGGCCCAGCGCATGGAGGCGATCGGCCAGCTCACGGGCGGCATCGCGCACGACTTCAACAACATCCTCACGGTCGTTCTGGGCAACGTCGAACTGCTCGAAATGCGACACGAGCCGTCCGACCGTGCCGCGCCGTTGCTGCGCGAGGCCCGCGAGGCCGCCGAGATCGGCGCCCGCCTCACCGACCGGCTGTTGACGTTCGGTCGCCGCCAGATGCTCGAGACGCGCAAGATCAACCTCAACGAATTCGTGCTGGGCATGACCGAGCTGATCCGCCGGACGATCGGTGAGGACATCGACCTGTCGACCGCGCTCGATGCGGACCTCGCACTTACGCATGCCGACCCCGGGCAGGTCGAGAATGCATTGCTCAACCTTGCCATTAACGCGCGTGACGCCATGCCCAAGGGTGGGTTGATCCTGATCGAGACGCGCAACGTGGTATTGGACGAGGCTTCCAATGCCGCCACACCCGAGTTGGCTCCAGGCAGCTACGTGGCGCTGTCGGTTTCGGACACGGGCGTGGGCATGTCGTCAGAGGTCAAGGCGCGCGCCTTCGAGCCGTTCTTCACAACCAAGGCCGGCGGGACCGGACGCGGAACGGGGCTCGGCCTCGCCACGATCTACGGTTTTGCCAAACAGTCGGGCGGTCACGCCACGATCTCGAGCGAGTCCGGACACGGCACGACTGTCGAGCTCTATTTGCCGGCGGCCGTTGAGGTGGCGCGCGCCGCAGAGGTCGTCGAAAAGTCCGTGGCGCTGCCCACAGGCAATGGGCGCCGCGTCCTGGTTGTCGAGGACAACGACAGCGTCAGGCGCCTGGCCCGGAGGCAGATAGAGGCGCTGGGCTATACCGTGGAGGACGTCGCCAATGGCATCGAAGCCCTGGAACGTCTCGCTGTTTCGGCGGACTTCGACGTGGTGTTCAGCGACGTGGTGATGCCAGGGGGCCTGTCGGGTACGGATCTTGCCCGCGAGGTGGAGCGGCATTTCCCCGGTATCGCGGTGGTGCTGACGACCGGATACGCCGAGGAGATGATCGCGGGAACAGGATCGGGTGCCGCCCGGCACAACCTCATCCGCAAGCCTTACAGCCAGACCGCACTAGCTGGCGCCCTGGCAGATGCCGCAACACGCAATGCGGGCGCACGGCCTGGCCGCCAGTAAGTTACCCCGGCTTCGATCAAGTCTGCCGGCCCGGGGCCGCGCCGTACTGCACACTGGCTGCGAACAGGTAGCCCAGACCGCGGACCGTCTTGACCAGCGTCGGCGTTTCCGGGTGCTGCTCGATCTTCTTGCGTAACCTCGCAACCAGGTTGTCGATGCTGCGATCGAGCGGCGACCATTCGTGACCCTTCAGGATGTCCATGATCTGGTCGCGCGACAGCACCCGGTTGGGATGCGTCAGGAACACCTCCAGCAGGCCGAATTCCGCCGTGGTGAGGTTGAGGATCTGGCCGATGCTGTCGCTCACCTCGCGCGTGTCGAGCGCCGCGGTGAACCGGTCGAAGCGGACCACGCGCCGCGCATCCCCAGTCGGACCCGGACGCGCCTCACGCTCGGCCGAGCGACGCAAGACGGCCCGCGCCCGCGCCAGAACTTCGCGCAGATGGAACGGCTTCGAGATGTAGTCGTCGGCGCCGATTTCCAGACCGATGACCCGGTCGATCATCTCGCCCTTGCCGGTCACCATGATGATCGGCACGGCGGAGCGCTCGCGCACGGCGCGCGCCACCGACAGGCCATCGGTATCAGGCAACGTCAGGTCGAGCGTGACGAGATCGAAGACATCGCGTTCCAGCGCCGGCACGACCTCTGCCCCGCGACCGGCCTCGGCGACGGTGAATCCCTCGCCCTCGAAGCATCGGCGCAGGAGAATGCGCACCTTGGGATCGTCGTCGACCACAAGCACACGGGTCGGGCGGTTTTCTTTCATGCCTCAAGCCAGGTGGCTGACGGTCCTTCACGCTACGGACGGGTTCCGCGGAACCACTGCAACCTATTGGCGCAGACCGGCCGTTACAATCCGTTACGTATTGTTACATCTGACGGAAATCAGCGTGACATTCACCTGCTTTCTTCCCAGTCGCTTCCCAAGCGACTGGAGGACACCATGCTCGCCCTGACCGCAACGCTAGACCTTCCCAATCAGGTGCCGAGCGTCCTGCCGATGCCGGCGCAGGCACGACGCGTTCCGTCTGCTGAGCCTGCTACGCACGCCAGCGCGATGCCGGCGTTCTACGCGCCCCGCGAAGACCTCTTCTTGGAGGGGGACGAGGCGACCCACATGCTCGAAGTGGTGAGCGGCGTGATCTGCGCTTACCGACTGCTTCCCGACGGACATCGCCACGTCGTCTCCTTCTATTTCGCGGGCGACCTCATCGGCTACAACCCCGGCCGCACCCACACCTTCAGTGCGCAGGCCTTGAACCGCGTATCGGTGCGTCGCATTCCTCGTGGCGCCGTCAGTCAGATGATCGAAACGCGGCCCGGCTTTGCCCGTCGCCTGCTCGATCTGGCGACTGGCGAACTCGCGATGACGCGCGATCATCTGCTGTGCCTGGCCGCGAAGTCTGCCGAAGCCCGCCTCGCCGCACTCCTGCTGGCGCTGTCCCGCAGGAACGCCGATGCCGGTGAAGATCCACGGCAGATCCATCTTGCGATGACGCGACTCGACATTGGCGACTACCTGGGTCTCACCATCGAGACGGTCAGCCGCACGCTGTCCAAGCTCAAGCGCAATGGCATCATCATGCTGCCCCGCACAACGTGTGTCGTCATCCGCGACGAGGAGGCGCTGCGCGAGATCGCCCAATCCTGAAGCGCCGGTTGGCAGGCAACGCGGACAGCATTTGCGTTATGCGGCGGCACCAGCGCGAGGTTCTTGTGATGATCGAGGCGGATATCCAAAGACCGGGCCTTCGCGAGAGTCTGCCCCCACGCGCAACGTTCGCCGTGGCATTGTTCGACCGGCAGGTCGCCATTCGCTCGGCTCTGCGCGATCTGGAGGCCAACGGTGTCGACCTGGGCGCGGCGCAAGTCGTGGCCTCTACCTCAGCTCCTTCTTTCGACTACACCCAGGCCGCCAACGCTTGGCCGCGGATCGCTGAGAGCCGCCTCGATGTGGAGCGTTTTGGCGCCGCCGGTGCACTCGCCCACGTCCACGCGATTGCACGGCGTGCGTTCAACCCGCGGTCAGCCAGGCCCGCGTTCGATACATTGAGGCCTTCGGAGGTCGGCAGCCGGCTAGGCCACGGCGGAGCTCTCAGCCGCCAGGGGCAGCGGCTGCACGACCATCTGATTGCAGGCGGATTCGCTCTGGTGGTCCCGATCGCCGGCGGCACCGACCCCGCCACGGTCTGCAGCATTCTGCTCCACTATGCGACGGGCAGCGTCCAGACCCATCAGGTTCGCTCAACCTCTTGGATCGAGCCCGAGTCGGTCCACGCTTGAGCCTCGCGACCGTTCGCCGCGCTGGTGCGCCACGGTGATGACCGTAGCCGCACAATCCTGATCCAGAACAACGAGAGACGCTTCGCATTTCTCCAGAGTGCGGCGTAAAGTGCGTGCGCCTTTCGGCCACCTGTTGATCGGGATCAAGGCCCATGCCAGTCACTCTGGCCGAAGTGCAGTGTTAGCCTCGATTTGGTGCGATTGCGCCGGGGGTTGGGGAAATTCTCTCAAGGACGAGGATCAATATGACGGAAACGGTGGTTGAAAGACACGCGTTCTCCGACGCGATGGCGGTCGTCGGGGGCGGCCTCGTCACTCTCGTCGGCGCCGCGATCGCTTTCAAGACGACGAGCCCGGCCATGGCCTTTCACGGCGTGGTTCTGGCCCTGGCGGGCGCGTTGGCGGCATTCTATGTGCTGAGCCACGCCTTCGGATCGAAGCCCATGTCGATGCTCGATTCGAACGGCTATTTCGACGGTCCCATCCGTGTCGCGACCGTTGCCGCGCTATTCTGGGGCATTGCGGGTTTCCTCGTCGGCGACCTGATCGCCTGGCAGCTCGCCTTCCCTGCGCTCAACTTCGACCTGCCGTGGACGAGCTTCAGCCGCCTGCGGCCGCTGCACACCTCCGCCGTGATCTTTGCCTTCGGCGGCAACGTGCTGCTGGCGACCTCGCTCTACGTCGTCCAGCGCACCAGCCAGGCACGTCTTGCCGGCCGCTGGTCGCCGTGGTTCGTCGTCTGGGGCTTCAACGTCTTCATCGTCATCGCCGGCACCGGCTATCTGCTCGGCATTTCGCAGGGCAAGGAGTACGCCGAGCCGGAGTGGTACGCCGACCTGTGGCTCACCATCGTGTGGGTGGTCTACTTCCTCGTGTTTCTGGCCACGCTAGCGAAGCGCAAAGAGCCGCACATCTACGTCGCCAACTGGTTCTACATGGCGTTCATCGTCACCATTGCAATGCTGCATCTGGTGAACAACGCCACGGTCCCTGTGAGCTTCTTCGAGCCCAAGAGCTACATCGTGTTCTCGGGCGTGCAGGATGCGATGACCCAGTGGTGGTATGGCCATAACGCGGTCGGCTTCTTCCTGACCGCAGGCTTCCTGGGCATCATGTACTACTTCATCCCCAAGCGCGTGGAGCGGCCGGTCTACTCCTACCGCTTGTCGATCGTGCACTTCTGGACGCTGATCTTCCTCTATATCTGGGCGGGTCCGCACCATCTGCACTACACCGCGCTGCCCGACTGGGCGCAGACGCTGGGCATGACATTCTCGATCATGCTGTGGATGCCGTCGTGGGGTGGCATGATCAACGGCCTGATGACGCTGTCCGGCGCCTGGGACAAGCTCAGAACCGATCCGGTCGTGCGCCTGCTCGTGGTGTCGGTTGCCTTCTACGGCATGTCGACCTTCGAGGGTCCGCTCATGTCGATCAAGGCGGTCAACTCTCTGTCCCACTACACCGACTGGACCATCGGCCACGTGCACTCGGGCGCACTGGGCTGGGTCGCCATGGTGTCGTTCGGCGCGATCTACTGCCTCGTTCCGTGGCTGTGGAAGCGCAAGGCGCTCTACTCGCTCAAGCTGGTCGAGTGGCACTTCTGGATCTCGACCCTCGGCATCCTGCTCTACATCACCGCGATGTGGGTGTCGGGCATCCTGCAGGGCCTGATGTGGCGCGCCTACGACAAGTTGGGCTTCCTCACCTACTCGTTCGTCGAGACGGTTGAGGCCATGCATCCCTTCTACATCATCCGCGCAATCGGTGGCGGCCTGTTCGTCCTGGGCGCACTGGTGATGGTCTACAACATCTGGCGCACGATCCGCGGTGACGAGCCGGTCGACGCCAAGGATCAGCCCCGCGTCGCGGCAGCTCCCGAGCTGCGCCCGCAGGCTGCCGAGTAAAGGGGGACAACGATGACTCACGAGCCATTCGAGAAGAACTCGATCATCCTCCTGATCGGCATCCTGATCATGGTGTCGATCGGCGGCCTGGTGCAGATCGCCCCCTTGTTCTGGGTCGACAGCACCATCGAGAAGGTGCAGGGCATGCGTCCCTACAGCCCTCTCGAGCAGGCCGGCCGCGACATCTATGTGCGTGAAGGCTGCTACACCTGCCACAGCCAGATGGTGCGCACGTTGCGTGACGAGGTCGAGCGGTACGGGCACTACAGCCTTGCCGCCGAGTCCATGTACGACCACCCCTTCCAGTGGGGCTCCAAGCGTACCGGACCCGACCTCGCCCGCGTCGGCGGCAAGTATTCCGACGCATGGCAGCGCGAGCACCTGATCAACCCGCGCTCCGTGGTGCCGGAAAGCATCATGCCCGGATATCCGTGGCTGGCGGCTTCCAAGCTCGACTACGACAAGATCGCCGGCAACATGGCGACGCTGCGTCTGGTCGGCGTGCCCTATACCGATGACATGATCGCCAAGGCGAAGGCCGATATCGAGGCGCAGGTCAATCCGGACTCCAAGGGCGTCAAGGAGCTGCTCGCACGCTATCCGAAGGCCAAGGTCGGCAACTTCGACGGCAACCCCAACGAGGTGACCGAGCTCGACGCGGTGATCGCATACCTGCAGATGCTGGGCACGCTCGTCGATTTCGCCAAGTTCGACGCTTCCGGCCCCAATCTGAGGTAGCGCCTTCATGAGCTACGACACGGTAGCGACGTTCTCTCAGGTGACGTCGCTCCTCTTCTTCATCGCGCTTTTCGTTGGCGTCGTCGTCTACGTCTTCTGGCCCGGCAATCGGAAGAAGTTCGACGACGCGCAACGACGGGCACTCGAACTCGACAAGAAGGATCGCGCCAATGGCGCATAGCGAGACTGGGGGCCGATAATGGCTGGACATAGGGAAATCGACGAAGCCACCGGCGTCGAGACCACCGGACACGTCTGGGACGGTGATCTCAAGGAGCTCAACAAGCCGTTGCCCAAGTGGTGGCTGTACACGTTCTACGTGTCGATCATCTGGGCGATCGGCTACTGGGTGCTCTATCCGGCGTGGCCGACCGCCAACGACTACACCAAGGGCATGCTGGGCTACAGCCAGCGCGCCACGGTGACCGCGGAGGTCGCCGCAGGCAAGGCCAAGCAGAAGGCGCTCCGCGACAAGCTCGCAGCGACTGCAATCGGCGATGTCCGCAAGAACGCGGACCTGCTGCAGTTCGCCATCGCCGGCGGACGTGCGGCCTTCGCGGACAACTGCGCTCCGTGCCACGGCCGCGGCGCGCAGGGTGCGGTGGGCTATCCCAACCTCAATGACGACGACTGGATCTGGGGTGGCACCATCGACGCCATTCAGCAGACGATTCAGCACGGCGTCCGCTGGCAGAGCGCCAAGGATACGCGCGAAAGCGCCATGCCGCGCTTCGGTCTCGACCAGATCCTGGAGGCAAAGCAGATCGGAGACCTCGCCGATCACGTGATGTCGCTCGCTGGCAAGACCAGCGACAAGGCCGCAGCCGACCGCGGCAAGGCGATCTACGCCGAGCAGTGCGCGGCCTGTCACGGTGAGGATGGCAAAGGTAACGTCGAGCTGGGCGCGCCCAACCTCACCGACGCGATCTGGCTCTACGGCGCCGACCGCGCCAGCATCATGGAGAGCATCAAGACGGGCCGTGGCGGCTCCATGCCGGCGTGGGCCGGCCGCCTCGATCCGGTCACCATTAAGTCGCTCGCCGTCTACGTCCATTCTCTGGGCGGCGGCAAGTGAGCCACTCGAACTCCGGCGCGCTTTCCGTGCGCCGGAGACCTGGAATTCGCGGTGGACATTTCGCTGTCGACAGGGCTTGTCCACCGTCTACCCATCTGACAATCCTAATGTCGCAGCGCGCCGAGGTCGTCGGGACCAACGCATTTCGTCCGGCATCGCAAATCGGGCTGCGCGACCACGCCGGCAGCCGCGCGGGGCAAAGCATGGCCCGGCGGCGTGTGCGTAGGCCACAACGATAAGCGCGCCGCCGTGCGACGGGATCATGTCACGATGTGGCGCGGCACCATGCGCCCTTCCAATCGATCCGGACGTGAGGCATGCGAGTGCAAGCGCAGCATCGTCCTGATACACCGTGGCCCCTGACGGCTGCGGCGAGACACAAGGCGGCATCGACCGATCATGTCCACCAGCCACGCTGACAATCCCTTCCTTACGGGCGCCACGCCGACCAAGGTCGAGGCCGCGCACGGCGTCGACAAGATCGACGTCGAGGCTGTCAACAAGAAGGGGATGCGCGAGCTCTACCAGGGCCGCAAAAAGGTCTACGCCAAGCGCGCGCGCGGCACGTTCCGCAACATCAAGTGGCTCGTGATGGCTGGAACGACCGCGGTCTATTACCTGCTGCCCTGGCTGCGCTGGAACCGTGGTCCCGGACTGCCCGACCAAGCCGTGATGGCAGACATCGACCAGGGCCGCATCTTCTTCTTCGATCTGGCCATCTGGCCGCAGGAACTCTATCTGGTCACCGGCCTGCTGGTGCTGGCCGCGCTTGCTCTCTTCCTGTTCACCGCGATCGCCGGCCGCGTTTGGTGCGGCTATCTGTGCTGGCAGACGGTTTGGACCGACATGATGATCGCGGTCGAACGCTTCTGGCAGGGCGACCGCAACGCGCGCATCCGTCTCGACAAGGAGCCATGGACCGCCTCCAAGATCTGGAAGAAGGTGATGACACACCTCTCCTGGATCCTCATCGCCGCGGCAACGGGTGGCGCCTTCATCCTCTATTTCCGTGACGCGCCCACGCTGGCCGGCGAATTCTTCACCGGCACCGCGCCACTGCCTTCCTACGTCTTCTTCGCGCTGCTGACCGGCTTCACCTACCTGCTCGGAGGTATCGCGCGGGAGCAGGTCTGCATCTACATGTGTCCCTGGCCGCGCATCCAGGGCGCGATGTTCGACGCTGACAGCCTGCTCGTGACCTATCGCGACTATCGTGGTGAGCCGCGCGGGCCGCATCGCAAGACCCAGGGCTGGGAAGGCCGCGGTGACTGCATCGACTGCAACGCATGCGTCGCCGTATGCCCGATGGGCATCGACATCCGCGACGGCGCGCAGCTCGAGTGCATCCAGTGCGCGTTGTGCATCGATGCCTGCAACGACGTCATGCGCAAAATCGACCGGCCACAGAACCTCGTCGCCTACGATACCTTCCGCAGCCTCGAGTCGGAGAAGAAGGGAGGCGGGTTGCAGCTGCGTCTCCTGCGTCCGCGCACGATGCTCTATGCCGGCCTAATCAGCTTCGTCGGGGCCATCATGGCCTATGCGCTGTTCTCCAAGACGGTTCTGGAGATGAACGTCATCGCCGAGCGCAACCCGCTTTACGTCCAGCTGTCCGACGGCGGTGTCCGCAACGCCTATGTCGTCAAGATCCTCAACAAGCAGTACAAAGCGCACAGCTTCGAGCTGACCATCGACGGGTTACCCGGGGCCAAGCTCACCGTGCTTGGCCAAGAGCAAGCAGCCAAGCCGCGCATCGAGGTTGTCCCCGATGACTTGCGCGAGGTACGCGCTTACGTCACCCTGCCACAGGAGGCTCTGGCTGCCGTGCCGGGTGACAAGCACGCGCTGACGTTCGTTGCGACGGATGTCGACAGCGGCAATCGCACCGCCCGCGCAACCAACTTCAGGAAGCCCGCGCAATGACCAGCGCTCTGACGGGGCCAGCACCCATGCAACCGAAGCCCGAACCGGGAACCATAACGGGCAGGCACGTACTGTTCGGGCTGCTCGCCTTCTTCGGTGTGGTTTTCGCGGTCAACGGCTGGTTCCTCTACGAGGCGCTATCCACCCACACGGGCGTGGTGTCCAACGAACCCTACCGCAAGGGCCTCGCCTACAATGAGCGCATCGCGGCCGAGGCCCGTCAGTCGGAGCGCGGCTGGGCCGCTGCTCTGGAGTTCTCCGAGTCGGGCTCCGGCCCCATTACCTTCGCGCTCACCGACCGTAGCGGAGCGGGCGTCACGGGTCTCTCGGTCCGCGGTCGCATCGGCCGGCATTCGACGCAGGCCCTCGACACGATGCTCCTGTTCCAGGAGCGCGCGCCGGGTCGCTATGTCGCCGACATCGGAAAGCTGAGCGGAGGCACCTGGACAGCCGATGTCGAGGCGGGCGAATTGACGTCCACGGGCGAGGCCATCGTCTGGCGCCACCGCCAGCGGATTTGGATCAAGCCCTGATGGCCGAATTCCGCGCAGCCCGGCAGCAGGAGGCCGATGGGCGCGGCGCGGGGGCCAGCAACGACAATACGCCGCTGATCGAGACCGCCACGCTCATCGCCGACACGATGTACTGCGGCACGTGCATGACCTCGATCGAGGACGCGCTCGCCAAGGTGCCGGGCGTCCAGCGCGCGCGCGTCAACCTGACGACGAAGCGCGTCGCCGTCTCCTACGATCCAGCCCGCACGAGCACGCAGCAGCTCATCGAGACGCTCGACGGGATCGGCTTTCCGGCTGCCGAACTCGTGGCAGGCCGCGCTGCCGAAACCGATGCGCGCGACCGTGACTTCCTGAAACGTCTGGGCGTGGCCGGCTTTGCCGCCGCCAACGTGATGCTGCTGTCGGTTTCGGTATGGGCGGGCGTTGCCAGCGACATGGGCGAGAGCCTGCGCTCACTTCTGCACTGGCTTTCTGCACTGATCGCGCTGCCCGCCATCGCGTACGCCGGCCAGCCGTTCTTCGCCTCGGCCAAGCAGGCGCTGCGCGGAAGACGGCTCAACATGGACGTTCCGATCTCGCTCGGCGTCCTGCTCGCCACGGCTATGAGCGTCTTCCAGACCGCACGCGGCAGCGACCAGGTCTATTTCGATGCCGCGATCACGCTGCTGTTTTTCCTGCTGATTGGCCGTTATCTCGACCAGTCGATGCGTACGCGCGCCGCCGGGGCTGCCGCCAATCTCCTCGGCCTCAAGGCCGTCACCGCCACCCTGCTCGCGGTGGACGGATCGAGCCAGCGCGTGTCCGCGCGAGGTCTCAAGGCGGGGGACCGGGTGCTCGTGGCCTCCGGCGAGCGCTTTCCCGTCGATGGCATCATCGAGGACGGACGCAGCGAGGTCGAGGAAAGTCTCATCACCGGAGAGTCACTTCCGCGGCCGATCATGGCGGGAGAGACGGTGTATGCCGGCACCGTCAATGGTGCCGGCGCCGTCATCGTCGCGGCGACGGCGGCCGATCAGAGCACCCTGCTTGCCGAGATCTCACGGCTGATGGACGCGGCTGAACAGGGCCGCGGACGCTACGTCCGCCTCGCTGACCGGGCGGCGAGGATCTACGCTCCAGCCGTCCACCTGCTCAGCGGCGTGACGTTCGCCGGGTGGATGGCGCTGGGCTTTGGCTGGGAAACAGCGCTGACGACGGCCATCGCCGTGCTGATCATCACATGCCCCTGCGCGCTCGCGCTGGCCGTGCCCGCCGTGCAGGTCGCGGCCAACAGCCGTCTGATGCGCCGTGGCATCATCCTCAAGTCGGCCGACGGACTGGAGCGCCTCGCCGAGGTTGACTACGTCGTCCTCGACAAGACGGGCACCCTGTCGCTCGGCGAACCGGAGCTTATCGAGCGCGACACCGTTGCCGATGACGTTCTGCGGCACGCGGCAGCACTTGCCGCAACAAGCCGCCATCCATATTCGAGAGCGCTGGTGAGGGCCGCCCGTGAACGCGGCATCGCGGTGGTCGCCGCAGCAGACGTGCGAGAGCTACCTGGGCAGGGTCTCGAGCGCGACACCGGCGCCGGCTCCGAACGCCTCGGATCACCAGCATTCACAGCCGATGGCGTTCTCGTCGGAAATTCCGACGCGGCCTCCCTGCTCGCCTATCGCGCACCGGAAGGACAGGTAATTCTGTTTCGGTTCCGCGATACGCTGCGGCCTGATGCGGGAGACGTTGTGCAGCGCCTGCATGCCGCGGGCTACGGTGTCGAGTTGCTTTCGGGGGACAGCGCGGCAGCGGTCGAAGCCGCCGCAGTTGCCACCGGAATCGAGCAATACACCGCTCGCACCGATCCGGCGGGCAAGCTAGCCCGCCTCAATTCCCTCAGCGCCGATGGCCGTCGCGTCCTCATGATCGGCGACGGGCTCAACGACGCGCCGGCACTCGCGGCTGGTCACGCCTCACTTTCGCCGGCGGGCGCCGCCGATATCAGTCAAACGGCGGCCGACGCCGTATTCCAGGGCAAGGCGCTGGCACCGGTGATCGAGGCGCTCGCCGTAGCCAAGGCAGCTCGCCGCATGGCCCTTCAGAACTTCGCGATCGCGATCGGCTACAATATCGTGTTCGTGCCGCTGGCGATGCTGGGCTATGTCACGCCTCTGATAGCCGCGATCGCGATGTCGGCCTCATCGATCGCCGTCACTGGAAATGCGATCCGCCTGAAATCCAAGCGGCTGGAGCTTTCGGCATGACCTCGCTCGCGTGGCTGATACCGGCGGCGCTTCTCCTGGGCGGACTGGGTCTGGCGGCATTCCTATGGTCGCTCAGATCCGGTCAGTTCGACGACCTGGATGGCGCGTCCTGGCGCGCGCTTCAGGACAAGCCGCTGACTGAGCGCGGCACGGGCCGCCAAACGCCAACCGGCGAGCCGGATGGGAGCCGCGCCGACGACGACGCTGCGCGGTAATCCTTCCCGCCGGACGTACGGCCCTACTCGGGCGTCTTGCCGTCGATCGTGACGAGATCGCTGAAGGCGTGCCATGTCGCGTGACCCACGAGCGGAAACGCCAGCACCAGACCGACGCACAGCGTGAGGACGCCGAGCGCAACAAAGCCGGTGATGAGTGCCGCCCAGAGCAGCATGGCCTTTGGGTTGACCTCTACCGCGCGCAGGCTGGTGCGCATCGCGGTTGCGACATCGACATCCTTCACGACCAGAAGCGGTACCGAGACCGCGGAAACCGCGAACGTCACGAGCGCCAGCAGGGCGCCCGCCGCTGTACCTACCAGCAGCAGCCCCAGGCCATGGCTCGTGAACAGCAGCATGTGGACGAATTCGCTCGGCGGCGGGAAGCCGCGGCCGCCGGTGAACAGCATGAACAGCAGAAAGGCGATTTGCATCCAGACGACGAAGATCAGGAACAAAACCACGCCCATGAACCACAGATTACCTTTGGGGTGCGCGACGCTGGAGAGCGAGCTGCCTAGGCTGACAGGTTTGCCGGCCGCGATCCGGCGGCTGATGTCGTAAAGGCCGACGGCGACAAGGGGACCAACCAGAAGAAAACCGCCGAACAGCGCCAGTACCAGCGACTGGATTCCCGCCTGCGTCGTCGCCCAGGCCATCAGCGCAGCAATGAGGGCAAAGGCGGCGCCGTAGCTCAAGGATGCTGCTGGATGCGCCCACAGATCGCGCCAGCCGGCGGCGAGCCATTCCCAGGGCTGATCGAAGGGGACGGCATTGACCGATATACCTGGCGCCACTTCTCCTCCCGCCATCGTCGTCGCCTGAACGCTCATCGTAGTCCTCCCGTACGGCCGCGTCGGCGGACCGGATTGGGCACGCGCGAATCAGCGGCCCCACGACCCACATGGTCGCGGCCCACCGTCGTGTCGCGGCGCCCAGCTTCACCTGCCGGCCCGCCAGCGAACGACGGGCCTTGGCTGCAAGCAAGGTATCATAATCGATCCCGGCAATCCCCGCGTCACGCAGCCCCGCATGCCCGAAATCAGGCGTGTTCACGCGATCGGCCGCCGCAACGTATCCCGGTTGGTTCAGTCGTCTTCGATCACCGACATCACGCGGAACGTGCGCAAGACGCCGTCATGCTCCTTGATCGATACGTACTCCCCCGGCCGGAATACGTGATCGCCGAAGCGATAGCCGGATTCGTCGCTGTCGGGGTTGCCGTGAATGTCATAATGGAAGGCCCAGGAACCGCCCGGCTTCCGTACGATGTGGCCTACTTCGTCCGTTTCTCCGGCCCAGAAGCGGCGCACGCGACAGCGCGCCCGCAGAGCGTGCCATCCATCCACGCTGATGTGCCCCTGATCGTCGATGGGAGCCATGAAATCGTAGCCGTGCTTGCGGCTCCCATTGGGATGGTCGTGATCGCGAGCCAGCTCAAGCCGCACGCGTTTGAGGGTTGGAACGGTCGCCGTTGCCATATCTTCGGTCGTCTCCAGTGGTCCGTGTATCTCCTCAAAATGACACGGGCGGCGAGCTATTCTCTTTGACTGCCGTCAAGGCTGCCTCGGTGCCATGAAAACACACTATGCCATGCCTCGATCCTCACGAGGCCGCCACGTGTGGCGGCTCGTCGCGGCCGAGAGTGGTCAGCAACCAGCAAGAAGCCGGCTCTCCGCCGGCACAAGCGAGGACAACATGAGACGAAACGGCCGGCGGCTAATGCTGTGCACCCGTATCGCGCTCGCCACGGCGGCGTGCGCCTGTCTTTTGCCCGCCACGGCGCCGCACGCGCAGGGCACCTCGGAGGATCCGAGCCAGTGGCAGAGCGTGCTCGCCCTTCAGATGCAGGAAAAATTCAACTGCCAGTTCGAAAAGGTGCTGTTCGTCCGCGAGTTCGAACTCGCCGG
>JBFWNY010000029.1:0-53439 GCA_050250815.1 Hyphomicrobiaceae bacterium
CCCTCCGTGACAAACGCGATCGCGATGAGGCGCGCCGCGAGTTGCCCCGCGGCGCGCCTCAGAACGGTCGATCTCACTGGAGTTGCACGGTGCCGCAAGCGTGTCAGGCCGGACCGCTTTCCGACATGTTGAGCACAATACCTGTGAGCCGGTCGCCGGCATGCGCGAGAATGCCTGCCGTTTCCGACAGCGTCTGAGGGGTGGTTTCGCCGGCCCGCGCCACAAGCACAATGCGATCGGCGATGGGGACGAGGGCCGTCGCGCTCTCGTCGTCGAGCAGGCCGCCGCCGTCAATGACGACGAAATCGTGGGATTGGGCCAAACCGCTGATTCCCGTTGCGAGCCGCTTGCGCTGGTGCGCGCGCAATGCCCGCAGGTCGGCAAGCGCGATTGGCAGGAAGGCGAGGCCCGAGCGGGCGTCACGTCGGGTTATCGCCTGCAGGTGTGCCTTGTTGTCGAGGACGATGACGCCGTCGTGCCTCAGGTCGGCCGAGAGCGCCGTCGACAACGCGCAGTCGGCTGACGCCGCATCGACCAGCAGCGTGCGCTCACCGTTGCAGGCGGCCGCGTAGGCGAGGGCCAGCGCCGTCGCCGAGACACCGGTATCGGATCGCGGGCCAAACACGAGCACGATCTGAGGCTGGTGCGTCCTGTCGAGCATGCGCACGCGGCTCAGCAAGCGGAGGACCGCCTGCCGGTACGCGCGACCGGAAGCCGTGGCGCCGGGACCGGCGATTGCCGCCATGAGGTCGGCGAAGCCCGCCGTGTCGGCGCCGGACATGCGGCCGGGAATGAGGCGGCCGAGCAGCCCGGACGCCGTCAGGGTGGGTATCGAAGCGATCGTAGCGAGCCCCGTTGCGGCAGCAACTTCCGACCCGGATCGCACCGAGCGGTCGAGATGGTCGCGCGTCAGCGCCCAGGCGAGCCCCAGTCCGAGACCGCCGAACAGCCCCAGTCCCAGAACGAGCCACGACTGCGGCTTGCTCGGACGCGTCGGCACACTGGCCGGCGAGATGACGCGCGCTTCCGAGACGGCGAGGTTCTGTTGCTCCTGGGTCTGTTTGGCGCGCGCGAGGAATGTGCTGAGCAGGTCCCGGCTGGAGGCCGCCTCCTGCTCGAACTCGCGCAGGCGGATCTGCGCCGTATTGGTACGCGCAACTTCCTCCTTGGCGAGATTGAGCGTGCGCTCGATCTCGGCGACGCGGTTGGCGGCGATCTGATGCTCGCTGCGGGCGCTGGTGGACACGCGCTTGAGCTCGGCGGCGATCTGGCTCTTGATCTCGGCGAGCTGCGAGCGTGCCTCGATCAGAACGGGATGGCGCGACTGCAGCTGCGTCGAAAGCGCGGCCTCGCGACGCGCCACCTGCGCGTATTGCTCGCGCAGCTTCTGCACGAGAGAGGAACGTATGGCGTCGGGCAGCAGCTCGACCTCGCTGCCGCTCTTGAGGGCGCTCTCGACCAGCTCCAGCCGTGCCTTGCTTTCTGCGGCCACGGCACGCGCTGTGGCAAGTTCAGCGTTGAGCCGCGTGAGCTGCTGCTCGGTGACGAGCCCGCCTTCCGAGGTCAGGATCTTGTTGGCCTTCTTGAACTCGTCGATACGCAACTCCGCCTGACGCAGCTTGCTGCGCAGTTCATCAAGCCGGGAGTCTAGAAGCTTGTTGGCACGGCGCGCCTCGTCGGCCTTGTTGTCGGCCTGATCCTCCAGATAGGCCTCGACGACCGCCTCGGTGATGCGCGCGGCCTTGACCGGCGAAGCGGACGCCACCTCCACCTCGACCACGTAGGTCTTCTGCGGGCGCTTCACGCGCATGTTCTCAGACAGGGTGAGGATGGCGCGCGTCTCGGGGTCGGCCGGGCTTGGCCGCTTCAGGATCATCGCCTTGATCGTGCTGAGCAAACCAGTAGAGGGCTCAGGCGCGAACTCGGGATCCTGATCGAGGGAGAGCTTCTTGACGACACGGCGCAGAACCGAGTCCGATCCGATGATCGCAACCTGGCTTTCGACGAGCGCGAAGTCGGAGCCGATGTTCTCCCGGACGATCTCCTCGGGCACTACCTTGCGCATGCGCGGGTCGATGAAGATCGAGGTGCTGGCGGTGTAGACGGGTGTCGCCACCATCAGGTAGCCGAGTGCCAATATGGTGCCCAGAGCGGTCGCGAGCACGATCGGAATGGCACTGCGTGCCAGGATGGACAGCAGGCCTGTCAGGTTCTGGGTGTCGTCGGTGAGGCGATGGATGGCGGGTGCGGCCAGGGTCGCCCCCCTCCGGTGGCTCACGTCGTTCATGTCGCTCGCTTCCCGAATGACGGAAGGCTTGCCACTCCAATGCCTCGCCGACTGTACCATTTGCCCACCGGTGCCGTTTGCCAAGTCACGTGCGCAGGCCCGGATCTCGGGACGTGATCCACGTCCGCGAGATGCCGTCGCTCCTGGCGTCTGGCCCGACTGGTGCAAGGGCTGTGCCCGGTGGCTGCGAGCCGTCGGCGCGGCGGCGGCAGGGTGAACAAAAAGTTATTTAACCGATGCAGATTTTTGTCGCTATGCTGCGCCGCAGCAGGCTATAGAACTTGCAGTAGGCCAGCAGGTTGAGACGATAGGTTAATGCGATCTATCGGGTCCGTCGAGATCGATATGACGTGCTGTGCTAATTGGGTGCGCCGGTGACAAGTCGTGTTCAGAAGGTTGAGGTCACGCAGCATGCGCCAGCCAGCCGTTTCGCGATCGGCAACGCCGGCTTCGCGGTTCTCGCCTTCGCATTCGAATGCGCGGTAGTCATCGCCGCATCTCTGGTGTGCGGCGCCATGTACCATCTCGTGGCGTATGGCGGCGCGGGTGAGATCGAGAACTACCTCGCTGTCGGCGGGCTCGCGGCTCTCGTCTACACGCTGCCATTTGCGTTCCGTGACGAGTACGACATCGACGATTTCCTCGAAGGCCGGCGGGCGTCGAGCCGCCTGTTCATGGTGTGGAACTACACGTTCCTCGTGCTCGCCGTCATCGGCTTCCTCACCAAGACGACGGGCGTCTTCTCACGCGGCTGGCTCATCCTGTTCTATTTCGCCGGTCTTTTGGCCGTCATCGCCGCCGATGCCGTCATTGCCGTCGTGCTCAAGAAGGCGATCAGCAGCGGGCGCATCGCACGCCGCCGCCTCATGCTCGTGGGCGCCGAGGACGAGATCGAGCGCTCGCTTGCAGACATGGGCGGGGCCGAGTCGAGCGTCCGCATCGTGGCTATGGGCGTGCTGCCGGGCGCGACGGCGGCCGCCAGCGAGCCGCCACTCGATATGGTCATCGAGGATATCGTGAACCGGGCGCGCTCGAGCCACATTGACGATGTCGTTGTGCTCGTGGACTGGGCGCAGGCGCCGCGCATCGAGCGCGTCGTCTCGGCGCTGCGGGCGTTGCCCGTGGGCATTCACGTCGGCGCCGCGAGCATCATCGGCCGTTCGGCGGATCCCCAGATCGCGCGCTTCGGCCGCACCACCGCCCTGTCTCTTACCTGTGCGCCGCTGGGGGCCGCCGAGGCCCTGGTCAAGAGGGCTTTCGATATCGTGATCGCATCGATCGCATTGCTGCTGCTGTCGCCTCTGCTGGCGGTGATCGCGATAGCGGTTCGCCGCGATAGCCCCGGGCCGATCTTCTTCCGTCAGCGCCGCCGCGGCTACAATCAGGCTGAGTTCCGCATCTGGAAGTTTCGTACGATGACCACGCTCGAGGATGGAGCCACGGTCTCACAGGTCACGCGGAACGATGGTCGTGTCACGCGGGTCGGCCGTTTCCTGCGCCGCTTCAACCTCGATGAGCTGCCGCAGCTCTTCAATGTCATCGTCGGCGACATGTCGCTTGTCGGGCCAAGGCCGCATGCGGTCGCCCACGACCTTCATTTCGAAAAGCTGATCAGCGAGTATCCCCGGCGCCTCAATATGCGCCCCGGGATCACCGGTTGGGCACAAGTGCACGGCTATCGGGGCGCCACCGAAACCGACGAACAGATGAGCCGGCGTGTCGAGTTCGACATCTACTACATAGAGAACTGGTCGCTGGTGCTCGATCTCTACATCATGGCGCTGACGGTGTTGTCGCCTCGGGCCTACCGTAACGCCTATTAGGCGGATCACGGCGATCAGAGCCGGCCGTCCTCCGAATGGGCGATCCGCTTCGCGCGGCCCTATTCGCGGAAGGTGCGGCTCACCGCGTCCAGCAGCGGCTTCAGCAGATAGCTCAGGATCGAGCGGGACTGGGTCTCGAGGTAGACCTCGGCCGGCATGCCCGGCACAAGCTGCTGGCCGGCTGGCAGTTGGGAAAGTTGCTCGGAGCTGACCGCGATCTCGACCGCGAAATAGACGCGGCCGCTGCTGTCGCTGAGTTCAGCCGGCGAGACCCGGATCACCTCGCCTCCTAGACGTGGCGTGGTGTGGCTGTTGAAGGCCGGAAAGCGGATGGCGGCGGGCTGTCCGGCGTGGACCTTGTCGACATCCTCGGTGCGCACCTGTGCCGCGACGATGAGGCGTTCATCCTCGGGGATCACCTGCAGCAGTGCACTTGCTGGCGTGACCACGCCACCGATGGTGCGAACTTGCAGCGCGTGCACGCGGCCGCCGCGCGGCGATTTGATCTCAATCCGGGACAGCCGATCGGAGACGGCCTTTTCGCTCTCGCGTGCCTCGGCGAGCGACGCCTGCACCTTGCGCAGTTCGTCCACCACGTCCGTGGTGAAGGCTTTTTCGCTCTGGGCGAGGCGCAGGTCGACCTCCATGATCTGTCCCTGAACCTTGGATATCTCCGAGCGGAGGCGGCCGATCTCGCCCTCGATGCGGGCCGCTTCGCGTTCGAGCGGAGCGATCCGCTGCTGGCTCACGTAGCCCTTGTCGTAGAGCGGCCGGATTCCGGCGAGCTCCTTGGCATTGATCGCCTGCTGCTTCTCGGCGGAGGCAAGCTGCGCCCCAAGACCAGCAATGTCCCCTTCTAGCTGCCCGCGACGTTCACCGAGCACGGATTGCTCGCCGGCCCTCGATGTGCGCCGCGCCTCGAACAGCGACGTCTGTGCGCCCAGGATGCGCCGGGTCTCCGCTTCGGCTGGGTCGAAGCCTTTCGGCAGCGAGAATCCGGATTTCCGGTCGCGTTCCGCTTCCAGCCTTGCCTCTTGGATGGCAAGGTCGCGGACACGGCCCCGAGCCACCGCGAGATTGGCGGCGGCTGTGGTGTCGTCGAGCCGAATGAGAGGCTGGCCCGCGCTCACGCGATCGCCGTTCTTGACCAGGATCTCCTTAACGATGCCGCCGTCCAGATGCTGGACGGTCTGGTAGCTGCTCTCCACCGTCACGCGCCCCGGAGCTACGACGGCGCCGGAGATCGAGATCAGAATGCTCCAGACGAAGAACCCTCCGACGAGGAACAGGACGAGGTTGCGACCGAAGGCGATCCACGCTTCCGTGTTCGCCCAGTCGCGGGCCATGGAAGCAGGTGCGTGTGTGCTGCTCATCGGCGCCCTCCCTCGGGGGGGCGTGGTTGTTGGGCGGCCTTTGGCTTGGACGCGCGCCGGTCGGCAACGCGCTGGCCGTCCTGTGCCCGCCTGTCGCCGCCGCCGTCGCCTCGGCCCCCGCCGCGCCGGTCGGCGGGCGGCGTCGCGGTGGAGGTGGTCTCAGTGGCGCTACCGGCGGGGCGGCCCTGTTGCGGCGCGTGGAACAGCCGCATCACCTCATCGCGCGGACCGAAGGCGCGCTGCTGTCCCTTGTCGATGTAGAGCAGCAGGTCGGCCATCGTGATCGCCTGCACGCGATGCGAGATCAGCACCACCGTCTGGCCGCGGTTGCGCATGCCGTCGACGGCCGACGCGAGTGCCTCGTCGCCGACGCGATCGAGGTTGGAATTGGGCTCGTCGAGCACGACGAGCGCCGGACGGCCGAACAGCGCGCGCGCAAGGCCGATGCGCTGGCGCTGTCCCGCCGAGAGATACGTGGCGAACGCGCCCAGCTCCGTGTCGTAGCCCTTGGGCAGGCCGAGGATCAGGTCGTGCGCATGCGCCTGCTCGGCCGCCGCGACGATGTCCGCATCGCGCGCATCGGTGCGGAAGCGCGCGATGTTCTCGCGCACGGTACCTGAGAACAGCTCGACGCTCTGCGGCAGATAGCCGATGTGCCGGCCAAGATCTTCCTGCGACCACTGGTCGATGCGTGCCCCGTCGAGGCGCACGTGGCCTGAAACCGGTGGCCACAGGCCGACGAGCGCGCGTGCGAGCGTCGACTTGCCCGACGCGCTCGGACCGATGACGGCGAGCATCTGGCCGGGATGGGCCTCGAAGCTGACGTTGTTGAGGATGAGTTGGCGGGTATCGGGTGCGGCCACGCGCAGCCCGGTCACGGCAAGCCGCCCCCGCGGCTGCGGCAGCGCTGTCTTGACAGGTGGAGGCGGCTCCTTGGTGAGCAGGTCCTCGAGCTTGTCGTAGCTCTCGCGCGCCTTGAGGAACTGCCGCCATTGCCCGATGGCCTGCTCGACCGGTGCCAGGGCGCGGCCGAAAATGATGGTTGAAGCGACGATGGCGCCTGCGCTGATGAGGCCGGAGATGGCAAGCGCGGCGCCCACGGCAAGCATCAGCGACTGCAGCAGCAGCCTCAGTGCCTTGGATAGCGCGGACATGCCGCCCAGTTCGTCGGCGGCGGCGATCTGCCAGGCAATGGCGTCGCGATTTGCCTCCTGCCAGCGGCGGCGGTAGGCGGATGCCATACCCATGGCTGCAATCGATTCAGCGTTGCGCTGGCCGGTTTCGGCAAGCTCCAGGCTTTTGGCGGCTGCCTTGCCCGCGGCGGCGATGGGCGCGCGGCTGCGGCGCTCGCTCAGCAGGGCGAGGCCGAACAGCACTGCAGCACCCGCTGCGGCAACAAGACCGAGCGACCAGTGCAGCATGAAGATCACGGCTAGATACACGGGTGTCCACGGTGCGTCGAAGAACGTGAGCGGGCCTTGGCTTGCAAGGAACTGGCGCAGTGTGTCGAGCTCGCGCAGTGCCGGCACGGATGTGCCGCGTCCCACGAGTGAGCGCCGCAGCGATGCCTCGAAGATGCGGTCGCCGATGCGCTGGTCGACCTCCGCGCCGATGCGCGCGACGACGCGCGAGCGGGTAAGCTCGAGCGCGCCGATGACGCCGTAGACCGCGAACGTCATGATCGACAGTGCGACCAGCGTCGGCATGCTGCCTGACGTCAGCACGCGGTCGTAGACCTGCAGCATGAACAGCGGGCCGGCGAGCATCAGCACGTTGATGACGAGCGAGAACAGGCCGGTCGCCATGAATGCGCGGCGGCTGCCCTGCAGCGCGGCGTAAAGCTCACCTCGGCCCTGCTGCTGCGGCAGCGTGATTGTCGCCGGTGCCGCAGGCCGGGCCAAGGGAGCTGGCTGTGGAGCTCCCGCACTGTTGGAGACGGTCGCGCCGCGCTCGACGATCCGGCTGCGCGACCGGCTGGCGGGAATGTAGGGGTCCTCCTGCTGCCGGCTGGTCTGCGAACCACTATCGGTAGAGCGAGCGGCGCCAGCAGTTGGGCGGGGTGCTGCCCCGCGGGCGGGCGGCGCGGCGCGTGCAGACGACGGCGCTGGCGGTTCGCGCGCCGGCGCAACTGCGTCGTCATCGGCCGATGTCAGGCGCCTGAGGCTGTCGGGCAGGTCATCGGCCGGGACGCCAAGTGGGCGGACGGTGATGTTGGGTCCGGCGTCGGCGAGCAGCGCGGCAAGGCGTTCGGCCGCCGCGATCATGCGCTCGCGATCGTCCGACTCGGCCGCAGTCTGAGGGGCACGCTTCACAGATCGTCCCGAACGCAGTGGATGACTGGCGGTTCTTAGGCCGCCGGCGGCAGAACGCGCCGCCTGACGTCATTTGATGACGCTTCAGGGTGAGGATTTGATTAATCGCGCAGTGCTTTCAGGACATTCCGGGGTACTTGAGCGCATGCCTGCTAAAGTTAGAAAACCGTTAGCCAATTTGTGTATGATGACGCCAGTTCCAGGACCGAGTTTCGAGGGAGTTTCAAGTATGCGTCTCAAGTCCATCCTGGCTGCGCTCATGGCCCTCGTGGCCTTGGCGGTAGCCGTGCCGCAGACGGCAGATGCCGGCGGCTTCCACCGTCATCGCGCGCCTGAGGGCTGGGGACGCGAGCGCGTCGTCCGCCACTGGGTCTTCTATCCGCGCTACACGCACGTGTACTACCGGCATTCCGTGACGGATCCCTACGCCTACCGCTACGTGCAGCCGCGCTACTATCCCTACTACAACTCGCGCTACTGGGTTCCCGCCCGCTGCTATAGCCGCTGCAAGCCGCACTACCGCCTGCCGCGCTATCACGCCTCTTGGGGCTATCCGGGCAAGCGCCGCCACCATCATCATCGTCACCACCGGCATCACCGCCACTGGTGACTTTGGCTCGCGCAAGGGCGTATGCAACTTTGAAGGGCCGCGGTCCGGCAGGATCGCGGCCTTTCATGTTCGGGCGGGTGACGCAGGTCACGGACAGGCAGGTGCTGCGGACGCAAAGTACGGCCAATATCCCGGACCATAATGAGGATGGTCGCAAGACGCCGTTCACACGGCGGGCGGTCGAGGTTCCATGCTCAAGCGCGCGAGACGCCGCGAGTTCCCGCGCTCGCATCCCGACGATGGCGAGCCGCACCGGCTACTGACGTTTCTGGCGCTGCATGCCGCTTTGGGCGTGGCGCTGGGTATAGCGTTCGCGTCGTTGGTGGTTCTGACCAATGTAGCGGGTATCAAAGACCTGCTGACCGACAGCAGCGAGCCCTTCATTCCGATGATACTGTTCTTCGCCTCGTGCGCGCTCACCATAGGCTCGGTGACGATGGGCATCGCGGTGATGTCGCTGCCGCTCGAGGAGCCCGACGACAACGAGGACTCCGGCGGCGAAGGTGACAGCAGCGCGGATGGCCGGCCCGATCCCGGCCCGCGCGCAGACGGGTCATCATCCGATCGTCAGGTCTGATCGGGGCCGGCGGGCCCGAGACGCCCACTGCGGCTCAGATGAGCCAGATGCAGTGCCACCGCCGCTGCGTTAGACACATTGAGGCTGGCAAGAGTGGCGGAAGTGGCGATACGGCACAGCCGGTCACAGGTCTGCCGCGTGAGCAGGCGCAGGCCCTTGCCTTCCGCGCCCAGGACGAAGGCCAGGGGCCCCGTGAGGGGCGCATCCTCCACAAGTCCGTCGGCCTCGCCGTCGAGGCCGACGACGGTGACACCAAGCTCCTTCAAGTGCTCCAGCGTCCGGGAGAGGTTCTGCTCGACCGCGATCGGAACCAGTTCGAGCGCTCCCGAGGCCGCCTTGGCGAGCGTACCGTTGAGCGGCGGGCTGTGCCTCTGGGTCAGCACCAGTCCCGCAGCACCGAAGACGGCCGCGGACCGCAGCACGGCGCCCACGTTGTGCGGGTCCGTCACCTGGTCGAGAAGGACGATGGGAAGCCCGTCGCGTGCGCGTGCGGCGAGGTCATTGAGCGCGGCTGGCTCGAGTGGCGCCACTTCCGCAAGAATGCCCTGGTGGACCGCGTCGGGACCGAGGATGCGGTCGAGCGCCTTGGGTTGCACGCGCTCGACAGCTATCCCACGGCTGGCGATCTCGTTGGCTAGCCGTCGCTCGGCGTTCTCGCTCGCCATTACCTTGATCACGCGGCGCGACGGGTTGGCGAGTGCGGCAGCCACGGCGTGCAGCCCGTAGAGGAGCACCGGCCCCTCGCGATCATCGGCGCCCGAGCTGGCTCGCCCGGCCCGATGCTCACGTGGGGCTCCCGACTTTGGGCCGCGCGGTTTGCCTGTCGCCGTCTTGCGCCAGTTGCGCGGCGGACCGGAGCCGTGGTGCTTGGGCTTGTCGGGCATTGCGGTTGGATGGCTCACAGTTCGTGGTCGGGTGATCGAGCGGCGCGGGCATGAGGAGCGCTGCCGCATCGGTGTCGTGCAGAGCCCGCGTGTCTAACAGTTCCGCGCCCCGGCGTCAGCCGATCACGCGAGCCGCGAACGGTGCAGAGGCGGTTTTCCGTTTGACACCGGGGGCGCCCGTCCGCATAAGACGGCTCTGCCCCGCGGGATACCCGAAGCGGGGCGCTTTCGTTTGGATCGCGGCTGCATCAGGCGCTTTGTTGTCGCTTCGCGCGATCCGGGTCGGAGGGGTGCCCGAGTGGCTAAAGGGGACGGACTGTAAATCCGTTGGCTTCGCCTACGCTGGTTCGAATCCAGCCCCCTCCACCATCTTCCTCGACAGCACCGTGCACAGTTGACCGGGTCCGGATAGGGCTCGTGTTGAGGGCACCTGGCAGATCGCGAGTAGGGCTCCGCAATTGGGTCTTGAAGTACGCTCCCCGACCCCTTAGAGACACGGTCGCATCGTGCGCGTTGGCCGGAATAGCGGGCTGGCGCGGCGTGTCTGTACGCATACGCGCATCTGTTCGCAGACCAAGGACATCGACATGGCGAAGGCAAAATTCGAGCGGAACAAGCCGCACTGCAACATCGGGACGATCGGCCACGTTGATCACGGCAAGACGTCATTGACGGCAGCGATCACGAAGGTGCTTGCGGAGCAGGGCAAGGCGCAGTTCCAGGCCTACGACCAGATCGACAAGGCTCCCGAGGAGCGTGAGCGCGGCATCACGATCTCGACGGCGCACGTCGAGTACGAGACGGACAAGCGTCACTACGCGCACGTGGACTGCCCCGGCCACGCGGACTACGTGAAGAACATGATCACGGGCGCGGCGCAGATGGACGGCGCGATCCTTGTTGTTTCGGCGGCCGACGGGCCGATGCCGCAGACGCGCGAGCACATTCTTCTTGCGCGCCAGGTTGGCGTTCCCGCGCTCGTCGTGTTCCTGAACAAGGTCGACATGGTGGACGACCCGGAGCTTCTGGAACTTGTCGAGATGGAGGTTCGCGAGCTTCTGTCGTCCTACCAGTTCCCCGGCGACGACATTCCGATCGTGAAGGGCTCGGCGCTGATGGCTCTTGAGGACAAGAAGCCCGAGCTCGGCAAGGAGGCGATCATGGCGCTGATGGACGCTGTCGACAGCTACATCCCGCAGCCGGACCGTCCGAAGGACCAGCCGTTCCTGATGCCGATCGAGGACGTGTTCTCGATCTCGGGCCGCGGCACGGTTGTGACGGGCCGCATCGAGCGCGGCGTGGTGAAGGTCGGCGAGGAAGTGGAGATCGTGGGCATCCGCGACACCGTGAAATCGACGGTGACGGGCGTGGAGATGTTCCGCAAGCTTCTGGACCAGGGCGAGGCCGGCGACAACGTCGGCTGCCTGCTGCGCGGCATCGACCGCGAGGGCGTGGAGCGCGGTCAGGTTCTGTGCAAGCCGGGCTCGATCAAGCCGCATAAGAAGTTCACGGCCGAGGCCTACATCCTGACGAAGGAAGAGGGCGGGCGGCACACGCCGTTCTTCACGAACTACCGTCCGCAGTTCTACTTCCGGACGACGGACGTGACGGGCGTTTGCACGCTGCCCGAGGGCACGGAAATGGTGATGCCGGGCGACAACGTGACGATGGCTGTGGAACTGATCACGCCGATTGCGATGGAGGAGAAGCTGCGCTTCGCCATCCGCGAGGGCGGACGTACCGTCGGCGCTGGCGTCGTCGCTAAGATCACTGAGTAACGTTCCAGGTTCAAGGAACCAGGTTCCTAGAACCAGGGACCGAGACTGCGAGGGCGGGAGCGATCCCGCCCTTCTTGATATTAGGATGTCCGACGCCGATATCCGTCGGACGTTGGAGTTGTGTGCGGGAGTGGGTTCATGATCGTCGTCACGACCAACGACCTGCCGGGGCATCGCGTGGTGCGCGTGCTGGGTGTGGCCCGCGGCATCTCGGTGCGCTCACGCTCCGTCGTCGGAAATATAGGTGCCTCGATCCAGATCCTGTTTGGCGGCAACATCACGCTATACACGAAGCTCGCCGAGCAGGCGCGGCAGGAGGCGTTCGATCTGTTGGTTCGTCAAGGAGAGCGGATGGGCGCCAACGCCATCGTCGCCATGCGCTACGACGCCAACGAGATGGCGGCCGCGGTGACCGAGGTGCTCGCCTACGGTACGGCCGTCGTGGTGGAGCCCGAGGCGCGCTGAGCTGCGGCAGCTTCAACTGCGAAGAATCGGGCCTTACGGCGCTTGCGCGCACAAGTCCTTGAAAGGACGGCAGGTATTTCGGAAAGTGGCGAGATTGTCACAGGCAAGCCCCAATCGATATTACCCCGTGACAACACATGCCAATTGTTCTAATGGTGCGTGCCCCGAGACGGCACGCGCGCCAGCGGGCGCACTAGGGGTGTAGCTCAATTGGCAGAGCGTCGGTCTCCAAAACCGAAGGTTGGGGGTTCGAGACCCTCCACCCCTGCCACCTGATTTTCGCAAGCCGGATCCGCCAGCGAGGGCAGTGGGTCTGGCATTTTGGTTTGGCGAGCGGGCGCGCCCGACCAAGAGAAGATGCCCCGCAAATTGGACCGGTGGATGGCGAAGAACCCCTTCGAGTTCCTTCAGGAAGTGCGCACGGAAACCTCCAAGGTAACGTGGCCGACCTGGAAAGAGGTGTGGCTGACGACGGTCATGGTGCTGATCATGGTCACCTTGGCGTCGATGTTCTTCCTGCTCGCCGATCAGGTGCTGGGCTGGTTGATCAGCACGATCCTGAAAATCGGGCACTGAGCCCTGGAGCGCCGGTGGTTGACCGGCTGCCAAAGGGCATACCGCCCGGCAAGCGACGCGGCGCGATTGAGACTTGAGAGTTGAGATGGAGAAGCGCTGGTACATCGTGCACGCCTACACCAACTTCGAGCGCAAGGTGGCTGACGCCATAAAGGAGCGCGCGAAGGCGGCGGGGCTTGCCGATCTGTTCGACGAGGTCATGGTGCCGACCGAGGAGGTCGTCGAGGTCAAGCGTGGCCGCAAGGTTCAGAGCGAGCGCAAGTTCCTTCCAGGCTACGTCCTCGTGAAGATGGCCATGACGGATCCGGCGTTCCTGCTGATCAAGAACACGCCGAAGGTGACGGGCTTTCTGGGTGCCGACAACAAGCCCATGGCCATCAGCGAGAACGAGGCCATGCGCATCCTCAACCAGGTGAAGGATGGTGTGGAGCGGCCGAAGCCCTCGATCACGTTCGAGATCGGCGAGCAGGTCAAGGTGGCGGACGGACCCTTCGCTTCGTTTCAGGGGCATGTCGAGGAAGTCGACGAGGAGCGTGCCCGCCTCAAGGTCGCGGTGTCGATCTTCGGGCGTCCGACGCCCGTCGAACTCGAGTTCGCGCAAGTGGAGAAGATCGCCGGCTGAACCGGTGTTCGATGTGGGCTCGGGGCGGCATGGCCGTGCTGGGCCCGGACCGCCCGGATGCGATGTAGCAACCTGGCTGTCGAGATGAGTTTCAGCGCACGTCGCTGAAGCCACCGTGTCTGAGGCGTGCGCTGCTGGTGCCCGCCGGATGCGGTGGAAAGTGCGGGAGGACGATACGGCGGTCGCCGCGCGTCCGAGGACCGCTAACCCTGGGGCGGCACTGCCGTAACCCAACGCACAGGGGATACCATGGCGAAGAAGATAGACGGCTACATCAATCTGCAGGTGCCGGCCGGCCAGGCCAATCCGTCACCTCCCATCGGCCCCGCGCTGGGTCAGCGCGGCGTCAACATCATGGAGTTCTGCAAGTCCTTCAATGCCAAGACCAAGGACCTGGAGCAGGGTACGCCCATCCCGGTGAAGATTACCGTCTTCTCCGATCGCTCCTTCACCTTCGTCATGAAGACCCCGCCTGCTTCCTTCCTTCTCAAGAAGGCGGCGGGCCTCAAGTCGGGCTCGAAGGATCCGGGCCGTACGTCCGCCGGTCAGGTGACGATGGCGCAGGTTCGCGAGATCGCCAAGCAGAAGATGGCCGATCTCAACACCGACGATCCGGAGCAGGCCGCCCGCACGATTGCGGGCTCGGCACGCTCGATGGGCCTCAAGGTGGTGGAGTAAGGCGATGGCGAACGTATCTGCTGAAAAGATCAAGGCCACCCGGTTGGCGGGCGGCAAGCGCATGGCTTCGATTGCGCAGGGCATCGACCGCAACAAGGCCTATGCCGTTGAGGAGGCCGTAAAGCTGGTCAAGGCGCGCGCGAAGGCGAAGTTCGACGAGACCGTCGAGGTCGCGATGAACTTGGGCGTCGATCCCAAGCACGCCGACCAGATGGTTCGCGGCGTGTGCCTGTTGCCGAACGGCTCGGGCCGCACGGCGCGCGTGGCGGTGTTCGCGCGCGGCGCCAAGGCGGAAGAGGCGAAGGCGGCCGGCGCCGACGTGGTTGGCGCGGAAGACCTTGTCGAAGAGGTCCAGAAGGGCACGATCAACTTCGATCGCTGCATCGCCACGCCCGACATGATGGGTCTGGTCGGACGGCTGGGCAAGGTGCTGGGTCCACGTGGCCTGATGCCAAACCCGCGCGTCGGCACGGTGACGATGGACGTTACCGAGGCGGTCAAGGGCGCCAAGGGCGGCTCGGTGGAGTTCCGCGTCGAGAAGGCGGGCATCGTGCATGCCGGTGTCGGCAAGGCGAGCTTCGGCGACAGCGCGCTCGTCGAGAACATCAAGGCGTTCGTCGATGCGGTCGTCAAGGCCAGGCCGACGGGTGCCAAGGGCACGTACGTAAAGCGCGTCTCGATCTCCTCGACCATGGGGCCGGGGGTCAAGATCGACGCATCGACGGTGATGAGCGGTCCGGTGGTCTGAGGCCGCCGCCCGCAACGCAAGTTTCCGGGTTCGTCCCGGAAAAACGGACCGGCTTCGTTTGGCCGGTCCGACCTGTCCGAGATTGCAGGCGTCCGTCGTTGCTCGCGAGAGCCGCCCGGACCTAAGCCTCTCCAGCGGAGGGAGCCTGCATGAGACGGGAGACGAGCCGTTTTTCAAGATGCGCCTTGCGCTCGCGCGGGGTGTGTCGAGACGAGCGGTTTGAGCCTTCTGGGTCGCACCCGTGTCGCCTCGAGCGCGCGGAGGACAGGTCTGAAGCGTCGCCCTCTGCCATCCGGCAGGGGCGGCAGGTGCAACCCGCGGGTCGCCGTCACGGCGCCTCGCACACTTGGGAGAGCGTTAGTGGATAGAGCCGCGAAACGTGAGCTCGTGACTACGATGCACGACGTGTTGAAGGACACGGGTGTGATCGTCGTCGCCCACAACGTCGGCATGGTGGCCGCCCATTCCGCGGAGTTCCGCAAGCGCGTCAGAGACGCGGGCGGTGCCGTGAAGGTGGTCAAGAACAACCTGGCGAAGCTCGCCATCAAGAACACGGGCGCCGAAGGCATCGGCGATCTTCTGAAGGGGCCGACCATCCTGGCCTACTCCAAGGATCCTGTTGCCGCGGCCAAGGTCGCCGTCGACTACGCCAAGGGGAACGACAAGCTCGTCATCCTCGGCGGCGCGATGGGCGCCCAGGTTCTCGATGCGAACGCCGTCAAGGCCCTGGCGGAGCTGCCGTCCCTGGACGAACTCCGAGCCAAGCTCATCGGCCTCCTCAACGCGCCGGCGACCAAGATCGCCCGCACGGTCAAGGAGCCCGGAGCGCAGCTCGCGCGCGTCATCCAGGCGAAGGCGAGCCAGGGGGAGGCCGCTTAAGACCGCGGCCCAGCCGACGACAAGGGCGATGCGGGCCTCCAAGACCATGGGCCCCATCACGAGGAAAACCGCAGCCGGGGCGTAGCCCACAGTGCTGCATCGACCAAAGCAACAGGTTCAAACCGAAGGACGTACAAACATGACCGATCTCGCAAAGATCGTAGACGATCTCTCGAAGCTGACAGTTCTGGAAGCTGCCGAGCTCGCCAAGATGCTCGAGGAGAAGTGGGGCGTGTCCGCCGCCGCTGCCGTGGCCGTCGCCGCGGCGCCAGGTGCGGCTGCTGCCGCTCCCGTCGAGGAGCAGACCGAGTTCTCCGTCATCCTGAAGGCCGGCGGCGAGAAGAAGATCAACGTCATTAAGGAGGTCCGCGCGCTGACGGGCCTCGGCCTGAAGGAGGCCAAGGATCTGGTCGAGGCCGGCGGCAAGGCCGTGAAGGAAGGCGTGTCGAAGGACGAGGCCATGAAGATCAAAAAGCAGCTCGAGGATCAGGGCGCGACCGTCGAGCTGAAGTAACGACGAGGGGGTAGGGAACGCGGAGACAGAGGATCGGGATTGGCGCATGTCGCGCGGCCCCGGCTTTTCTTCCGGTCTCCCTACCCCCATCTCGCCGTAGGCGGGACAGACGGTTCTCCGGAGGGTTCCCGGTCGCGGAAGCGGTCGAAAGGAACCTTCCGGCGAGCCGTTTCAGGCGCGAGGGATGGCGGCCCTCGAGTTGCGACTGACACATTTTTGGGCGCGGGATCGCAACCGCGCCGGAGCGAAGGAGCGGACATGGGCGAGATCTTCAACGGCCGCAGGCGCATCCGGAAGAAGTTCGGGACCATCCGGGAGGTCGCGGAGATGCCGAACCTCATCGAGGTTCAGAAGTCCTCCTACGACGACTTCCTGATGGTCAAGGAGCCGCCGGGCGGCCGCTCCGATGACCACGGCCTGCAGTCGGTCTTCAAGTCGGTGTTCCCGATCTCCGACTTCTCGGGACGGGCGACGCTCGAATTCGTGAGCTACGAGTTCGAGCCGCCCAAGTACGACGTCGACGAGTGCATGCAGCGCGACATGACCTACTCCGCGCCGCTCAAGGTGAAGCTGCGCCTCATCGTGTTCGATATCAACGAGGAGACGGGCTCGCGTTCGATCAAGGACGTCAAGGAGCAGGACGTCTACATGGGCGACATGCCGCTCATGACCTCGAACGGTACGTTCATCATCAACGGCACCGAGCGCGTCATCGTCTCCCAGATGCACCGTTCACCGGGCGTGTTCTTCGATCACGACCGCGGGCGCACGCACGCCTCCGGCAAGCTGCTGTTCGCGGCCCGCATCATCCCCTACCGCGGCTCGTGGCTCGACTTCGAGTTCGACGCGAAGGACATCGTCTACGTGCGCATCGACCGTCGCCGCAAGCTGCCGGTGACGACGCTGCTCTATGCGCTGGGCCTCAACGACGAGGAGATCCTGGAGACCTTCTACAAGAAGATCGCCATCAAGGATTCCAAGCACGGCTGGAAGATGCCGTTCGTGCCGGAGAAGCTGCGCGGTGTGACGCCGAGCGCCGATCTGCGCGATGCCAAGTCGGGCGACATCGTCGTCAAGGCCGGTGAGAAGATCACCGCCAAGAAGGCGCGCGAGCTGGGCGAAAGCGGTCTCAAGGAGCTGCTGGTCTCCTCCGAGGATCTGGCCGGGCGCTACCTCGCCGAAGACATCGTCGACATGGGGACGGGCCGCATCTACGCCGAGGCGGGTGCCGAGCTCGACTCCAAGCTGCTGGCCGAGCTCAAGGACCAGAAGGTCAAGGAGTTCCCTGTTCTCGACATCGATCACGTCAATGTCGGCGCGTTCATCCGCAACACGCTCAACATCGACAAGAATGCCAACGGGCAGGAAGCGCTGATGGACGTCTACCGGGTGATGCGCCCGGGCGAGCCGCCGACCATCGAGGCGGCGACCGCGCTGTTCCATGGCCTGTTCTTCGACGCCGAGCGCTACGACCTTTCGGCGGTTGGTCGCGTCAAGATGAACATGCGTCTCGAGCTGGATGCGCCCGACACCGAGCGCACCCTGCGCCGCGAGGACATCCTGTCCGTCATCAAGACGCTGGTCGACCTGCGCGACGGGCGCGGCGATATCGACGACATCGACCACCTGGGCAACCGTCGCGTTCGCTCGGTGGGCGAACTCATGGAGAACCAGTACCGCGTCGGCCTGCTGCGCATGGAGCGCGCCATCAAGGAGCGCATGAGCTCCGTGGACATCGACACCGTGATGCCGCAGGACCTCATCAACGCCAAGCCGGCGGCGGCCGCGGTGCGCGAGTTCTTCGGCTCGTCGCAGCTGTCGCAGTTCATGGACCAGACCAACCCGCTGTCGGAGATCACGCATAAGCGGCGTCTGTCGGCGCTCGGCCCGGGCGGTCTCACGCGTGAGCGTGCGGGCTTCGAGGTGCGCGACGTGCATCCCACGCACTACGGCCGCATCTGCCCCATCGAGACGCCGGAAGGCCCCAACATCGGCCTCATCAACTCGCTCGCCACGTTCGCGCGCGTCAACAAGTACGGCTTCATCGAGAGCCCCTACCGCAAGGTGAAGGACGGCAAGGTGACCGACGAGGTCGTCTACCTTTCCGCCATGGAGGAGATGCGCCACCACGTCGCTCAGGCGAATGCCGACCTCGACGACAAGGGCCGTATCACCGACGATCTCGTCACCTGCCGTTATCAGGGCGACGTGATGCTCGTGCCCAAGGACCGCGTCGACTATATCGACGTGAGCCCCAAGCAGCTCGTCTCGGTGGCCGCTGCGCTGATCCCGTTCCTGGAGAACGACGACGCCAACCGCGCGCTGATGGGCTCCAACATGCAGCGCCAGGCCGTGCCGCTGATCCGTGCCGAGGCACCGCTCGTCGGCACCGGCATGGAGGCGGTCGTCGCTCGCGATTCGGGCGCCGCGATCGCGGCGCGCCGCACGGGCATCATCGATCAGGTGGACGCCACGCGTATCGTCATCCGCGCGACGGAGGAGACCGATCCCTCCAAGCCCGGCGTCGATATCTACCGGCTGCGCAAGTTCCAGCGCTCCAACCAGAACACCTGCATCAATCAGCGCCCGCTGGTGAAGGTGGGTGATCGTGTGGGCGCCGGCGAGATCATCGCCGACGGCCCGTCGACGGACCTGGGTGATCTTGCTCTCGGCAAGAACGTGCTCGTCGCGTTCATGCCGTGGATGGGCTACAACTTCGAGGACAGCATCCTCATGAGCGAGCGCGTCGTCTCCGACGACGTGTTCACCTCGATCCATATCGAGGAATTCGAGGTGATGGCCCGCGATACCAAGCTGGGCCCCGAGGAGATCACCCGCGACATTCCCAACGTCTCGGAAGAGGCGCTCAAGAACCTCGACGAGGCCGGCATCGTCTACATCGGCGCGGAGGTCCATCCGGGCGATATCCTGGTGGGCAAGATCACGCCCAAGGGCGAGAGCCCGATGACGCCGGAAGAGAAGCTCCTGCGCGCCATCTTCGGCGAGAAGGCCTCCGACGTGCGCGACACGTCGCTGCGCCTGCCGCCGGGCGTGTCCGGAACGATCGTCGAGGTGCGCGTCTTCAACCGCCACGGCGTCGACAAGGACGAGCGCGCGATGGCGATCGAGCGCGAGGAGATCGAGCGTCTCGCCAAGGACCGTGACGACGAGCTGCAGATTCTGGACCGCAACGTCTATGCGCGTCTCAAGGAAGTGCTGCTTGGCAAGGAAGTCGCCAAGGGTCCGAAGGGCGCCCGCAAGGGCACGAGCATCGATCTTGAGATTCTCGACGACATCCCGCGTTCACAGTGGTGGGAGATCGGGCTCGCCGACGAGAAGGCGCAGGGCGAGGTCGAGGCCATCGGCAAGCAGTACGAGGAGGCCAAGAAGAGCCTCGAGCGCCGCTTCGTCGACAAGGTTGACAAGCTCCAGCGCGGCGACGAGCTGCCTCCCGGCGTCATGAAGATGGTCAAGGTCTTCGTCGCCGTGAAGCGCAAGATCCAGCCCGGCGACAAGATGGCCGGCCGCCACGGCAACAAGGGCGTCGTGTCGATGATCGTGCCGCAGGAGGACATGCCGTTCCTCTCCGACGGTACGCCTGTCGACGTCGTGCTCAACCCGCTGGGCGTGCCATCGCGCATGAACGTCGGACAGATTCTGGAGACGCATCTTGGCTGGGCGTGCCGCGGCCTGGGCCGTCTCATCAACGAGGCGCTCGAGAAGTGGAACGAGACGGGCGAGGCCAAGGCGCTGCGCGAAATCATGAAGCGCGTCTACGCCAACGGCGAGCTGCCTCAGTCGGCGTCCGACGCCGACGTGGTCGCAATCGCCGGCCAGCTCAAGACCGGCGTTTCGGTCGCGACACCTGTGTTCGACGGTGCGCACGAAGCCGACATCGTGGAACTGCTCAACGAGGCGGGGTTCGACGAGACCGGACAGGTGACGCTCTACGACGGGCGCACGGGTGAAGCCTTCGATCGCAAGGTGACGGTTGGCTACAAGTACATCCTGAAGCTGCACCACCTTGTCGACGACAAGATCCACGCCCGCTCGATTGGTCCCTACTCGCTCGTTACCCAGCAGCCGCTGGGCGGCAAGGCGCAGTTCGGCGGCCAGCGCTTCGGCGAAATGGAGGTGTGGGCGCTGGAAGCCTACGGCGCTGCCTACACGCTGCAGGAGATGCTGACCGTCAAGTCCGACGACGTGGCCGGCCGTACCAAGGTGTACGAGGCCATCGTCCGCGGCGACGACGCGTTCGAGGCGGGTGTGCCTGAAAGCTTCAACGTGCTCGTCAAGGAGATGCGTGCGCTTGGGCTCAACGTCGAACTCGTGAACTCCGAGCAGGGTGCCATCGAGGAGGACCAGCCGGCCGGTGATCAGGTGAAGCTGCCGCCGGCAGCCGAATAGCATCCACGACTGCCTGACGGCGCCAGCTCGTTCGACGGCTGGCGCCGCGCTGGGCACCGACGCTTATCCGGAACGGCCGACATGCGGCGTCCGGACCCTGCGAGCGGGCCCGACCTAAGTTTCCAACGGTGCCGGACGCGGTGCCGATGAGCCTTCAACGAGCGGGGCGGGCCCTCAAGCCCTGCGAGGAGACAGAGCCGATGAACGACATCAACAACTTCTTCAAGCAGCAGGCCCCGGCGCCGACGTTCGATCAGATCAAGATCTCGATCGCGTCGCCCGACGACATCCTGTCGTGGTCCTACGGCGAGATCAAGAAGCCCGAAACGATCAACTACCGCACGTTCAAGCCGGAGCGTGACGGTCTGTTCTGCGCGCGCATCTTCGGGCCGATCAAGGACTACGAGTGCCTGTGCGGCAAATACAAGCGGATGAAGTACAAGGGCCTCATCTGTGAGAAGTGCGGCGTCGAGGTGACGCTCGCCAAAGTGCGCCGCGAGCGCATGGGCCACATCGAGCTGGCGGCCCCGGTCGCGCACATCTGGTTCCTGAAGTCGCTGCCCTCGCGCATCGGTCTGCTGCTCGACATGGCGCTCAAGGACCTCGAGCGAGTTCTCTACTTCGAGAACTACATCGTGATCGAGCCCGGCGTGACGCCGTTCAAGGACATGCAGCTGCTCACCGAGGAGCAGTACAACGCGGCGCTCGACGAGCATGGCCCCGACACGTTCACTGCCGGCATCGGCGCGGAGGCGATCCGCGAGCTCCTGTCCAACATGGACCTGCCGCGGATCCGCGACGAGCTGCGTCAGGAGATCGCCGAGGCGACGACCGACCTCAAGCCCAAGAAGCTGGGTAAGCGTCTCAAGGTGATCGAGGCGTTCATCGAGTCGGGCAACCGGCCCGAGTGGATGATTCTGACGCACGTGCCCGTCATTCCGCCCGAGTTGCGCCCGCTGGTGCCTCTCGACGGCGGCCGCTTCGCCACGTCCGACCTCAACGACCTGTACCGCCGCGTCATCAACCGCAACAACCGTCTGAAGCGGCTGATGGAGCTGCGCGCGCCCGACATCATCATCCGCAACGAGAAGCGGATGCTGCAGGAATCGGTCGATGCGCTGTTCGACAACGGTCGCCGCGGCCGCGTCATCACTGGCGCCAACAAGCGTCCGCTGAAGTCGCTCGCCGACATGCTCAAGGGCAAGCAGGGCCGCTTCCGGCAGAACCTGCTCGGCAAGCGCGTCGACTATTCGGGTCGCTCGGTGATCGTGGTCGGTCCCGAGATGAAACTGCACCAGTGCGGTCTGCCCAAGAAGATGGCGCTCGAGCTGTTCAAGCCGTTCATCTACGCGCGCCTGCAGGCGCTGGGGCAGGCAGCGACCGTCAAGCAGGCCAAGAAGCTCGTCGAGAAGGAGCGGCCGGAGGTCTGGGACGTGCTCGACGAGGTGATCCGCGAGCACCCGGTGATGCTCAACCGGGCGCCGACGCTGCACCGCCTGGGCATCCAGGCGTTCGAGCCGGTGCTGATCGAGGGCAAGGCGATCCAGCTGCATCCGCTGGTCTGCGCCGCGTTCAACGCCGACTTCGACGGTGACCAGATGGCGGTGCACGTGCCGCTGTCGCTGGAAGCCCAGCTCGAGGCGCGGGTGCTGATGATGTCGACCAACAACATCCTGCATCCCGCCAACGGCTCGCCCATCATCGTGCCGAGCCAGGATATCGTGCTCGGCCTCTACTACCTGTCGATGGTGCACGAGGGTGAGCCCGGCGAGGGCACGATGTTCGCCTCGATCGCCGAGGTGCGTCATGCGCTCGAGTCGGGCGCCGTGACGCTGCATTCCAAGGTCAAGGGTCGCTTCGGCTCGCTCGACGACGAGGGCAACGAGATCACCGGCGTCTACGAGACAACGCCGGGCCGCCTAATCCTGGGCGAGCTCCTCCCGCGGCAGCCGGGCGTGAAGTTCGCACTTGTCAACCAGCTCCTGACCAAGAAGGCCATCTCCGGCATGATCGATGCCGTCTACCGCAACTGCGGTCAGAAGGAGACGGTCATCTTCTGCGATCGCATCATGGCGCTCGGGTTCCATCACGCCTTCAAGGCGGGCATCTCGTTCGGCAAGGACGACATGCTCATTCCCGACAGCAAGACGAAGATCGTCGCCGAGACGACCGAGCAGGTGCGCGAATTCGAGCAGCAGTACAACGACGGCCTCATCACCCAGCTCGAGAAGTACAATAAGGTGGTCGATGCCTGGTCCAAGTGCACCGACAAGATTGCCAAGGAGATGATGGACCGCATCTCGGCCGTGCAGAAGGACAAGGTCACCGGCCGTGACCGTCCGATCAACTCCATCTACATGATGAGCCACTCGGGTGCGCGTGGTTCGCCCACGCAGATGAAGCAGCTCGCGGGCATGCGCGGCCTGATGACCAAGCCTTCGGGCGAGATCATCGAGACGCCGATCATCTCCAACTTCAAGGAGGGTCTGTCCGTGCTCGAGTACTTCAACTCGACGCACGGTGCGCGCAAGGGTCTCGCCGATACCGCGCTCAAGACTGCCAACTCGGGCTATCTGACACGCCGTCTCGTCGACGTCGCGCAGGACGCCATCATCTCCGAGGAGGACTGCGGGACGGATGCCGGCATCAAGGTGCAGGCGGTTGTCGACGCCGGTCAGGTCATCGTCACGCTCGCGGCCCGCGTGCTGGGTCGCACGGCGCAGGAGGATGTGCTGAACCCGGCGACGGGCGAGGTCATCCTCAAGACCGGTGAACTCATCGAGGAGCGGCACGCCGACGCCATCAGCAAGGCGGAGGTGCAGGAGGTGCGCATCCGCTCGGTGCTGACCTGCGAGACGGCCTCGGGCGTTTGCGCGGCATGCTATGGCCGCGATCTGGCACGCGGCACGCCGGTCAACATCGGCGAGGCGGTGGGTGTCATCGCAGCGCAGTCGATCGGCGAGCCGGGCACGCAGCTCACCATGCGCACGTTCCACATCGGCGGTGCCGCCCAGGTGGCCGACACGTCCTTCATCGAGTCGAACTTCAACGGCCTCGTGCACGTGAAGAACAAGGCGATCGTCAAGGACAGCCAGGGACGTCTCGTTGCCACCGGCCGCAATATGTCGCTGATCATCGTTGATCAGGGCGGCAAGGAGCTGTCGACCCACAAGGTGCCGTACGGCGCACGCCTGCATGTCGACGAAGGCGACAAGATCAAGCGCGGTGACAAGCTCGCCCAGTGGGACCCGTACACGCGGCCGATTCTCACCGAGGTCGACGGAGTGGTCGCCTTTGAGGACCTGATCGAGGGCGCTTCGGTGCGCGAGCAGACCGACGAGGTGAAGGGCTCGACCAACCGCGTCGTCATCGACTGGCGCGCGACGCCGCGTGGCGCCGAGCTGAAGCCAGCGATCGTTGTCAAGGATGCCAAGGGCAAGCCGATCAAGGTGCAGCGTGGCGGCGATGCCCGCTACCTCCTGTCGGTGGATTCGATCCTGTCCGTCGACACCGGCGCGCAGGTGAAGGCGGGCGACGTGCTGGCACGCATCCCCGTGGCGTCCGCCAAGTCCGGCGACATCACGGGCGGTCTGCCGCGCGTGGCAGAATTGTTCGAGGCGCGCCGTCCGAAGGACCACGCCATCATCGCGGAGGCCTCCGGCACGGTCGAGTTCGGCAAGGACTACAAGAACAAGCAGCGGATCACGATCAAGCCCGACGAAGAGAATGCCGATCCGGTCGAGTACCTGATCCCGCGCGGCAAGGCGCTGGCCGTTCAGCACGGCGACCACGTCGAGCGGGGCGACTACATCTACGACGGTCACCCCGCGCCGCACGACATCCTCGCCATCAAGGGCGTCGAGGAACTGGCGTCCTATCTCATCAACGAGATCCAGGATGTCTATCGTCTGCAGGGCGTGACCATCAACGACAAGCACATCGAGGTGATCGTTCGCCAGATGCTGCAGAAGGTCGAGGTCGTCGATCCGGGCGAGACCGATCTCATCAAGGGCGAGCAGGTCGATCGGCTCGAGTTCGACGCTAAGAACCTCGAGGTGGACAAGGCGGGCAAGCGCGTGGCGACGGCGACGCCGGTTCTGCTCGGCATCACCAAGGCCTCGCTGCAGACGCGGTCGTTCATCTCGGCGGCGTCCTTCCAGGAGACGACGCGCGTGCTGACTGATGCGGCCGTCAACGGCAAGGTCGATACCCTCGACGGTCTCAAGGAGAACGTTATCGTCGGCCGCCTCATCCCGGCCGGTACCGGCGGCACCCTGCGCCGTCTGCGCCGCATCGCCGCCCGCCGCGACGACCTCATCGCCAAGGAGAAGGCCAAGGCGGACGCGGAGCGCGCGCTGGCCGGTCCCGGGGAGGAGCAGAGTGGTCCGCGCCGCCGGCGGCGTCCGAGCGAGGAAGCGGCGGAGTAGCGGTCACCCGGCAGCCAATCTGGCGGCTACAACTGAACGAACAAGGCCGCGGGGAAGCCCGCGGCCTTATTTGTTGGCGTCGAGCCGGCGGAGATTGTCTGCAAATCATGGTGCGGGGCCCGGCGCAGACCAGCGGGGCGCCAACGGAGCGTCCTGTCAGCGGTTTGATCGTCATAGGTTGTTCGGTCTACAACTCTTGGAAGAGCGTCGCAGGCGCTCGCGGCACCACACCCGGTGGACGCCAGTCTGGGTGCATGACGAGTTCAGGAGTTTTGACTGATGAAGCACACTGCCGTTGCCTACTGCCTTTGCCTTTCGATGATGCTGGCTGCACTTTGGCCGTCCGCGGCGGATGCCCGCAGCCTGTCCATTGCCGACCCAGAGGAAGTCATGAATCTGGCGCGCGGGTACGGATCGGCGGTTCTCAAGAAGGACAGCCAGGGCGACCCGATGATCAGCTGCAAGGCGGACGGGCTCGGCTATTCGATCTATTTCTACAACTGCAAGGATGGCAAGGATTGCACGTCAATCCAATGGCATTCGGGGTTCGAGCTAAAAAGCCCCGTCAAGTACGGCACGATAAACGACTGGAATTCCAAGAAGCGTTTCAGTCGCGCGGTTCGCGACAGCGACGGTGACGCCCTCATTCGCATGGACATGCTGTTCACGGGCGGTACCACAAGCGACAACGTGGACCGCAACATGGACCTCTGGATCAGTCTTCTCAAGGAGTTCGCGGCCCACATCGGGTATCGCAACTGAGGCCTGCGAGGCCGGCTTGCCAAGCTGTCACGAGCCGTCGGCGGGCACGGCCCTTACATGCGTCATTGCGCTGCAAAAAAAGTGAAGGCCGGGCTCGGGGCGAGTGTTGACCCCGCATGAACCTCTGTATATAGGTTCCCGCACTCTCACGGTAGGCGGTAGGCCGTTTCCGCGCTCATCTCGTGCGCCCGGGGCCTAGACGCTACCGTTCGAAAGCAGAGGACATCTGAGGACCATGATCTTCGGCCCGGAAAGGGGCCGGACGATCCTCTGGTTTTTTTCGTGCAGGGCGCTCGCGACCCGGGGCTCTGCAGGTACGGCTTGGCGCATGCGTTGCCGCGAGGCAGCCGCGCGAGGGATGGACGAGGCGTATGCCGACGATACAACAGCTGATCCGGAAACCCCGGACGCCGAAAACCTATCGCGAGAAGTCGCGTCACATGGAGGCATGCCCGCAGAAGCGCGGCGTGTGCACGCGCGTCTATACGACGACTCCGAAGAAGCCCAACTCGGCGCTTCGCAAGGTCGCCAAGATCCGTCTCACCAACGGCTACGAGGTGATCGGCTACATCCCCGGCGAGGGCCATAACCTGCAGGAGCACTCTGTCGTGCTCATCCGCGGCGGCCGCGTGAAGGACTTGCCCGGCGTGCGTTACCACATCGTCCGCGGCGTGCTCGACACGCAGGGCGTGGCCAAGCGCAAGCAGCGCCGCTCCAAGTACGGCGCAAAGCGGCCCAAGTAATTCTGGGGTGAGCAATCAGCGACCCGGCGGGTGGCATGTCGCCATCCGGTTCCGGGTCGAGGTATTCGAGGGCCGGCGGCCCCAAGTAAGGCGCGAAGGACGAAACGCATGTCCCGTCGACACAGTGCTCAGAAGCGTGAGGTCAATCCGGACCCCAAGTTCGGCGATCTCGTCGTGACGAAGTTCATGAATGCGGTGATGCGCGACGGCAAGAAGTCCGCCGCCGAGAGCATCGTCTATGGCGCGCTCGAGCGGATGGAGCAGAAGGCGAAGTCGGACCCGGTGCAGCTGTTCCACCAGGCGCTCGACAACGTCATGCCGGCCGTGGAAGTGCGCTCCCGCCGTGTTGGCGGCGCCACCTATCAGGTGCCGGTCGAGGTGCGCTCCGAGCGCCGTCAGGCGCTCGCCATCCGCTGGCTCATCACGGCGGCGCGCAACCGCAATGAGAACACCATGGTCGAGCGGCTCTCGGGCGAGCTTCTCGACGCCGCCAACAACCGCGGCACGGCGGTGAAGAAGCGCGAAGACACGCACAAGATGGCGGACGCCAACCGCGCCTTCTCGCACTACCGCTGGTAACGGACGGATCGGAGCACGAACATGGCTCGCGAATACGCGATCGAGGACTACCGCAACTTCGGCATCATGGCCCACATCGACGCGGGCAAGACGACGACGACCGAGCGGATCCTGTTCTACACCGGCATCTCTCACAAGATCGGTGAGGTGCACGACGGCGCCGCGACCATGGACTTCATGGATCAGGAGGCCGAGCGCGGCATCACGATCACGTCGGCCGCCACGACCTGCTTCTGGCCCGGCCGCGACGGCAGGAAGCGCCGCCTCAACATCATCGACACCCCAGGCCACGTCGACTTCACGATTGAGGTCGAGCGCAGCTTGCGTGTTCTCGACGGTGCCGTGTGCGTGCTGGATTCCAACCAGGGCGTGGAGCCGCAGACCGAGACCGTCTGGCGCCAGGGCGACAAGTATAACGTGCCGCGCATCATCTTCGCCAACAAGATGGATAAGACCGGCGCCGACTTCTACATGTGCGTCGACGACATCAAGGCGAAACTCGGCGCCCGCCCGGTGCCCATCCAGCTGCCGATCGGCGCGGAGAGCGATTTTGCCGGCGTCATCGATCTCATCGAGATGAGGGGCATTATCTGGGACGGCGACGACAAGGGCGCCACCTTCAAGTACATCGATATTCCCGCTGACCTCGCCGACAAAGCCAACGAGTTCCGCGGCGCCATGATCGAGGCCGCCGTCGAGATGGACGACGCCGCGATGGAGGCCTACCTGGAGGGCAACGAGCCCGACGCCGAGACACTGCGCAAGCTGCTGCGCAAAGGTACCGTGACCGGCACGTTCTATCCGATGATGTGCGGCTCAGCTTTCAAGAATAAGGGCGTGCAGCCGCTGCTCGACGCCGTCGTCGATCTCCTGCCGTCGCCTCTCGATCGCGAAGCCTACAAGGCGATCGACGTCAAGACGGGTGAGCCCGCAATCCGCAAGCCGTCGGATTCCGAGCCGCTTGCGATGCTCGCCTTCAAGATCATGAACTTCGAGCACGTCGGCTCGATCACCTTCTGCCGCATCTACTCGGGTAAGCTCGAGCAGGGCATGGGGCTCGCCAACACGACGCGCGACAAGAAGGAGCGCGCCGGCCGCATGTACCTCATGCACGCCGACGAGCGCCAGGAGATCAAGGAAGCCTTCGCCGGTGACATCGTCGCGCTGCAGGGCCTCAAGGATACGCGCACGGGCGAGACGCTGTCCGACCCCAACCGTGCGGTCATTCTCGAGAAGATGGAGTTCCCCGACCCCGTCATCGAGATGAAGATCGAGCCCAAGACGAAGGCCGACCAGGAGAAGATGGCGCTGGCGCTCAATTCGCTCGCGCTCGAGGATCCCTCGTTCCGCGTCTCGGTCGATCAAGAATCGGGCGAGACCATCCTCAAGGGCATGGGCGAGCTGCATCTCGACATCAAGGTCGACATTCTGCGCCGCACGTATGGCGTCGACGCCAATGTCGGTCAGCCGCAGGTTGCCTACCGCGAGACGCTCGCGCGTCCGCAGGACATCGACTACACGCACAAGAAGCAGACCGGTGGCACCGGCCAGTTCGCTCGCGTCAAGCTCAGGATGGAGCCCAACGAGATCGGCAAGGGCAACGAGTTTGCCACCTCGATCGTCGGCGGCGCGATCCCCAAGGAGTACATCCCCGGCGTCGAGAAGGGCATCCGGTCGGTTTGGGACTCGGGCGTTCTCATCGGCTTCCCGATCGTCGACATGAAGGTGACGCTGCATGACGGCGCCTTCCACGAGGTCGACTCGTCGGCCATCGCCTTCGAGATCGCCTCGCGCGCGGCTATGAAGGAAGGCTGCGACAAGGGCGGCATCAAGCTGCTCGAGCCGGTGATGAACGTGGAGATCGTCTCGCCGGGCGAGTTCGTCGGCTCGATCATCGGCGACGTGAACTCGCGGCGTGGCCAGATCCGCAGCCAGGAGATGCGCGGCAACGCAACCGTCATCAAGGCCTACGTGCCGCTGGCCAACATGTTCGGCTACATCAATACGCTGCGCTCCATGTCGACGGGCCGCGCGCAGTATTCGATGCAGTTTGCGCATTACGCCGAGGTGCCGCGCAATGTCGCGGAAGAGGTGAAGGCGAAGTACGCCTGATTAGGACGCAGGGACCGGCCTCCCCATCCGAATGCGGGGGCGGGTCGGGATACATCGACGACTTCTCCGCCGAGCCGGGGAACGACAACTAGAGACGGAGAGCCGACATGGCGAAGGCAAAATTCGAGCGGAACAAGCCGCACTGCAACATCGGGACGATTGGCCACGTTGATCACGGCAAGACGTCATTGACGGCAGCGATCACGAAGGTGCTTGCGGAGCAGGGCAAGGCGCAGTTCCAGGCCTACGACCAGATCGACAAGGCTCCCGAGGAGCGTGAGCGCGGCATCACGATCTCGACGGCGCACGTCGAGTACGAGACGGACAAGCGTCACTACGCGCACGTGGACTGCCCCGGCCACGCGGACTACGTGAAGAACATGATCACGGGCGCGGCGCAGATGGACGGCGCGATCCTTGTTGTTTCGGCGGCCGACGGGCCGATGCCGCAGACGCGCGAGCACATTCTTCTTGCGCGCCAGGTTGGCGTTCCCGCGCTCGTCGTGTTCCTGAACAAGGTCGACATGGTGGACGACCCGGAGCTTCTGGAACTTGTCGAGATGGAGGTTCGCGAGCTTCTGTCGTCCTACCAGTTCCCCGGCGACGACATTCCGATCGTGAAGGGCTCGGCGCTGATGGCTCTTGAGGACAAGAAGCCCGAGCTCGGCAAGGAGGCGATCATGGCGCTGATGGACGCTGTCGACAGCTACATCCCGCAGCCGGACCGTCCGAAGGACCAGCCGTTCCTGATGCCGATCGAGGACGTGTTCTCGATCTCGGGCCGCGGCACGGTTGTGACGGGCCGCATCGAGCGCGGCGTGGTGAAGGTCGGCGAGGAAGTGGAGATCGTGGGCATCCGCGACACCGTGAAATCGACGGTGACGGGCGTGGAGATGTTCCGCAAGCTTCTGGACCAGGGCGAGGCCGGCGACAACGTCGGCTGCCTGCTGCGCGGCATCGACCGCGAGGGCGTGGAGCGCGGTCAGGTTCTGTGCAAGCCGGGCTCGATCAAGCCGCATAAGAAGTTCACGGCCGAGGCCTACATCCTGACGAAGGAAGAGGGCGGGCGGCACACGCCGTTCTTCACGAACTACCGTCCGCAGTTCTACTTCCGGACGACGGACGTGACGGGCGTTTGCACGCTGCCCGAGGGCACGGAAATGGTGATGCCGGGCGACAACGTGACGATGGCTGTGGAACTGATCACGCCGATTGCGATGGAGGAGAAGCTGCGCTTCGCCATCCGCGAGGGCGGACGTACCGTCGGCGCTGGCGTCGTCGCTAAGATCACTGAGTAAGAGGGCTGGGCGAGAGGCGTCCGGTTCCTGGACGCTTCTTCCTTTGAGCGAGTTCGAGACACATGAACGGCCAGAACATCCGCATCCGGTTGAAGGCGTTCGACCATCGTATCCTCGATGCGTCGACGCGGGAGATCGTGAACACGGCGAAACGCACGGGCGCGGAGGTCCGCGGGCCGATCCCGCTGCCGACGCGCATCGAGCGCTTCACGGTCAACCGCTCGCCGCACGTCGACAAGAAGAGCCGCGAGCAGTTCGAGATGCGCACGCACAAGCGGCTTCTCGACATCGTCGATCCGACGCCGCAGACGGTCGATGCGCTCATGAAGCTCGATCTTGCCGCCGGCGTCGACGTCGAGATCAAGCTCTAAGAGATTTACCCCAGGGTCCTCTGGCGAACGCCATGACCCCATCATGAAGGGAAGGAATGCACATCATGCGTTCCGGCGTGATCGCTCAGAAGGTCGGCATGACCCGCATCTTCACGGAAGCCGGGGAGCACATCCCCGTCACCGTGCTGAAGCTGGATAATCTCCAGGTCCTGTCGCACCTCACCAACGAGAAGAACGGCTACACCGCGCTGCAGCTCGGCGCCGGTACCCGCAAGCCCTCGCGCGTCACGCGCGCCGAACGGCAGAACTTCGCCAAGGCGGAGGTCGCCCCCAAGCGCCGCGTCGCCGAGTTCCGGGTCTCTCCGGAAAACCTGATCGAGGTAGGCGCGGAGATCACCGCGGATCACTTCGTTCCCGGTCAGTTCGTCGACGTGACGGGCACCAACCAGGGCAAGGGTTTCCAGGGCGCCATGAAGCGCTGGAACTTCGGCGGTCTGCGCGCCACGCACGGCGTGTCGCTCTCGCACCGATCGCACGGTTCGACCGGCCAGCGCCAGGACCCCGGCAAGGTGTTCAAGGGCAAGAAGATGGCCGGCCACATGGGTGACGAGCGCGTCACCACGCAGAACCTCGTCGTCGTCAAGACGGACGTCGAGCGCGGCCTGCTCATGGTTCGCGGCGCGGTGCCGGGCTCCAAGGGCGGCTGGGTGATCGTGCGCGATGCCGTCAAGAAGGACGTCCACAAGGACGCGCCGCGTCCGGGTGCCTTCCGCACCAAGTCCGGCGGCGCGGCGGCTGCCCAGAGTAAGGAGCAGGCCTGATGAAACTCAAGGTCACCACGCTCGACCAGCAGTCGGCCGGCGAGATCGAACTCGCCGATGCGATCTTCGGTCTGGAGCCGCGTCAGGATCTGCTGCATCGGATGGTGCGCTATCAGCTTCTGAAGCGGATGGCCGGCACGCACCATGCGCAGGACCGCTCCGAGGTTAACGTCACCGGCAAGAAGATGTACCGGCAGAAGGGCACCGGCGGTGCCCGTCACGGCGACAAGTCGGTGCCGCAGTGGCGCGGCGGCGGCAAGGCGTTCGGTCCCAAGCCGCGCAGTCATGCCATCGATCTGCCGAAGAAGGTGCGCGCGTTGGCTCTGCGTCACGCGCTCTCCGCCAAGGCCAAGGCCGGTGAGATCGTCGTGCTCGAGAAGGCCGCGGTCGACAGCGGCAAGACGCGCGACCTGCGCAGTCACTTCGCCAAGCTGCACCTGGACAACGCGCTCATCATCGACGGCGCGGAGGTCGAGATCAGCTTCGCTCGTGCGGCCCGCAACCTGCCCAACATCGACGTGCTGCCCGTGCAGGGCCTCAACGTCTACGACATCCTGCGCCGCAAGAAGCTGGTGTTGACCAAGGCTGCGCTCGAGGCCATCGAGGCGCGCTTCGCGGCCAAGCAACCGGAGGCCCGGTCATGAACAAGCTGAAGGCCTACGACATCATCCTGTCGCCGGTCATCTCGGAGAAGTCCACGCTCGTCTCCGAGGCGAACCAGGTGATCTTCAACGTCGCGCCGACCGCCAACAAGGCCGAGATCAAGTTTGCGATCGAGAGCCTGTTCAACGTCAAGGTGAAGGCGGTCAACACGCTCGTCCGCAAGGGCAAGCTGAGGACGTTCCGCGGCCGCCGCGCGCTGCTGAGCGACACCAAGAAAGCTGTCGTGACGCTCGAGGAAGGCCATTCCATCGACGTCACGACGGGCCTGTAAGGAGCTAGGGCGTCATGGCACTGAAAACATTCCGTCCGACCTCGCCGGGCCTGCGTCATCTGGTGATCGTCGATCGCGGCCAGCTCTGGAAGGGTGCGCCGGTCAAGTCGCTGACCGAGGGCAAGACCAAGAGCGGCGGTCGCAACAACGACGGCCGCATCACGACTCGCCACATCGGCGGCGGGCACAAGCAGACCTATCGCTACATCGACTTCCGCCGTCGCAAGTTCGACGTGGCAGCAACGGTGGAGCGGCTTGAGTACGATCCCAACCGGACGGCCTTCATCGCGCTCATCAAGTACGAGGATGGCACGGTTTCCTACATTCTGGCGCCGCAGCGCCTCGCCGTTGGCGATACGGTCGTCTCGGGCGAGAAGGTTGACGTCAAGCCCGGAAACGCGATGCCGCTCGCTTCGATGCCGGTCGGCACGATTGTGCACAACGTCGAGCTGAAGCCAGGCCGCGGCGGGCAGCTTGCGCGTTCGGCTGGCGCCTTCGTGCAGCTCGTTGGTCGTGACGGCGGCTGGGCGATCCTCAAGCTGTCCTCGGGCGAGACGCGCCGCGTCCGCCAGGAGTGCATGGGCTCGATCGGTGCTGTTTCGAACCCCGACCACTCGAACGCGGTGACTGGCAAGGCCGGGCGTACGCGTTGGCAGGGTCGCCGTCCGACCGTGCGCGGCATCACCATGAACCCCATCGACCACCCCAACGGCGGCCGCACCAACGGCGGCAAGCACTGGGCTACGCCTTGGGGCAAGCCGACCAAGGGCGCCAAGACGCGCAAGAACAAGGCGACGGACAAGTTCATTGTCCGCAGCCGCCACGTGAAGAAGAAGTCCTAACGCGCCCGGCGCAGGAGATAACCCGTGACACGCTCAGTCTGGAAAGGTCCGTTCATTGACGGCTACCTTCTCAAGAAGGCGGATAAGGTGCGTCAATCCGGACGCAACGAGATCATCAAGATCTGGAGCCGTCGCTCGACCATCCTGCCGCAGTTCGTCGGCCTGACCTTCGGTGTCCACAACGGCCAGAAGCATGTGCCGGTGTCGGTCAGTGAGGACATGGTCGGCCACAAGTTCGGTGAATTCGCTCCCACCCGCTCGTTCCCCGGGCACGGTGGCGACAAGAAAGCGTCGAGGAAGTGATGAGCAAGCCGACCCGAGGGGGCAGCCTCGCCGAAACGGAGGCCAAAGCGGTGGCGCGCAACCTGCGCGTCTCGCCGCAGAAGCTCAATCTGGTCGCGGGCCTGATCCGCGGCAAGAAGGTCGACCAGGCTCTGGCGGACCTCGAGTTCTCGCGCAAGCGCATCGCACAGGACGTGCGCAAGTGCGTGATGAGCGCGGTCGCCAATGCCGAGAACAACCACGGCCTGGATGTCAACGAGCTGGTGGTCGCCGAGGCCTATGTCGGCAAGAACCTCGTCATCAAGCGTTTCCACGCACGTGGCCGCGGCCGCGCGGCCTCGGTCATGAAGCCGTTCGCACAGATCACCGTGGTGGTGCGCGAGAAGGCCGGTGATGCCGAGGACGCGCCCAAGAAGACGAAGGGCAAGGCCGCGGGCGCGAAGGCCAAATCGAAGACCGCCGCCAAGGCCAAGGGCGCCGAGAGCGCTGCGACGAAGGGAGCCGAGTGATGGGTCAGAAGGTCAATCCCGTTGGCCTGCGCGTCGGCATCAACCGCACGTGGGACAGCCGCTGGTTCGCTGGTCGCAGCGAGTACGGCAAGCTGCTGCTCGAGGACATGAAGATCCGCGAGCACATCCTGAAGCAGCAGCGTCAGGCTGGTATCTCCAAGGTCGTTATCGAGCGGCCGCACAAGAAGTGCCGTGTCACCGCGCACACGGCGCGTCCAGGCGTGCTGATCGGCAAGAAGGGCGCCGACATCGAGAAGCTGCGCAGTGAGCTCGCCCGCCTCACCGACAGCGAGGTGCACCTCAACATCGTCGAGGTGCGCAAGCCCGAGATCGACGCCACTCTGGTTGCCGAGACGATCGCCCAGCAGCTCGAGCGCCGCATCGCTTTCCGCCGCGCCATGAAGCGCTCGGTGCAGTCGGCCCTGCGCGCCGGCGCAGTGGGCATCCGTATCAACGTTGCCGGCCGTCTGGGCGGCGCGGAGATCGCGCGCACGGAGTGGTACCGCGAGGGGCGCGTGCCGCTGCACACGCTGCGCGCCGACATCGATTTCGGTTACGCCAAGGCGAAGACGGCCTACGGCATCATCGGCATCAAGGTGTGGATCTTCAAGGGCGAGATCATCGAGCACGATCCGATGGCGTCCGAGAAGCGGACGCTCGACATGCAGGATGGTCCGAGCGGCGGCCGCGGACGCCGTGACCGCGGCGATCGCGAACGCGGTGACCGGGGCGACCGGGGAGACAGGGCCTCGGAGGCCTGAGTGAACGCAAGACGGCGCGCGGGATGCGCGACGTCGCAAGGTTTGGGATTTGAACGATGCTGCAACCGAAACGCACCAAGTTCCGCAAGGCCCACAAGGGGCGCATCCACGGCGTGGCCAAGGGCGGCACGGCGCTGAACTTCGGCTCGCACGGCCTGAAGGCCATGGAGCCTGAGCGTGTCACCGCGCGCCAGATCGAGGCGGCTCGCCGCGCCATCACTCGCCATATGAAGCGCGCCGGCCGCGTCTGGATCCGCATCTTCCCCGACCTGCCGGTCACGTCGAAGCCCGCCGAGGTGCGCATGGGCTCGGGCAAGGGTTCGCCGGAGTACTGGGCGGCGCGCGTCAAGCCGGGTCGCATCATGTTCGAACTCGACGGCGTGCCCGACCAGATCGCGCGTGAGGCGCTGCTGCTGGGTGCGGCCAAGCTTCCCATCAAGACGCGCATCGTGACGCGCATCGGGTAACCGGTTTTAAGGATTGAGACGATGAAGGCAGCCGAGTTCAGGGACATGTCCCTCGATCAGCTCGACGACCAGCTGATCAAGCTGAAGAAGGAGCAGTTCAATCTGCGCTTCCAGGCGGCATCGGGCCAGCTCGAGAACACCTCGCGCGTGCGCGATGTGCGCCGTGCCATCGCCCGCGTGATGACCATCGCTCGCCAGAAGCGGGCCGGCAGCGCCAAGCGCGCCTGAAGGAGACTTAAGATATGCCCAAGCGCGTGCTTCAGGGGACGGTGGTCTCCGACAAGAACGACAAGACGATCGTCGTCGAGGTGGAGCGTCGTTACACGCATCCCCTGCTCAAGAAGACGGTGCGTCGGACAAAGAAGTATCACGCCCACGACGAAGCCAACGCGCACAAGGTCGGCGACCGCGTCTCGATCATCGAGAGCGCTCCCGTCTCCAAGAAGAAGCGCTGGACGGTGGTGAACGAGAAGGTTTGAGGCGCGCCGCATGGTCCTCTGTAAGGGGGCCACGGTTCGCACGAGAGTATCTGGGCCGCTACGGGCGGCCGGCGAGAAGGACGAAACGCGATGATCCAGATGGAGACGAATCTCGACGTCGCCGACAATTCCGGTGCGCGCCGGGTGCAGTGCATCAAGGTGCTCGGCGGCTCGAAGCGCAAGTACGCGACCATCGGCGATATCATTGTCGTCTCCGTCAAGGAGGCGATCCCCAAGGGCCGCGTCAAGAAGGGCCAGGTGATGAAGGCCGTGGTCGTTCGCACGGCCAAAGGCGTGCGTCGTCCGGACGGCTCGCTCATCCGCTTCGACCGCAACGCGGCCGTGCTGATCAACAATCAGGGCGAGCCCATCGGTACCCGCATCTTCGGGCCGGTGACGCGCGAACTCAGGGCCCGTAACCACATGAAGATCGTGTCGCTCGCGCCGGAGGTTCTCTAAATGGCCGCGCAAAAAATTAAGAAGGGCGATCACGTCATCGTCCTCACCGGCCGCGACCGCGGCAAGCACGGCGAAGTGATCGAGGTGCGCCCCAAGGAGGGTCGCGCGTTGGTTCGCGGCGTCAACGTGGTGCGCAAGCATCAGCGCCAGACCGCGGCCCAGGAAGGCGGCATCATCTCCAAGGAAGCCGCCATCGACCTGTCGAACCTCGCCATCGAGGACCCCAAGGACGGCAAGCCGACGCGCGTCGGCTTCAAGTTCCTCGAGGACGGCAAGAAGGTTCGTTTCGCCAAGCGTTCTGGCGAGATCATTCCGGAGAAGAAGTAAGCCATGGCCGACAAACAGAAGCCCGACAAGGCTCAGTCCAAGGCTGATGCGAAGCCCAAGAGCGATCCCAAGGCCGCCAAGAAGGCAGCGCCCACTGCTGCCGCGGCGCCGCGCCCGAAGGACTACAAGCCGCGCATGAAGTCGCTCTACGAGACGAAGGTCCGTGGCGCGATGAAAGAGAAGTTCGGCTACGCAAATGCGATGCAGATCCCGCGCCTCGAGAAGATCGTGCTCAACATGGGCGTGGGCGAAGCGGTGGCCGACCGCAAGAAGGTCGAGAGCGCGGCCAAGGACCTGTCGATGATCGCGGGCCAGAAGCCGATCACGACGCGCGCGCGCAAGTCGATCGCCACCTACAAGGTGCGCGAGGGCATGACGCTTGGCGCCAAGGTGACGCTGCGCGGCGACCGCATGTACGAATTCCTCGATCGCTTCGTGACGATCGCGATGCCGCGCATCAAGGACTTCCGCGGCCTCAACCCGAAGAGCTTCGACGGTCGCGGCAACTATGCCGTCGGTCTCAAGGAGCACATCGTGTTCCCGGAGATCGACTACGACAAGGTCGACCAGATCTGGGGCATGGACGTCGTGATCTGCACGTCGGCCAAGACCGACGACGAGGCGCGCGAACTGCTCAGTAACTTCAACCTTCCTTTCCGCAGCTAGAGGACCTCGGGACACGTCAGCCCCGAAAGGCCTTTGGAGGACATTGAATGGCAAAGACCAGCTCGATCGAGAAGAACAAGCGCCGGCGCAAGCTGGTTGCCCAGTACGAAGGCAAGCGCAAGCGCCTCAAGGCGGTCGCCGACGACTTGTCGAAGGCGTCGGAGGAGCGCTTTGCCGCGCGTCTCAAGCTCGCCGAGATGCCGCGCAACTCGTCGAAGACCCGTATCCGCAACCGCTGCGAGATCACCGGGCGCCCGCGCGGCTACTACCGCAAGCTGCGCATGTGCCGCAATCAGCTGCGCGAGCTGGCGAGCATGGGGTTGATCCCCGGCATGGTGAAGTCGAGCTGGTAAGGGAGCGATCCGAATATGTCGATCAATGATCCGCTCGGCGACATGCTGACCCGCATCCGCAACGCCCAGCTGCGCCGCCGGCCGAAGGTCGTGACGCCCGCCTCCAACCTTCGCGGTCGCGTGCTCGACGTGCTGGCCGAGGAGGGCTATATCCGCGGCTACGCGCGCGTCGAGACGAAGGGCGAGCTGCCGACCTTCGAAATCGAGCTCAAGTACTTCAACGGCCAGCCGGCCATCCGCGAGATCGAGCGGGTGTCGAAGCCCGGCCGTCGCGTCTACTCGCCCGTCAAACAGCTGCCGACGGTGGCCAATGGCCTGGGCGTTGCGATCCTGTCGACGCCGAAGGGCGTGATGTCGGACGCCAAGGCGCGTGAGGAGAACGTCGGCGGCGAGATCCTGTGCAACGTATTCTAATGCTGCGCTTCAATAGGCTGCAGCGAAGTGGACTGAAGGGCGAAAGCAATGTCGCGCATCGGTAAGAAGCCGGTCTCCGTTCCGTCAAACGTGACGGCGACGGTTTCCGGGCAGACCATCAAGATGAAGGGGCCGAAGGGCGAGCTGTCGTTCACGGCGCCGGAGGATGTAGAGGTCGCGCTCGATAATGGCGCCATCTCGGTCAAGCCCCTCAACGAGACGAAGAAGGCGCGGTCGATGTGGGGCATGTCCCGCACGCAGATCGCCAACCTCGTCAAGGGTGTTACTGACGGCTATTCGCAGACGCTGGAGATCCAGGGTGTCGGCTTCCGTGCGGCGTTGAAGGGCAAAGCGCTGTCGCTCAACATCGGCTTCAGCCACGACGTCACGCATCCGATCCCGGAGGGCGTCGATGTGAAGGTGGCCGGCGCCAAGCAGGAAATCATCACCGTCAGCGGTATCGACAAGCAGCTTGTCGGGCAGGTTGCGGCCGACATCCGCGCCTACCGTCCGCCGGAGCCCTACCAGGGCAAGGGCATCCGCTATCAGGGCGAGTACATCTTCCGCAAGGAAGGCAAGAAGAAGTAAGGACGACACGTCATGGCAACGCACGGGAAGCAGTTCGACCGGCGCAAGGCGCGGGTTCGTCGCGAGCTCAAGAAGCACACGACGAACCGTCCGCGACTGTCGGTGCACCGCTCGTCGAAGCACATCTACGCCCAGGTCATCGACGACGACGCGGGCCGCACTCTCGCGGCCGCTTCTACGCTCGAGAAGGACCTCAAGGGCAACCTCAAGACCGGCGCCGACAAGGCCGCGGCCGCGGCGGTCGGCAAGCTGCTGGCCGAGCGCGCGACCAAGGCAGGCGTCAAGAGCGTCGTCTTCGACCGCGGCGGCTACTTGTTCCACGGCCGCGTCAAGGCGCTCGCGGATGCGGCGCGCGAAGCCGGTCTGGATTTCTAAGAGAAGGATAGGATCTCGTGGCTCGTTCACCCGGAAGAGAGCGCGGCCGTGACCGCGATCGCGAGGAGCGCGAAAGCGAGTTCTCGGACAAGCTCGTTCACATCAACCGCGTCGCCAAGGTGGTCAAGGGCGGCAAGCGCTTCGGCTTTGCCGCGCTCGTCGTCGTCGGTGACCTGAAGGGCCGCGTCGGCTACGGCCACGGCAAGGCGCGTGAGGTGCCCGAGGCGATCCGCAAGGCGACAGAGTCGGCCAAGCGCAATCTGGTGCGCGTGCCGCTGCGCGACGCGCGCACGCTGCACCACGACAGCGCGGGCCATCACGGTGCCGGCAAGGTCGTCGTGCGCTCCGCGCCCCCAGGCACCGGCATCATCGCCGGCGGCGCCATGCGCGCGGTGTTCGAGATGCTGGGCGTGCACGACGTCGTTGCCAAGTCGCTTGGCACGTCGAACCCCTACAACGTGGTTCGCGCGACGATCGACGCCCTGAAGCACCAGGAGAACCCGCGCGCGGTGGCCGCCCGCCGCAACATGAAGGTGAGCGAGATCGTCGCCCGCCGGCGTGACGGCTCGGCCGCGGCCGAGACCGGCGCCGAGGCGTGATCGCGGTTCGCGATAGACCGGAAGGTTAAGTGACATGGCAAGCAAGAAGATGGTCACGGTCGAGCAGGTCGCCAGCGCCGCGCGCCGTCCCAAGGATCAGACGGACACGCTCATCGGGCTTGGCCTCAACAAGCTGCATCGCCGCCGCACGCTGGAGGATACGCCCTCCGTGCGCGGTATGATCAACAAGATCAGCCATCTCGTCCGCATCGTGGACGAGAAGGCCTGACGCTACGACACACGCAGGAGCTTGGTCCCATGCGGCTCAATGACATCAAGGACAACGCCGGCGCGCGCAAAATGCGCGTGCGGATCGGCCGCGGCATCGGCTCGGGCGTCGGCAAGACCGGCGGCCGCGGCGGCAAGGGCCAGACGGCGCGCACGGGCGTTGCCATCGGCGGTTTCGAGGGCGGCCAGATGCCGCTGCATCGCCGCCTGCCCAAGCGCGGCTTCAACAAGTGGCGGCGCAAGTCGTTCAACGAGATCAACCTGGGCTTCCTGCAGCAGGTGATCGACGAAAAGCGCGTCGATGCGGGCAAGCCCATCACGGTCGCGTCGCTCGTCGAAGCCGGGGTGCTGCGCCGCGCCAAGGACGGTCTGCGCCTGCTCGGCTCGGGCGAGCTCAAGGCCAAGGTTTCGATCACGGTCGATCACGCCACCGCATCAGCCAAGGCCGCCGTCGAGAAGGCCGGCGGATCGGTCAACGTCATCGAGCCGAAGGTGCTCGAGGCCGACGAGGCCAAGCGCAAGAAGTCCGCGGCGAAGAAAGCGGCAGCGGCTGCCAAGGGCTGAGCCCCCGAAGGGCACCCGCATTTCACCCGATAGCAGCCGTCGGGACCGCAAATTCGTCATGGCGTGTTCTCGCACCCCCGCCGTGACATTCCCGCGCCAGTTGCCGCGCGGCGCGCCCGGTGCCATGTAGAGCGAGTTCGCGCTGCGCTCTGCAGGCGCCGGTTCTGCCCACGGCGCCTGGGCGCCACGGTCGGGAGATTGGGAACACATGTCGTCCGCTGCCGAGCAGCTTGCCGCCAACCTCAACTTCGGTGCTTTCGCAAAGGCCGAAGAACTCAAGAGGCGCATTTGGTTTACGCTCGGGGCGCTGCTCGTCTACCGTCTGGGCACCTTCATTCCGCTGCCCGGCATCAATCCGGTCGCCTTCGCCGAGACCTTCAAGAGCCAATCCGGCGGCATCCTGGGCATGTTCAACATGTTCGCGGGTGGCGCGGTCGAGCGCATGGCCATCTTCGCGCTCAACATCATGCCCTACATCTCCGCCTCCATCATCATGCAGCTGATGAGTTCCGTCGACAAACGGCTCGCCGCGCTGAAGAAGGAGGGTGAGCAGGGCCGCAAGACCATCAACCAGTACACCCGCTATCTCACGGTCGCGCTGGCCGCGTTCCAGGCCTATGGCATCGCAATCGGACTCGAGGGCTCGCAGAGCTCGCAGGGCGCCGTCGTCATAGATCCGGGCATGTTCTTCCGGATCTCGACTGTCATCACGCTTGTCGGCGGCACGATGTTCCTGATGTGGCTGGGCGAACAGATCACCCAGCGTGGCGTCGGCAACGGCATCTCGCTCATCATCTTCGCGGGCATCGTCGCGGGACTGCCATCGGCCATCGTTGGCCTATTCGAGCTGGCGCGCACCGGTTCGCTGTCGACGTTCCTGCTGCTGGCCCTGCTGGCGCTGATGCTGGCGGTGGTGGCCGCCATCGTGTTCATGGAGCGCGCCCAGCGGCGCCTGCTCATCCAGTATCCCAAGCGGCAAGTCGGCAACCGCATGTTCCAGGGCGATTCCTCGCACCTGCCGTTGAAGCTGAACTCCTCCGGTGTCATCCCGCCGATCTTCGCCTCGTCGCTTCTCCTGCTTCCGATTACGGTGGCGCAGTTCGCGGCCGGGCAGGGTCCTGAGTGGCTCAACACGATCGTCGCAGCGCTCGGTCGCGGCCAGCCGTTGCATCTGCTGGTCTACATCGCCCTCATCATATTCTTCGCCTTCTTCTATACCGCCGTCGTGTTCAACCCGCAGGAGACGGCCGACAACCTGCGCAAGTACGGCGGCTTTCTGCCCGGCATCCGGCCGGGCCAGAAGACGGCCGAGTACATCGATTACGTCCTGACACGTATCACCGTCGTCGGCGCCCTCTACCTCGCTGCAGTTTGCGTGCTTCCCGAGTTCCTCATCTCGTACGCAGCTGTGCCGTTCTATTTCGGCGGTACCTCGCTGCTCATTGCCGTCAGCGTGACCATGGATACCGTCGCCCAGGTGCAGAGCCACCTGCTGGCCCATCAATACGAAGGCCTCATCAAGAAGGCCAAGCTCAGGGGCGCCACATCCAACAAGGGACGGAGATGAACCTAATACTTCTGGGACCGCCAGGGGCGGGCAAAGGCACGCAGGCAGAAACGCTGGCGCAGCGGCGTGGTTTGAAGCAGCTTTCGACGGGTGAGATGTTGCGCGCGGCCGTGAAGGCCGGCAGCGAGATAGGCAAGCGAGCGGAGGCCGTCATGAAGAGCGGTGGGCTCGTCTCCGACGATATCGTCATCGGCATCATTGCCGACCGCATCGACCAGCCCGACTGCAAGGGCGGCTTCATCCTGGACGGCTTCCCGCGCACGCTGCCCCAGGCGGCGGCGCTCGACAAGCTGCTCAAGGACAAGGGCAAGTCGCTCGATCGCGTGATCGAGATCCGCGTCGACGACACCGCGCTCGTGGATCGCATCTCGGGGCGCTTCAGCTGCTCGAAGTGCGGTGCCGGCTATCACGACACGCACAAGCGCCCACGCGAAGACGGCAAGTGCGACCAGTGCGGTTCGACCGAGTTCACGCGCCGGGCCGACGACAACGCCGAGACCGTGAAGAACCGTCTAATGGCCTACTACCGGGAGACGGCGCCGCTCATCGGCTACTACTTCGCCAAGGAGAAGCTGCAGTCCGTCGATGGCATGGCCAACATCGACGACGTCGGCAAGCAGATCGAGACGGCGCTGGGCTAGCGCGTTGCCGGCGGGGCCCCGGTCGGGGCCGCGATCCGGCGGGTGGACCTTTGTGCCGCAGGCGCGAAGGTGAGATTGACGTGGAGGCGTGTGCGGGCTAGAAAAACCGCGATTTCATGACGCACCCTGGCGGCCGGAATGGCCGGCGGACCCCCGCCGGTGCCGGTCGCGATGCCTTTTGTTGAACCAGATGAGCAGGTTAGGCCACGGGCGTGTGGCTGCCGGCTCGCCAGAGAGCTCGTACCACGAGACCTGATCAGGAGACCCGACGTGGCCCGCATCGCAGGCGTGAACATCCCAACCCAGAAGCGCGTGCTCATCGCGCTGCAGTATATCCACGGCATCGGACCCAAGTTCGCCAAGGAGATCTGCGAGAAGGTCAACATCCCGGCCGAGCGCCGCGTCAACGAACTGTCGGACGCCGAGGTGCTGCAGATCCGTGAGACCATCGACCGCGATTACATGGTCGAGGGCGATCTCCGCCGCGACGTGGCGATGAACATCAAGCGCCTGATGGACTTGGGCTGCTATCGCGGTCTCCGCCATCGCAAGGGCCTGCCCGTCCGCGGCCAGCGCACGCACACCAACGCCCGCACCCGCAAGGGTCCGGCCAAGCCCATCGCGGGCAAGAAGAAGGCATAGGCGGCGGTTGTCCCCAGTCCGGCGCGTGTCTGCCGGCCGGCATCCTCAGATCGGATGCACAGGCCAGGACCAGCGCGGCGCGGCAGCCCGCCTCACCGATCGGAATACATCGACCCTAGCCCCAAGAGCCGCTCCGCCGGCGGCATCGGAGAACCTTGAAGATGGCCAAAGAGCAGCAGGCGCGCAAAGTCCGCCGCCGTGAGAAGAAGAACATCACGTCCGGCGTCGCGCACGTCAACGCGTCGTTCAACAATACTATGATCACGATCACCGATGCGCAGGGCAACACGATCTCATGGTCGTCGTCCGGCACCATGGGTTTCAAGGGCTCGCGCAAGTCGACCCCGTTTGCCGCGCAGATGGCCGCCGAGGATGCCGGCAAGAAGGCCATGGAGCACGGCATGAAGGTGGTCGAGGTCGAGGTTTGCGGTCCGGGTTCAGGCCGTGAATCGGCCCTGCGCGCGCTGCAGGCGGTGGGCTTCCAGATCACGTCCATCCGCGACGTGACGCCGATCCCGCACAACGGCTGCCGTCCGCGTAAGCGCCGCCGCGTCTGATCGATCGCCGCCGTCGGTGTCCGGCCCATGGAGCGCGCCTCGTCGCGCTGGGCGGATCCCGGCAGCGACCCCTGTCGCAGACTGTCGAGCGCCCAGGTTCCGCCGCACCTGAAGGCCGCTCCAATCGAACAAGAGGTGCCCCGTGGCTACGCTGTTGCAGAAGAACTGGCAGGACCTGCGCCGTCCCGCGAAGCTTGAGATCATTCCCGGCCGCGACCGCTCGCGCATGGCGACCGTCATCGCCGAGCCGCTGGAGCGCGGTTTCGGCATGACACTCGGCAACGCCCTGCGCCGTGTGCTCCTGTCCTCGCTCCAGGGCGCGGCAATCAAGACCGTCCAGATCGACGGCGTGCTGCACGAGTTTTCCTCGATCCCGGGCGTGCGTGAGGATGTGACCGACGTCGTCCTCAACATCAAGGAAGTGGCGCTGCGCATCCACTCCGAGGGCGTCAAGCGCATGGTGCTCAAGAAGGAGGGGCCGGGCCCCGCCCGCGCCAGCGATATCGAGACATCGTCGGAGATCGAGATTCTCAATCCCGATCACGTCATCTGCCATCTTGATCAGGGCGCTGCCGTGCGCATGGAGCTGACGGCGGACATTGGCAAGGGCTACGTCGCTGCCGACCGCAATCGGCCGGAGGACGCACCCATCGGCCTCATCCCGGTCGACAGCCTCTACTCGCCGGTCAAGAAGGTCTCCTATCGCGTCGAGAATACGCGCGAGGGGCAGGAGCTGGACCTCGATAAGCTGACGATGTCGGTCGAGACAGATGGCTCGATCACGCCGGAAGACGCCGTAGCGCTTGCCGCGCGCATCCTGCAGGACCAGCTTTCGGTGTTCATCAACTTCGAGGAGCCCAAGAAGGCGGTCGAGGAGCAGCAGCACCCCGAGCTCGCATTCAACGCGGCCCTGCTCAAGAAGGTCGACGAGCTCGAGCTGTCGGTGCGTTCGGCCAACTGTCTCAAGAACGACAACATCGTCTACATCGGCGACCTCATTCAGAAGACCGAGGCAGAGATGCTTCGCACACCCAACTTCGGCCGCAAGTCGCTCAACGAGATCAAGGAGGTGCTCGCCTCTATGGGCCTGCACCTGGGCATGGATGTGCCCAACTGGCCGCCGGACAACATCGAGGAGCTGGCAAAGCGCTTCGAGGATCAGTTCTGAGAGAGGCCATAGGTTCTGGGGGTAGGTTCCGGGCCCGATGAGCCTGGATCATGAACCCCAGAACTTGGAACGCCATCTCCAAGGTCACGCCGAAGAACGTGGCCACTCCACAACGCAAGTGTAAAAGGACCGACCACATGATGCACGGAAAGACGGGCCGGCGTTTTAGCCGCGACTCGGGTCACCGCCAAGCGATGTTCTCCAACATGGCTGCGGCTCTCATCAAGCACGAGCAGATCGTCACCACGTTGCCCAAGGCCAAGGACTTGAAGCGTGTGATGGACAAGTACATCACGCTGGCCAAGCGCGGCGATCTCAATTCTCGCCGTATCGCGGCTTCGCGTCTGCGTGACGAGGCCATGACCAAGAAGCTGTTCGACGTGCTGGCACCCCGCTACAAGGACCGCAGCGGTGGCTACACGCGCGTGCTCAAGGCGGGCTTTCGTTATGGTGACAGCGCCCCGCGCGCCGTCATCGAGCTGGTCGACCGCGATGAGAGCGTGAAGGGCGCCGAGGACAAGGCCCGCCACGCCGAGTGGCTCGCCCAGCAGGACAGCGAGGCCTGACACAGGCCCGCGCCCCAAGGTTTTAAGACGCCCGGAGCCCATGGCTGCCGGGCGTCTGCGTTTCCAGGCGCATCGTGCTACCCTCCTGGCTTGCGTGAGAGTCCAGAGCCGGCTGTCCGCAGAGCTCCCTCCAGCTCCGCCACCGGAGAGACCGCCATGACCGACATCGTTCTCGTCACCGGTGGCACCGGCTTCATCGCCAAGCATTGCATCGCAGAACTTCTGCGGGCCGGGCGCCGCGTGCGGACGACGGCGCGCGACGTGGATCGCGGCCGGCAGGCGCTGGCTGGCGCGTTGGTGGCGGCTGGTGTCGATGCCGGCGCTGTCGACATCGTTCCAGCCGATCTCACGCAGGACGAGGGCTGGGACGCGGCGGTGACGGGCTGCCGGTACGTGCTGCACGTCGCCTCGCCGTTTCCGATCACACAGCCCGCGAACCGCGACGAGGTCGTGAAGCCTGCCCGCGACGGCACGCTCCGCGTGCTGGCCGCCGCCGCGCGCGGTGGTGTCGAGCGCGTCGTCATGACATCGTCCACCGTCGCCGTCATGTATACGCCCCGCCACGTGCCGGGGCGCCTCTACTCCGAGTCCGATTGGAGCGATGAGACGCGTCAGGACATCACGCCCTACATCGCCTCCAAGACGCTCGCGGAGCGCGCGGCCTGGGATTTCGTGGCCTCTACCCCCGATGCGCCGAAGCTCGTGGTCATCAATCCCGGTTTCGTCATGGGGCCGGCGCTCGATGCCGACATCTCGACGTCGCTCGAGGTGCTGCGCATCATGGGCAGCGGCGCCTATCCGGCGGCGCCGCGCATCGAGTTTCCCGTGGTTGATGTCCGCGACGTAGCGGCCCTGCACGTGGCTGCACTGGACGCGCCACGCGCCGCCGGGGAGCGATTCATCGCCGCCAACGGGTCGATCAGCCCCTATGGAATCGGTCGCGAGATGGCCGCCATATTCCCCGACTTGGCCCGCAAGGTTCCGCGTTTCGAGATGCCCGACCTGATGGTCCGCACGATCGCGCTGTTCGATCCTCGCCTGCGCACCGTGCTGCCCGAGCTCGGCACCGTCCGGCGTTGCACCAATGCCAAGGCCCAGGACGTGTTTGGCTTTCAGTTCCGCTCCCCTGAGGAGGCCTCGCGCGCCGGAGCCGAAAGCCTACGGCGGCTCCGGCTGATCTGACGCATGCGTTCCGCCGCGCGCGGGATCAGCGTAGAATGCCGGCGCTCGTAGGGCATGATTCGCGAAAGGGCTGCGCCATGTCGGACGCCGAAGTCATCGATGGCTGGTATGTCTCACACGACGATCAGCTGGACGGTCCGCTGTCGGATGCCGACTTGCGCCGGAACTACGAGGCGGGGCGCTTCAAGGCAGAGCATTTCGTCTGGCGGAACGGCATGGAGAAGTGGGTTGAGGCCCGGGATCTGCCGTTGCTGTCCGGCGCCCGGGCCGTGCGTCGCGAGCCGGCAGTCAAGACGGAGATCGAGAGGCGGGCCGCCGAGCGACGCGAAATCAAGGCGGAGCGCAGCGGTCAGAAGCAGGTGGCGCGCCAGCACCGGAGGTCCCAGCCGCCTGCGCGTAGCCCGTCGGCCCCATCGGGCTACGGATCGACCGAAAGTCCCTCGGAGACGCCGGCCGCGCCAGCGCCCTGGCCCGGCAAGGACATCACGGCGCAGCTGCCCAAGGAGCTGAAGAACGTTTTCGACAAATGGTCCAAGAGCGGCGACGCGGCCAAGTGGCTCAAGATGTCCAAGTCGCTGCCGCAGATCGCCATCGCGGCGGTGGTTCTGGCGATCCTCTTTCCCCCGCTGATCCCGTTCATCGCCATCGCGGCCTGGTTCTACTTGAAATCGCGCAAGTAGGGCCGTCAATCGCGCCGGTGTCAATTTTTCATCACGCCGCCGTGGGAGGGCTCGGTCTTGCCGCGGCGACGCCGAGAGGGCAGGGTCCGCGTGGCGATCCCGCGCGGGGGGCGGGGAAACGTCTGCAGACCTGAGAGGACATCACGATGCCGGTCAAGTGCCTGTCGCGAGAGTTGGCATGCAGGATTTCCACGTGGAGCATCGTCACCGCGGCGTTGGTGCTGGCAGGGGCGCTTGCTGTCGTCTCGCAGGCCGATGCACAGCGCCGGGTGCCGCCACCTTCGCGCGAGGCCGTGCAGTATTCGTTCGCGCCCATTGTGCGCCGGTCGGCGCCCGCCGTGGTCAACGTCTACGTGTCGAGCCGCGTGCGCACGGCGGTCTCTCCGCTCCAGCTCGACCCCTTCTTCGAGCGCCTGTTCGGCGAGGGGTTCGGCATGCCGCAGGAGCGCATGCAGCGTTCGCTCGGGTCGGGTGTCATCGTGAGCGCCGACGGTATCGTCGTCACCAATGCGCATGTGGTGAAGGCGCGGGGCGAGACAGAAATCCGCGTCGCACTGGCCGACAAGCGCGAGTTCGACGCCAAGCTGCTGATGAGCGATGAGAAGACCGACATCGCCGTGCTCAGGATCCAATCGGAGCACAAGCAGCGTTTCGATTTCCTGGACTTCGAGGACTCCGACACGCTCGAGGTCGGAGATCTGGTGCTCGCAATCGGCAACCCGTTCGGCGTCGGGCAGACGGTGACCAGCGGTATCGTCTCAGCGCTCGCCCGCTCGGAGGTGGGGCGCTCGAATGCATCGGTTTTCATCCAGACCGATGCGGCCATCAATCCGGGCAACTCCGGCGGCGCGCTGGTTGATGTCGAAGGCAAGCTCGTCGGCATCAACACGATGATCTACACGCGCTCGGGCGGTTCGGTCGGCATCGGCTTTGCCATCCCCTCAAATCTCGTCAAGCTCTACACGGAGAGCGCTGTCACCGGCCGCCAGATCGAGCGCCCGTGGATCGGGGCGCGGCTTGAGAATATGACGCGCGAGATCGCTGAAGGGCTGGGGCTTGAGCGCATTGCCGGTGCGCTCGTCGCGCGCGTCGACAACAAGGGTCCGGCTTCGGCCGCCGGCCTGCAGGCGGGCGACGTGGTCACGCGCATCGACGGCTTCGATGTGACGGACGCGCGCTCCGCCCTCTACCGGCTCACCACCCGTGGCGTGGGTAATGCCGCCGAGCTGACCGTGTTGCGGCAGGGCCAGCCGCGCACTGTCAAGCTGACGCTCAAGGCGGCGCCGCCGCCGGGGCCTGACGATGTGCGCAATCTGTCGGGCCGCCATCCCTTCGACGGAGCCCGTGTCACCAACCTGCTGCCCGGAGTGGCCGATGAACTGGGCGTGGACGAGACCGAAGGCGTTGCCGTGCTCTCGGTGCGTCCGGGCAGCGTGGCGCAGCGGCTCGGCTTCCGCGCCGGCGACGTCATCCTTTCGGTGCAGCAGGCCGATATCCGCAACGTTGCCGAGTTGGACGAGGCGCTCGGCAAGCGGCAGCGCCTGTGGCAGGTTGCGATCCGACGTGGCGGGCAGCTGATGACGCTGCAAGTGCCGGGCTGATCTGACGGCGGGCATCAAGCCAAGCCCGTGGGAGTCTGGGGCGATGACCAACCTGTTCGAGGCTGCGGGCCTGGAAAAGAGTGCGCCGCGGCCGCTCGCAGACCGGCTGCGCCCGCAGCGCCTCGCAGATGTCGTCGGGCAGGATCAGATCGTCGGGCCTGATGGAACGCTGACGCGCATGCTGCGCTCCGGCCGCCTGTCGAGCATGATCCTGTGGGGGCCGCCGGGCTCCGGCAAGACAACGGTGGCGCGCCTGCTCGCGGATGAGACCGATCTGGAGTTCGAGCAGGTCTCGGCCATCTTCTCGGGCGTGCAGGACCTGCGCAAGGTCTTCGACCGCGCCAAGTCGAGGCGCGAACAGGGACGCGGCACGCTCTTATTCGTCGACGAGATCCATCGCTTCAACCGTGCCCAGCAGGACAGCTTCTTGCCGCACATGGAGGATGGCACCATCACGCTCGTCGGTGCCACGACCGAGAACCCGTCCTTCGAGCTCAACGCGGCCATCTTGTCGCGTGCTGTCGTGCTGGTCTTCAACCGGCACGACGATGCTGCGCTCGCGGCCCTCGTCGCCCGCGCCGAACAGGAGGAAGGCCGCGCCCTTCCACTGGAGCAGGACGCGCGCGAGGCGCTCATCGGCATGGCGGACGGTGATGGCCGAACCATCATCAATCTGGTGGAGGAGGTCTTTGCCGCGCTCACCGAGGATGAAAAGCCGATCGGCCGTGAGGCGCTGGTCAAGCTCGTGCAGCGTCGCGCGCCGCTTTATGATAAGGGCCGCGACGGCCACTACAACCTGATAAGCGCACTGCACAAGTCGGTGCGCGGGTCGGACCCCGACGCCGCGCTGTACTGGCTGTGCCGGATGCTTGAAGGCGGCGAGGATCGCCTGTTCATCGCGCGCCGGCTCGTGCGCATGGCGGTCGAGGATATCGGTCTTGCCGATCCCAACGCCGTGCTGCAGGCGATAGCCGCCAAGGACACCTTCGACTTCCTGGGGTCGCCCGAGGGCGAGTTGGCTCTGGCCCAGGCGACGATCTATCTGGCGACCGCGCCGAAGTCGAACGGCGCCTACGTCGCCTACAAGGCAGCGATGCGCGCGGCCAAGGAGCACGGCAGTCTGTCGCCGCCCAAGATCATCCTCAATGCGCCGACCAAGCTGATGGAAAAGGAAGGCTACGGCGAAGGCTATGCCTACGACCACGACGCGCCCGATGGCTTCTCGGGTCAGAATTACTTCCCAGACGAGTTCAAGCGCCGGCCGCAGTTCTACGACCCGCCCGAGCGCGGCTTCGAGCGCGATCTGCGCAAGCGGCTCGCCTACTGGGATGGTCTGAGGAAGAAGCGCGGAGGGCAGTAGGCGCCGTCTCGTGGGCAGCGGGCAGCAGCCCTTGGCGGCCTCGCCGCGCACGGGGGGCATGCGTTAGAATTGCAGCCCGAAGTGACGGCCACCACGGTTGCGTGCCAGAGGGTGGCAATAGGGATGAGCGAGGCGCCGTGTCACACGAGACCATCGCCAGCATCGCCATCTATGCCACCGCGGCGGTGATGGCGTTGCTGCTTGGCTGGTTGGCGCTGCCCCGCGGCCGGTTCGCCGCCGCATTCGTCGCAGTCTTCGGCTTCCTGGTTGCCATTCCGTTCGCGGCGGTCCTCGTGGCCGTCGTTTCGTTCAAGGTTTTCGGCGTCGACCTCATTGATTGATCACGCGCCGGCAGTGCCACGTGCCATCCGGCTTTGCCGCTTGGCGCAGAGCGGCTATCACTTACGCGATAGTCAACACGGGCGATGGAAACGCGCGAACGATGAAGCTTTTTCTGCTCGCCTCAGCCGGCGGCGCTTGCGGTGCAGGTGCGCGCCATCTCGTCAACGTGGGCATCGGGCGTCTGCTCGGGACCGGCTTCCCCTGGGCCACGCTAACCGTCAACGTCGTCGGCTCGTTCCTCATGGGCGTGCTGATAGAGGCCCTGATGCTGCGTTTAGGGGGCTCGGCGGAGCTGCGCACATTTCTGGGCACCGGGGTGCTGGGCGGCTTTACGACCTTCTCGGCCTTCTCGCTCGACGTTTCCGTGTTGATGTCGCGGGGCGAGACGGGCACGGCGCTCCTCTATGTGGTCGGCTCGGTCGTCGTGTCGATCCTGGTGCTGTATCTGGGCATGGCCGTAGCACGTGGGCTGCTCACATGAACGCCGCACCGGTGGAGACCATCAAGGTACGCCGCGAGGACGACGGGCTGCGCGTCGATCGCTGGTTCCGTCTGCATTTTCCCGACGTCGGCTACACCTATTTGCAGAAGCTGCTCCGCTCCGGTCAGGTTCGCGTCGATTCCAAGCGCGTGCAGGCCAACGACCGGCTCGCGGCCGGCTCGGAAGTGCGCGTGCCGCACGTCGTGCGCCAGCCGGCCCAGCCCAAAGCGTCGCTCAGGCCGCCGCCGGGATTGTCGAAGGCCGACCGCGATCTCATCGAGCGAGCGATACTGTTCGAGGACGAGCACGTGCTTGTGCTCAACAAGCCGTTCGGCATCGCCGTGCAGGGCGGCACCGGCACACGGCGGCATATCGATGGCATCCTGGCCGGCATGGCGGATCGCTTCGGCGACCGCCCGCGCCTCGTGCACCGGCTCGACCGCGATACGACCGGCGTGCTGCTGATCGCCAAGCATCGCGACGCTGCGGCCAAGCTCGGCCGCGTGTTTCAGACGAGGTCAGCGGCCAAGACCTATTGGGCGCTGGTCAAGGGCGTGCCCAAGCCGCCGCAGGGGCGTGTGGAGGCAGCGCTCGTGAAGGCTTCGGGGCCGGAAGGGGATCGTGTACGCAAGGCGGAAGCTGGCGAACAGGACAAGGCCATGCACGCCACCACCCACTATTCGGTCATCGACCGCATCGCGCACAAGGCGGCATGGGTGTCGCTGAAGCCGGTGACGGGACGGCAGCATCAGCTGCGCGCGCATATGGCGCTGATTGGCCATCCGATCGTCGGCGACAACAAATACGAAGGCGACAAGGTGCTGGCGGACAGCGGTATCGAGGCTAAACTGCATCTGCATGCCCGCCGCCTCGTGCTGCCGCACCCTTTCGTGGCCGGCACCAAGATCGATGTCACCGCGCCGCTGCCGCCGCACATGGTCAAATCGTGGGAATTGCTGGGGCTGGATGCAGGGCGGTTCGACGCCGGTGCGTAGCGGACGCGCCGGGGCAGGAGCAGATGTAGGGGGAGTTCAGGACCCAATGGCCGGACGTCACTGCCTCTCACGCCGCAGCTTCAATCTTCTCGCCGCCGGCTCGGCGACGCTTGCCGCCGCCGGCGCGCCGGGCCTGCTGGGCGTGTCACATGCCGCCGCGCCGATGGCTGGAACGCAGGTGCCAGGCTGGTATCGCACGCGCGTCGGCGACTTCGAGGTGACGATCCTGTCGGATGGCTCCTACGACCTGCCTACGGCGCTTATGGCGACCAACCGCCCGCGCGAGGAAGTGCGCGCCTATCTGGAAACCAACTTCCTTTCGGCCGATACGCGCACCTCGCACGTCAACATCCCGCTGATCAATACGGGTTCGGAGCTGATCCTCGTCGATGTCGGAGGTGGCCCCAACTGGCAGGCGACCGCGGGACGGCTTACCGACAACCTGAAGTCCGCCGGCTTCAAGCCGGAGGATGTCGATAAGGTCGTGCTGACGCACGGCCATCCAGATCACATCTGGGGACTGATCGACGAGTTTGACGAGGCGCCTCGCTTTCCCAATGCCACGTACTACATCTCGGCGACCGAATGGGATTTCTGGACGACCGATGCTGCAGCCCAGCGGCTGCCCGATGCGTTCAAAGGCTTCGCAATCGGCGCCAAGAAGCATCTACCGCCGTTGGCCGATCGCATGCGGCGCATCAAGCCGGGCGAGGAGATTGCGCCCGGCGTCGTCACCATCGCCACACCGGGGCATACACCCGGCCACATGTCAGTCATCGTCAGCTCGAAAGGCGCGAGCCTGATCGTCAGCGCCGACACGGTGACACACCCGTTCGTGTCGTTCGAGCATCCGGGCTGGCGGCCGCTGACCGATCTCGACAGCGAGACGGCGGAGGGGACGCGCCGCAAGCTGCTCGACATGGCGGCGGCCGAGCGTTCGCGGCTGCTCGTCTACCACATTTCGTTCCCTGGCCTCGGCCACGTCACGCGCAAGGACCAAGCCTACCGGTGGATACCGGAGACGTGGAAATGGCGGCCCTGAAGCCGCTTTTTTGGTGACATCGCGCCGCTCCGGCGGCGGTGCTATAAGCGCGCTCCATGAAGCTCATCATCTTCGATTGCGACGGCACGCTCGTCGACAGCCAGCACGCCATCGTCGCGGCAATGGAGCAGGCTTTTGCGCGGCACGGGCTGCCCGCACCG
>JBFWNY010000030.1:0-53325 GCA_050250815.1 Hyphomicrobiaceae bacterium
GGCAGATCAGATCGACCTGAGCATAGGCCGTCACGATGGCGCTTCTTGCGTTCGACATGATCTGCGCAGACGATGGCGCAGGCTTTCTCAGCCGGGCCTGGACCCGTCAAACTTCACAGGAGTCGCCGAGATGCACGACATCAGCCGCAGAACGATCGTAGTGGGTGCGACCGCGGCCGCGGCCGTCCTGGGTATCGACCGCCGGGTCGTATTCGCGGAGAGCAAGTCTGCCGCCGAGATTGCGCAGCAGGGGTTCTACAAGTTCAAGGTCGGCGACATGGAGGTCATCACGTTGTTCGACGGCGAATGGAAAAAGCCGCACGACGAGAAGTTCATCCGCAATGCGACGATCGACGAAACGAAGGCCGCGCTGGCGGCCGCGGGTCAGTCCACCGACGCCGTGACGATCCCCTTCACGGTGACGTTGCTGAAGACCGGCGGGCGCACCGTCATGTTCGATGCCGGCACCGGTGCGCAACTCGCCCCGAGCGCCGGCAAGCTCGCCGCGAGCATGACCGCGGCCGGGGTTGATCCTGCCAAGATCGACACGATCGTAGTGACGCACTTCCATCCCGACCACATCTTCGGGCTGATGCAGAAGGAAACCAACGCACAGGTCTATCCGAAGGCCGAGATCGTCGTGCCGGCGAAGGAGCTGGCGTACTGGGCGGACCCGGGTGTGTTCGCCAAATTGCCCGAGGCACGGCACGGGCTCGCCAAGCGCATCCAGGCGACCCTGCCGACATGGTCCAACGTCAAGCAGATCGAGGACGGTGCAGAGGTTGCGCCTGGTGTCGTCGCTATCGCTGCGCACGGCCACACCGCGGGCCACACGGTGTTCGTCGCCGGGTCGGGCAAGGACCAGCTTCTGGTGCTGGCCGACACCACGAACATTCCGGCGCTGTTCGCCCGCCACCCGGGCTGGCATGCGGTGTTCGATGGCGATCCGGTCGCAGCCGAAGCGAGCCGGCGCCGGCTGTTCGATCGTGCCATTGCCGACAAGGCCATCATGACCGGCTACCACTACGGCATGCCGGGCGCCGGCCGCATCGAGAAGGATGGCGATGGCTACGCCTACGTCCCGCTGGCCTAAGCGCACCGCGCCGGGCAGCAGAGGCAGGCGTACATCGGCCGGCTTGCGTTCCCGGCCGCGCAACGCTGCCGCGCGTCCATGCCGGGAGGTCGCCGGGGTGTCGGCCGGCGGGCCGTGCCGGCCGGCATGGCGGCGCACGCTCGCGATCATGGTCCGCCTGCCTGTCGCGGGTCGCGTCAAGACCCGGCTGGCGCGTGGTGTCGGCACGGTCGCCGCGACGATGTTCTACCGGCACGCGGCGTCGGCCCTCATCGAGCGGCTGTCGCGGGATCGCCGCTGGTCGACTGTGCTCGCCGTCACGCCGGATCGGGCCGTGGGGTCGCGATCCTGGCCGCCAGGATCGCGACGGATGCGGCAGGGCGGCGGCGACCTGGGCGAACGCATGCAAAGGGTCTTCGAGGCGTTCCCACCAGGACCCGCGATCATCATAGGGTCGGACAGCCCGGCGATAACCACGGGCCATCTGGCGCGCGCCTTCAGAGCGCTGGGCCAAGCCGACGCGGTGCTGGGTCCGGCGCCGGACGGTGGCTATTGGATGGTCGGCCTTCGCCGGTCGGGCCGAATGCCGCGTCCTTTCGCCGGCGTGCGCTGGTCGAGTGCCACAACGCTCGACGATACACTTGCGAACCTGGCGGGTTGGCGGGTGGCAATGGTTGAGGAACTCGACGACATCGACGACGCCGAAAGCCTTGTGCGCAGCGGTGGTCATCATGGACGCTATGTGCCGCCGCGCGGACTGCGCGGGGCGGGCGAATAACTCTTAATGAGAACAAATGTTCGGTCGCCGGGGCCGTCGATGCTAAGGTGAGGCTGAGCCACGTTTCGGGCCGGCGTGCAGCGGCATCCGGCCCGACATCGACCTTTCTGACGGCCCCATGTCCACAACAACCTACACCGCTGCCGATTATCTCGAGGCGGGCTATCGCGCCGAGACCGCCGGGGATCGCGAGCGCGCCGCGCAGTACTACGGTTATCTGGCGGAAGCGCTCCCCGACAGTCCGGAGGGCGAGGCAGCGCGCGGCGGCCTGATCCGGCTTGGGCTTGCTGGCCGGCCCTCCGTACCTCCAGAGCCGGGGCCGGTCGCGCCTTCGCAGGCGCCTCAGGCGGCACGGTCTGGCGCCACCCGCGGCACACCTCCTCACGCCAACGGTGCTCGGCCCCCAGCGGCCGCCCCAGACGGCTTCGGCCGTACGGGTGTCGATGGCCGGTCGCTGCAATCAGCAGCGTCGCGTGCCGAGCGCGACCGCATCAGGCTGGCGGACCTGCAGCGGCAGGCGCCAAAAGCATTGCCGGTGCCTGCACCGGTCGCCGCGCATCCCGAGCCGCTCCGCGCTCCAGCTCCGATCGGCGTCGGCGACGCCGATGAGCAGATGCGACTGCCCGAAGTGGTCGCCCGCCGTGCGCGCGAACTGTCGGAGCCGGTGGTCGAGCCTACGGCCTCAGAGCCGGGACGGCATCGGGCGGCTCGGCTCGGCGCGCGGCTGTTGCTGGTGTGCGGCTGGATCATCGTGTGCGGCGGCCTGGCGCTTGCCGTCCTCGTCGCGGTCGGCGTGCGCGGGGGCGTCATGGGCGTCATGGCTGGATTGCCGTTGGGTCTGGCGGTCGCCAGCGGCATGCTCGTGAGCGGGGTTGCTCTCGTCGTGTTCGCGGCTGCGGCGCTCGCCGCCTTCGATACCTCCGACGAGGTTCGTGCGCTCAAGGCGGCGGTTGCACGCCTGCGGCCGCCCGGCTGAGATCGACCTGCCTCAGCCGCCGCGTCGATGCTCCTCCAGGCGCGGCATGATCTCGACGAAATTGCAGGGGCGATGCCGGTTGTCGAGCTGCCATTTGAGGATGCCGTTCCAGGCGTCCTTGCAGGCGCCCGGCGAGCCTGGCAGGCAGAAGATATAGGTGCCGCGCGTAACGCCGCCGCAGGCCCGCGACTGAATCGTCGACGTTTCGATCTTCTGGTAGGAGAGCATGTGGAAGACGGTCGCGAAGCCGTCGATTTCCTTCTCGAACAGCGGTTTGACGGCTTCGGGCGTGACATCGCGGCCGGTGAAGCCGGTGCCGCCGGTGGTGATCACCACATCGATCGAAGGATCGTCGATCCAACCGGTGACCTTGCCGCGGATCGCCTCGACATCGTCGGTGACGATTGCGCGATCGGCGACGGTATGCCCGGCCTCGCTGATCATATCGGCGAGAACCGTCCCCGACTTGTCCTCGGCCAGCGAGCGGGTATCCGACATGGTGAGTATCGCGATACGCACCGCTATGAACGGTCGGCTCTCGTCGATCCTCGGCATGGATTCATCTCCGCTGGCATTGGGCAGCGGACTTTGACCGCATTCGAAGAACCGGTAAAGCGCGCGCTTCAGGACGTGCGCGCAGAGGAAAATGCGATCGGCAGACAGATGTCGGTGCGCAGACGCTCCGGGCGAACGAACTTTGGATCGTCGAGGTAGATCTCCAGCGCGGGCCGCTTCCGGCAAAGTTCCAGGCCGTGACGGCTGGACCACGTAAGTCGCATCTCGCGCATGACGGTGCTCAGGTCCCCGTGCGGGCCAATATGCCGCTTGCGCGCGTAGGCCCCGCTCGGCAGCCGCTGCTTGGTCAATCCCTCGAAGGCCTCCGCCGGCAGGTGATCAGGCACCTCGACACACGCATCGTATCGGCAGTTCTCGGGCGCGCAGACGCGCGGGTCGTCGTGGGCGAGCCCGTATCCCCGATCGGTCGGGCCACGGAGTCCGTGCCGTTCGAGCCAAGCGAACATCAGTCGCCACGCCTTGGCGGCAGATGCCGCATAGGGCCCACGGCAGCGGAATCCAACCAGCTCGACAGGCCGGAGGTAGACGAATCCCTGTTTCACCGCATTGCCCCGAGAGTGCTGCTTCCCAAACTGTGATAATAAACGATAGTCAGTATCTATTGTATAATAGCTAAGTACCAGGCTTGGATTTGAACAACTTTCTATCGAAGGCCTTTTGTGACACGCAGCTGCTCAGGACTCGTTAGTCCGGCAAGCAGTATTTTCCTCAAATCTATTGATTCACAAGAAACATCTTTAATGCGAGCAGGTCGCGCCAGGCGAGCCGCTTGGCGGCCGGAGTGCGCAGCAGGTAGGCCGGATGCAATGTCGCCAGGGCTCGCATTCGTGAGCGGCCGATGCTCGCCTCACGCCACTTGCCGCGCAGCCGCATGATGCCCTCTTCCGCCTCAAGCACCGATTTGGCCGCTGCACCTCCCAGCAGCAGCAGCACGTCGGGGCCGACCAGCTCCACCTGCCGCTCCAGGAAAGGGCGGCAGATCGCTGTTTCCTCAGGCGTTGGCGTGCGGTTGCCGGGCGGCCTCCAGTAGACGACGTTGGTGATGTGCACGTCCGCTTCGGACAGCTCGATGGCCTTGAGCATCCGGTCGAGCAGCTGGCCAGCGCGGCCGACGAACGGCCTGCCCTCAAGGTCTTCGTCCCTTCCGGGTGCCTCTCCAACGATCATGACCCGGGCTCGCTCGGCGCCGCGGTAGACGCAGGTCGATTTGGCGGTGGCCTTGAGGCCGCAGCCATCGAACTGTGCGATGGCGGCGGCCAGCGCCGTCATGTCGCCGGCCCCCGCGGCGCTGCTGCGCGCGCCTCTTGCCGCTTCGTCTGCTGCGGGCGCTGCGAAGCGGTCTGAGGCGGACGGTATGGCCGGGGCCATTGCCCCCCCGGGTACCGTGGCAGCGGCGGGCGGTAGATTTCGCTGCGGGGCGGATGTGCGGGAGCCACCGAAACGCTCCTCGTGGACCGGTACCTTTGCGCGGGCTGGTGGCGACGAGGGACGAGGGGACGGCATGTCGGCCGCGCCCTTTTGGGCGGGCCTCTGAACGTCGGGCCACTGGAACGTGGTGGCCGGAATCCGGGGTTGACCTCCAAGCCAGTCGACCGCTTGCTCTTCGATCACGGTATCGACGCCCGCTTCCTGGTGCCAGGCGAGCAGGTTGAGGATCAGCTCGGTTTCGTCGGGGGGGTGCATGGCGCAGCACCATAGCGCGTCGTCAGCCGAAAGCCACAAGCCCAACCTGTTGCCTCGCCGGGGGAATGCGATAGACAGTCCGCGATCGCCTCGAACTTAGCATCTGCAGCAGAGCGGAAGGCCAACACGACATGGCATCGAACGACGAAACGCTCCCAGCCCGCGAATCCATGGACTACGACGTGGTCGTTGTCGGTGCCGGCCCCGCGGGGTTGGCGGCCGCGATCCGGCTCAAGCAGAACGCCGCCGCGAGCGGAACGGACGTGTCGGTTGTTGTGGTCGAGAAGGGATCGGAGGTCGGCGCGCATATTCTGTCCGGAGCGGTTATCGACCCCATCGGCCTCAATCGCCTGATCCCGGACTGGAAGACCCGTGGCGCGCCGGTCGAAACCGAGGTCAAGCGCGACGTCTTCCTCTACCTGGGCCCGGCCGGCGACATCCGGCTGCCCAACTTCATGATGCCGCCGCTGATGAGCAATCACGGCAACTACATCGTCAGCCTGGGGGCGCTCTGCCAGTGGCTGGGCGAGCAGGCGACCGAGCTGGGCGTGGAGATCTATCCGGGGTTCGCGGCGACGGAAATTCTCTATGACGAGAACGGCGCGGTTGCGGGCATCGCGACCGGCGACATGGGGGTGACGCGCGACGGTGAGCTCGGTCCCAACTTCACCCGCGGCATGGAGCTGCGCGGCAAGTATACGTTCTTCGCGGAGGGCGCGCGCGGTTCGCTGACCAAGCAGCTCATTGCGCGCCACAACCTAGATACCGGGCGGATCCAGAAGTTCGGTATCGGTCTCAAGGAACTGTGGGAGGTTGCCCCCGAGAAGCACGAACCGGGCCTTGTCCAGCACAGCTTCGGCTGGCCGCTCGACAACAGCACGGGCGGCGGCTCGTTCCTCTATCACTACGGCAAGAACCTCGTGTCGGTGGGCTTCGTCGTTCATCTCAACTACGTGAACCCGTACATCGCGCCCTTCGAGGAATTCCAGCGATTCAAGACGCATCCGGGGATCCGCGGCACGTTCGAAGGCGGCAAGCGCATTGCCTACGGTGCGCGCGCCATCACCGAAGGCGGCTGGCAAGCGATTCCCGATCTCGTCGTCCAGGGCGGCGCGATCCTGGGGTGCGCAGCGGGCTTCATGAACGTGCCGCGCATCAAGGGCTCACACAACGCCATCCTGTCGGGCATCGCCGCAGCGGATGCGGCGACTGCCGCGTTCGCATCCGGACGTGAGCGTGACCGCCTGTCGGCCTACGAGACGGAGGTGCGCACCGGCGAAATCGCGCGCGATCTGAAGCCGGTCCGCAACGCCAAGCCGCTGTGGTCGCGGTTTGGCACGGCGCTGGGCATTGCGCTGGGCGGCATCGACATGTGGCTCAACACGATCATCCGCGGCGTCGGCCTGGGCTACACGCTCGGTCATGGCAAGCCGGACCACGCGACTCTGATGCGTGCCCGGCACTGCAAGCCGATCGACTACCCCAAGCCCGACGGCGTCCTGACCTTCGACCGGCTGACCAACGTGTCCTACTCGGCGACCAACCACGAGGAGGACCAGCCCGTTCACCTGAAGCTCGCCAACCCGAAGACCCCGATCGTGGACAACCTGCCCGACTATGCCGAGCCGGCACAGCGCTACTGCCCGGCGGGTGTCTACGAGGTTGTGCGCGAGGAGGAGGGAGGCTTCCGTTTCCAGATCAACGCGCAGAATTGCGTGCATTGCAAAACTTGCGACATCAAGGATCCGGCGCAGAACATCACTTGGACGTGCCCGGAAGGCGGCGGCGGCCCCAATTACGCCGGAATGTGAATGCGCAGCACACGCATATTTTTCGCGACGGCTTGAGGATCGGAGCTGCGGATGTGGCTGATCAAGTAACCGTTTCGCAAAGAAAATTCTGGCTCGCGCGTTTTCGCTGACGGGGGCCGGCCCCAAACTGGACAACAGCTGGAACGTTCCTTGCGCGCTTGCCCCATTCGCCGGTCGCCAAGGCACCGCATTTGTTGTTATTTTGGCGGCGCGGGAATCAACTGCCGAGAAGGCCGGCAGCACGAGACGAGGATACCGGATGGCGTGGCGCAGGCGGACGACGGTTGCACGTGGGTTTGGTCTAGCGTCCGCTATTGCCGGGCTTTCTGCCCTGGCCGTCCTCGCGGCCGGCCCGGCCGAGGCGCGTAATCCCGACGAGTTCCAGTCTTCGCGAACGCTGGTCGGCAGCTATCTGGCCGGTCGGTTTGCCAAGGGGCAGAACGAGATCGAGAACGCGGCGGGCTTCTATTCGACCGCCCTGCTACATGACCCGGACAACGAAGTGCTGCTGGAGCACGCTTTCCTGATGGAAGCGTCGGCGGCCAACTGGTCGCGCGCCGAAACGCTGGCGTTGCGGCTGGTGGAGAAACAGGGCCAGCATCGCCTTGCCCGCCTGCTGCTCGGAGTCTCCGCCTACAAGGCTGGAGATGACAAGGAGGCCGACACTAACCTCGTGGCCGCCGGAAGCGGTCCCATCGGCGAACTCACCTCCGCGCTTTTGCGCGCGTGGATCAAGCGCGGCGAGGGCAAGGTCTCCGAGGCGTTGAAGCTGCTCGAACTGCCCCGCCTTGCCGACTGGGCGCAGTTCTATCTTCGCTACCACCGCGCATTGATTGCCGACAGCGCCGGGCGTCGGCAGGAGGCACGCCAGTCCTACAAGCGGGTGTTCAAGCAGGACAGCCGCACGCTGCGCACCACGCTCGCCTATGCGCGCCACGCCGCCGCCGCGGGAGACCGCGGTCTCGCCAAGAGCGTGCTGCGCGAGTACAAGCGCCGCGCTTCGACCAACCCGCATCCGCTTGCCACCGAGCTGCAGGCCGAGATCGATGCCGGTAAGCCGATCGAGCTGCAGATCACCGCGCCAGCCAAGGGCATGGCGGAGGCTCTCTACGGGCTGGGCGAGGCTCTGAGCACCGAAGGCGGCGTCAGCATCGGCATCCTTTACCTGCAGATGGCGCTGATGCTCGATCCCGATCAGCCGCTGGCACTGGCTGCACTCGCACAGGCCTACGAGACGGCCAAGGATTTCCAGGCGGCCAACGACACCTACGCCCGAATTCAGAAGGGCACAGTGCTGCAAGACGCGATCGACATTCGGCGCGCCTTCAATTTCAACGCGCTCGATGAGGCCGACAAAGCCAAGTCGCTGCTGGAGGCGGTCGCGGAGCGCGCGCCCAAGGACGTCGCGCCGCTCGACGCGCTGGGCAACATCATGCGGGCCCGCAAGCGCCATGAGGAGGCGATCGAGTTCTATTCCCGCGCGATCGCCCTCATCGGCAAGCCGGAAAAGCGGCACTGGGCGTTCTTCTACTCGCGCGGCACCTGCTATGAGCGGACGAAGCAGTGGCCAAAGGCCGAGGCCGATCTGAAGAAGGCGCTGTCTCTGGCGCCCGATCAGCCCCTCGTGCTCAACTACCTGGGCTACTCCTGGATCGACCAGGGCCGCAATCTCAAGCAGGGCCTCGAGCTGATCGAGAAGGCGGTCGCGCTGAAGCCCGACGATGGCTACATCGTGGACAGCCTTGGCTGGGCGCACTTCCGGCTGGGCCGCTACACCGAGGCGGTCCGCTATCTGGAACGCGCAGTCGAGTTGCGGCCTGACGACCCGGTACTTAACGATCACCTGGGTGACGCGCTGTGGCGGGTGGGGCGTGAGCGCGAGGCCCGCTTCCAGTGGGATCAGGCGTTGTCGCTCGGTCCGGAAGCCGATGAGGTCGAGAAGATCCGGCGCAAGCTTCAGTCGGGTCTGCCCTCGCCGGTGGAGGCAAATGCGCTGCGCAAGGCACGCGCCGCCAATCGCGACCAGGGCCGCCTGAAGCGCGTTGAAAGCGTACCTCCGCCCGTTCCCAAGGCGCTGCGCTGACGCTTCGTCAGCGCGGTCCTGGAACGATGGCCGCTTGTTCGATCGGTACGCCGTGGGCAGCGACCATGCGATGAACCTGCTCGTCGAAACCGCCCGGCCCAAGGTCAATCTCACGCTGCGCATTTTGGGCCGCCGCGACGACGGTTATCACGCGCTGGAAAGTCTGGTCGCGTTTGCCGCCGTGCCGTCCGACCGCCTCACCCTCGATCCCGCACGACCGCGCGCCGTTACGGTGACGGGACCGTTCGCGGGTGGCATTGCCGGCGCCAACCTGATCGAAACGGTGTTTGACCTGGTGGCTCTCGCCGAACCGCGCGCAAGGCTTGGGCACATCACGCTTGAGAAGTACTTGCCGATTGCCGCCGGCATCGGTGGCGGCTCGGCGGATGCGGCAGCGGCCTTGCGGCTGCTGCGACGCCTCAACCCCGACTTGGCGCCGGGCATCGAATGGCCGGCGATCGCGCGGCGGTTGGGTGCCGACGTGCCCGTGTGCCTGTTCGACCAGCCGGCGAACATGTCGGGGACCGGCGAGCGTCTGGAGCCGGTCGAGACCCTGCCCGCGACCGATGTGGTGTTGGCCAACCCGATGGTGCCGGTGCCGGCCGACAAGACGGCACAGGTGTTCCGTGCCCTTGCCGCGCCCCCGCTCGCGTCCGGCCCTGCGGTCAGCAAACCACCGCCACGGCTCACCGGCCGGATGGAGCTGTTGCGTCGCGTGCAGGGCGGCAATGACCTGGAGCCAGCCGCGCGGAAAGTCGTGCCAGCTATCGGGACGGTGCTCGATGCGTTGCGCGCATTGCCCGAATGCCGGGTGGCGGCGATGTCGGGCGCCGGTCCGACCTGCTTCGGGCTGTTCGACGATGCGAGGGCAGCGGCGGCAGCGGCCGCCGACCTGACGCGTGCCGAGCCGGGCTGGTGGGTGCAAGCCACCGTCCTTGAATGACGGCGCCGCCAGACGTCTGGACAAGGGCTGCTCCGCCAGTCCTGCCCCCGGGTGTCCGCCTCAATGCGCGCGCGCGATGCAGAACTGGATGGCGTCGCGCAGGGCGTCGCGCTCCGGGCTTGCTGCGAATACGCCGAGCGCATCGTGGGCGATCGCCCCGTAAGTGCGGGCGCGCTCCAGCGTTGCTTCCGTTGCCTTGTGCTTCTTCATGAGGGTGATCGCGTGCTCAAGGTCACCCTCGCGGATGTCGCCCTCAGCCACCGTCCGGTTCCAGAACGCGCGCTCCTCGGCATTGCCGCGACGGTAGGACAGAATGACGGGCAGAGTGATCTTGCCCTCGCGGAAGTCGTCGCCCACCGACTTGCCCAGTCGCATCGCATCGCCTGAATAGTCGAGCGCGTCGTCGACGAGCTGGAATGCGATGCCGAGGTTCTTGCCGTACGAGCGCAGCGCGTGCAGCTCCTCGGCCGGCCGACCGGCGATCGCCGCGCCGGATTCGGCGGCACCGGAGAACAGCGCAGCCGTCTTGGCGTTGATGATGGCGAGATAAGCATCCTCGGTGGTGGCCGTGTTCTTAGCGGCGGCGAGCTGCATGACCTCGCCTTCGGCGATCACGGCGGCCGCATTCGACAGGATCGCCAGCACCGGCAGGGAGCCGACATCGACCAGCATGCGGAAGGCCTGACCGAGCAGGAAGTCACCCACGAGCACGCTTGCCTGGTTGCCCCAGATCATGCGCGCCGCCTTGCGCCCGCGGCGGATGTCGCTCTCGTCGACGACGTCGTCGTGAAGCAGCGTCGCCGTGTGCATGAATTCGACTGCGGAAGCGACGCGGATGTGGCCGCTGCCCTCGAAGCCGACCAGCTTGGCCGCCGCGATGGTGAGCATCGGGCGCAAGCGCTTGCCGCCGGAGTCGATGAGGTGGTGCGCGAGCTCCGGGATCATGTCGACGTCGGATACGGCCTTGTCGAGAATGATGCGGTTGATGGCCTGCATGTCGTCGTTGACGATGGCGAGCAGCGGCTCCAGGCTCTTGCCCGGATCGCGCGCGTCGTCGAGCGGTATTACAACTCCCAAGGCTGGAATTCCCTTGCCGTTGAACGAGGATAGCGGCGCACGTGCTGGCGCCGCGGGCACCTTAGTTGCACTTTCCCGTCCTGGCATCCAAAACTTGTGGACCAGACCCATTGTTCGGATGGGTGGCGGTGCGCCATTCTTCTGGGATCGAGCGAGGTCATCCGGTGAAAATGCTGATGCAGACCAACGACCCCGTGCTGGTCTCGTTCGTCGAGGCTCTGATGCGCGACGCCGGCATCCACGTGGCGGTTGCGGATGCCAACATGAGCGTGCTGGAAGGGTCGATCGGCATCCTGCCCAAGCGCATCCTGGTGCTCGACGAGGACCTGGAGGCGGCGCGCCGTCTGCTCGAGGGAGCCGAACTCGGCGACTGGAAAAGCTCTGATGATGCCTGACGACGCGCATCTGCCGGCCCCAAGGAGAAATTCGGAAGGCGCTATTTTGGCGGACGTGCGGGACGCCGAGGCGCCGCCCTGTGGCTCGGCGACCGGGCAGGACTTCACGCGCGATGCCTTTCTCGGCAACCTTCTCTGGCTTAGGCAGCCCCGTCGTGGCTATCGCGCCGGCCTCGACGCGGTTCTGCTGGCGGCATCGGTCGGCGCGGCGGGCGAAGATGGGACCGGCCGGATGCAAGTGGCCGACTGTGGTGCCGGCGCCGGCACCGTGGGCCTGTGCATCGCACGCAGGCTGCCGACCGCCGAGGTCACATTGATCGAGCGTGAGCCGCTCTACGCTAGCCTGGCGCGTATCAACGCGCAGGACAACGATTTGGCCGATCGGGTGCGCGTCGTGGAGGCCGACCTGACCGCTCCGTTCGAAGCGATTGCCGGTCGAGGGCTGAACAGTGGGTCCTATGATGTGGTCGTTGCCAATCCGCCCTTTCACGATGTCGGAAGCGGTACACTTTCAGGCGAACCGCTCAAGGACGGCGCCAACGCCATGCCGTCGGGCGATCTTGAAACGTGGTGCCGCCGCATGGCACATCTGTCGCGACCGGGCGGCATCGCGCTAATGGTGCACAAGGCGGATCGGCTGGCCGAAATCCTCGCGGGCATGGAAAACCGCTTCGGCGGCCTCACCGTTCTTCCCGTGCACCCACGCGAGGGTGCCGCCGCGCACCGGATCATCGTGCGGGGAGTGAAGGGTAGCCGCGCCCCACTCACCCTCGCTTCCGGCTTCGTCGTGCACGACAGCGGAAACGCTTTTTCACCGGCAGCAGAGGCGATCCTGCGCCACGGCGCGCCGTTGTCGTTCTGACGCTCGGCTGGCTCAGACGCTCCGGACGCGGGGCCAGCGCGCCGCACCACCGATCTTGAACACGAGGAGTGAGACATGAGGTTCTTCGATCGTGGTCCGCGGATTCCGGTCCTGCGATTCCAGGGTCCCATCGGCATGGCAACGCCGCTGCGACCCGGTCTGGCGCTCGCGACCGTTGCCGGCGCGCTCGAGAAAGCCTTCAGGTTGTCGAGCATTCCCGCCGTCGCGATCGCCGTCAACTCGCCTGGCGGTTCGCCCGTGCAGTCGAGCCTGATCTTCAAGCGTATCCGGCAGCTTGCGGCCGAGCAGAAGAAGAAGGTCTACGTGTTCTGCGAGGACGTCGCGGCCTCGGGCGGTTACTACCTCGCTTGTGCCGGGGACGAGATCTACGCCGATGCATCCTCCATCGTCGGCTCTATCGGAGTCATCACGCAGAGCTTCGGCTTCGTCGAGGCGATCGACAAGCTGGGTATAGAGCGGCGCGTGTATACGAGCGGGGCCAACAAGGGCGCGCTCGACATGTTCAAGCCGGAAAGCCCGGACGATGTCGCGCTGCTGAAGGCGATCCAACGCGATGTGCACGACGCCTTTATCGGCGTGGTAAAGGACCGTCGTGCCGGACGGCTCAAGGCGCAGGATGCCGAGCTGTTCTCCGGCGCATTCTGGTCCGCGCGCACGGCGCTGGAGCACGGGCTCATCGATGGCGTCGCGGACATGCGCGCCAAGATGCGTGAAATCTACGGCGACAAGACGCGGCTGGTGGTGGTGCCGCTGGCGCGTGGCGGCCTGCTGTCCCGTCTGAGGCGGCTGCCGTCGGTCAGGGTTGCGGGGGAGCGCGCCGCCGTCGCGCTTTCCTCGCCCGGCCTTGCATTTGCAGACGATCTGGTGTCCGCTATCGAGACGCGTGCGCTCTGGTCCCGTTTCGGATTGTAATCCCGGGGACGGCCCTCGACGGGCCGGCACAGTGTACCGGCCCCATGTCGCGGAGGGTTCAAAATGCCTCAAGCGTTGCTTCTCGCGGTCGCTGGCGCGGGTCTCTACCTGGGTGCCCGCTGGGCCCGGCAGCAGCTCGAGCGCATGGCCGAAGAAACCCGGCGCGCGAGCGGTGAGCAGCAGCGGCAGGCGGGTGCCTCGCGCTCAGATCACGCACGCGATCTTGGCACACTCGTCGCCGATCCGGCGACCGGCGAGTACCGCCCCAGGCGCTGATCCGCGTTCGCTCCGTCGCAATTTCGAGAGAGCTTGAGCACACCATGTCTAACCACGGCAGCTTCTACTGGAACGAGCTGATGACGCGCGATCCCGAGGTGGCGAAGGCGTTCTACGAGAAGACTCTGGGGTGGACGTTCCAGGCGATGCTGGCGGCGGCGGGCCCGACCTATTGGGTGGCTTATTCGAAGGGCAAGGCGGTCGGCGGCATCTTCGACATGAGCGCGCCGGAGTTCGCGGGTATCGGCGAGCAGTGGATGCCCTATGTCGCGGTCGACAAGGTGGATAAGGCCGTGGCGACGGCTACGAAGTCGGGCGCGACGACGTTGCGGCCGCTGATCGACATCGACGGGATCGGCCGCATCGCCATCGTGCGCGACAAGGTCGGCGCATTGCTCGGTCTCATCAGCCCTGTCGCTCCGCGCGGCTGAGATAGTTTGCCGCGAATGCGAAGCGCCGGGACTTGGCTGGCGCCCCGGCACGATTTCTCAATTCTCGCTTTCCACCTCGGCCCCTCAGTCCTTGCCGCCCATGACCTCGAACGTCACCTTCGCCGTGATGCGGTAGGTCTTGAGTTTTCCCTTGGCGTCGACGGTAGCCGAGAAGTCCTGGATCCAGATCGACTTGATGCCTTTGACCGACTTGGAGGCCTCCTTGATCGCCTTCTCAGCCGCGTCCTCCCAGCTCTTGTCGCTCTCCGACATCAGCTCGATTACCTTGTTGACGCTCATCGTCGAAACTCCTCTGCTGGGAATGGCACGGCGCCGGCGCCGCTGCGCGATCCTAGACCGTGGTCGCTCGAAATGCCAAATCGCGGTCAGTCTCACGTCGCGCCGCGAGCCCGGGCTTCACGCCGGTCTTATCGACAGGGCGAGCAGCAGAAGGCCGGCGAGCATCGTCACGTTCATGAGGCTCGAAAGATTCACGTCGCCGAATTCCTTGACGCGAATCTCGCGCACGACCTCCACCTCCCGCACGCGCTCTGCGCCCTCGCCACCAGCCATTGCCTCAACGCCGCGCAGCCACGCCCAGCCCCAGCGTGCTATCGCGCGCACGCCGCGCCACGCTTCGTAGGGTGCGCGCCGCCAGCCGTAGCGGTAGGCGTAGTAGCCGAGCACGACGACGACGATCTGCAGGGCGGTCGACACCCAGCCGCCGATCAGCAGCCATATGAAGCTCCACAGCGTGGAGAGTATCCACCAGACCACGCTCAGAGCTGTTTCCATGTGCTTAGCTTTCCTGGCCAGGCCCGATCAGGGGCCGTCGTCGTAAGGGCCGCCTATACCACCGTGCGCAACGATGCATCGAGGCGCTTTTATCGGGTGACGGGGTGGCGGATTTGCGTATAGTGCGCCGCCGAAACCGACCGCCGATCGCGAAAGTAGCGCCGTATGCCAACGAAGACGTCCGAAGCGCCCGCGAAGGCCGCACGCTCCGGGGTGCGGCCGCCCGGAACGGGCCTCGATCCGCGCGCGAGCTTCCAGGACCTCATCCTCACGCTGCAGCAGTTCTGGGGAGCCCAGGGCTGCGTCGTGCTTCAGCCCTACGATATGGAGGTGGGCGCCGGAACGTTCCATCCCGCGACGACCCTGCGCGCACTGGGGCCGCGTCCGTGGAATGCATGCTACGTGCAGCCCTCGCGCCGGCCCAAGGATGGGCGCTACGGCGAAAACCCAAATCGTCTGCAGCACTACTACCAGTTCCAGGTGATCATGAAGCCGTCGCCGGCTGAAATCCTGGACCTCTATCTGCAGAGCCTCGACGCCATCGGCATCGATACGAAGGTCAACGACATCCGCTTCGTCGAGGACGACTGGGAGAGTCCGACGCTGGGGGCCTGGGGCCTTGGCTGGGAGGTGTGGTGCAACGGCATGGAGGTGACGCAGTTCACCTACTTCCAGCAGGTCGGTGGCTACGACTGCAATCCCGTCGCTGGCGAAATCACCTATGGCCTTGAACGGCTGGCCATGTACGTGCAGGGAGTCGATCGCGTGTTCGACCTCAACTTCAACGGCCGTACCGATGCGCGCAAGCTGACCTATGGCGATGTGTTCCTGCAGGCCGAGCAGGAGTATTCCCGCTACAACTTTGAGCATGCCGACACCGAGATGCTGCTCGCCCACTTCCGCGACGCGGAGAAAGAGTGCAAGTCGCTGCTGGCGGCCGGCACGAAGGATACGCGGCATGAACTGGCGCTGCCCGCCTACGATCAGGCGATCAAGGCATCCCATATCTTCAACCTGCTGGACGCCCGTGGTGTTATCTCCGTGACCGAGCGGCAGAGCTACATCCTGCGTGTGCGCGAGCTTTCCAAGGCCTGCTGCGGCGCGTGGCTCGCGACCGACGGCGGGCGCGCGGGTTGAGCGGAGGCTGGAACATCACCCGATGACAGCCGATCTCTGGTCCACGTTGTCCGATACGCGCCAGCTCGGGCTCGCCACGCTGATCGCGGTCGGCGCCATTTTCTTCGGCTTCGTTGTGCGGCGCATGTGGCCGAAGTCGATGAACCCGCTGCTGTTCGGCTGGCTTGCCGCGACGGGGCTGGTGGCCGCACTGGCCTACGTGGGCGTTCCGGCTGCGGGCCTCGTGCTGGTGCTGTTCATTGCCGGCGCCGTGCTGATCGGCATCCTCGCCCTCGTCTTCAACTGAGACCGGCGCGTGGCCACAGCGGGCGTGGCGGCCCCTATCGTGTTGCGATAGAATCGCTTTCCGATACGCGCGGGCTCCATCACCGCTGGCGCGATGCTTCTTGGAGGATGACGAGCCATGATGTCCGCGAAACTTGCCGGAGTTCTCATACTCGGGCTGCCGCTCCTGCTCGTTGCCTGGGGCCTGCTCTGGCGGCGCCACAGGCAGGTCTTCTTCTTTGCGCTGGCGCTCATCCTGGTGGGCCTGGGATATCTGTCCGCGACGGGTGCTACCGACGACATTGCGCATAAGGTGCTCGGCAAGGACGCATTCTCGTCCGCGCCAGCTTCCAATTCCGCGCCAGCGCCACTCCCCTCCGAATATCCGACGAAGTGAAACTGAAATGGCCGAGCTACTTCTCGAAATCCTGTCCGAGGAAATCCCTGCTCGCATGCAGGGCCGTGCTGCTGACGACCTCAGGCGCCTTATCGTCGATGGCCTTAAGGCACGCGGGCTGGACGTCGGCGACGCATTGAGCTTCGCGACTCCGCGGCGGCTGACGCTGGCGGTCGAGAAGGTGCCGGCCAAGTCGCCCGCCATTGCGGAGGAGCGCAAGGGCCCCCGCGTCGGTGCGCCGGAGAAGGCGGTGGAAGGCTTTCTCAAGTCGGCGGGCCTGACGTCGCTCGACGACGCGCAGATCGTCAAGGACGAGAAAAAGGGTGACTACTACGTCGCGCGTATCGACAAGCCCGGCCGCTCTGCGTCCGAGATCGTAGCCGAGACGGTCGTGGACGTGATGGGCAAGTTTCCCTGGCCGAAATCGATGCGCTGGGGCTCATCGCCGTTCCAATGGGTGCGGCCGATCCATTCCGTGCTGTGCCTGCTCGGCGGCAAGGTCGTGCCGTTCGATGTTGCCGGCGTATCGAGTGGCACCGCGACGCGCGGCCATCGCTTCCACGGGCGCGACGAGATCAATGCCAAGAACTTCGAGGATTACGGCAAGAAGCTGATGGAGGCGAAGGTGCTGCTGCCGGCCTCCGAGCGGGTGGCGGCGATTGCCGAGCAGGCCCGCGCAATCGCCAGGCAGGCCAAGCTCGAGTGGATCGAGGATGAGGCGCTGGTTGCCGAGAACGCAGGGCTGACGGAATGGCCCACCGTCCACATGGGCACGTTCGACAAGGCTTTCCTCGATGTTCCGGCGGAATGCCTGATGTCGTCGATGAAGCAGCACCAGAAGTGCTTCTCACTGCGCGATCCCAAGTCCGGCAAGCTGGCGAACAGGTTCCTGCTCGTGTCGAACCTCATCCCCACCGATGGCGGCAAGGCGATCGTTGCGGGCAACGAGAAGGTGATCGCGGCGCGCCTGTCGGATGCCAAGTTCTTCTGGGAGCAGGACCTCAAGAAGCCGCTCGACGAAATGGAAGCCGCGCTCGAGGGCATTACCTTCCACGAGAAGCTCGGCACGCAGAAGGAGCGCGTTGAACGCATTGCGGAGCTGGCGCACGAGATTGCTGGCGCCGTCGATGCCGACCCGGTGGACGCGCGCCGCGCCGCGCAGTTGTGCAAGGCCGATCTCGTCTCGGGAATGGTCGGCGAGTTCCCCGAGCTGCAGGGCCTGATGGGCCGCTATTATGCGGAGAAGGGCGGCACCAAGCCCGAGATCGCGCGCGCCATCGAGCTGCATTACAAGCCCAAGGGTCCGTCAGATACGGTGCCCAAGGAAGAGGATGGCGATGCCGTCGCGATCGCGGTGGCGCTGGCCGACAAGCTCGATACGCTCGTCGGCTTCTGGGCGATTGGCGAGAAGCCGACGGGCTCCGGCGATCCCTATCAGCTCCGCCGCGCCGCGCTCGGCGTAATCCGCATCTGCATTGAGAACGACTTGCGTGTTCCTCTGCGGGATATCGTTCTCAAGCACTATGTCGCGAACTACATCGACAACGTGTTCGAGCGCAACATCGGCCGCGTGGAAGTACTAGACCGCAACGACCTCGTGCAGGACCTCCTCGCCTTCTTCGCCGATCGGCTCAAGGTCTACCTTCGCGAACAGGGCAAGCGGCACGACCTCATTGACGCCGTCTTCGCGCTGCCGGGCCAGGACGACCTCGCCCTCATCGTCAAGCGCGTCGAAGCGCTCGACGGGTTCCTCAAGACCGACGACGGCGCAAACCTGCTCGCCGGCGTCAAGCGCGCGTCCAACATCCTCGCCATCGAGGAAAAGAAGGACAAGGCGCGCTACGACGGAGAGGTCGCAGGTCCTTTGCTGGCCGAGCCGGCCGAGCGCGATCTTGCGGCGGCCATCGCCAAGGTGAAGTTCGACACGCAGGCGGCGATCAACGTGGAGAATTTCGAGGGCGCCATGCGCGCGCTGTCGGAGCTGCGCGTGCCGGTTGATGCGTTCTTCGATGCCGTCATCGTCAATGCGCCCGACGCCAAGCTGCGCGCGAACCGCCTCAAGCTGTTGAACGAGATCCGCGCTGCCACCCTAACCGTCGCCGACTTCTCCAGGATCGCCGGCTGAACCCGGTCGAACCCGCGTGAGGCAATTGGCGGCTTTGTGCCGGCATCAACCCGCGTGCTAGGCCCGGTCAGCTTAGAAGAACGGCGGCCGGGAGGATTGAGAATGGCGGATCAGCAGGACGGCCGCGCGCGGCAGATCATGGCCATGATCTTCCTCGAACGGCCTGAGCTTCCCGATCTGGAACGCCTCAAGGATCGCTTCGGCGAAATCCTCAATATCGGCGATGTCCTTCCTGCGCACGCCAATGCGCAGGTCGTGCCGGCTGACGGCAGCCTTCTCATCGCTGCGCTTGTCGATACGCCACTGCCCGAGCAGCACTGGCGCGTCTGGGCCGACGGCGCCTGGTGGTGGCCGGAGGCTGGAGACACGATGACCGGCAATGCGGCGCATCTCGTCGTCAGTTCCGCCTGGGATCACTCGAGCCGCCTCGACGGCCATCTGAAGCACATGATCGTGGTGCGCGAGTTCATCGAGCAGCTTCCGGCCGTCGCGGTTGCCTGGGGGAATGTGCTCGTTTCCGCCAGCCAGTTCGCGGGCGAGTTCCAACGCTTTCAAGCCGAGAAGACGTTGCCCGTCCGCTTGTTCGTCCAGTTCCAGGTGTCGGCCGACGGCCAGGGCGGCACCATCCTGTCGACGACGGGCATGGATGCGTTCGGTCTCAAGGAAATTGAGGCGAACCCGGCTCCGATGGAGCCCAAGGACGCGCTCGACTTCGTGGAGAACTTCGCCGGCTACCTGATGACCAATGGTCCGGTCGTCAAGAGCGGCGACACCATCGGCGGCTCGGACGAGCAGCGCATCAAGGTGAATTTCGCCCCTTCGTTCCGGGAGTCAGGCCGCGAAGTGTATCTGATCGATTTCGGGCCGGCGCCGGGCCCGCGCGAAGACACCATGCGTGAGTTCGCCAAGGGCCTCATGGCGCAAACCTTCGGCAGCAAGCCGAATTGAGAACTGCGGGTTTCCACGAAAAAAGCCGAGCACCGCGGTCCTGGGGCGGGGCGGCGGTACCCCGGTCCATTTGGCGCGCGCCTCACGGGGAGGGTGAGGATGGTACAGGCACGTGCGGCGGGTTCCGTCGCGGCAGAGGATTTTTTCAATCGCTGTCCATTCAGCCGCGCCGCAGCGGCAGCAGCAGGAACCAGATGAGGGTGGTGGCTCCGGCCAGCAGCGCCAGTCGCGTGCCAAGGCCTTTGGGTACGATGCCGGCCTGTATCAGCATACGCCCGCCGATCATGGCGAACGCTATGCCTCCACCCACGGCGAGTATCAGTTGAAGGAAGTCCCCGGCAAAGCGGCGAGACTTCCCATTGGCGGGGCGCTCTGCAGCGGCCGTGCTGCCGCCGCCACGTGTCATCATGGCGAGGATGAGTGCCGTTGCGACGCCCCCGACGATGGACACGATCAACTCGTTCACGATAGGCATGGCACCCTCTGGCACTCTCCGCTGGCGGATCTGCGCACAACAAGATGGCACTGGTACGATATCTGTTCGTCTACGGAACGCTCCTTTCCGCCGCCCGCGGGCCAATGGGACGGTTGGAACGGGCGCGCCTCGGCCGCGAAGGTGAGGTGGTGTCGGCGGCCGCCATGCGCGGACGGCTCTATGACCTGGGCGGGTTTCCTGGGCTTATTCCAGCTGGCGACCCCGATAACGATCCAGGTGCCGGGCTCGTTTGGGGCGAACTCGTCAGGCTCAGGGCGCCGGCCACCAGCTTCCTGTGGCTCGACAGGTATGAGGGCGTGGTTGCTCCAGGCGAGGGAGTTGATGCTCCCTACCTGCGCACCCCGGTCGCGGTGGAGGTCGCACCGGCCGGAGGTGAAGGCGGCCCGACGGCTGGTGGCACCGCGCCGGCGGCGCGTCGGCTGCAGGCATGGGTCTACCTCTATCGCCACAGCGTAGCTGGCCGACGCGCGATAGGGAGTGGCAACTGGCTGGAGCGTTAGGCAGCGCACGGCGCAACGCTTCACTCACGATTTACCGTACGGTTGGATAATTCGCAGCTTGGCGGCATTGGGGCCGCTTGCCGGACGGCTTTGGCCTATCCGGCTTCCAATCAGGACGCGGATCATGATCGATCAGAGGCGAGTGCGCTTTTCGACGCTGGGTCCGCTGCGGCGGCCCGACCTGCCGCTCATCGTCGAGGTCTGGCGGGAGGATGCGGTCAACGCCCCCTGGGCCTCCCGCGAATCCATGAAGCTCGCCGGAATCCTGGCAAGCTATGTTCTCAACTCCGATCAGATTGCGGTCGGCGTGCGGGTGCTCGAGAACAACCACAACCTGCTGAAAGAGGATGTGCGCCGCGCGCTCAGCTCCATGACGATCTTCGGCCTGGTCGAGGCCTTCAGCATCGAGGGCGACGACATCCGTGTGGCCTTGCGCCTGTCGAGCCTTCAGCTCGTGCGCATTCTCGAGATGAAGCGCACGTTGGCGACGCTCACCGGAACGACGAGCGAGGGGCTTGATTGCGCCAACCTGCTCAAGCCGAGCGGACACGTTGTGGCAATGGTCAAGGGTGGCGCATCCGAGACGTCATGGGTACCCGATGACGCCGAGGTGCCGCGGACCGCGACCGAGGCACCCAGCGACGACGAGGCATACAAAGTGTGGCTGCTGCAGCGCGTCGCGAGCGCACTGCGTGACGAGGCGCGCGACAAGATCGTAAGGCAGGCGGGCGGCAGTGCGCGCCTTGCGTCGACGCGCCTGGGCTCCAGCTGACATCGAAGCGAGCCGCCCGGTATCGCTTGCCGGCCTTCAGGCCGGCGGACGCGTCGCTTCGTATGACGGCATGGCCGCGGAGAAGCGTTCGAGCCAATCAACGAGCCGCGCACGCCCGTTCCGCCAGCGCCCGCCGTGTCTGAGATCGAGGTGCCCCAGCGCGCAGGCGAGCGCAATCGGCGCGTAACCCGGCGTACCGTTCCAGCCGGGCGGGTTTGCGTCGAGGTAATCGAGACCCGCATCGACCTTGCTTTGCTGGCGCGCAACCCAATCGGCATTGCGCATTTCTTCGCTGCGGAACCTGCTTTCGTAAAATACCAGCACACCTGCTTCGGCGATGCCGTCGGCCAGTGCACCGAGTGTGAGCGTGCGCATGCGCTCCTTGCTGTCCGACGGGAAGAGCCGCGGCGCGTCCGCTGCTCCGAGCGTATCGAGATACTCGCAGATGACGCGGCTGTCGTAGATGGTCTCGCCGGTATCGAGCACGAGGACGGGGATCTTCCCCAGAGGGTTGTTGGCGATGAGGTCCGCGTTGTGCGGAGGATTGGTGTCGACGTTGACGAACTCGATGTTGCCGAGTCCCTTCGCCATGGCTGCGATGCGGGTCTTGCGGCCGAACGGCGTCGTGGGAGAGGTCAGGATCTTCATGTCCGTTTCCGTATTGCATGGCTTGCAGGCAGGGGCGCCTTGTCCGGATAGCACCACATGAGCGGGCGCTACCGGCCCGCGCGAAGTTGCCTGCTGCGCGCTTTCAGCGCAAGGCTCGAACATTTTTTGTGGAGGTTCGGAAGGAGGGGACCCTAGCGGCGTGCCCTCAAACACGCCGACGATGCCCGCACACCGCAGCCACCGCTCCTTCCGAGCTAGTCTTCTAATCCTTTGTGGCGGTCGAGGAATGCTGCAAAACGTCAAATCTGTTTTGCCGAGTTGGGAAACGCGTCTGCCGTGCAGCAAGTTCATCCGAACGTTGTAGAACGCGCTTGCGCGTCGGCTGCTTCGAGCGCCTCGCTCGCCTCCAGCCAATCCTCTTCCGCAACAGCGAGTTGCTTGGCGATCCGTGAACGGTCCTGGGCGAGGTTTTGTGCGCGAGCGCCGTCTCGGGTGTAGATATCGGGTTCGGCAAGTGCCGCGTCGATGCGCGCAATCATCGCCGAAAGTTCACCGACGCGCTTCTCACACTGGGAGACGGCCTTGCGCAGGGGCGCTAGCTCGGCGCGCCGCTCGGCGGCCATTCTGCGCTGGTCGGCGCGATTTGCGAACGCTGTTCCGCCGATGGTTGCTCCGGCGCGATCCCCCGATGTCTTCGTCCGTTCGCTGCGTTCCGCGATGAGTTCGGCACGATAGGCGTCTATGTCGCCATCGTAGGTGCGCACCGTGCCGTCCCTGACGAGCCACAGCCTATCGGCGGTGGCTGCCACCAGATGGCGGTCGTGACTGATCAAGATCACGGCGCCCTCATAGTCCATGAGCGCGTGGATCAGCGCCTCGCGACTGTCGACGTCGAGATGGTTGGTGGGCTCGTCGAGGATCAGCAAGTGCGGTGCGTGGAAGGCCGTCAGTGCCAGCAGCAGGCGGGCCTTTTCGCCGCCGGACAGGTGCTCGCAGCGGGTATCCGCCTTGTCCGCCGAGAAGCCGAAAGTGCCCAGCCGCGATCGCCGCTGCGCTTCCGTCGATTCAGGCATCAATGCCGCGATGTAGTCGTAGGGCGTCTGCAGTGGATTGAGATCGTCGAGCTGGTGCTGGGCGAAATAGCCGATCGTGATCTTGCCCAGCCCCGTGATCGTGCCCGACAGCGGCGCGAGCCGCCCCGCCAGCAGCTTCGCGAAGGTCGACTTGCCATTGCCATTCTGGCCGAGCAGCGCGATGCGATCGTCCTGGTCGATGCGCAAGCTGAGGCGCTCCAGAACGGTGCTCATCGCATCGTATCCGGCGGCGGCGCTTTCGAGCCGCAGGATCGGGCTCGCCACCGGCTTCAACGGGCTCGGCAGAAGGAACGGCGCTACGCGGTCCTCCACCTGCGCGGCGATCGGCTGCATGCGGGCCAGGGCCTTGACACGGCTCTGCGCCTGGCGCGCCTTCGTCGCCTTGGCCTTGAACCGGTCGATGAACACCTGGATCCGCCGGCGCTCGTCATCCTGCTTCTTCTTGAGTTTCAGCTCGAGGCGCTGACGCTCGCGCCGTGTTTCCTCGAACGTATCGTAGCCGCCCGTGTAGAGCGTCAGGCGTCCGCGCTCCAGATGCAGGATGCTGGTGACGACCGTGTTGAGCAGATCGCGGTCGTGGCTGACGATGAGTACGGTGTGCGGATAGGCCTTGAGATAGCTCTCGAGCCACATCGTGCCTTCCAAATCGAGATAGTTGGTCGGCTCGTCGAGCAGCAGCAGCTCGGGCTCCAGGAACAGGACCGCAGCAAGCGCGACACGCATGCGCCAGCCGCCGGAGAACGTGCGGCACGCGCGCGCCTGCGCCGCTTCGTCGAAGCCAAGACCGGCGAGGATCTGGGCGGCGCGCGCGGGCGCGGCATGCGCGCCGATGTCGTCCAGTCGCATGTGGATCTCGGCAATGCGTGCAGCGTCGGTGGCGGTCTGTGCCTCGTCGAGAAGTGAGGCCCGCTCGCGATGGGCGGAGAGCACCCATTCGAGCAGGGTCTGATCTCCGCCCGGAGCTTCCTGGGCGACGTAGCCGATGGCGGCGGCCTTTGGCATGCCGATGCTGCCGTCATCTGGCGACAGCTCACCCGTCAGCAGGCGCAGAAGCGTTGTCTTGCCGGCGCCGTTGCGTCCGACGAGGCCGACCTTGTGACCGGCCGGGATCGCAACGGTCGCGCCGTCGAGGATCGGCTTGCCTTCGATGCGGTAGACGAGATCGTTGATGTGCAGCATGGCCCGTGACCGGGAGGCGAAAGCCCAGACCGTGTGGGTCCGGGGAGAAAGGATCGCAACGAACTCGATGTGTGACGGCGTTCGCCGGTCAGCCGGAGCGTGTGAGGAGCGCGACCATGCCCAAATAGGCGGCGACCGTCAAACCCGACGCGATTGCCATGCTGGGCCAGAACTGCACGCCGGCACGCAGCAGCAACGGCAGCGCTACGAACAGCACGAGCGAGGGCAGGACGAGCCAGAAAATTTGGCTGGAAAGATCTGCGATGCGCCGGGCGTCGCCTGTGTCGCCCCACAGCCAGACGATGGCGATGAGCGACGTCAGCGGCAACGAGGCCACGAGAGCGCCGAACAGGGTGCTGCGCTTTGCCGCCTCTGTGATAGCGATCACCAGTACCGTCGTAATCAGCGCCTTGACGAACGTATCCAGCAAGGGCTGCCCCGACTCAACCGGCGACGACAGGACGAAGCGTCTCGTACAGTAGACGCTCCTGCACGGCTTGGTCGGAGATCGTGATATGCGCCTTGAACCAGTCGCGCACCATGTGGCAGACGCGCAAGGGCTCGGCGCGTGACAGCTGGTTGGGATCGGCGAACATCTGCAGGTCCGCCTGGCTCCAGCCGAGCTTGCCGAGCTGCGTCGCCAGCAGGTCGTAGTCTTCCTTCTTCGGCTTGTCGTGGTTCGTAGGTGAGCGTCGGCCTTCGGCCATAGCATCGAAGATTGCGATCGTCTGCGCCTCGATCGGCGCGTTGCCGTTCGCGGTGTGGAGGATGTCGATGATCTGCGGGCTGGCCTCGCCTTGGCTGATGAAGCCGTAGCAGGTGGTTGCATCCTTGTCGGCCAGGGCCTGCAGATTGTCGAGGAACGCGTTGGCAATGGCCTTCAGGCGAGCCATGTCGGCACTGAGCGTGACGTCGGCATTGCGGCGGCGCAGCGCCACTAGCGATTCCACCATGTGGCGGGTGGCGTCGCGCTCCGACTTGGCTTCGGCCACCATGCGTCCAGCTTCGGCCAGGGCAGCGCCGTACCAAGCCGGCTGCTCGCGCTTCATGTACGCCCACAGGCGAGACTGCTGGTAGCGCCGGTCGAGGGCCTCGGCCTCTCTTTCACCGGGCTTGAGCGCGGGGGCAGTCGCTGGCTCCGTTGCGGCCGGAGCTGGTGTCGTCATGGCGACAGCCTCGGGCGCGGCGACGCTACCCGTACCGGGCGTGGCGGCTGGCGGTGCCACTGCGCGTGCGGCCACCGGTTTGGCCGCGACCGGCGCATCGGCCTTGGCGCGGACTACGGGTATATCCTGCGACGTGTCGGCTCCGAGCAGAGTGCCGCGCTTTTTCAGTTCGTAGATGCCCGCGCCTGCGGCCAGACCCAGCAGTCCGGCGGCCAAGGCGACCTTGAGGGCAAGTTTGGCCGGTGCAGCGCCGCCGCCGCGATCCATTGCGATAGGCTGGTTGCCCTTGGTGGTGGTGCGCGATGTGGGCTGGGGTGATCCGGATGGCGCCGCGGAAGGGCCAGAGCCGGGAGAGGTCTGCCCAGCGGGTGCCCCCGAGGCGGGGCGTGCGGCGGCGCCGGCGGCTGCGGACGGTGCGGCAGCTCGACCCGCCGTCGTGACCGCCGGTCCGGGCTGAGTGCGAGGTTCCATCGCGGCGGGCGCCGCGGCCGCGGTTGCAGACGGCTGCGGCGCTGGACGCGGCTGCGTGGGTTCGGTGGCGCGAGGGGCCGGTTGCAATGGCGCGGCTGGCTGCTGCGGGAACACCAGCGGTGCCGGACGCCACTCCGCAAAGCCCGGCCGCCAGATGAGATCGGTCGCTCGCAAATGGCCGCTGTCGACAAACAGCTTCATCTCGGCGTCCGTGATCGGGCCGTGCTGCTGCCCTTCGCGGGCGATATACCACTGGATTTCCGTGTCGTTGCCCGTCATCGAGCCCTGTCCGTCCAAAGAGCCCCCTGCAACACGCTTGGCGCGAGCCGCCTTGGTGAGGCTGCGCCGGGCTTGCGCGCACGCCGGCCCGGCTTCGCCCGATCTTTTGGGCCGATCATCCAGGTCCGTCAATCGGCCGGGTACGTCGATCCGCAAATGGGTCGGTCCGAAGCGCCAAGCCGATACGCGGCACCTTTACGGTTGTGTTGGGCCACGATGAGGGCATTTGCGGGGCGGAAGCGAGCCGTAGGCCGTGCATTCCGCCGACGTTGCTTGAAGGCGATTTTCCCGGCCGCTATAAGCGCGCCGACCAACGCAACAGATCAGCAACGCAAGAGATCAGCACAATGGCCATTGAGCGCACCTTCTCCATCATCAAGCCGGATGCCACCCGGCGCAACATGACCGGCGCCATCAACGCCGTCATCGAGAAATCCGGTCTGCGGATTGTCGGTCAGAAGCGGGTGCGCTGGACCCGGGCCCAGGCCGAGAAGTTCTACGAGGAGCACAAAGCCCGTCCGTTCTACGGCGAGTTGGTGGACTTCATGACGTCCGGTCCGATCGTCCTGCAGGTGCTGGAGGGCGAGGGTGCCATCGCCAAATACCGCGAGGTCATGGGCGCAACCGATCCGAAAGAGGCCGCTGACGGGACGATCCGCAAACAGTTCGCGGTGTCGAAGGGCGAGAACTCCACCCACGGTTCCGACAGTCCGGCGTCGGCCGAGCGCGAGATCGCGCTCAATTTCCGCCTCGACGAGATAGTCGGCTGAAGAGAGTTTGGGTCATTCGGGCCCGAACGCCCGCATGGCCGGCAGCGAGGCTATGATCCGGAGTCCGATCGCCCCGTAATTCCTGATATCGGACGGTTGGTGCCACGCTGCCGTCTGATAGCCCTGAGGCGGGCGGTGCCGCTGGCATCGCCCGCCTTTTCGCTCGCAGACAGTTTCGGGCGATGCCGACCGACCGTGGCGCTTCGTCTCGAGAGACTTGCCGCTCAGCCGATCTGGTGAATGCGGAAGTTGAGGCCGCCCTTGGGCGTCAGCGTGACGGTCGCGTTGACGGGGGCCGGAACCGCGCCGACGTACTCGGGCCGGAAGCGGCGCAGCAGGAGCGCCAGCGCCAGCGTGTTCTCAACCTGGCTCATCGCGCCGCCGATGCAAGAGCGCTTGCCGGCGCCGAACGGCACGTACGAGTACTTCACCTGCCGCTTGGCGCTCTTGTCCATCCAGCGCTCGGGGCGGAACTCCTCCGGCTCGTCCCAGAATTTCGGGTTGTGGTGGGCGGCATAGCCGAAGATGACAATGCGGTCGCCGGCACGGATCTGCTTGCCGCCGATCTCGTCGTCCTTGGCGGCAACGCGGATCAGGCCCCAGACGGGCGGATAGAGCCGCATCGTCTCCTGAATGACGGAGCGCGTGTAGACGAGCGCGGTGTAGTCCGCGGCCGTCGGCTCCCTGTCGCCCAGCACCGTCTCGCTCTCGCGGATGACGCGCTCGGCAGCCTCCGGGTGGAGCGAGAGCAGGTAGAGCGCCCAAGCCAGCGTCAGCGCGGTCGTCTCGGTTCCCGCCCACAGGTACTGCTTGATTTCGTCGATCGCCTGCTGTTCGTCGAACTCGGGAATGTTGGGATCGGCGACGCAAGCCTCGATGATGCTGAGCAGCGTCTTCTCGCGCTCCTCGCGCGGATCAGCAGCGATCACGGCAGGCGGCACGGAAGCCCAGGCTTCCATCGCCTTGGCGGCGTCGAGCTCCGTCAGCTCGATGTCCTCGCCGGACTGCTTGCGCTGCCTGATGCCCTTGTGCTCCTGCACGTTGGTGTACGTCTTCACGTACTTGAAGACGACATGCGGATTGAACGGCATGTCGCGGTCGAACAGGGCCTTGCAGATCATGTCGGCGGCAAGCGTCCACGTCTGCTCCACCATCTCGATGGGCTCGCCCGACTTCGCGTACTCCTCCCACTTGCGCATCTTCTCGTGGATGGCCTTGACGAAGTAGGGGATGTAGTCGGTGAACGCGTCGGGGTGGAACGCTGGCTGCTGCGGCATGCGGATCTTCTGCCAGAGCACGCCGTCATTGGTGATCATGGACTTGCCGAAGATCGGCTTCAGGCCATCGAAATACTTGATGTAGTCGTCGGCCTTCGAGACGAGTACGTGCTTGAAGTACTCAGGCTCCGTGATGATGACGACGCGCTCCGAGCCGAGATTGATCGGCAGCACCGGCCCATAGCGCGTGGCCATCTGCATCATGAAGGCGATGGGATTGGTCGACGTCAGCTTGAGGAACGGCGTGAGCTTGAACCAGATGCTCTGCTCGTCGCCGAGCTGCTGGGCGTGAAGATGGATCGCGTTCATCGGTTCAGGTCTCCAACACGCGCACGGACAGGCCCTCGTGGAGGCGTGCCGGCTTCCAAACTCGCTGCCCTCGTGTTCCCTGCCCTTCGGCGTCGTTTGACCGCTCTTGGGGCGGCCTTAGTTCGGCACCGGTTGCCAGACCTGGGGCGGCGCGCACCTCGCGCCAGCGTCCGCCAGACCGGCTGCCCGACCCGCTACACCCCGCCGATGCCGGAGTCCACGCGACTGAAAATGACCGCTACACTTTGGCGCGCTCGGCGATGCGCGTCACACACTGCAGGTTCGACACTCTACTACCGGTATGCGCCTGAGCTTGGCGAGGCGCACCCCCCAAGAAAGGTTAACGGCGCTGCGATCTGGGAAGAGTTGGGGCGAGCCAGCGTTGACATGCAACAATTGCGGCGCACCTGAGCATGTTTGCAGGAATGTGTGGCCAAACAGCACCAATAGTCCGCGCAGTGTGTCAAACCACCCGCGGCGGCAGATCGATGAGCGGCGGCCAGATCAGCGTCCTTCCGGCTTTGAGGCTGGCGGCATGGCGGACGCCGTCATCGGCGACGATCTCCTCGTTCTCGACCCGCACGGCGCCGCTCGCAACGAGCCTCAGCGCATGCGGATAGATGACATGCTCGGCTTCCAGCACCCGGGCGGCGAGCGTATCGGGCGTGTCATCGGGCAGGACCGGCACCGCGGCCTGCCCCACGATCGGCCCGGTATCCATTTCCAGGCGTACGAAGTGCACAGTGCAGCCGTGTAATTTGACGCCCTCGCGCAGCGCTCGCGCATGCGTGTCGAGCCCGGGAAAGGCCGGCAACAGCGAGGGGTGAATATTGAGCTGGCGGTCCTTCCAGCGGTCGACGAAGCTGCCCGTCAGCATGCGCATGAAGCCGGCGCTGCAGATGAGGTCGATCTTGGCCTCGAGCAGTTGCGCGTGCAGCCGGGCCTCGAAGGCCATGCGCGTTGCGAAGCCCCGATGGTCGATGGCAACGGCCTCGATGCCGGCCGCGCGTGCCCGCTCCAGGCCGAGCGCCTCGGGGCGGTTCGAGACGACCAGGGCGATTTCGGCAGGATAGTCGGGAGCGCGCGCCGCTTCGATGAGCGAGGCCATGTTGGATCCGCGTCCGGAGATGAGGATGGCGACGCGCTTCCTGCTATGCATCTGGGTTCGCCTGTGCAGCCGTTGATTGAGCCCGGCGGCCCATGCGCGGGTGCTTATCACGCCACGGACGGAGGGGGGAGGGGCGGGGTGGCGTTGTCCACGAGCCCGTCCCCCGACGGCATACGGCGTGCGGTCGCCCCCGCGTAATCCGGATCGTAACCGGTTTGCTCTATCCAATCGGGCGAGGGGTCTGAAGCTGGCCGCAGGGGTTAGCCGCCACCTACACGCGGGGGCCGTGCATGGCGGAAGTAGCACGCGACGGGGAAGATCAGCTTTCGCCGCCAGGCGAGGTATTGACGACGGTTTTCTACCTGCATCGTCAGGTCAACCCGCCGCACTGGCTGGAAGCGTTCCTCGGCTCGATCGCGCGCTATCCCGCCGGGGCGGCCTACGATCTCGTCATCCTGGCCAAGGGCGGCCGGGCGCCGGGCCTCGACGCGGCACTGTCAGGTTTCCTTGAGGCCGCGCCCGCCGACGTGCGGCAGGCCCGCGTGCTCGAGCTGTCGGATGCCGGCTTTGACATCCACGCCTATTTCGCGGGCGCTGAGAAGGTCGAGACCCGCTACGTGCTATTCTTCAACTCCTACTCCCGTGTTCTAGGCGGCAACTGGCTTGCCGCCTACGAGCGCGCGATGACGCGTCTGCCTCGTCCGGCGATGGTAGGCGCCACTGCCGCATGGGAGCGGCTCGACGGCACGACGCCCTTCCCCAACACGCACATCCGCTCAAACGCCATGATGCTCGAGCGCGCGTACTGGCTGACGCTCGAGCGCCCCGGGCTTGAGAAGCGTGCATGCAACCGCTTCGAGGCCGGCACGCGAGGCATATCGCGTCAGATCGTCGAAGCCGGAGGTGGTCTCGGCATCGTCACACGGTCCGGAGAACTCGTCCTGCCGGCCGACTGGCCAAAGGTGCCGGTGTACCGGGTGGACCGCCAGCAGCAACTGCTGGTCGCCGATAACCGCACGGCGGACTTCGCGCTGTCCTCCTATTTCCGGCGCATGAAGCTCGCGCGGCTCGCGTGGGGCACGGCGCGCGGGGTTCGGCCTGCGGCTCTGGGCCAGTGGTTGCGCGAGCGGCGCGCGTGGCGGGCCGGCGAATGGCCGGGCGACGTAGCCTGAACGGGTCAAGCTGGCTCGATGCCGCTCGCAATCGCGCGCATGGTGTCGGCCAAGGTGTAGTGCGGTCTGAACCCCACTTCTCGCGAAAGCCGCTGCGTGTGGGCGATCAAGCCGGCATAGGGCCGCGCCGCGAGCGAGAGAGGTGCGCGTTCATTCCTCTGTAGTTCGCCGTCCGTCGGCAAATCCAGAACGGCGCTGGCATAGGCGGAAAGGTCGCCGGCGCGAACGGCTCGGCCGCTGCCGATGTTGACGGCCCCTTCGACCGAACTCCGCGCCAGACGCGCGATCGCAGCCCCCGCGTCGCGGCAGTCGATGAGGTCGACGTGGCGTGCTGGCTCGCGGATGGCTGGCGTCCGGCCGGCGAGCGTCTCGATAACGACGTGGCTGAGCAGCTTGGCTGGCGGCTCGCCGGGGCCCGTCACGTTGAAGAGGCGCGCCCAGGCGAAGCTCATACCCGTCCGGCGCGCGAATGCGGAGATGACTCTGTGCGTTGCGTCCTTGGCGGTGCCGTAGAGTGTGTGCGGCAGCAGTTGCCCGATCTCGTCCTCGCGGCACTTGTCCGCGCAAAGCGCGCCATACTCGACGCACGAGCCGATGCCGACGAAGCGGCGGACACCCGCCTCGCGGGCAGCCCGCGCGAGGCTGAGCGTCGCGCCGCACCAGTCGAGGTTCTCCGGGTCGTCCCAGAAGCGTCCATGCGCCGTGGTCCAGGCCAGATGGACGATGGTGTCGAAACGTGCGCGCCTGACGAGCTGCGCATGGCTTGCAGTGTCAAGGACGTCCCAGGTGAGAGATGCAACTCCCAGGCGTGCCAGCGGCTTGGGCGTGCGCCCGCACGCGACGACGCGCACGTCCGCCTTCGCCAAGGCTGCAACGACAGAGCGGCCCACTAGGCCACCCGCTCCAGTCACGAGAACGAGCGGTGACCCGGCGTCGGTTGGTGTGGCAACGGCATCCGTCATGGGGTCTCGGGAAATGGGAAGGCGGGAAGCGGCTGGCGATATGACTTTCTTAGCGCGCTGCAGGTTACATGATGCTTTCCAACGCGTGAACGTGACGCTGGGGGCGGCGCATGAAGGCAGTGATACTGGCGGGCGGCATGGGCACCCGCATCTCGGAGGAGTCCTATCTCCGCCCGAAGCCGATGATCGAGATCGGCGGGCGGCCGATCCTGTGGCACATCCTCAAGATCTACAGCCACCACGGAATCAATGATTTCATCATATGCCTTGGCTACAAGGGCTACATGATCAAGGAGTATTTCGCGAACTACTTCTTGCACGGCTCCGACGTCACTTTCGATGTCGCCAACAACCGCGCCGAATACCACGAAACCAGCGCCGAGCCTTGGCGTGTCACGCTCGTCGACACCGGCGAGAAGACGATGACGGGCGGACGTCTCAAGCGTGTCGCGCGCTACCTGCAACCCGGCGAGCCCTTCTGCTTCACCTACGGTGATGGCGTGGCATCGGTCGACATTGCCTCGCTCGTCGCCTTCCACCGTGCCCATGGGCGCCAAGCGACGCTGACTGCCGTCGTGCCTCCCGGCCGCTACGGCGCCATCGAGATGGACGGCAACGCGGTGTCCAAGTTCACCGAGAAGCCGCCCGGCGACAATGCCTTCGTCAATGGCGGCTTCTTCGTGCTCGATCCTGCCGTGGTGGACCGCATCGACGGCGACGACATGACCTGGGAGAGCACGCCGCTCGAAGGGCTTGCGCGTGACGGCGAACTGAGAGCCTTCCGCCACACCGGCTTCTGGCAGCCGATGGATACGCTGCGCGACAAGAACCACCTTGAAGGTCTTTGGGCCGCTGGCAAGGCACCGTGGAAGGTGTGGCCATGAGCGTGTGCCCGCGTATCGAAACCGCACATGCACGGACGCTGCGATGAGCCTGTCCGTGCTTCCCTCGCTGTCGTTCTGGCGCGGCCGCCGCGTCCTGCTCACCGGTCACACCGGATTCAAGGGCGCATGGACAGCGGTCTGGCTCGCGCACATGGGCGCCGAGGTGACGGGATTCGCACTGGCGCCTGACAGTGATCCGGCGCTGTTCGAAATGGCCGGGCTGGGCGGGCGCGTCCGGTCGCTGATCGGCGACCTGCGCGACATGTCGGCAGTGCGCGCCGCCGTGGTCGCCGCCAAACCGGAGATCGTCCTGCATCTGGCGGCGCAGCCCATTGTGCGTCGCTCGATTGTCGATCCGGTCGAAACGATCGCGGTCAATGTGCTGGGCACCGCGCACCTGCTCGAAGCCGTGCGCGTGGAAGGCTCCGCGCGCCTCGTGCTCGTCGTCACGTCCGACAAGGTCTACGCGAATTCCGATAGCGGTCGTCCCTTTGCGGAAAGCGATGCGCTGGGCGGCAAGGACCCCTATTCGGCATCCAAGGCGGCCACGGAGCTGGTCGCTCGCGCCTTCGCACAATCATACTTCGAGGATCTGGGCGTCCGTCTCGCAACTGCGCGCGGCGGCAACGTCGTCGGCGGCGGGGATTATGCCGCCGACCGCATCGTGCCGGACATCGTGCGCTCCGCGCTCGCCGGCGAGACGCTCGTGCTGCGTATGCCCGAGGCGACGCGGCCGTGGCAGCACGTGCTCGACTGCATTGCCGGCTACCTCGTCTACGTCGAGGCGATGGCGCAGGACGAGGCATTGCCGCGCAGCATGAACTTCGGGCCCGTTCCGGGCCGCGATGTTACCGTTCGCCAACTGGCGGAGGCAACGCTTGCCGCCCTGGGACGGCCCGTCGCATGGCAGCACGAGCCGGTGGCCGGCGCCAAGGAGATGAAGCTGCTTGCGGTCGATTCCATACGCGCGCGCTCGGCGCTCGGCTGGCGTGACAGGCTTGCGGGCGATGCGCTCGTGGCCTGGACCGCACGGTGGTATCGCGCGGTCCATGCGGGCGCGGATGCATTCGACACGACGCTGCGCCAGATCAACGACTACTACCAGTACGAGCCCTCGACATGACGGACGCGACGACAACCCAGGCGACCCCTAGCTGCCGTTTCTGCGGCACCGGTCTCACGCACACGCTTGTCGACCTCGGCAAGACGCCGCTGGCCAACAGCTATCTCAAGAACGTCGGCGCCGATATGCTGCCCGAGCCGTCGTTCTCGCTGCATGCGCGCGTCTGCCCGTCGTGCCTGCTCGTGCAGGTGGACGATTCGGTTCCGCCCGGCGAGATCTTCTCCGACTACGCGTACTTCTCGTCCTATGCGCAGTCGTGGGTGGAGCATGCGCGGCGCTATGCCAATGCGATGCGTGAGCGCTGGAGCCTCGGGCCGTCCTCACTGGTTGTCGAGGTCGCCTCCAACGACGGCTATCTGCTGCAGCACTTCAAGGCCGCCGGCGTTCCGGTGCTGGGCATCGAGCCGGCTGCCAACGTCGCTGCCGCGGCCGTGGCGAAGGGCATACCGACCGAGGTCGCCTTCTTCGGCGAGGCGACGGCGCGGCGGCTCGCCGAGCAAGGTGTTGCGGCCGATCTGATGGCAGCCAACAACGTGCTCGCGCACGTGCCTGCAATCGAGGATTTCGTCAAAGGCTTCGCCGTATTGCTCAAGCCCGAGGCGGTGGCGACCTTCGAGTTCCCGCACGTCTTGAACCTGATCCGGCAAGTTCAGTTCGACACGATCTACCACGAGCACTTCTCGTACCTGTCGCTGGTGGCGGTCGAGAAGGTGCTGACGGCAGCGGGGCTCAGGGCGTTCGACGTCGAGAAGATTCCCACACACGGTGGTTCGCTGCGATTATTCGTGACGCACACCGGTGCCTCGCACGCCGCGACGGAGCGGCTGCGGAGCGTGCGCGCGGACGAGCATGCGGCAAAGCTCGACGTGCTCGACGGCTATCGCGATTTCGCACCGCTGGTCGAGGCCGTTCGGCAAGGGTTCCTGGCGTTCCTCGCCAAGGCACGCTCGGAAGGTAAGACCGTCGCGGCTTACGGCGCCGCTGCCAAAGGCAACACGTTCCTCAACTTCTGCGGTGTCGGCACCGACGATATCGTCTGCGTCTTCGACCGCAGCCTGGAAAAGCAAGGCCGCTTCCTGCCGGGCAGCCGTCTGCCGATCCGCGCACCGGAGGACATCGCCGAGGTGCGGCCCGACTATCTCGTCATTCTGCCGTGGAACATCGCGCCGGAAGTGATGGCGTCGAACTGGCAGATCGCCACCTGGGGCGGCAAGTTCGTCACCGCCGTCCCCAAGCTCACGATCACAGCACCCTGAGATGCGGATCGAGCCAACAAGGATCGCCGGTGTGATGCGGCTCGTGCTGGCGCCCAGTCGCGACGAGCGTGGCTTCTTCGCGCGTGCCTATTGCCGCGATGCGTTGGCGGAAGCTGGCGTGGCGTTCGACGTCGCTCAGATCAACCTGTCCCGCAACGATGCGGCGCTGACACTGCGGGGAATGCACTGGCAGGATGCGCCGTTCGCCGAGGCCAAGATCGTTCGCGCGGTGAGTGGCAGGATCTACGACGTGGTGGCGGATCTACGCGAGCGCAGCCCGACCTACCGGCAGTGGACGGCGCTCGAGCTCGATGCGCAGTCGGGCGACGCGGTGCTCATACCGGAGGGCTGCGCGCACGGCTTCCTGACGCTGACGCCCGGCGCCGACGTCCTCTATCTGATGGGACGCACCCACGTGCCGGGCAAGGCGCGCGGCTTTCGCTACGATGACCCGGCCTTCGGGATTACATGGCCGCACGCGCCTGCAGTTGTCGCCGCCGCCGATGTCGCGTGGCCGGCTTTTGCCTGATGTGCTTCCGGCGGCACAGCGCCGCCGGGCGGCTCAAGCCAACAGCGATCCGCGATAGACGACGGCTTCCGTCTCGCCCTTGCCCTTGGCCTCCGACTTGACACCGGTGGGCGGGATAATCTCGCCGATATGGCTTGGGGCCTCGCCCGCATCGCGCAACGCCGCCAAGACGGCATCGGCCTGCTTGCGCGCCGCGACCACCACCATGCCGATGCCGCAGTTGAAGGTGCGCAGCATCTCTTCGTCGTCGAGATTGCCGGCCTCCGCCAGCCAACGGAAGACAGGCGGCAACGGCGCGAGTGCTGCAAGATCGATACGCGCCGCGACCCCACCGGGCAGCACGCGGGGAATGTTCTCCGACAGGCCGCCGCCCGTGATGTGCGACAGCGCCTTGACGCCGCCCGCCGCCGCGCCGCCCGTGGCTCGGATTGCGGCCAACAAGGGCTTCACATAGATGCGGGTCGGAGCGAGCAGGACCTCGGCGATGGTTTCGCCCGGTGCGAACGGGGCTGCGTTGTCCCAGCCGAGGCCGCTCGCCGCGATGAGCTTGCGGACCAGCGAATAACCGTTGGAGTGAACACCTGACGACGGCAGCCCGATCAGGACGTCGCCTACGGAGATGTCGGCGCGTGGCAGCAGTTCTCCGCGTTCGGCGGCGCCGACCGCGAAGCCGGCGAGATCGTAGTCGCCTGCCGCATAGAGACCGGGCATCTCGGCCGTCTCGCCGCCGATGAGCGCGCATCCCGCGAGCAGGCAGCCGTCGGCGATGCCCGAAATAACCTCCCGCGCCGCCTGGACGTCGAGCTTGCCGGTTGCAAAATAATCAAGGAAAAACAGTGGCTCGGCGCCCTGAACGACGAGATCGTTGACGCACATGGCGACGAGGTCGACGCCTATCGTGCCGTGACGGCCGGTATCGATCGCAATCTTGAGCTTGGTGCCGACGCCGTCGTTGGCGGCAACCAGGATGGGATCGCGAAAACCTGCCGCCTTCAGGTCGAACAGGCCGCCGAAGCCCCCCAGGTCGGTGTCGGCGCCCGCCCGCCGGGTGCCCTTGACCAGGGGCTTGATCGCCGCCACAAGGGCATTGCCCGCATCGATATCGACACCTGAATCGCGGTAGGTAATACGGGTGCCTTTGCGGGGCTCGGGCATGTTAGGTCCTTGACCCTCTGGGAGGCTGAGGCCCCGTCGGGCGAGGGGTGACGGTACGCCCGGTCGAGGCTGCGCGAGGTGCTGCTGCGCCCCCGGCTCCGCCTGCCGGGCAGCGGCCGGGTGGTAGCAGGTCGCCTCGACACCTGCAACACGCCGCCTGATTTGGTTGAGAAACCGGGGCGGCACCGATCCGGGGGGCGGAAGTCATGCACGACACTGGCGAACGCACCGCGACGATTTCGGCCCGGGGGCGGACCCGGGCGCGGCACGTGCTGCCCGCCGCGATGCTGTTCCTCGCGGCCGGGTTGTCTCTTGCGGGCAACGTCGTCTCGGGTGTGGCCCATGCCGAGCGTCCCAGCGATCAGCCTTTCACGGTCGCCCGTTTCCCGGTCCAGGCGGTCGCCGAAAATGCCGTCGCCGCCAAGGAACGCGCCATCGCCGACGGTCAGCAGGCGGCATTCCGATCTCTTCTCAAGCGCCTGGTGCCGGTGACCGCCTACGGCCGGCTCAAGCCGCTGCGCGAGACGCCGGTGACGGGGCTTGCCGACGGCTTTTCGGTACGTTCGGAACGCAACTCCCGTACGGAATATATTGCCAGCCTCGACTTTGCCTTTCGTCCCGATGCCATACGCGGCCTGCTGCGGCGCGAAGGTGTGCCGTTCATCGACGAGCAGGCCCCCGAGGTCGTGCTGATGGCGGCGGCCCGGCACGCAGGCAAGCTCGTGCGCGACGGCTCGTACGGGCAGTCGTGGCTCGGCATCTGGCGCGACCTCGACACGCGCAACGCGCTGACGCCGCTTAAAGTCGAGGGGCTGCGGCCGGTCATTCACGACGACACGTTGAACATGCTGGTCGGCGGCGACGATACGGCCGTGCGCGTGTTGGCGGGCGAGTTCCAGGGCGACAACATTGTGGCCGCGATCGCCGAGGTCGACGAAGCATCGCGGCGCCTGCACGTCACGCTCGCCGGGCGCGACGCGGTCGGGACCTTCAGCCTGAAGCGCTCGTTCAGGCTCAACGATGGCGACGTGGCCTATGCGATGGAACTGGCGGCCGTCATATCGCTGGGCATCATCGAGGGTCGCTGGAAATCGATCCGGGCCCGATCGCTGGGCGGCGTGGAAGCGATGGCGGCGGCCGGCGAAGCGGTTCGCGTGCAGGTGGAATTTCAGAGCCTGGGCGAATGGAACCGGATGCGCGAGCGGCTGTCCGAGGTGCCCGGCGTCTCGGCCCTGACTGTCGATGCCGTATCGGCCCGCGGTGCCGACATCCAGCTGAGTTTCCCCGGCGGTGGCGGGCCGCTTGCCAATGTGCTTGCCGCGCGCGGCATGACCTTGAGCAACATCGGCGGCAACTGGTTTCTGCGCTCGAGCTTCTGATCACATGCGCGTCATTCGGCCGGTTGCCATCTGTGCGCACTTGGTGCTTCGGTGCGCCCGCAAATTCGGTTTCGAGGCGCAGCACGCGTGAGCATCCCCAATCTCATAACCCTCGGCCGGGTCATCCTGGTCCCGGTCGTGTTCTGGCTGCTGCTGTCCGGGCAGATGCAGGCGGCCTTCTTCGTCTTCGTCGTCGCCGGCATCTCCGATGGGGTGGACGGCTATCTCGCCAAGCGTTTCGACTGGACGACGGAGCTTGGCGCCTATCTCGATCCGCTCGCCGACAAGCTGCTGCTGGTATGCATCTTCATCGCGCTGGGCGTCGCCGGTCATCTGCCGTCATGGCTCGTCATCGCGGTCGTGTCGCGAGACGTTCTCATCGTCATGGGCGTCATCCTCGCCTGGGTGCTGAACAACCCTGTCGTCATCCACCCGCTGGTCGTGTCGAAGGCCAATACGGTGGCGCAGATCCTGCTAGCCGCACTTGTGATGGCGGACGAGGGTTTCGCGCTCGATCTGAGTGGTCCGCGGATGGCGATGGTCTGGCTCACGGCTGCCTTGGTCGTGACGTCGCTTGCCGCATACATCCGGGCTTGGCTCAGCCACATGTCCAGTGACGATGCGGCCCGGACCGGGCAGCCGCTCGACTGATCGCGGCGGTCTGCACGCCGGAGAGCGGTGCGGCGGCGTTGCGGCGCTCCACAGGCATGGACATCCTGGGGGGCGATAGGCCAGAAACACGCACGAGCCCGATCACTTTCAGCGAACCCGGTCACGGTTGCCCCCGGGGGTTGGCCATATAGCGAGGCATTCATGCGCGCGGAACGACAGGTTCTCTTCTGGATGGTGGCGGCTCTTGTGCTGCTGCTGCTCATCGGCCTGTTGAAGGACATTCTGCTGCCGTTCGTGGCCGGAGTCGTGATCGCCTACTTCCTCAATCCTCTGGCCGATGCCCTGGAGCGCATGGGGATGGGGCGACTATGGGCCTCGATCGTCATTCTCGCGGTTGCCATTCTGGTGTTTGCGACGCTCGTGATCTTCATTGTCCCTCTGCTGGTCACTCAGGCACAGCAGCTCGCGGCCGCACTGCCGGGCGAACTCGAACGCGTCAAAGGTCTCCTGGAGACATGGGCACGCGAGCGGCTTGGCCCCCGCTTCCCTGCCTTCGAGACCGGTCTCAACAGTGCGGTCGACGGGCTTTCGCAGAACTGGGCGGGCATCGTCGGCTGGCTCGCTTCGTCGCTCTGGGACCGCAGCCTTGCGGTCATCAACTTCGTGTCGCTTCTGCTGGTTACGCCGCTGGTGGTCTTCTACCTGCTGGTGGATTGGCATCCGATGCTGGCCAAGATCAATGGCTGGCTGCCCAGGGCACACGCTCCCGCAATCCGCGCCCTGGCGAGCGACATCAACGATGCGGTCTCCGCCTTTATCCGCGGCCAGGGCACGGTGTGCATCATCCTTGGCGTTTTCTACGCGGCCGCGCTCAGCGCCATCGGTCTCAGGTATGGGCTGCTGGTGGGACTGCTGACCGGCGTGCTCGGGTTCATCCCGTTTGTCGGTTGGATGCTGGGTCTGCTAACGGCTTCCACGCTTGCGGTGGTGCAGTTTTGGCCCGAGATGCTGCCACTTGCGCTGGTCGTGGCGACGTTCCTTGCGGGGCAGGGTCTCGACGCGGGCTTCCTGGGACCGAAGATCGTGGGCTCCAAGATCGGCTTGCATCCGGTCTGGCTCATCTTCTCGCTGTTCGTGTTCTCCTACCTGTTCGGTTTCGTCGGCATGCTGGTCGCGGTCCCGGTGGCAGCGGCCGTGGGCGTGCTGGTGCGCTTCGCCATCCGCGTCTATCTGTCGAGCCCTCTCTACGACAGCACACCGCAGCCGCACGTGTCGGCGGCCGATCCGGGAGTGATACTGACGCGCGGTCCGTCGCCGGCCTCCGGCGAGCGCGGGGGCCTGGGAGCCTGACGATGACCGAGCCGCCGCGCCAGCTCGCATTCGACCTGCCGCAGCGGCCGGCGCGTGCGATGGAGGATTTCCTCGTCTCCGCATCCAATGCGGAGGCCGTCGGTCTCATCGACCGCTGGCCGGACTGGTCGCATTGGGCAGCGCTCGTCGCCGGTCCCGAGGGCACCGGCAAGACGCATCTGGCGCACGTGTGGCAGTTGAAGTCGGGAGCGAGTGGCGTGCCAGCGGCCGCAATCGGAGATGCTGCCGTCCAGCACCTGGAGCAGGACCGCGCGCTGCTGGTCGAGGACATCGACCGCGGTATCGCCTCAGAGCAGCTTCTGTTTCATCTGCTGAACGTCGCCCGCGAGCGCCGGGCAACCATGCTGCTGACCTCGCGTCTCGCGCCGGGCGAGATGGGCGTTACACTGCCAGACCTGCGATCGCGCCTGCGCGCGCTGCCGGTGATCGAGATCAGGCCGCCGGACGATGCCCTGCTGGGCGGCATTCTGGTGAAGCTGTTCGCCGACCGCCAGATCGAGGTCGATCCGCAGCTGGTGGGTTTCATTCTGAGCCGCGCCGAGCGGTCGGTAGCAGCACTCAGCGATCTCGTAGCCGGGATCGACAGGCAGGCGCTGGCGCTCAAACGGCGTGTGACGCGGCAGTTGGTGGCAGACGTCATGCGGGAGCAGGAAGCGGGGCGCGAGCAGGGAGCGGCAGTCGGCGAGGCATGAGCAAGAGCGTGGGGCGTGATCGATCGGAGAAGGCGGTGGCAGCAGGCAGGTCGAAGAAGGCCGCGGCGTCAGCCAAGGTCGTCGAGACCGCGCCGCAAGCCCATCCCGTGGCGGCGCCGCCCGATGGAACGGAGCGCTACTACAATCGTGAGCTGTCGTGGCTGCAGTTCAATCGCCGGGTGCTGGAGGAAGCGCGCAACACACGCCATCCGCTGCTCGAGCGCCTGCGGTTTTTGGCCATCTCGGCGAGCAACCTTGACGAGTTCTACATGGTGCGCGCGGCCGGCATCTTCGGACAGATGGCGGCGGGCGTGCAGACGACCTCCCAGGATGGTCTCACCCCGGCGCAGCAGCTCACCGCCATCAACAAATTCGTCTCCGGCCTCGTCGGCGAGAAGCACCACGTCTGGATGGCGCTGATGCGCGAGCTGGCCGAGGCCGGCATCGAGCTGCTGGAGGAATCGAGCCTGACGCCGGACGACCGCAGCTGGCTCGAGCAGGTGTTCCTCGCGCAGATCTTCCCGATCCTCACGCCCATCGCGGTCGATCCCGCGCACCCGTTCCCGTTCATTCTCAACCTCGGGCTGACGCTTGCTGTCGATATGCAGCACGGCGACAAGGCTATGAACGGCCTGATCCCCATTCCCAGCCAGATCGAGCGCTTCGTGCGTTTGCCTGATGGTCCGGACGGCCCCAAGCGTATCCGCTTCGTGCAGCTGGAAACCATCATCGGCCTGTTCCTCGGTGCTCTGTTCCCGGGCTTCGAGGTCAAGAGCCGCGGAGCCTTCCGCCTCATCCGCGACAGCGACATCGAGCTGCAGGAGGAGGCCGAAGACCTCGTTCGCTCGTTCGAGTCGGCGCTGAAGCGCCGCCGCCGCGGTCACGTCATCCGGCTGGAGATCGAATCTCACATGCCCGAGGCGCTGCGCCGTTTCGTCGTGTCGGAACTGGAGGTGGGCGAAGAGTCGGTGTTCCTCAAGGAGGGCATCCTGGGTCTCGCCGATGCCTCGCAGATGATCGTCGCCGATCGGCCGGACCTGCAATACCGGCCTTTCAACATCCGCTTCCCCGAGCGTATCCGCGAGTTCAACGGTGACTGCTTCGCCGCCATCCGGAAGAAGGACCTCGTTGTCCATCATCCGTATGAGAGCTTCGATGTGGTGGTGCAGTATCTGCGGCAGGCGGTGGCAGATCCCAACGTCATGGCCATCAAGTGGATGCTCTACCGCACATCGCGCGACAGCCCGATCGTGCGCGCACTTAAGGAGGCCGTGGAGCTCGGCAAGTCGGTGACGGCCGTCGTCGAGCTCAAGGCGCGTTTCGACGAGGCGGCCAACATCCGCTGGGCGCGCGATCTGGAAAGTGCAGGCGTGCACGTGGTTTACGGCTTCATCGAGCTGAAGACGCACGCCAAGCTCGGGCTGGTTGTTCGCCGGGAGGGCGGCGAGCTGGCAACGTACTGCCACATCGGCACCGGCAACTATCATGCGCAGACGGCGCGCATCTACACGGACCTGTCGCTGTTCACCAATGACGCTGCGATCGGCCGTGACGTCGCCCGCATCTTCAATTTCGTGACCGGGTACGGCGAGGTCGGCGAACTGGAGGCGATGGCCGCTTCCCCGCGTGGCATACGCGAGCGCATCCTTACGCACATCGCTGAAGAGACCGAGCACGCCCGCGCCGGGCGCCCCGCGGCCATCTGGATGAAGATGAACGCACTCGTCGATCGCCGCATTATCGATGCGCTCTACGAGGCGAGTGAGAACGGCGTCGAGATCGATCTCATCGTGCGCGGCATCTGTTGCCTAAGACCAGGTATTCCAGGCTTGTCGAGCCGCATCCGTGTGAAGAGCATCATCGGACGTTTTCTAGAGCACGCGCGCATCTACTGCTTCGGGCGCGGCCAGGGGTTGCCGTCCCCCGAGGCTGCCGTGTACATCAGCTCGGCCGACATGATGCCGCGCAATCTCGATCGCAGGGTCGAGGCCATGGCGCCTGTCCTCAATCCTACGGTGCACATGCAGGTTCTGAACCAGATCATGGTCGCAAATCTGATGGACACCGAGCAGAGCTGGCGCATCGAGCCCGATGGCTCCGCAACGCGCGTGGCCGCCGCACCTGATGCGCCGGGTTTCAACGCGCACCACTACTTCATGACCAATCCTAGCCTTTCGGGCCGTGGCGCGGCGCTCTCCGAGCACCGACCGGAGGAGATCAACTGGCAATCGCGCAAGCCGCGCAGCGGGGCGGGGTGAGGATGAAGGCCTGGCGCTTATTGAGTGTGCCGGAGCGGCGCGAGGCGGGAACGCCAGAGCCCATCGGTGTCGTGGACATCGGCTCCAACTCCGTGCGCCTGGTGATCTACGAGGGCGCGATCCGCGCGCCCGCGCCCCTGTTCAATGAGAAAGTGCTGTGCGGCCTCGGCCGGTCGCTGGCCTCGACGGGGCATCTGGGCGAGGACGGCGTCGAGAAGGCGCTCGCCGCCTTGACGCGGTTTCATGCCATCGCCCGCAACATGGGCGTCAAGAACGTCAAGGCGGTCGCGACCGCAGCCGTTCGCGAAGCCAGCGATGGCGCCGATTTCATCAGGCGGGGCGAGAAGGCGCTGGGAACGCGCATCGCGGTGCTGTCAGGAGACGGCGAGGCGCGGCTGGCGGCCAGCGGCATCATGATGGGTTTCACCGAGGCCGACGGCGTCGCAGGCGACCTCGGCGGCGGCAGTCTGGAACTCATCGACATCGCATCCGGCAAGCTGAAGGACTCAACGACCCTTCCGCTCGGCGGCTTGAGGCTCATGGATACTTCGAAGGGCAGGCTCGACAAGGCCGCGGACATCGCGGCCGCCGAGATCGCAGGTGTCGATTGGCTCGGCAACGCGAAGGGCCGTCCGTTCTATGCAGTCGGTGGGACGTGGCGCGCCCTCGGCAAGCTCTACATGGAGCAGGTGAACTACCCGCTGCGCGTGATGCACGGTTTCACGCTGCCGACTTCGACTGTGCTGGCATTCCTGTCCAGTATCAGCAAGCCCAAGAAGATCAGTTCGATCACGGGTATCGGCGAGGTGTCCAAGGCGCGGCGCGACGTGCTGCCCTACGGCGTGGTCGTGCTCGAGGCGTTGCTGAAGCGGCTGCAGCCCTCGCATGTTGTCTTCTCCGTCTTCGGTATCCGCGAGGGTTTGCTCTACGCGATGCTTTCGCCCGAGGAGCGCGCACTCGATCCGCTCATCAGCTACTGCGAGAACTATGCTCGCCTGCGGTCCCGTTCCGTCGAGCACGCGCGCGAGTTGTGCCAGTGGACGGATACGCTTTTCGCCAGCATCGATCCGAACGAGACTGCCGCTGAGCGGCGGCTGCGCCACGCGGCCTGCCTGCTGTCCGACATCGGCTGGCGGGCGCATCCCGACTACCGCGGCGAGCAGAGCCTCAATGTCGTGGCGCACGCCGGCCTGGGCGGCATTGACCACGCGGGGCGCATGTTCCTCGCGCTGTCGGTCTATTTCCGGCATGCGGGCGCTGGTGAGTCGCGCGGGGAACATCTGTCGGAGAGGCTCAAGTCGGCGGTCAGCAAGCGGGCCTTGCAGCGGGCGCGCATTATCGGCGCGGCCATACGGGCAGCTCACATGCTCTCGATCGGCCGGTCGGGGATCATCGATCTCACCGAGCTGCAGGTGGAGGGCGACCGGCTGGTTTTGCGCATCCCGGCGGAGTTTGCCGATCTCGATGGCGACCGGCTGCGGCGCCGGTTCTCGAGCCTTGCCAATCTCATCGACAAGAAGCCGCAGATCGAGCTGGGTGCGGTCGCACCCGCTGGGGCCATGGGCGCAACCTGATGGTGGTGGCGGCCGCGCCGCCGCTCGGTCCTTTGCCCGCCATATTTCCCCCCGACTTGGAAGGCGGGACGGCGTTCGATTCGGCGGACGTACGGGGGCTGGATTGCGCCCGCGTGCGCACCGATATATCTCGGGCCGTGGCGGACCTGTTCATTTCGATGATGCTGCCGGGCGGTTCCGCAAGAGCGAGGCAATGGGCAACGATCCCTATGGGGTTCTGGGCGTAGGCCGCACGGCATCGGAGGAGGAGATCCGCTCCGCCTTCCGCCGGCTAGCGAAGTCCTGCCATCCCGACCTGCATCCGGGCGATGGAGCCGCCGCCGATCGGTTCAAGAAGTTGTCGGCCGCCTATGACCTGCTTGGTGACCAGGACAAGCGCCGCCAGTTCGACCTCGGCCAAATCGATGCGTCGGGCGAGCCCGTCCATACATGGCGGCAGCCCCGGCCGGCCGGAGCGCACGCCGCCGGCAGCTTCTCCGACGTGTTCAATGACCTGTTCGGCGACGGTGGATTTGCGACAGGGGCGCGCGCAGGCCGCGCCAGCGGGCGTGGCCAAGATGTGCGCTACACCCTCGACATCGACTTCATCGAGTCGATCGCGGGTGCCCGCAAGCGCGTGACCATGCCCGATGGCGGCGTGCTCGACCTGTCGGTGCCCGAAGGTGTCGCCGACGGGCAGGTGCTGCGATTGCGCGGCAAGGGTCGGTCCGGATTGGGAAGCGGCGAGCCAGGCGATGCGCTGGTCGAAATACGCGTCCGCGCGCATGCGGACATGAAGCGGACCGGCGACGACCTGTCGATGTCGATACCGATTTCGATCGACGAGGCCGTGCTCGGCGGCAAGATCGAGGTCGCAGCGCCCACGGGAAGGCTGCAGCTGACGCTGCCCAAGGGCACGAGTTCCGGCCAGGTGTTCCGCTTGCGCGGCAAGGGCGTGCGATCTGGCGGTCGCCAGGGTGATCTCCTCGTCACGGTGCGCGTCGTGCTGCCCGATCAGATCGACGAGGGTCTTGCCTATTTCATGTCGGAGTGGCGCCAGAAGCACCGCTACAACCCGCGCGGCTGAGGGCGGACCTCGACAGCGTTGCGCACTAGTGTACCCTTCAGGTCCGATTACCAGGACATTGGGGTCTTCGAGGGTTCGTCTTCATGGGGCGTGCACTGGAGCCGTGGGTCGACGAAGCTGCTGACCTGTCACTGGCGTTCGCCCAGGTGCGCGAGGACCCACTGCTCGATGGTTGGGTTGTGCGCGAAATCGGCGCCGGCAGTCGCGTGCTGATGGTCGCGTCGGGGGGCTGCACGGCGGCCTATCTTGCAGCGGTTGGACGGTGCAGCCATCTGCACCTCGTCGATCCCAATGCCGCCCAGCTCGCGTTGACGCGGCTCAAGCTGCACCTGCTTCAGCATGCGTCGACCGCCGAACGTCTGGGCACGCTGGGTCATCGCGAGATGGACGGGCGAGCAGACTATCTTGCCAAATCCCTGATGGCGCTGGGTCTGCCGGGCGATGCCCTGGGCAAGACTGATGATGTCGGTCCCGACCACGCTGGGCGCTACGAACGCACGTTCGCGGAACTGCGTTCGCGGCTAAAGCCCGTGCGCTCACATCTGGAAGCAGTGATGCGCCTCCGCGATCCTGCAATTCAATCGGCGAGCGTCGATCCGGCGTCGCCGTTGGGCAAGGCAATCGATGACGCTCTTGATGACGTCATGAGCCTGCCCAATCTTGTAGCGCTGTTCGGTGAGGGGGCCACGCGTAACCGCGTCGAGCCCTTCTCGCGGCATTTCGCACGGCGCACACGCCACGCGATGGCAACGTTGCCCGCCGCTGACAACCTCTATCTCTGGCAGATGTATCTCGGGCTCTATCCCGAGCAGGCTCCGGCGCCGTGGTTCGCGCTGCCCGCGCCCAGCGTCATGCCTCGGGTCACGTGGTCGAACACGCTGATGATTCCCGCGCTGCAGTCGACGAGTGAGCGTTTCGACTTTGTGCACCTCTCCAATATCCTCGACTGGCTCAGTCCCGACGAGGCCCGCGCCACGCTAGAGAGTGCCGCTCGCGTGCTTGACCCGGGCGGATGGACGCTCGTTCGCCAGCTCAATTCGACGCTCGACATCCCCTCGTCGGGGCCCGCGTTCGAATGGCTCGCGCCGCAGGCGAAGGCGCTCCATGCCCGTGACCGCAGCTTCTTCTATCGCGGCCTCTATCTGGGTCGAAGGCGATGACGCTGCATCACCTTCTCGACGCCCCGACGCCGGGCCTTGCCGGCGCGTTGGCCGAATTCGAGAGACAATTCACCTATCCCCTAGGGCCGGGACGCACGTTCCGCATTAGCCATGGCGATAACTACACGCGGTTCTTCCGAGCGATGGGCGAGGCGTCCTGCTTTGTCATGGAGGAGAGCGGCCGCGTTCTCGGCGTGCTGTGCACATGCGCGCGCCGGATGATCCTTCCCGACGGCAGCGAGAAGACCGTGACCTATGTGGGCGATCTGAAAGTCGATCCCTCAGCCGGAGGTGCAGCTCTCTTTCTCAAACTTGCATGGTCCGCGCTGCGAACGGGCCCTGCACCGACAGGCTACGGTGTCGTCATGGACGGCACCCGGCGCACGCCGGACGGCTATACCGGGACACTCGGCATTCCATTGGCGCGCGAACTGGGCAAGGTGATCGTATGGCAATTCAGGACAGGCCAGCCAGTCGCATCGATCGATGATTTTCGATCGAGTTGCGACAGCACCCTGGCTCTCTATCGCAAGCTGAGCCTGGGCCGACATGCTTGTATCGATGCCAAGGTAACGGCACGATCCGAGATGACGCCGGTGTGGCTGGCGCACCCGTCCGGCGATGCTTGCGGACTGGTCGAGGACACGCGACGGTGCAAGCGTCTTATCGCCGATGATGGTACCGAGCTGCGCAGTGGCCACCTGTCGTACTTTGCGTTCAGCTCGGCCGTTGCGGGAGCCGAACTGATCCAGGCAGCTATCCAGCTAGCGGGCGAAGCCGGGCATCCGGCGATGTTCGTGGCGATGACGCCTGCGGACGCAGCGGTCCTTGAAGCACAGATGCGCGGTCTGGAGAAAGTTGTGGCGCCGGCCACGATTTACGGCAACATTCCCGGCGCCTCGCTTCCCTGGAACATCAACTCCTCAGAGATTTGACCATGCCGGTCGCTCGTGCTCCTCGTGTGTCGCAACAGGCCGAACGCGCGCTCGCCGAAATCAGCATCATGGACAATCCGTATTTCGCTGCCCTTGCCGACGGCACGATGTCGCTCGAAGGATTTCGCAGAAGCCAGGAGCAGTTCTTCTTCGCCGTCACGTTCTTTCCGCGGCCGATGGCTGCCCTCGTCGGACGCATTCCCGAACCGAAGGCGCGGCTCGACATTCTTCATAACCTTGTCGAGGAGCACGGTGAGTTCAAGGAAGCGCAGTTCCACCACAACACGTTCCAACAGTTCCTGCGTACGATCGGTGCCGATCCGGCCAAACTCGCCCACATGCCCCTCGACCCGTCATTGCGTGCGTTCAATAGCGTCTTGACGGCGTCGTGCGTGTTGGACGAGCTCGAAGTCGGCGTCGGTTGCATGGGTATCATCGAGCACGCATTTGCCGGCATCTCGGATTTGATCGGCAAATCCGTCGTCGCTCGCGGTTGGGTGAGCGCCGATGATCTCGTGCACTACCGTCTGCATGCAGATATCGACGAGCGTCATGCCGAAGAGTTCTTCGCAGTCGTCGAACCAATGTGGGACGACGCCACGCGCCGCTATTTCATCACGCAGGGCCTCGACCTGGGCGCTTACATCTTCGACAGGCTCTATCGCGATCTGCACAGGTTGGCGATGCGGCCTCTCTAGAGGCCGAGCCGCATGCAAACCTCACAGCCGCCGGATGACGACCTCGCCGTTCTCCAGCGACAGGGCAAGCTCGCCGCGCTTCAGGGCCATTGCGTCGTCACCGAACAGCTGCCTGCGCCAACCCTTGAGCGCGGGCACGTCCGCCTCGCCCGGTCCTGCGATCAGTTCGAGGTCCGATGCATCGGCGATGAGGCGCGGCGCCACGCCGTGCTTGGCGGCCGCTGACTTGAGCAGCACCTTGAGCAGTTCCACCGTCGCGGTTGCCTCGGCGGACAGCGCCTGCCCCTGGCGCAGTGGCGGCACGCTCTTCATGTCGCGCGCGAGCCCGGCCTTCACGGCCTCCACGATCTCCTTCGCCCGCGACGAACGCCAGAAGCCGTCGCTGAGGCTGCGCAGCGAGGACAGCTGCTCGGGCGTGGTAGGCGCCTGATTGGCGATGTCGTAAAGCGCGTCGTCGCGCAGGATGCGCCCACGCGGCACGTCCTGCGTCTGCGCCAGCCGCTCGCGCCACGCCGCAAGCTCGATCAGCACGGCAAGTGCCTTGCGGTTCTTGACGCGGAGCTTGAGCCGCTTCCACGCCTCATCGGGGTGTGTCTCGTAGGTAGCGGGATCTGTGAGTGTCGCCATCTCCTCGTCGAGCCAGCGCATGCGCCCGTCCGCGTCGATGCGCTCCTTGAGGTAGGCGTAGACGTCGCGCAGATGCGTGACGTCGCCGAGTGCGTAGGTGAGCTGGTTCTGCGACAGCGGCCGGCGGCTCCAGTCGGTGAAGCGCGAGGACTTGTCGATGTCGTGGCCGGTCACCTTCTTGACGAGGTTGGAGTAGCTCACCGAGTCGCCGAAGCCGCAGACCATCGCGGCCACCTGGCTGTCGAACAGCGGCGTCGGGATGATGTTGGCGCGCGCCCACACGATCTCCACGTCCTGGCGGCCGGCGTGGAAGACCTTGACGACGCTCTCGTCCGCCATGAGCCGCCAGAGTGGATCGAGCGAGATGTCCTTGGCCAGCGGATCGACGATCGCCTCTACGTCGGGGCCGGCAAGCTGGACGAGGCAGAGCTGCGGCCAAAAGGTCTGCTCGCGCAGAAACTCGGTGTCGACCGCGACGAAGTCGTGGGCGGCGAGCTTTTCACAGGTTTTGGCTAGGCTTGGGGTATCGGTGATCACGTGCATGCGTGCCCCATATAGCGCACGTTGCCGGGCTTGTCGCCACCGCTGGCGAGCCCCCGCGGCAGACCGGACCGCGGCCTTGACTTTCAGGGGGGGGCGTGCGCTTGTCCGGCCCTTGAAAGTCGAGGGTTAAGACGGATTTTTTGCGAAGAGGCGGGCCCCATGGCGAAGGCGAAGGCGGGCGGCAAGGCGGCCAAGAGCGAGGCGAAGGAGGAGGCGGTTGCCGGAGGCGACCGGACGATCGCCGCGGCGACGACGACCCTCCACCGCTACCGCAGCCATACCTGCGGCGCGCTGTCGAGCGCGAACGTGGGCTTAATCGCCCGTTTGTCGGGCTGGGTGCACCGCGTGCGCGACCACGGTGGCGTGCTGTTCATCGACCTTCGCGATCATTACGGGCTTACGCAGGTCGTGGCCGACCCGGACAGTGCTGCGTTCAAGACGGCCGAGAAGGTCCGGTCGGAGTGGGTCATCCGCGTCGACGGGAAGGTGCGCACCCGGCCCGAGGGAACGGTCAACGCCGAACTCGCGACCGGTGAGATCGAGGTCTACGCAACCGAGATCGAAGTGCTCTCGGAAGCCAAGGAGTTGCCCGTCCCCGTATTCGGAGAGCCCGACTATCCGGAAGACCTGCGTCTCACCTATCGCTTCCTCGATCTGAGGCGCGAGACGCTGCACGCCATCATCATGAAGCGTCTGGAGATCACGCGCTACATTCGCGAGGCGATGTACGGGGCGGGCTTCAACGAGTTCCCCACGCCGATCCTGACCGCCTCCTCGCCTGAAGGCGCGCGTGACTTCCTGGTCCCCTCGCGCATCCATGCGGGCAAATTCTACGCGTTGCCGCAGGCGCCTCAGCAGTACAAGCAGCTGCTGATGGTGTCGGGCTTCGACCGCTACTTCCAGATCGCACCCTGCTTCCGTGACGAGGACCCGCGCGCCGACCGGCTGCCCGGCGAGTTCTACCAGCTCGACCTGGAAATGAGCTTCGTCGAGCAGGAGGACATCTTCGCCACCATGGAGCCGATTCTGACGGGTGTGTTCGAGAGGTTCGCGGAGGGCAAGCCGGTGACGAACGGCTGGCCGCGAATTCCCTACGACGAGGCGATCGCCAAGTACGGCTCCGACAAGCCCGACCTGCGCAACCCGATCGAGATGGCCGATGTCACGGGGCATTTCCGTGACTCCGGCTTCAAGGTGTTCGCCGGCATGATCGCAAAGGACCCGGCCGTGCGCGTGTGGGCAATCCCCGCGCCGGGCGGTGGCAGCCGTGCTTTCTGTGACCGCATGAACTCGTGGGCGCAGGGCGAAGGCCAGCCGGGGCTGGGGTACATCTTCTATCGCAAGCCTGATGGCGGCGGTGAGTCTCTCGAGGCGGCAGGACCGATCGGCAAGAACATCGGACCGGAGCGTGGTGAGGCGATCCGCAAGCAGCTTGGCCTGAACGACGGCGACGCGGTGTTCTTCGCCGCTGGCACGCCTGCGAAGTTCTACAAGTTCGCGGGCGCCGCGCGCGACCGCGTCGGAAGTGAGCTAAAGCTGATCGACGAGAACCGCTTCGCCCTCGCCTGGATCGTCGACTTCCCGTTCTACGAGTGGAACGAGGAGGACAAGAAGATCGACTTCTCCCACAACCCGTTCTCGATGCCCAAGGGTGGTGCCGAGGCGCTGGCTGCGGGCGAAAGTCAGGGCCGCGATGCGCTGCTGTCGCTCAAGGCCAACCAGTACGACATCGTCTGCAACGGCTACGAGATTGCTTCGGGCTCCGTGCGCAACCACGTGCCCGAAACGATGGTCAAGGCGTTCGAGATCACCGGCCTCAGCCAGAAGGATGTCGAGGAGCGCTTTGGCGGCCTCTATCGCGCCTTCCAGTACGGCGCGCCACCGCACGGTGGCATGGCGGCGGGTATTGAGCGCATGGTGATGCTGCTGACCGGCTGCAAGGCGGTGCGCGACGTGGCGCTGTTCCCGATGAACCAGCAAGCCCAGGATCTGCTGATGGGTGCCCCGTCGGAGGCCGCGCCCAAGCAGCTGCGCGAGCTGTCCATTCGCGTCGTCAAGGACGAGAAGAAGAGCGCCTGACTTGGCGGCGTCCCAGTGCCATTTTGCACTGCAAGGACCGCCGCCCGCCACTTGGCCCAAACTTCTGCTCCATTTGGCGGTAGAAGTGGGCGCAGGAGGATATTGCCATGCCTGTTCGCAAAACTGTCGCCCGCGCTGCCTTGCTGATCTCGTCGGCCGCAATGCTTGCGGCATGCTCGGGTCCCGTCGACGATATTCCGCCGGTTTCGAGCGCGCCGCCCAAGCCAGCCGCGAGTGCGTCGTCGGGGCCGCCCGCCGGTACGACCAGCGGTCCGCATCGCGATGTGCTGCGGGCCGAGCGCTGACCGTCCTGTTGGGTCGGTAAGCGGCGCGTTGTTCAGTCAGCCAGCGAGCGGGGCCCAGGCGAGCCACAACAGCCAAGCTCCCGCAAACGTTCCGGGTATCGAGCGCCATCCGCGATGATCCTCGCCGCCGAGGTCTTCCGTTACTGCGAGCGCGGCGCCGATCCGGGCTTCTGGGCGGAGCCGCTGAATGCGCTGACCAACGCGGCGTTCCTGGTTGCTGCCATCGCGGCCGGGCGCCAGCTTGCACGCGTGCGCGGACTGCGAGCAGCGCCGGTGGAATGGCTGCTCGTTGGTGTGCTGGCGGCGATCGGAGCGGGCAGTTTCCTTTTCCACACGTTCGCCACGCGCTGGTCGGCGATCGCCGACGCCGCGCCTATCGGCATCTTCATGTTCGTCTACCTGGCCTATGCCTTGCGACGACTTGTCGGCCTTCCGTGGCTGGGCGTCGCTGCAGGATTAGGAGCCTTCGCCTATGCCATGCATCTGGCCGACGGCATCGCCTGCCGAATTACGCTTGTCAGCGCCATGGAGGCTGCGCGGGGGCCATGCCTCAACGGCAGCGCCGCCTACCTGCCGGCGCTAAGTGCGATGGTGCTGATCGGAGCTGCGCTCAAGGCCATGCGACACGCCGCGTCCGGCCACGTGCTTGCCGCCGCGATGGTGTTCCTCGTCTCGATGGTCTTCCGCACGCTCGACTGGGAGCTGTGCGATATTGCAAGGCTGGGTGGCCGTGCGCTTGGCACGCATTTCATGTGGCACCTGCTCAATGCGGTGACGCTCTATCTGCTGGCTGAGGCGGCTATCGTACACGGCGGTGTACGCGCCAGCCCGTTGCGCAGTTGAACGGCGGCGGCCATAAAGGCGGCCGCCGTCGCGGCGCGAGCGGACGTGGTGGAACCGGTAGACACACGGGACTTAAAATCCCGAGACGGCAACGTCGTGAGGGTTCGAGTCCCTCCGTCCGCACCAGGCGTCGGAAAGGGCGGCTGCGAAGCGTCAGCGGGCGATACGGACCCGCATTTCGACGAGGCAGCTCGTGCCGTCCAGGCCGTGTTCGATCACGACCTCCTCGGTGGCGTTCCAGTAGTGCTCGAGGCGCCGCCCGTCGGGCAGTTGCCGCCGCATCACCGATTCGCCGCCCAGCTGGGCGATGTTCTCGACGAGGCGAGGTGTGTCGTTGCACCAGTGCGGCCGCACCGTCGGCTCTTCGGCAAGAGGTCGTATGCCGAAGCCTGGAGGCGCGGGGCCGGCCCCGCCCGGCAGATAAATATCGTCCGCGGCGTGCCCCGGCGTTGCGGAGGCGACCAGAAGTGCGATGAGCATAAACCACTTTAGACGGCGCGCAGCGCCGCT
>JBFWNY010000031.1:0-43018 GCA_050250815.1 Hyphomicrobiaceae bacterium
ACCGCCTTGCGCTCAGCCTCAGCGCGCGCGCGTTCAGCCGCCGCATCCCGCGCCACGGCGGCCTTGCGGACGGCCTCCGCCTTGCGCTCAGCCTCAGCCCGCGCGCGTTCAGCCGCCGCATCCCGCGCCTCGGCGGCCTTGCGGTCGGCCTCGGCCTTGCGCTCAGCCTCAGCCCGCGCGCGTTCTGCCGCCGCATCCCGCGCCTCGGCGGCCTTACGGTCGGCCTCGGCCGCGTCGCGCTTGGAGGCGGGCTCGCGACCCGCCAGTTCTTCGGCAGGCGCAGTCGGACCGGGAACCTGCAGGCGGCGCACGATCTCGCGCTGAAAATCGCGGTTCGCCTTCTCGAGCCACTCCTGAACGCGCAGCATGGCACCCTGCGCATCCCATGCTAGACCGGGCTCGGGATCGGGGGCCGCCGCGGGGGCGCCCTTCGTCGCATCCGCCGGAACCTGGCTTACGCGCGGCGCGCGTTCCCGCTGTATCTCGTCGAAGCGCTCGGAGGCCGCGCGCTCCAGATCCTCGGCGCGGCGCCGCGTATCGGCATCGATTTGAGCGCGCCGCTCGGCAACCTGATCGGGCGAGCGCTCGAAGGCGACGGCACCCTGCACGGCGAAGTCACTGGGGATGGCGATGCGAACCTCGTCCCCGGCCGCGGCGACCTGGCTCTGCTGCGCAGTGGCGACCGTCTCGAACCGATGCTCGCCGGCGGCCAGGCTCGCCGAGACGCGCATCTGCCAGCCCCCGTCGGCGGCGACCTCGGCAGCACCGACCGACGCGGCATAGCGCTTCAGCGTCACGCGCGAACCGGGCGAGCCAATTCCTTCGAAGCGAACGCTGCCGTCGCCGGCCACCTCGACACGAGTGATCACCGGTGCCGCCACGGCGCGGCGGGGTTTGAGACGCTGCCGCCCCGACAAAGCATCGGGCAGCGACAAGGTATCGTCGGCACGTGCAGCGATCCGCACCACCAGGCCGCCCGACCGCGCGCTGAGCCAGCCAGCCCCGCCTGCCCCTGCGAAGACCATCGGCTTTGAGCGCCCGATGTCGCTGCCGCCAATCAGCGAAAGCCGACCATCGGCCTCACGCGTTTGGCCGCCGAGCGCCACCCCGAGGCTGGCCACGATCGCACCAAAGGTGATCAGCGGACCGAACCGCATGCCTGACTGCTCCACCCCCAACAAGAACAGAAACCCGTGTTATCCGAGTATGTTGTGCGGATTTACTCAGAAGACCCGGGATAGCCCCGATCCATAAAGCACGAAAGTGTTGGGGCGACAACTTGGGCAATCCGGACGCCCGCAACCGTGCTGTCGTGCGGCGCTCGTGGGCCGGAGAGCCGGCTGCCGCGGCGAGACTGCGCCACGTGACGGATTGTGCCATAAGCTCGTGCCAAGATCGGCCGCACAGCAGCCGCGGCAGCAGCACCCGCGGCAAACGTGGGCTGCAGACATGGAAGGACGCATGAGCAAGACCAGACGCCCGGCGAATTCCGCAACCGCAACACCTTCTGCGGATCGGAAGCCAGCCGCCGCGCGCACCACATCCAAGGCCGCCGCCAAGCCGCTAACGCAGACCAAACAGCGCCACCCCATCGGCAGCGTCTGCGTGTACTGCGGCTCCGGCCCCGGCAATGATCCCGCCTATGCCAGGGCCGCCGGCATCCTGGGCCGCTCGCTCGCGCAAGCCGACATCGGGCTCGTCTACGGCGGCGGCGGGCTGGGACTGATGGGCGAGGTGGCTCGCGCGACCCTATCCGCGGGAGGACGTGTCACCGGCATCATTCCGAAGTTCCTCACCCAGAAGGAGCACATGCTTCACGAGGTGACCGACCTCATCGTGACCGAGGACATGCACCAGAGGAAGCGGCTGATGTTCGAGCGGTCGGACGCCTTCGTGGCGCTTCCAGGCGGCATCGGCACGCTCGAAGAACTCGTCGAGCAGCTCACCTGGGCGCAGCTCGGACAGCACTCCAAACCGATCGTGGTCGCCAGCATTAGCGGTTTCTGGAAGCCATTCCTGGACCTGCTCGGCCACATGCGGGACGACGCCTTCATCCGCAACGGTATCAACGTGCGGTTCATAGTCGTGGAAGATGCCGAGGCGATCGTCCCGGCTCTCCTGCGGCATGGCGGTGCCAAGGCCGGGGATGTGCCCGACGAGCTCATCACCGCCAAATTCTAGGACATCGATTAGGCCCGATGGCTGAGCGCGACACCGTGACAGCAGCACAAGCGACCTCGAGCCACGAGGCTGACGAAAGCGCCGCCTTGGTGGCCGCGCTCGCGCGCGGCGAGCGGCGCGCCGTCGCCCGGGTGATGACCGAGCTTGAGCGGCTGTCCCCGCGTGCCGCGGAACTGCTGGCTCTGCTTCAGCCGCATCTGGGCGGCGCGCTCGTCATCGGATTCACCGGACCGCCGGGGGCCGGAAAATCGACGCTCGTCAATGCGCTCATCGGCGAACTGCGAGCCGCCGGCAAACGCGTCGGCATCATCGCCGTCGATCCATCGAGCCCGGTCTCGGGCGGCTCGATTCTGGGCGACCGCATCCGCATGACGGCCGCGCTCGACGACGAGGGTGTATTCGTAAGGTCGCTGGCAAGCCGGGGCTATCTGGGCGGACTGTCGCCGGCCGCGGTGCGCATCATCGATGCGCTCGACGCCGCGCGCTTCGACGTCGTCGTGCTCGAGACGGTCGGCACCGGACAGAACGAGATCGACGTCGCCGAGGTGGCCGATGTGCGCGTGGTCATCTCCGCGCCGGGCCTGGGAGATGATGTCCAGGCCATGAAATCGGGCCTGCTCGAGATCGCCGATATCCTCGTCGTCAACAAGGGCGACCGCGAGGGTGCCGAGCGTACTCTGCAACAGCTCATCGGCGCGCTCAGCATCCGCGCGGGCGGCAGCGGGGGCGTGCCCGTGATCAAGACGACGGCCACGTCCGGGCAAGGCGTGGAGCAGCTCGCTACTGCCATCGACGCCGTGGGCAGGAAGGCACTCGCCGAGGGGCTTGCCGCCAGGCGCCGACGCCGTGCACGATACCTTATTGCCCGGGCCGCCGCGGACCTGGTGGCCGAGCGCATCCGCCACAGCGACGGCAAGACGTCGACTCAACTCGCCGACAGGGTCCTGGCCGGCGAAATGGCCGTCGAGGAAGCGGCGCGCTTGATCCTGGATGGGGCGGCGGGCAACAGCAAGCGTTGAAGGTGCGGCCCGGATCGATCAGCGCCGCTGCGGCTGGATAGGACGCGGGAAGCCCAGGAAGCGAACCCCGATCATCCAGTCCCTGCGCCAGACGGTCTCGCAGTCGACTTCCATCTTGTCGTGCTTGAGCACCAGAATGTACTTCTCCGGCATCTCAGTCATTGGCACGCCAGTGGCACGGCCCATTGGCGTCAGTTCGACCTTGGCGCCGGTCGCCGACATGTCGATGACGCGGGCGGGGATCGTGTTGCTCATCCCCGTCCCGGTGATGTAGGCGGGCAGAACGTGATTCTTGCGGGGCGCGCGTCGGCCTTCGGCCGTCTCGGCGGAGGTCGAAGACTGCTCAGCGGAATCGGCATCTACATCATCGATGAGATCGTCGATGGCGAGGTCCTCGTCGATGGCTCGTGCGACGGCCTCTGCCGGCGGCAGCGGCTTGCGCGGCGGCTTCACATACACCGGCGGAGGCTCGGACGCGGGCGCCGCTTCGGCGGGCGTTGCACGCTGCGGTCTGGATGGTCCCGCAGCAGGACGCTGCTCAATCTTCTTCAGCCGCTCGGCCAGGATCGCGGCGGATTCACGTGCATTGCGCCAGCTCATGGAGCCCACTTCCCGAGGTGTGCGGTACAAGGATGAGAAGCGCCACTCTACGGCAAGGCCGTTAACGCCGCGTTAGCCCTTGCCGAAGATCGGCAGGAAGCTACTCCGCGGCACCGGGAAGCCGTGCGCCGTGCTCCACCACAGCAGAATCTCGCACAAGCTTGTAGTTGATGCTGTCGAGCAGCGCCTCGAAGCTGGCGTCGATGATATTGGGCGAGACTCCGACCGTGAACCAGCGCTCGCCGGTCGTCGTGTCCATGCTCTCAACCAGCACGCGCGTCACGGCCTCGGTGCCGCCCGTGAGGATACGAACCTTGTAGTCCACGAGCTCAACGCCCTCGATGTGCTTCTGGTAGCGGCCGAGGTCCTTGCGCAGCGCGCTGTCGAGCGCGTTCACCGGGCCGTTGCCTTCCGCCACCGACCACAGGGGCTCGGCATCGCCGTTGATGAACACCTTGACGATGGCCTCGGAGACCGTGACCAGGTCGCCGCGCGCATTGTGCCGCCGCTCGACCATGACGCGGAAGCTGTCCACCGAGAAGTAGCGCGGCACGTTCGACAGAATGCGTCGGGCGAGCAGCTCGAAGGAGGCCTCGGCGGCCTCGTAGGTGTAGCCCTGTGTCTCGCGCGCCTTGACCTCATCGAGCAGGCGCTGGACCCTCTCGTCGTCCTTGTCGACGTTGAGCCCGACCCGGGCCAGTGCGTCGAGAAGGTTCGATTTGCCGGCCTGCTTGGAAACGAGCACGCGGCGTTCGTTGCCTACCGACTCGGGCGCGACATGCTCATACGTGCCCGGATCCTTGAGGATTGCGGAGGCATGGATGCCTGCCTTGGTGGCGAATGCGCTTTCCCCGACATAGGGCGCATGACGGCTGGGAGCGCGGTTCAGCACCTCGTCCAAAACCCGGCTCGCGTGCGTCAGCGCACGCAGGCGCTCGGGCGTGACGCCGGTCTCGAAGTGCTCGGCGAACTCGCTCTTGAGCAGCAGAGTCGGGATGATCGAGGTCAAGTTGGCATTGCCGCAGCGCTCGCCCAGTCCGTTGAGCGTGCCCTGGATCTGCCGGCAGCCCGCGCGCACGGCCATCAGCGTATTGGCGACCGCGTTCTCCGTGTCGTTGTGGGTGTGGATGCCGAGCCGGTCGCCCGGCACGTGACGGGCGACGTCGCTCACGATCTCGAAGACCTCGTGCGGCAGACTGCCACCGTTGGTGTCGCACAACACGATCCATCGCGCACCGGCCTCGAGCGCCGTGCGGGCGACAGCGAGCGCATACTCACGATTACCCTTGTAGCCGTCGAAGAAGTGCTCGCAGTCGAGCATTGCCTCGCGGCCCGAGGCGACGACCGCCTCAATCGACTGGCGGACCCCCTCCAGGTTCTCCTCGTTGCTGATGCCCAGCGCCACGCGCACGTGGTAGTCCCACGACTTGGCGACAAGGCAGATGGCCGGCGCCTTCGATTGCAGCAGGCCCTGGAAGCCAGGATCGTTGCCGACCGAGCGGCCAGCTCGACGCGTCATGCCGAAGGCCGTCAGCGCAGCGCGCGCCAAACGCGGCGGATCGGCAAAGAAGGCGGTGTCGGTGTCGTTGGCCCCCGGGTATCCGCCCTCGATGTAGTCGATGCCCAGATCGTCGAGCACCCGCGCAATACGGCGCTTGTCATCGCCCGAGAAGTCGACACCCGTCGTCTGCGCGCCGTCGCGCAGCGTCGTGTCGAACAGATAGAGGCGTTCCCTGGTCATGCCCGGCCCCCCGCCGCCGCCATCGTGGCCTTGAGCGGCTTCAACATCGTCGTGTTCGTCACCCACACGTCACCGATCTGGAACGTGTTGCGCTTGACCGCCGCGTAACCGCGACGTTCGAAGAAGTCGTGCGCGGTATCGCTCGCATCGACGGTCATGGCCGTGGCGCCACGCGCAGCCGCGATCCGCTCCAGCGCATCGACCAGAGTTGTGCCAACACCCCGCCCAACGGCAAAGGGATGCACGTAAAGCATGTCGATTTCCTTACCCGCCGCGAGACTGGCAAAACCGAGGATTTCGCCGTTCGCCTCGACCAGCAGTGTGACGCCCCGCGCCAGCCGTGCAGCGAAAGCCTCCCCGTCCGCGGCACGCGACACCCAGGCAAGGCGCTGCTCCTCGTCGTACTCGTCCTGCGTCAGCTCCTCCACCGACTGGGCGAACAGGTCCTGCAGACGTCCTGTGTCAGCCGGCAGGAATGGCCGCAATGGAAGGCCGCCGGTCACCGCACGGGCTCCATTCCCGCTGGCGCGCGCACTTCCCAGGTCGTGACGGGCTCGCTGGTCGCGGGGTCTTTGCCATCGAACAGGCGGATGCCCATCGCGGCCAGTTCGTCACGCAGCCTGTCGCTGTCGGCCCAGTTCTTCTCGCGCCGCGCCTCAATGCGCTGGTCGACGAGCCAGTTGACCTCGATGGTGATACCCGGCTCCTCGAACACGTCGCGGCAAAGGGCTGTGTCACCCGCGGTGCCCATGAAATCGACGAGCCGCTCGCGCAGCAGCTCCGGGTAGGCGTGCTTGGGTTCCTCCGAGAGGAGATAGGCGCGGAACGTTCCGATGGTCAGCCGCGCCGGCAACGCGCGCGACAGCTCCGTCAACAGGTCGACGAAGGGGTTGCCGGTGACGATGGGTTCGCCGTCTTCATCGGTGGCGTACGGCGGCAGCGCTCCGTCGAAATCGCGTTCCAGCAGGCCCATGAGCGCGAGCGATGCAGCAAGCCGACCACCGGCCTCGGCGTTGCCGGACCGCGCTTCGCGCAGCAGATCGAAGATCCGGTCGATGGCTTCCTTGGTGTTGAAGTCGTCAAGCAGCGCCTCCAGCACTTCGAGCGCCGGCTCGGTGCGGGCGTGATCGTAGCGGACCTGGGCAAGGTCCTTGAGGTTCTGCTCGGCTTCCTCCAGAAGGCGCACGGTCCAGTCGATCGGCTGGCGGTAGTGCGTCTTGAGCATCGCAAGCCGGATGACGGGACCGGGCCAGGGACGGCCCCCGAACTCGTTGGTTTCCAACAGGTCGCGGATCGTGATGAAGTTGCCGAGCGACTTCGACATCTTCTCGCCTTCGACCTGCAGGAACCCGTTGTGCATCCAGTAGCGGGCCATGACGTCGGTGCCGTGTGCGGCACAGCTCTGCGCCACCTCGTTCTCGTGATGCGGGAAAACCAGGTCGATGCCGCCGCCGTGGATGTCGAACACCTGTCCCAGGTGCTTTCCGGCCATGGCCGAGCACTCGATGTGCCAGCCAGGTCGCCCCGGCGTTTCGATGCCGGCGGGCGAAGGCCACGACGGCTCTCCCTCCTTGGACGGCTTCCACAGGACAAAGTCCATGGCGTCCTTCTTGTAGGGAGCGACCTCGACACGGGCGCCGGCCTCCATCTCCTCCAGCGTCCGCCCGGACAGCCGCCCATAGCCCTTGAGGCTCGGAACATGGAACAGCACGTGACCTTCGGCGACGTAGGCATGACCGCGGGCGACGAGCGCCTCGATCAGCGCCTTCATGTCGTCGATATGATCCGTGGCGCGCGGCTCGACCGACGGCGGCAGCACGCCGAGCGCAGCGATATCCTCGTGGAACTGGCGTGCGGTGACGTCGGTGAGATCGCGGATGCCGATGCCGCTCTCGGCCGCGCGCGCGTTGATCTTGTCGTCGACGTCGGTGATGTTGCGCGCGTAGACGACGTGGTCCTCGCCATACAGCCGCCGCAGCAACCGGAAGACGACGTCGAAGACGATGATGGGACGGGCGTTGCCGATGTGGGCGAAGTCGTAGACGGTGGGTCCGCACACGTACATGCGCACGCGGGAGGCATCGAGCGGCTCGAAAGCATCCTTCGATCGTGACAGCGTGTTGTAGATCCTGAGTGGCATCCTCGCCCCCTCGCGGCCGGCTGTCGCGGTGCCGGCACGCTGCGAAAACCAAAAGAGAACGCGCCGCCCGAAAAGCTGGCGGTGCGGTCTTCTCATCCGGTAGAGACAGAGGACAAGGCGCGCGCCAGCCGCTCGGGCTAAGCCCGAATGGTAATGCAGCAACGAATGTTGCGTGCCAGATATGCTACGCCGCGCATCATGGCGCCGTTATCCCCGCTCACGCCGGGGCCGTCAAGGGCATTGCCGTGGCCATCCCTACCCGCCGAGGTTAACGCCCACAGGCCGCCTGCAGGCGAGCACCACCCTAGTTTCGCCGGGTTTGGCACGTCGAACAGGGGCGACCAGGAGGACCGATGGACCGCTCGACGATACCAGGGACTGACACGTCGCCATGGCGCCGCATGCGTGTTTCGAGCGTCATGTGCATCGCACTCGCGGTCGGCGGACCGACCCTGCCCGCCCAAGCGGCCGAACCCACCGGCTCGAGCGTGCTCACGGCCGCGGAAGCCGGGTTGAACTGCCGCAAGATGGCCGGTCGCATGCAGATCCGCCTCATGGAACTGCGCGGTGGCGATGCGCGGCCCAAGCAAAGCGGCGCCGCCCAGCTCATCCAGCGCAGTGCCGTACCGATTTTCGGCGGCACGCAGCGCGGCGCCGACGCAGCTGCCGATGAGGCACGCGACGTCGCCAAGCTGCGTGCGATGAACGACCTGCTCAAGTCGCGCAAATGCGCGTACTACGACATCGACGCGGAACTGGCGCGCGCGCCCGGCGCGCCCCCCCCCGCTCTCATCCGGCCCAGCGCCGCCAAGACGAAGAAGAAGCACTAGCTGGTCGCGGCGCCGCGTGGAGCCGGCAGCAACTCCCCAGTCCGGCCGGTCAACCTGTAGAAGACGAGCCCCAGCCACTCGCGGGCCGCCAGATCGGTCCTCTGCAAGCCAGCTGGCAGGGATGAGAACCACAGCGCACCGTCTTCCGCGCCCGCCGTGCGGTAATCGACCGGATAGGCGAGCACATCGATACCGGCGGCCCGAAACACGCCGACTGACCGCGGCATGTGGTGTGCAGATGTCACCAGCAGCCAGCGCTGGCCCGCCGTGGCACCGAGCATCGCCGCAGTGTACCGCGCGTTCTCATAGGTGTTGCGCGAGGCGCCTTCGAGCAGAATGCGCTCGGACGCTATCCCCAACTCGACGAGATAGCGCCCGACATGCTCGGCACCGCTCGGCCCGACATCGGTGAGACCGCCTACCCCGCCGGTGAACACCACACGCGCCTTCGGCAACATGCGCGCAAGGGTCGCCGCCTCGGTCACGCGCTCCGCCGCTTCATTGAGATGCAGACGCCCGCCCCGCCTTGCCGAAACGCGTCCGTCCTCGGCGCCGCCAAGGATAATGATGCCTTCAATCGGGCCTGTGAATTCGGCCGGTGCCACCGCCGGGAAGCGCTCCTCCAGAGGGCGCAGCGCGATGTTTGCCAGTGGACTGAGCCCGGCTACCAACAGGCCGACCACGCCGAGGCCGCTCAGAAACAGGCCTCCACGCCGGCGTCCCACCATGACAAGGACCAGACCTGCCACGACGCTGGCCATGAGCAGGGATGACGGCAGCAGTAGAAACCCGATTACTTTCGACAGGATATGAGCCACGCTGCGACTGCCTTCTATCCGCGCGCATGTGCGGCTGTGGGTTGGAGGTTGCCTCGCATGCGCTTATAGCTCGGTTCTGACGCCCACGAACTGATAGCGGGCTCTGTCGCCCCTTTGCGGCCGAACCGCACGACCTCGCAACGCTCCCGCCGATGATCCTCACAGCCCTCCTGCAGACGCCCCCGACGCGGACCTGGGACCAAGCGGTCTCCGAGTTCATCGCCATGCTCGGACGAGAAGGAGGCAATCTCGCGTCCTTCTGGTCGCTGGCGCAGATCGGGATCATCGCCTCCGTCTATGTCGCCGCCGCGGTGCTGTCGCATCGGCTGACGCCGATCTTGGAAGAACGTCTCAGACGCATTCACGACCAGCCGCGCCTGCTGCGGGCGCTCGCCATCCTGCTGCGGCGGCTGAAATGGATGCTGTTCGCGCTAGGCCTCTGGCTGGCGCTCGCCACCATGCGCGCGGCGACCTGGCCGAGTCGCAGCTATCTCATCGCTCTTGCGGTCTCGCTGGCCACCGCCTGGGTCGTGATCTCGATCCTCTCGCGCCTCATTCACAACCGCTCGCTCGGCAACGTCTTCGCCGTTGTCGCCTGGACTATCGTGGCGGCCAACTTCCTGGGCGTGGCTGGCGAGGTTGCCAACCTGCTCGACAGCGCAGCCCTCCGGTTCGGGACCACGCGCTTCTCTCTGCTGATGCTGGTCAAAGGTGTGCTGCTGCTGGCGGCGTTCGTGTGGATCGCATCCTTCGTCACCGACCTGCTCGACCGGCGGATGCGCCAGAGCCTCGATCTCTCGGAAACCGCGCAGGTGCTGATCGGAAAGGCGATCAAGGCGGCGGCACTGACGCTCGCCGTCGTCATGGCGCTGACCATGATCGGCGTCGATCTGACGGCGCTGGCCGTCTTTTCCGGCGCGCTCGGCATCGGGCTCGGCATCGGGCTACAGAAGCTCGCGTCGAACCTGCTGAGCGGGTTCATCATCCTCGCCGACCGCTCGATCAAGCCGGGGGACGTCATCTCCGTCGATGACACGTTCGGCAAGATCCGCTCACTCAACACCCGCTACGTCTCGGTGGTGGCGCGCAATGGCGTCGAGTATCTGATCCCCAACGAGACCTTCATCACCCAGAATGTCGTCAACTGGTCCTATACCGACAAGCTGGTACGTATCGATCTCAACTTCGGAGTGTCATACGACAGCGATCCACACGAGGTGCGCCGGATTGCCGTGGCCGCCGCGCAGAGCGTCAAGCGCGTGCAAACCGTGCAGGCTCCCGTCTGTCACATCACTGCATTCGGCGACAGCTCCATAAACTTCGTCCTGCGCTTCTGGATCGACGACCCGCAGGACGGCGTTACCAACATCCGTGGCGGCGTATTTCTGGCGCTATGGGACGCCTTCAAGCAGGCGGGCATCACGATCCCCTACCCGCACCGGGAGATCATCGTGCGCGATGCGGCACGCCCTGCAGGCACGAGACTGCCGGGCTCCGGGCCGCCGCTATCGCCGGGCGATCCGCCGGACGTTTGAACCGCCGGCAGCGCGGAGAATTGCTCACAAACCCTACGACGCCGATCGCGCGCGCGCCTCGAACAGGGCGACGCAACCCGCCAGTCGCACACGGACATCGTCGAACCGCAGGCGTAGGGCTGCGTCGAGATCCTCGACGCGATCCTGTTCGTTGGAAAACACGCCCTTGCGATTGTAGGCGGCCATCAGCGCGCGGGCTGCCCCATTGCGCGGCGCGTCGCCCTGCACGATCGTGGCGCCAAAAATGCGCGCGCCGGGGGCGTGGTGCGGCTGCAGGTGGTCGCACACGGCCGCCTTCTGGGGGATGGCCCCGGGCACGCAGTGCAGCAGATAACACAGCCCGGCCGACAGATAGGATGATCCCATTGCCTCTGCCGGCCACGGTTCCAGAACGTTGGCCTTCACACGCTCCGGCTTGAGCCGCGCGATGCGGCGGGCCGCGCGCGACAGGCAGTGCGGATTGAGATCGACGAGCGTCACCTGCGGCCTTTCGACCGGCCAACGTGCATGCGAAAGGAAATAGCCGGTACCGACACCGACATCGACGTGGCGGGCCGAAACGTTGCGGTCATACAGCTCCTGCAGATCGCGCGTCGGACATCGCCACAGGGCATGGTTGGAAAGCCCGTGAACGATGAAGTCGTAGACGGCGAGCGACAGCGGCGCGTAGACCGCCTGACCGGCTGTGACGCGATCATCCGCGGCATCGACGGAAACCGGCTCCGGCTGCACGTCTCGCTTCACCCTGGCCTCTCCTGGCCGCAGCCGATCGAGATCAACCGCGTTGACGGCTCATCTGACGCAGCACGCCCTACTCGCGTGGTATAACGAATCGAACCTCGGCTGGACAGCACGCCGCTAGAACGCGAGTTGCCGTTTGGCTTCGTGGCGCCAGCGAGGACATCGGACAAGCGGGGAAACGTGAGCGTGGCAAACCATCGACCGACGGACGGCGCTCCCAGCCGCGTCCCCTGGCCGCCCATCCTGCTCGTGCTGGCAGTGGCCGGCGGGGTGGCCATTCAGCGCGCCTTCCCGCTCGCGTGGCCGGGGCTCGACGATACTGCAGCGCGCTTTATCGGCCTAGGCATCGGCGCGCTAGGTCTGGCCCTCATTCTCTGGGCGGCAATGACACTGTGGCGACATCAGACCACGGTGCTGCCCAATCGCGCCACGAGCGCCCTGGTTACCGATGGCCCCTACCGCTGGCGCCGCAATCCGATCTACGTCGGTGACGCCATGATACTGCTCGGTCTGGCCGAGCTGTCGAAGAACATCTGGTTCGCGCTACTGGTGCCGGTGTTCGTGGCACTCGTCACATGGCTTGCCATCCTCCCCGAAGAGCGGCACCTGGAAGCGCGTTACGGCGAGGCTTGGCGCGCGTACCGCGACCGCACGAGGCGCTGGATCTGATGTCGAACGGAGGCCTGGCCGGGACCTTGAGATGAGCACGGACTGGAGGCAGAAGGAGCGCGATTTCCTCGACAGCCTGCTGCCCGATACCGGGCGCGACCTCGGCCAATGGATGGCGCTGATCTCCTCCCAGAATCTGCCGCACCGGAACGACACGATCGACTGGCTGCGGCGGCAGGGTTTCACGTTCTCGCGCGCATCCTGGCTGGAACGCATCCATCACAACGGCGGCCGCCCCGTCTACCTCGACGCCGCTGACATCGCGGCATCCGAGCCCAAGGCCGACTCGGCGGCGATGGTTCAAGGGGCGCCGGAAGCGGCGCCTGAGCCGACTTCGGCGAGCGCTCCGCCACCTCAGACGGACGCGGAGGTGGCCGCTCCGCCGTCAACTCGTGCGGTCGAGCCCGACCGTGTCGCAGCCACCGGGCCACTGCCTGCGAGGGCCGTGGCAAAGCCCGATCTGCGCGTCGTGCCGGCACCGGTCGCCACCGAACCAGTTGCACAGGCTCCCCATCGTCCAAGCCCGGCGGAGAAGCCGCCCGCCCCGACCGCGAGTGCCGGATTGGACACCGTTCTCGACAAGGCCAAGGCCTACCGGCCGCTCGCACAGTTCGTCCTGCGCGAGATCGAGCAACGTGTTCCGCTGTTCGTGGCGTCACCTGCCGGTTCGGCCATCGATCTCGGTGGGCCCGCGCGTTTCGGCCTCATCGCGGTCAGCGGCAAGGACCTGCGCCTGGCGCTGGACTTAGGTGAGGCCCCCCTGAAGCAGCCTTGGGAGCGGGTGCGGCTGCCCGTAACCCTGGCACGATCCTCGCAGCCCATGACCCACATGATCGTACTCACCGATGTCCGGCAGATCGACGCCGCGCTGTTGGACGTGGTCCACCAGGCATGGCGGCGAAACAACCATTGAGAAAGCCCAGCGCACGCACCATCTAAAAGCCTAGATTGTCGCGCTTCGTCGCGGCCGTGGGAGGAGCGTTTCATGCGAAGCGAAACGGGGAAATTCCTGGCGATTTCGGCCACCCTATCAGCGCTTGCGGTGCTGACGGTGCCCGCGGATGCGCAAACGGCGGGTCGCGACCGTATCGCCGACCTGCTGGCGCGGACCGGTGGCGCGTTGATCGCGACGCCCGCCGCCGCCGAACCCGCGACCAAGGATGGTGCCGAAAAGGCCGCGACCGACTCGCCGGCAGCTGCTGCCGTACCCGATCCGCGTGAGGGCGACGCCCAGTACGAGCAGGCCCGCCGCCTGATGTCAGCCATCGACGCCGTGCTGCGCGATGCCGCCGACCAGCGCGCGGAAGCCGGTAAGCTGCCCGCTCGCGAGGATTTCCTCGTGCCCCCGATCTGGACGGAAACACGACAGGACCGCGAAGCCAAGATCCGCGGGCTGCTGGATTCGGCGCTCGGCATCGTCACCGACGTCCCCGTCGTTGACGTTCAGAAGAAGGTCGAGGGCTTGCGCGGCAATATCCGCGAGCTCGAGGACCGCATCGTCAAACTCAAGGAGAAGCAGCTTACGGCGCCCAAGGACGGCATCCTGCCGGGTGTCATCACGGACACTGTCGCGAGCCTCGAAGACAGTATCGCCGACGCCGGCAAGCGCATCGATGGCAACAGAGCCGAGATCGCCAAGGCCAAGTCCGATATCCACGAGGCGCTCAAGAGCGCCGGTGTCGAACTAGGCACCGCGCAGGTCGACCTGCTGCTCGACAGTGTGCTGTCAGGCGATCTCGTACGCCTCGTCGCGGTGTTCGACGCTGCCAAAGTGATCGACGCGCAGCTGTCGAAGTTGATGGCAGCGTCGGGCGACAACATGAATGCCGCGCGCAAATACTTCGCGATGCACGCCGCCCTCTTCGCCATGCTGGTGCAGGCGCAGGACGCCACCATCGCCAAGATCGACAACGGCTACCTGCCCAAGCTCGAGGCTATCCTGAAGGACATCCAGGCAGCGCGCGCCAAGACGAAAGCCCTCCTGCGCGCCGAGAACCGGCCCGACCAGAAGCGGGCCCTGGAGGCCAACCTTGAAAGCCAGCGCGTCGCCGAGGACGCCGCGCGTGGCTACCGCAAGTACCTCAACCAGCAGCGCGAGCAGATCGCACGGGCAAGGACGCGTGCCACGCACGACCTGCGGATTGCCGACAACACGTTCGAGACCGTCGAGGCGAGCTTCCAGCTCCGCAACCTGATGCGTGAAAGCGCGACATCGTTCGAGGCGATCCAGCGGCTGGAAGCCCCGACGTTCGAGCAGATCTTCAAGAACGAGGAGCTGCGGCGAGAGTTTGAGAGCCTGACGCGCAAGCTCGACGCGCCGACGAGCTGATCCTGGTGCCCATCGCCGCAACGCGGCGCCGGGCACAGGGCGAGATCCGACGCATCTTGCAACTTGGCCGGCCGCGCGGGCTTTGCGTTCGCGCGGCGATTGTTTAGAGCAGGTATTATCGATTAGGGGGCCTCTTGGTCTTTCTTGGTTTGCCTATAGCCTACCCCCTCATAATCGATGACGGCTGGAGGACTTCCATCTCAGGCGATCAGGCCCTAATTTCCGCTCCCTGAAAGCTGAGGGGACAGCATGCTCGACAACCTGACTTCGGCGATCGGACCGGCCGCGACGGCTACGCAGTCGTTCGGCAGCCTCACCGTCCGCGAGCGGGTGATCGACACCGGCGGACGCGCGATCGCCATCGCCGAAATCGGCACGGTATCGATCTACGTCCATCGCCGGTGGCCGCTGAGGCTGCTGGTGGCGGCCCTTGGCTACGGCGTCGTGAGCACGGTGCTCGGCTACGCAATCACCTCGTATCAACACGCATGGGTCAAGTGGCTAGCGGGGTTGGCGGCCGGCGCGCTTCTCGCCTTCCTCATTCGCAGCATCTACCGGCTCGAGATCGCAACCAGCGACGGATCGCGCACGGTCTTCGACAGCAAGAACCTGCCGCTGCTGCTGGAGGTGAAGACCTTCATCACCGACAAGATCAACTCAGACGACCTCAAGACGGCGAAGACCTTCATCATCGATCAATCCAAGCATGAGCACCGCATCGACAAGTACGTTGCGGGTGACGACAACTCTGTTACCGCAGAAGCCGTCGTGCAGGGCTCGGGAAATGTTGTCGCAACCGGACAAGGGACGCGTGCCGGGACGACAGAGACGACCTACCACGCGCAGCATTCGCCCGGCGCGCAGCTCGGCACGGGCAACGTCGCGACCGGCAACACGCAGACCGTCACCACGATCGATTATGGCGCGCATCTGCGCACGATCGAGGACTGGCGCCAGTTCTACGGCCAGAGCGCGGAGACCCGTGGCATCGAACAGCGGCTTGCCGAGCTGGAAAAGCTGATGCGCTCCGGCACGCCGAGCCCCGACAGCCGTTCGCGTCTCCGACAGATCGCCAGCGACCTGTCGGAGATCCTGCAGAGCTACCCGGCGATGGTGCAGGTCTTCCGCGACATCCTGCGGCTCGCGGGCTTCTGAATCACAGCAGCCAGAGCGCCGCCAGGCCGAGGAAGGCGAAGAAGCCGACCACATCGGTCACCGTCGTCACGAACACGCCAGATGCAGGCGCCGGGTCGAGATCGAACCGATCCATGACCAGCGGAATGAGGATGCCCGCCACACCCGCCGCGATCATGTTGATGACCATCGCCGCCGCTATCACCGCGCCCAGAGCGCTCGACCCGAACCAGATGTAGACCACGGCGGCCATGATGACCGACAGGACAAGCCCGTTGACGATTCCAACCAGAAACTCGCGTGTGACGACGCGAGGCGTGTTGACGCTGCCCAGTTTGTTGGTAGCGAGCGCCCGCACCGTCACCGTCATCGTCTGAGTGCCCGCATTGCCGCCCATCGAGGCGACGATCGGCATCAGCACGGCCAGCGCAACCATCTGCTCGATGGTGGCATCGAAGATCTGGATGACGAACGAGGCGAGGATGGCGGTGGCGAGGTTGACGATGAGCCAAGGAACGCGGCTGCGCGCCGTCCAGTAGACGGTGTCCGCCAGCGTTTCGTCACCGACGCCGGCCAGCGCCTTCATGTCCTCTTCCGCCTCGTCCTGGATGACGTCCACGACGTCGTCGACGGTGACGACGCCGACCAGCCGCTGGTTTTCGTCCACCACCGGCGCGCTCATGAGGTCGTGGCGGCGGAACTGGCGCGCCACCTCCTCCTGGTCCTCGGTCGCGAGCACCAAGTGGCGTTCCTCGTTCATGATGGCGTCGACGCGGACATCGCGCTTGGTTCTGAGCAGGCGGCTCAACTCCACCGCGCCCAGCACGCGAAAGCTCGGGTCAACGACGAAGATTTCAGAGAAGACATCGGGCAGCTCATCGCTTTCGCGCATGTAGTCGATGACCTTGCCCACCGTCCAGAACGGCGCCACCGCCACGAAGTCGGCCTGCATGATGCGGCCGGCGGTCTCTTCGGGGTACTCTAGGTTGCGCTCCAGCGCAGCGCGCTCGCTGGTGGGCAGCTGCGCAAGGATCTCCTGCTTGTCGGCCTCTTCCAGGTTCTCGAGCAGGTAGGCTGCGTCGTCGGTGTCGAGTGCCTGGACCGCCTCGGCGAGCAGGGCGTTGGGCAGCGCCTCGGAGAGCTGGTCGCGGACGGTCGCGTCGATCTCAGACAACACCTCGAAGTCGAATCGGGGGCCCAGCGCCTCGACCAGCCGGACGCGGTCGTCGGGATCGAGGAGTTCGACGAGATCGGCCAGATCGGGTGTGGACAGAGGCTCGGTAAGCGCGACTATCCCGGCCGTGTCGTCACGCTCGATGGCATCGGCGACAGCACCGACAAGGCGCGCGAGCGCGTTGTCGTCCGGCTCGGCAACGGCAGCCTCCTCGCGCTCTGCCTCTGACATGTGCAAGCTCCTGCATCAGGCGGCCGCACGCCGCCAAGCTGCCACGACACGGACACGACTCGATGGAAAAATGGGCCCCGTGAACCGGCAAACTCGCCGCAAACTCGCCGAATGTCCGGCTGTTTCTCAGGCACACACCCAACCGAAAAAAGGTGTCGATGCCATCGGATAGCGTGCGCCGATACGTTGCCCGTGACCGCCGTCGCCGCCTAGTATCACCGGCGGTGCGCCGGCGACAAGGCGCAGAGCTGGGAATCGGTGGGCCCGGCACACCTTTACCGGCCGGGCACCGTGCCCTACGGATCGGGCACGAGGGGACAGTCTGCGTTGGTGCGCTGCGGGCACGTTTCAGCGGTCCTCCAGATGGGCCGCTGCAGAAAGCATTGACATCGACGATTGTCTTCAGGGGCATCGATCGGCGTGGTGGGAAGATCGAGGGACGCGATGGGGAATTTCAATCCGACGCCTGTGGGACCGTTAGGCGGTCCCGGCAGAACCGCGCTGGCAAGTGCGGGGCAATGGCGCGCCCACGCGTTGCGGCTGTCATTCACGATGCTGCTCGCCGTCGCGCTGATCGCCTGGGCGATGACGGTGACACGTGCCGAGCCGGGAACGTCGACGGAGGCCGCGTGCAAGGCTCAGGACGTTTTGGGTGTCGAGCGGATTGTGGAAGTCGACACGACCGACGGCCCGCGCCTGGGCAATCTGCAATACAAGGAGATCGATTTCCTCGAGCCGGGCGAGGTCGTGCTGACGTTCGATGACGGCCCGGGCCATGCCACCACCGAGCGCGTGCTCGAAGCACTCGCCCGCCACTGCGCGAAGGCCACCTTCTTCATGGTCGGCCGCATGGCTCTCGCCCACCCGGATCTGGTGAAGCGCGTTGCCGCGCTCGGTCACACTGTTGCCTCGCACACCTGGTCGCACGCCAATCTGGGGAAACTTTCGGAAGAGAAAGCGACGCGTGAGATCGAGCTTGGCTTCAGTGCGGTGACCACCGCGCTCGGCCACCCCATCGCGCCGTTCTTTCGCTTCCCCTATCTCCGCGACACGCGGCGGAGCATTTCGCACCTGGAAGGACGCAATCTGGGCATCTTCTCGATCGACGTGGACGCTTACGACTACCGCTCCCACGATGTGAAGAAGATGCAGAACAACATCCTCAAGGGGCTTGAAAAGAAGGGTAAGGGCATCCTCCTGTTCCATGACATTCAGCCAGCGACGGCGGCAGGATTGTCGAACCTCCTCGACGAGCTGAAGGCGCGCAACTTCAAGATCGTGCACCTCGTGCCCAAGGCACCCGCGACCACGCTCGCGACCTTCGACCAGATGGCGGCGAAAGAGGCTGGACGGCGGGCGGTGGCCTCCGCGCGAGCCCCCCTCTCACCCCGCGCCGTGACGTGGGCCATGGAGGAGGGTGAAGCGACCTCGGCGACCGTCACGCGGCCGGAGGACCAAGCCTCCTTACCGTGGAAGCCGGTCGACGTGGTGAAGGAGCGCACCAGCAGAAGGGCGTCCGATCCAACGCGCCGGGCGGAGGCGGAACGCAAGGAGCGCCCGTCCTGGAAGCGCCCCGAACCGACGTGGATGGATAAAATTCACAACTTCTAGCAACCAACCCGCCCATTCATCACACTCTTAAGTGGCACCTCTTTACGCTTGCTTGTCAAGTTTCCGTTAGTCTCTCTCTCGGCGGATGCCGCGCGTCCGTCTCGGTGATCCGCCTCGGGCCGCGGTGTGGCCGGTTCGCGCCTCGCCCGGCTGTATGCGTCCACTGCGGCGTGACACCCCCTTGCGGCAGCTCCCGTTTTCGCCAATGTGGCGAGGGGATTACGCCTTTGGATACGAGGGAATGCTGAGCAATCACGGGGCCAGACTGCGGGCATCATGCTCGCCGCTCGGGACGCGGCGCCGGCTCGGCGTGCTCGCATCGGCGGTCTGCAGCCTGACTACAGCGCTTGTCATGATGTCGACGACGTCCGCGACGGCCGCCGGCGACAAGTCCGCGACTTGCGGCCCCGACGCACTCGGTGTGGAGCGGATCGTCGAAATCGACACGCGCTCCGGCCCCCTGTTCGGCCGCATCACGCGGCAGCAGAACGAGCAGCGGTTCCTTCGCCCGAAAGAGGTCGTCCTGACGTTCGACGACGGCCCGATGCCCTGGATCACCCGCGCCATCCTTGACACGCTCGACAGCCACTGCGCCAAGGCGACCTTCTTCTCGGTCGGCCGGATGGCGATGGCCTACCCCGCCACCCTGCGTGATGTCGTCAGCCGCGGGCATACGCTGGGCTCGCATACCTGGTCGCATCCGCTCAACATGCGCCGCCTCAAATCGGACAAGGCGCGCGACGAGTTCGAGCGCGGCTTTGCCGCCTTGTCGCTCGCCAGCGGGGGTAATCTCTCGCCGTTCTTCCGCTTCCCCGGATTGAGTGACAGTCCCAAACTGCTCGACAGCCTGCAGCAGCGCGGCGTCGCCGCCTTCAGCGTCGATGTGGTATCCGACGACAGCTTCATCTCCAGTCCCGCCAAGCTCGCGCGCGTGACGCTTGATCGTATCGAGGCCGAGAACGGCGGCATCGTGCTGTTCCACGACATCAAGCCGGCGACCGCCAAGGCGCTGCCGGTAATCCTGGCCGAGCTCAAGGAGCGCGGGTTCCGGGTCGTGCACTTGCGCTCCAAGGAAATGCTGAAACCGCTGCCGGAGTTCGCGGACGAGCTTCAGCCCAAGCTCGTGAAGGCCGACCCTCCTCAGGGACGTTCGGCGATGCGCGCGGCGATGCTGCCTTTCTTCGGTGCTATCGGACCTGAACGGGTCGCGCATGCGGCGGCTGCAACGGCTCAGGAGCAGGTCGCGGTCGAAACACTGAGCCCGGCGGCACGCGAGCGCCTCGGTGCGGGCCGCGAAACTTCGACCGAAGCGCCTGCGGTCTCGCGCGGCGCGGCCAAGCGGCGGCGGTCGGCAGAACGGTCCGAGCACGCCGCGCGCACGTCCACTGGAAGCGGCTGGTCCACGGAGATCCGGCGGCAGCGCTTCAACCGCACCTTGTTCGACTGACGCAGTTCATAGTCCGGCGCACAGCAGGCCATTGCCAAACTTGCGCGGCTTGCGCGGGACCGTGACCGTCTCTAGCGGCTCGGCAGCACCAACCGAACGACGCGGGTGTCGCCCTTCAGGCTATCCATGGCAGCGCGAGCTTGCGCCTCGTCGGCCTGGGTGAAGCGCACCTTGTAGAGACCGCCCTTGAGCGGACCGTCCGCCAGTCGCGCACCGGCCTTGTCGAGGGCAGCGGCGATCTCCGAAAGCAGAATGCCGTCATTGAAGCCGACGAGCGCGGTGAGGACCGCCGTCTCGCTCGGACCCGCTGCGGTCTTGAAGCCGCCGCCGTCGTCGCGATTGAGAAGCACGGTACCGACGACCGCGCTCTGGGCAAGCACGACGGCCGCGGCTGCAATGGCGGCGTAGCGCACACCCATCGGCGAGGGATTGACGAACAGCTCGCGGATTCCGGCCAGGAGACCCTTGGCCTTCTCTTGGGTCACGAAGCGGGCAAGCTTCGGCTCGGCCGCGATCGTGTCAAACAGGCGATCGGTGGCTCTGGCCGACGGGAACCCTTGTGCCTCGGCGACCGAGATGGCGGCGGCACGTTCGTCCCGCGCGAGTTCGATGTGCTCGGCGAAGTCAGGGTTCTTGCGCAGGAACGCCTCGACGCGCCGCGCATCATCCGCGCTGATGCGTCCGGTGACATACCAGGGCACCAGCATCTCGATCTCGTCGCGCTCCGACAGCGCGTCCATATCAGTCGTCATGGCCAACCTCGATCCACACCGGCCTTGAGGAGAAGCTCTGAGAGCTTCTTGCGGGCATAGAACAAACGGGTTTTGACCGTGTTCTCTGGAATTCCGATGATCTCGGCCACCTCCGCGACCGACATCTCCTGGTAGTAGACGAGATCGACAATCTCGCGATGCTCAGCGGAGAGACCGTTGAGGCACCGCCTGAGGGCCTCGGCCTTGTCCAACTTTTGAGTTGTGACCTCAGGCGTATCGCTGTCGTCGGCAATCTCGGCTGCCGCGTCCTCGTCCCAGGAGGACTCGCGGCGCTTGCGCAGCCGGCTGACGGCGCGGTTGCGCGCGATCGACAGAAGCCAGGTTCCGACCTGGGAGCGACCTTCATACCGCTCGGCATTGCGCCAGACCTCCATGAACACCTCGTTCGACAGCTCCTCCGCCATGCCCTCGTCGCGCACGAGGCGCATGAGGAAGCGGAACAGCCGCACCTGATGCCGTCCGACCAGCGCACGCAGGGCGAGTTCATCGCGCCCGGCGATGCGCTGAATGAGGTTGACGTCATCCGCGAGGGGTTTCATGCGATCGTCATCCGATCACCCGAAGCCGATCCCCGCACCTCGCCCCATAGGTCGCGGCGGCGGCGGAAACGGTTCAAAGGCCGGATGTGGCAGGGTCTGGCTGCGCCAGCGGTGCCGGCTGAGTTGAAGATCACGTCTGAATTCCTCCGCCGTTTTGGGCGTGGCGCCCTTAACGGTATGGTCTGGCGGCACCATATGTCCTTGGCGCGCCTGCCGCCAGAGCAGGCCAGCAGGGACCCTGCTGGCTGGCCCGGTTTCGTTAACAGTCTTGGGCGCGCGCTCGGGGAGCGCTAGGTTGTGCAGCGCGGAAGACTACGACAATCCACCGACAGGCGGAGGGGCCCAGTGAAATTGACGATCGACGTGAATGGCGGCCGGCACGACATCGATGTCGATCCGGAGATGCCACTGCTGTGGGTCATCCGCGACGAGTTGAAGCTTACCGGCACGAAGTTCGGCTGCGGTGTGGCTCAGTGCGGCGCCTGCACCGTGATGCTGGACGGTGAGGCGGTCCGGTCGTGCGTGACGCCGGCCGAGACCGTGGCGGATGGCAAAGTTGTAACCATCGAGGGGCTTGCCGGCCGCGTGGCGGACGCCGTCAAGGCGGCATGGATCGAGCGCGACGTGCCCCAGTGTGGCTACTGCCAGTCGGGTCAAATCGTGTCGGCCGTCGCGCTGCTGTCAAAGAACGATGCGCCCTCGGATGCCGATATCGATGCGGCCATGGAAGGCAACATCTGCCGCTGCGCGACCTACGTGCGCATCAGGCAGGCCATCCACCTCGCGGCGAAAAATCTGAAGGGCAGCAAGCCATGACAGCCGAAGCACACGAGACACCGTCGTCGGCGAGCCGGCGAAACGTGCTGAAGGGGTTAGGTGCCGCGGGCGCGGGGCTCGTTATCGGCGTGACACTGCCGGTCAGCGCCCGGGCACAGTCTGGTGCCGGCCGCCCCCTGGCGGCGGCAGGAGCCGACGCATCCTTCGCGCCGAACGCATTCGTGCGCATCGCGCCCGACAATACGGTGACCGTGCTGATCAAGCACATCGAGTTCGGTCAGGGCCCCTATACCGGTCTTGCGACACTCGTCGCTGAGGAACTTGATGCGGACTGGAGCCAGATTAGGGCCGAGGCGGCGCCCGCAGACGTCATTCGTTACAAGAATCTCGTGCTCGGAGTGCAGGGTACCGGCGGCTCGACCGCCATCGCCAATTCGTATGAGCAGATGCGCAAGGCGGGAGCCGCCGCGCGGGCAATGCTGGTCGCAGCGGCGGCAAACGCCTGGAAGGTTCCGGCTTCCGAGATCGACGTGAAGAAGGGACGGATCGGGCACACGGCATCCGGCAAGTCGGGAACGTTCGGCGAGTTTGCCGCTGCCGCCGCCAAGCTCGAACCTCCTGCGGATGTGGTTCTGAAGAAGCCGGAGAATTTCACGCTCATCGGCCAGACGGTCCCCAAGCTCGACACCACCCCGAAGTCCACCGGCAAGGCGATCTACACCATCGATCAGCAGCTGCCCGGACAACTCACCGTCCTCATTGCATACCCGCCGCGCTTCGGAGCGACGGTGGCCAGCGTCGACGACAAGGCCGCGCTCGCCATCAAGGGCGTCGCTGCAGTGCGCGTGATCCCACAAGGCGTTGCGGTCTATGCCGACGGCTTCTGGGCCGCAAACAAGGGACGCGAAGCGCTCGCCGTCACCTGGGACGAAAGCAAGGCCGAGAAACGCTCGACAGCCGAAATCCTGGAGCTCTGCCGGCAGCAGGCTGCAACGCCCGGCAAGATCGCCGCCGAACGCGGCGCAGCGCCGAGTGCCGATGGACTGCGCCAGCTCGAGGCGGAATATGTGTTTCCCTACCTCGCCCACGCGCCGATGGAGACGCTCAACTGCGTGATCGAGGTGAGTGAGCGGAGCTGCCACCTCCGCATGGGCTCTCAGTTGCCCACCGTCGATCAGGCCGCAGTAGCCCAAGTGCTTGGTCTTCGACCCGAGGACGTCTCGATCACGACATTGCTGGCCGGCGGCAGCTTCGGCCGTCGCGCAACCCCCAACGCCGATATCGCTGTAGCAGCGGCGGAAGCCGCCAAGGCACTTGGCGAGCACCGCCCGCTCAAGCTGATCTGGACACGCGAGGACGACATCCGCGGCGGCCGCTATCGGCCGCTGAACGTGCATCGCATCAAGGGCGCGGTAGATGCCGCGGGCAACATCGTGTCGTGGGAGCAGACGATCGCGGGCCAGTCGATCATCGCAGGCACGGCCTTCGCGGCGCAGATGATGAAGGACGGCAAGGACCCGACCATGACGGAAGGCGCCGCCGATCTGGCTTACGCTATTCCGCATCTCAAGGTCGACGTGCACATGATCGAGGCCGGCGTGCCGGTGCTGTGGTGGCGCTCGGTCGGTCACTCAGTCACCGGCTTCTCGACTGAGACGTTTATCGACGAGTTGCTGGCTCTCGCCGGCAAGGATCCCGTTGAAGGCCGTTTGGCACTGCTGTCCGGACAACCGCGACACGCGGGCGTGCTGCGCGAGGTGGCGCGCATGGCCGGATGGGGTGGCAGCGTGGAGCCCGGACGCGCGCGCGGCGTCGCCGTGCACAAGTCCTTCAAAAGCTACGTGGCGCAGATCGCGGAAGTCTCCGCCGGCAAGGACGGGACTCCGCGCGTGCACAAGGTCTGGTGCGCGGTCGACTGCGGCATTGTGGTGAACCCGGATATCGTTCGGGCTCAAATGGAGGGCGGCATTGGCTACGGCCTGGGTGCGGCCCTGTTCGGCGCGATTACGCTCGACAAAGGCGCCGTTGCCCAGTCGAACTTCCACGACTACCGCAGCCTGCGCATCAACGAGATGCCGGACGTCGAGGTGTCCATCATCAAGTCCACTGAGGCCCCGACCGGCGTCGGCGAGCCGGGCGTGCCGCCGATCGCACCGGCTGTCGCCAATGCGTGGGCCAAGCTGACGGGAACCCGCGTGCGCCAGTTGCCGTTCGTCGGCAACGCCGTTTGAGCGCCGCGGCGTCGGCCTCCGGCACAGACCGGCAACGCACGGCCGACCGCGGCGCAGGAGTTTCCTGCCACCGGTCAGATACAATGCGCCTGGAAACTTGGAGCGCCTCAGAAATCTGGTGCGGTCGAGAGGACTCGAACCTCCACGGGTCGCCCCGCTACCACCTCAAGGTAGTGCGTCTACCAATTCCGCCACGACCGCATCGTGAGGACATGAAGGCGCCCATATAGCGAAGACTTCGGCCTCGCACAAGCACGCAGGCGATGCTCTATTCTGCCGGACGCGCACAACGATTCTGGAGCCTGCCCGTGGCGGACCTGGAGCACCAAGTGTCACCTCTCCCGGCATGTGCGCCGGCCTCGGAGGTCGCCGGCGAACCGGTGCTCTGGGCAATCAGCGACCAGCCGGTTCCCTACGAGGCCGCCGTTGCCTTCATGCAGAGCCGCGCCCGCGACATCCGCGACGGCAAGGCCTCCGAACTGGTCTGGCTACTCGAGCACCCGCCACTCTATACCGCTGGCACCAGCGCTCGAGCCGAGGACCTGCTCGCACCCGGCCGCTTTCCCGTCCACAAGACGGGTCGCGGCGGGCAGTTCACCTACCACGGGCCGGGGCAGCGCGTGGGCTATGTGATGCTCGACGTCAAGCGCCGGTACGGCGACGTGCGCGCATTCGTCTGTGCACTCGAGCGGCTCATCATCGACACGCTGGCCCGCTTCAACATTCGCGGAGAGGTGCGCGATGGGCGTGTCGGTGTCTGGGTCCCTCGGCCCGAGCGCGGCGATGGCGTGGAGGACAAGATTGCCGCAATCGGCATCCGTCTGACGCGGTGGGTGAGCTACCACGGCTTCGCGATCAACGTCGATCCGGACCTGGAGCACTTCTCGGGCATCAACCCCTGCGGCATCACCGAACATGGTGTGACGAGCTTCCTCGATCTCGGCCACATCGTGTCGCTGGAGGAGGTCGATATGGCCCTGAAGGCGAGCTTCGCAGCTCTCATCGGCCCCGTTCAGCCGACGAACGCCCCCGACCTCACGGACTGAACAGAGCACAATCAGTCCGTTTCGACCACGATCGCCCCCCGTGGCAGCGGCGCTTGGATGCGCGGACAGCGAATATCTAAAGAAAAGGGGCCCGGCTCACGAGGTGAACCGGGCCCCTTGGATCTGCTTCATTGCCCGCGCTACACAGCGCCGGACAGCTACTTCAACGTTCGCCGCGCAGCGGCGGCACCGTCGGCGGCTGAACGGGTGCGACACCCGGGACCCCCGCCCCATCGTCGTAGAAGAGCTTTCCGTCCTCGATCGAAACGCTGTCGTTCTTCTCGATGACGTACTCGCTGCCGTTCCCACCGGAGCCGAGACGGACGAGGCAACCCTTGGGGCAGATGCTGCCCGTCGACTGCCCATCCTTCAACACTATGGTCTCGGCGGCGGCGCCGGCGCCGATCATCAGCGTGTGCTGTCGTCCGTCACGGTTGGTGATGGATGCGGCGAGCGCCGGTGCCAGGGGGGCTATCGCCAGCGGTGCGCCGAGGACGATGGCCGCAGCAGCGGCGACAAGCGCCGCTCCTTTGCCCGGGGGCACCGTGCCGGAGGGGATCACTTCTTCTTCGCGGCCTTCTTCTTCGCGGTGCGCTTCACGGCCTTCTTGGCCTTCTTGGCAACGCCCTTCTTCTTTGCGGCGGCGGCCTTCTTCGCGGCCGGCTTGCGCTTGGCCACCGTCTTCTTGGCGACGGCCTTCCTGGCCGGCTTCTTCGCGGCCTTCTTCTTCGCCGCAGGCTTCTTGGCAGTCTTGGCCTTCATAGACTCTTTCCTTCGATGGTGAGCCCTGGTGCGTCGCGACCCTTGTCGGCGTGATGCGATGGTGTCGACGTGACGCGATGGGCATGCGTGCTCGACATGATACGAGCCAGCTTGACATTGGTGACAAACACAGCAAGTCACAAACGGATTTTTATGGTGCGTCCTATCGATGCTTTCGATAGATGTGATGAAGATACCTTCGTCGAGTAGCGTACGAGTCGTCGCCGCGAATGGACATCACACTCGCCAAAACCTTCCTGATGGTGGCAGAGACCGGCAGCTTCATCGAAGCCGCGCGCAAGATGAACGTGACGCAGTCCACCGTCTCAGCGCGCATCAAGGGCCTCGAGCACCAGCTCGGCAGACCGTTGTTCGAGCGGTCTAAAGCGGGCGCCGAACTCACCGGTGCAGGCCACCAGTTCCAGAAGCATGCATTGGCGCTGGTCCGCGTCTGGCAGCATGCGCAGCTCGAAGTAAGCCTTTCGGATCAGCATCGTGACCATCTTGCCATCGGTGCGCCGGTCAGCCTGTGGGACGGCTTCTTGCTGCGCTGGATCACCTGGATGCGCTCCAACATCACCGACATTGCCGTCTCCGCCAGCGCCGGTATGTCGCACGTTCTGACCCAGCGCCTGCTGGAAGGAACGCTCGACATCGCGGTGATGTACCGCCCCGTGCAGCCACCAGGCCTCGCCATAGAGCACCTGTTCGACGAGGAATTCGTGATGGTCTCGAGCCAGCCGCAGCAGGCGCGGCGCTCGCCCAGCGACTACGTGTATGTGGATTGGGGACCCGACTTCCGGCAGGACCACGAAGCCGCCTATCCGCGGCTGTCGAACCCGGGCCTCAACCTCGACATCGGACCGCTGGGGCTCGACTATCTGCTCGACAATGCAGCCTCGGGTTACTTCCCCGAGCGGCTGGTTTCGCGGCACATGTCACGCGGCAAGCTGCGGCGCATCGGGCGCTCGCGCAAGTTCGTCTATCCCGTCTACATGGTCTACCCGGAAACACGCGACGACGAGGCGTTCGAGCCGATCCTCGCAAGCCTCAGACGCCAAGCGAGCCGCATCGCCTGACGAAGCGTTGCGCGATCCTGGCAGCGCTTGGCGCAGCGCTCAAGCCGCAGCGGCGGCGCCAACGAAGCCCGGGTAGGTCGTGACGAAGCCATAACCTTCGGGCGGGGGACCGTGCCGGTTGGCGGTGGTCATACCCGGCGCTGCGTGGATCCACAGCAGCATGGACATCGGCGGGGCAAGCACGATCGCGACCAGCGACCAGAACTGGATGTGCTCAGGCGTCAGGGTGCGCGGGTCGAGCACCAGGCCGGAGCACAGTCCCATTACGATGGTCCACACCATCGAGGCAACGATGGCGCCAACCACCCACCAGCCCGTATGGCCGACATCGTGAAGGCGGCGTACGAGCGCGGTGAAGGCGAGCCAAAACAGGGGAACGCTGAGAACGACACTGGCGGGACCGTCGGGCTTCAGGCCGGCAGCTAGCATGAGCGCGCCGGCAACGAATTGGACGGCAAGCAGCAGCGCGCCCAACACGATGAAGCCGGTGCGGCTGCAGCGGCCGCGGTAATGAAGCAGCGCGAGAAGCGACCTGGAAGACGACATCGACGGGACTCTCACTCAGGCGTTGCAACGGCACGTGAGCAGACCTGCGCGTGCCATTCGGCAACGTCGATGGCCTACTCCGGAGGCATCGGCCCAGGAGGATGCACCAATCCGGTTGAGAAGCTGTTACCCGGCAAAAATCTCACCCTCCGATACCGGAGCAAGGTGGGCTCAGCCGGTGGGGGCCAGGCGTGCGGAGACTTCGATCTCGATGCGCATGCGTGGGTCTACAAGGCCGGCGACGATGAGGGTCGCAGCGGGTCTGACATCACCGAAATACCGCCCGAGCACCGGCAGACAGGGCTCGAAGTCCTCAGCGCGGGGGAAGATATAGCGGACGCGGACCACGTCAGCGAGCGTGGCGTCCGCCTCCCCCAGCGCCTTGGCGATGTTGCGAAAGGCCTGATCGGCCTGCTCGGCGACATCCTCGGAGATGGTCATCCGCTCGTAGTCGAAACCAGTCGTTCCCGACACGAGGATCCAGTCCCCGCTCACCACCGCCCGCGAGTAGCCCATGGTCGTTTCGAACGGCGAGCCGGAGCTGATGAGGCGGCGCTGCATGGAGGCTCTCTGCAAGGTGGTGAGGACTTCTCGGGAACGACGGCGAACCGCGCAGGCGCGGTCGCCCCGCTCAGCCGAATTCCAGGATCACGGCATCGACCGCGAGGCTGTCGCCCACCTTGGCGTTCACCTTCTTGACCGTGCCGTCGCGCTCCGCCCGCAGGATGTTCTCCATCTTCATGGCCTCGACGATGGCCAGCGGGTCGCCTGCCTTCACCTCCGCTCCCGTCTCGACGTTGATCGCCTTGACCAGGCCCGGCATCGGACACAGCAGGAACTTGGACATGTCGGCCGCCGCCTTCACGGGCATCAGAGCGGCCAGTTCCGCCTCCCGCTCCGTATAGACGCGGGCGGGCAGATGTATGCCCCGATAGGATAGGTCGTAGCCGTTGGCGATGGGGCGCACCTGAACCGATACATCCTTGTCGCGGACGACCCCCGACCAGACCGGGTTGCCCGGCCACCAGCGAGAGGCGAGTTCGAGCGTATCGACCGTGTTGCCATCCTTGTCGAGCAGGCTGACGCGAATAGGGCCGTCGAGGCTGCCGTCAACGTGCACGTTCTGCTTCAGCGAGCCCAGATCGACGACCCGGCGGGCGCGGAACCGCACCACGCCACCATCCATCTGATGGGTGATCTGCCGCCGGCGCGCGTTATTGAGATGGTCGATAGCGGCAGCTACCGCGGCCAGCACCTTAAGGTCCTCGCCTTCCGGCGTGCGCGGCTTGAAACCCTCGGGGAACTCCTCCTTGATGAAGCCGGTCGACAGCTGGCCTGACCGCCAGCGCGGATGCTGCATCAGCGCCGTCAGGAACGGGATATTGTGCTGGATGCCATCGATGTAGAAGGCGTCGAGCGCCGTCGACTGCACGTCGATCGCCTGCTCGCGCGTCGGTGCGTGCGTGACGAGCTTGGCGATCATCGGGTCATAGTACATCGAGATTTCACCGCCCTCGAAGACGCCGGTGTCGTTGCGCACCGTCAGACCGTCCGCGGTACCCTCGTGCGGCGGCAGATAGCGCACCAGGCGCCCGATAGAGGGCAGGAAGCTGCGATAGGGGTCCTCGGCGTAGATGCGGCTCTCGACCGCCCAGCCGTCGAGCTTGATGTCGGACTGCTTGAAGGCGAGCTTTTCGCCGGCAGCGACACGGATCATCTGCTCGACCAGATCGACGCCGGTGATCAGCTCGGTCACCGGATGCTCGACCTGCAGGCGCGTGTTCATCTCCAGGAAGAAGAAGCTGCGGTCCTGCCCGGCAACGAACTCAACCGTCCCGGCGCTGTCGTATCCGACGGCGCGGGCCAGCGCGACGGCCTGCTCGCCCATCTTCTTGCGGGTCTTCTCGTCGAGCAGGGGCGAGGGCGCCTCCTCGATGACCTTCTGGTTGCGCCGCTGGATCGAGCATTCGCGCTCGCCCAGGTAGACGATGTTGCCGTGCTTGTCGCCCAGCACCTGGATCTCGATGTGGCGCGGGTTCTCGATGAACTTCTCGATGAAGACGCGATCGTCGCCGAAGCTCGATTTGGCCTCGGAACGCGCGAGCGCGAACCCTTCCTCGCACTCCTTGTCGCTGTAGGCGATCCGCATGCCCTTGCCGCCACCGCCGGCCGACGCCTTGATCATGACCGGATAGCCGATCTCGCGGGCGATCCTGACCGCCTCCTTGGGATCCTCGATCTCACCGAGGTGGCCGGGAACGGTCGACACCTTGGCCGCCGCGGCGGCCTTCTTGCTCTCGATCTTGTCGCCCATCGCCGCAATCGCCTTCGGATTGGGCCCGATGAAGACGATGCCCGCCTTCTGCAAGGCGACGGGAAATGCCTCGCGCTCCGAGAGGAAGCCGTACCCGGGATGAACGGCCTCCGCGCCGGTCTCCTTGCACGCCTCGATGATGCGATCCATGAGCAGATACGACTGGGCAGCAGCGGGCGGTCCTATGCGCACGGCCTCGTCGGCCATGTCGACATGCAGGGCATCACGGTCGGCGTCCGAATAGACAGCCACCGTCTTAATCCCCATGCGCCGCGCGGTCTTCATAACGCGGCACGCGATCTCGCCGCGGTTCGCAATCAGGATCTTCTTGAACATGCCCTGCGTCGCCCTCGCTCCGTCATCGGCCGCCACCGGCCGAGAACGACTTCTAGACGCCCTTCATGGTCAGGTAAACGGGATCGCACCGGCCCATTAGACTTAAGCCATAACCGCCACTTGTCGCAGGTGCTCGGTCTGGGCGGGGCGCGGCCGGCCTACTCGGCCGCCGCCTGCTGCTGGGACCGTCCAAGGATGCGCTGGCGCACGATGTCGATGGCGCCGCGCAGCTCGTAGTGCCGGTCCGAGTAGTGCAGCGGCACTGGAATCATGCTGACCGCCTCGTCGATGTGATCAATCTCGCGCCGGAGTGCCTCAATGCGCGTCGTCTGGCCGGCGGACGCGATGCGCCGCTCCAGCGCCTTGAGCTGCGCGTACCAGTAGAGCAGGCGGCTGCGGATGCGCCAGTCGTAGATCATCGGCACGATCTTGACGAGCGGCAGCAGGATCGTCGCAATCGGCACGGCCATGATGAGCATGCGCTCGATGAAGGATGCGAGCCAGAACGGCAGAAAGCGCTGGAAGAAGGGCGGCCCCGACGTGTAGATGCGCTCGGCATCCTCCGACATCGGGAACTCGGGATCCTTGGACTGCGGGAAATCGCCGACGCGATGGAACATGCCGCCAGCGGCGTGCGCGGCGCGCAGGGCGTCCCCGATCGGGCCAGCGAGAGCAGGAGGCAGGTCGTCGCGCGCGACGAGAGCCGCCTGCGCCGCCAGGATATGGATGTCCTGACGGGGCAGGTTGCGCACCAGGTCGATCGCGCCCTCGGGCAGCACGACGTGCGTCAGGAAGGGAAATCGCCGCGTGTACGCTTCGGCGTGGCGCAGGTTGACGAGTTGTAGAGCCTCCTCGCGAAGCAGGCGCTGCAGAAGCGGACTCTCTGGCGCAAAGGTGAAAAATGCGGCGTCGGCTTCGCCGCGGGAGAGCGCCTCGACCGCCGCGGACGACGACAGCGGCAGGAAGGAGGTGTTGGCCTCGTTGACGTCGTTGGCCGAAAGCAAATCCTCGGCAAGGCGGCGCGTGCCACTGCCCGGACCGCCCACCGCGATGCGCTTGCCTTTGAGCATGCCAAGCCTGTCGACCGGCTCGCCGAGACGATGGAAGATCCACACGGGCTCGAGGAAGATGCGCCCCAGAGAGATGATTCCCGGAGCACTTTTACGGTCGGCGATACCGCCCTGCATCAGAGCAAGATCGACACGCTCGCCCGGTGCTTCGCTGGAAAGCCGCCGCAAGTTCTCGACCGAGCCCGCCGACGGGCGCACTTCGAGCTTGATGCCAGCCTCAGCGAGGCTTGCCGCGTACTGCTTGCCGAAGGCGTAGTAGGCACCGGCCTCCGACCCGGTTGTGATCGCAATCTGGCTTGGAGGCGCTGGCTTGACGAACTGGAAAGCGAACCAGAAGGCGGCCAGCACCAGCAGCACCGCCGGGCCCCCGACCAGCAAGACCTCGCGCATCTGGATGCGGAAGCCAGGTGCACGCGTCGGCTCTGTGTCGTGGTCGATCGGATCGGGTTTGGTGTCCACGGCGACATCCTCGGCATTGGCGCAGCGATTGCGTCCGCTGGCCGGTCCCGCCATCACGGCCTTCGCATGCGTCCTCGACACGGGCGGAGAGCGGGCTGCGACCACTCCCGAGCCGCCTTCAGACCCCGCTGGTCGAGGATTTGATCGCCGCCGTCAAGAACCGCAGCGCCGCACATGACGTTCGCGCACGGTTTTCAAAGCCGGCTGTGGCAACCGCAAGGCAATTGCGGTCCCATGCAGACGCCTGGTGCCGATTCATGCTGGTTTCTGGACGCTATTCAGAACGAAGCGCCGAACGATCGGCTGCTCTTATGCAGCGCGCGCGATGCGGTCTACGGCGTCGCGGAGCGCAGGATGCAGCTGCTGCTCTGCGGCCGCGACGCATGCCATGATCGCCTGCTCGCTCATCCCCGTTCGCGCATTCGACGTCAGGCGCGCCGCGAGCCAGTCCGCGTCGGGCGGCGCGAGCGAAGCGCCCACGACCAATTCGATGCGCTCCATCTCGAGATCGTGGATGGCGCGCGCCTCCACCGACAGTCCACGGTAGGCTGCCAGAACCCGTATGGCGTTCAACAATTCGAGCGGCGTGCGGGAAACATCGACACCACCGACCGCAGGCAGGTCGCGCGCGAGAGCGCGCTCCCGCGTCGGCACGAGATGGCCCGATGCCGCCAGAATGAGATTAGCGGTGATCTTGGCGAACAGGTCGGCCCACTCGGACCGCGCGTCCGACGCCTTGGCGGAGGCCACCTCGTCGATCGCAAGCAGGACCTCGGCCTCCGCGGCGGTGATCGGCAGTGCCTCATCGCCACCGAAGGCGTATAGAATGCGGCGGATCAGTTCGACGTCGAACGTGTCGATGCCACGCCCGATATTGCCCACGCTGTCCGCTTCGTGACACGCAGCACCGAGGGGACCGCATCCGTCCGCCAGCGCCAATCTCACCTGGTCCAGCGCGAGGGCCGACAGGTAGGGCGGCGCATAACGCGCACGCGCGATCACCGTGATCAGGAGTTCAAGCCTCGGACGGCTTTCGAGCCGGCCTTCCAGTGCGATTCGATCGGTCAGCCAGCGTGCCTTGCCCTCGTCGAGGTAGCCAACCGGGGCAGTCTGCGTGACGATAAGGTCGGCGATGGTCGCGACGAAGAAATCGACCCAGCTCCGGTCCTCGGCGCGATCGGTGGCCTCGATGGCGAACAGTGCGTCCGCATCCTCCGCCGAAATCGCGCCTTCCGTCTCGAGCAAGCTGCGCAGCTTGAAAACATCGGTAGAATCGATGGCGCCGTGCGCCGTCATCTCTTCGACCGGCAATCCCAGGAAGCTCGCCATCGTCCCTCAGCGCTCCTCGCCCGCCGTAGCCGAAGATGCGTGATCGCACCGTACCGCATCCCAGCGCCCAGGCGCCGATCGCGGAATCAGCGCAAAGCGTAGCGGTGCTCGCGTTACCAATTCGCTAACTGCCGTTTCGTCCCGGCACAGTTCATCGACATAGCTGGCACAGCGAAAGGGCCGCATCCGAGGATGCGGCCCTCGCTTGCTCATCGGTCGCGGGCAGGCTCAGTACCAGCGGCGGTACCAGGGACGGTTCCCCGGCGCGTTCTCGCTATGGCGGCGGCCAAACCAGCCGCGGCCGGACCAGCGGCTCTGCGCGTCGTGCTTCTCGCGATAGATCGAACGGTTCGCAGCGTCGAGAGCAGCATTGAGACGCGCGCGCTCCTGCGGCGACAGGCGACCGTCGCGCTCGTACTTGCGCTCGAGATCGCGGATGTAGGCCTGCTGCTGGCGCAGCTGGGCTGCCTCGCGCGGCGTCAGTGAGCCGGACCGAATGCCCTGCTCGATGCGGTCAGACTGCCGGGCCTGCCGGCGATCGATCTGGTCGGCGGAGGCAGGAAGCGCCGAAAGGGTGGCGCCGATCGCAAACGCGGTGGTGGCGAGAAGAAGGTTGCGGGCCATGTCGTCCATCCCTGTTCGTTGCCGGTCTCACCGGCTGTTGACGATGGATGGAGGTTAGAAGGCGCGCATTGAACTCGCTCTGAATGCAAGCGACAGCAGCGGTTCATCTGTCCATGCGCGACATCGCTGCGCGGCGTCTCACTTGAAGCGAAACCGGCGGACTGCATTTTAAGCAGCCCGCCGGAACAACGCTCCCGCGCCGGGGGGAATGGATTGGGAGCGCTGAAGATCAGCGGCCGAAGCGCGGCAGCCACCAGACGCGGCGGCGGCTATCGCTCGCCTCCTGGATGATGTGCGACTTGGCCTCTTTCTGGCGGGCACGCAGCTCGCGGTACTCGCGACCCGTCAGGCGGCCGTCGGCCAGGAACTGCTGGCGCAGCCGGGCGATCTCACGCTGCTCGGCACGCAGGCGGTTGCCCTCGGTCCAGGTGATGTCCCCGGTGCGGCGGCCGAGCTCGATGAACCCGGTCTGCTTCTCCAGGATGCGGTCGACCGGCTTGACCGAGTGAGCGGCAGCGGCACCCGACAGGGCGACGGTCAGAATGGCGGCGGCGGGGATGATCTTCGCAATCGACATCTTCATTCTCCTTGGTGATCGACTTTCGTCGTCGCGTTGAAACTCAATTCGATGAGGGGAGAATGCGCCTGGCGCCTTGAACTCGCGTTGAACGGCGTTTTCATCAACCGTTCAGGCTGTTGGCAGGACTTGGGCTGCACCGGAAAATACCGGGAGGCAGCGGCATCGGCGGGGAGTTCGCACACTATTGAGCGGCATCTCGCGGCACTCTGGGTGCCTGTTTGGGAGCCGTTTCCGACCATCCCCTCTCCTTTGAGAGAAGGTGCATCGCTCTTTCTGCGAACGCGGCAATAGTGAGCAGGGGGTTTGCGCCCAAAGAACCCGGCATGACGGACCCATCCATCACATAAAGACCGGGGATCGGTTCGCGCCGGGCGCTGGAATTGGCCCGTGCATCGTAGACGCGCCCGCGATCATCGACCACGCCATCGCCCGCGTCCCGCCCGATGCGGCAACCGCCCAGCGGGTGCACCGTGATGCGCTTGCGGCCCATCCAGAAGCTCGCCAGCGGGTTGGACACATACTCCGCACCCAGCCGTTCAGCGGCCCGCTCAAGGATCTCCCGCGCCCGCGCGAACACTGGCTCATCGCCGACGCCCGGCCAGGATACGGCTGCCGTGTCGCGGTCGAGAGTGACACGACCACCCGCCGTGTCATGCCCCATGATGTAGAGGGTCTGCGCACGCGCCCTTTCGCCACCGAATGGCCCGGCACGCAGCATGCGCCAGACGCGCCCGAGCCGCAGCCTGAACAGCTGTGGAATGGGAGCGAGCGCGGCGATCACGAAGGCCATCATGCCGCCCTGAAGCAGCATCGGCGGCGCGTCCCCCTCGGCGGGAAAGCGGATCATGCCCGTGGTGTTTGCTCCCGGAGGCGCCGCATCCTGCCGTCGCGGCGGATGGCCCAAGGCCACGGCGCGCACATCATGCGGAAGCAAAGACATGAACGCGAGATCATCACCATTGGCCGAAAAGCCCTCGCCGACGCGGTGCGACACCGGCAACCCTGCTTCGCGCGAGCGCAGCAGGATTTCCGGTGAGCCGAGTGCGCCGGCCGCCAGGATCACCAGGGGCGCGGTTACGGTACGCTCGCCACCATCGACCAGACGCCCCTTCTCATCGATTGGCTGAACCAGGACTTCGAGGCCATCGACCGTGCCGACAACCTGGCGCACGCGCGTGCGCTGAAAGATGTGCGCGCCATGATCGACGGCATCGGGAAGGTAAGTGAGTGCCACGCTGGTCTTGGCGCCGATGTTGCAGCCGTACCAGCAGTCGCCACACCGGCGGCAGGCATACTGCATCACGCCGGCCGCATTGACCCGCGCGCGGAATGCAATCGCGCACGGCACCGGCTCGGCCTTGGCGCCTACCGCCTCGGCAAGCGTTGCGAGCGCCTTGAAGTTGTCGTCGCCGGCCACATCGGGATCGCACGAGACGCCGAGCATGGCCTCGGCCCGCTCGTAGCCGCCGATAAACGCAGGATCGTCGACCAGTTCAACCGGCCATCCGCGCGATTTCAGCTCCGCGAGATCGGGCCGCATCGCCACCGCCGCGTTGACGAGCGAGCCGCCGCCGACGCCGCGCCCGACCATCACATGCAGATCCTCGCCCGCGCGAAAGTGAAACAGCGACAGCCGCGAGCCGAGCCTGATCCAGCCATCACGGTATTCGACCTCGGAGAGCAGCTCACCAAGCCGTGAAGGGAAGTCGCCGGCACGGAAGGCACGCCCCTGCTCCAACACGCAGACGCGCTGTCCAGCACGCGCCAGATGGCTGGCGGCGACCGCGCCGCCGTAGCCCGAGCCCACGACAATGGCGTCGTAGCGGCGCTCCAGGGCGTTGGCGTCCTTGAGATCGAGGGACAACGGGTGCTCCCGCGCTTGAGACCGAGCGACATGTAGCACGCTCGGATATGTGATGTCGTGACGCCTGCGAGCCTCGCGCAAACTCCACCTGCGATGATCGGTGGCAGGTTCGAGGGCATATTTGCGCCAATGTTGGCGCATGCGCTACCCGTCGATCACCGAACACAGGAGCAAGACCATGACGACGTCGCGCCGAAGCCTGCTTGGTGGACTGCTGGCAGCCATCGCCGGCCGCCCGCGTCCGGTGGCGGCCGAACAAGGCCCCACTCCAGAAAAGCCCATTGCCGCGGCGGACAACCCGCCTGGTAGTTGCGTGCTGTTTCCTCAGGCCGTCGAGGGCCCCTACTACTTCGACCCCAAGCTCGTGCGCGCCGACATTACGGAAGGCAAGCCGGGCCTGCGGCTCGATCTTGTGCTCAAGATCATCGACAAGGCGAGCTGCGCGCCGATGGGAAATGTGCGCATCGATGTCTGGCATTGCGATGCCGGTGGCGTCTACTCGGGCTATGCCGGCCAAGGCGACGATCGCGGCACATCGACCAAGGGGCAGCACTATCTGCGCGGCACGCAGACGACCGACGCCAAGGGCATGGTGACGTTCAAAACGGTATATCCGGGCTGGTACCCGGGCCGCACGCCGCACATCCACATCAAGGCGCTTCTTGATGAGAAATCCGTGCTTACCGGGCAGATTTACTTCCCCGACGACATGAGTGCACGGGTCTACAAGGCGCACGCGCCCTATAACGCCCGCCCCTCGCCCGACCAGACGAACGAAACGGACTTCCTGTTCCGCCAGGGCCAGAAGGAGGGCGGCGGCATCATACTCGCCATGGAGGAGGGCGCTGCCGGCGTGACCGGCACCCTGCTGATCGCTGTCGATCGCTCGGGCGAAGCCGCACGACGCGCGCAGGGGTTCTGGCAGCGCATGTTCGGCGGAGGGTAAACCGGGCCGCGTTTCGAATTCTTATTGCGTCGTGGACTTGCGGCGCACGCGCCCCTCGAAACGGGCGACGTTGACGACCACGCGCTGGTGTGTCCCCTCGCCGATCAGCTCCGTTTCGTCCCGGCACGTCACATTGAAGTGGATCGTTCGGCCTTCGACCTTGGTGACCTGCGCTGTGGCAGTAATCTTCATGCCCACGGGAGTTGCCGCGATGTGACTGACATCGAGGCGGATGCCCAGGCTCTGGTGGCCTTCAGGCAGCAGATGCTCGGCACAGGCCAGCGCGGCCGCCTCGATGACATTGATCATGACCGGCGTCGCCAGCACCGGAATGACGCCGGAGCCCACCTTGGCCGCGGTATGCTCCGGCCCGACGGAGAGGCTAGAGGTGCCAGTCAGACCTGGGACAATATCGGCCAATGGTCCCAATGCAGCCATGATGTCTCCTCGACAGCCTGGCGTCACAGTGCCCGGCCCGAGCGCACTCGTGCAATCAATGCGCTCGGCTTCGAATTGATAATGTTGTCTACAACGGGATGTTGTCGTGCTTCTTCCAGGGGTTCTCAACGGTCTTGTTGCGCAGCATGTTCAAGGCGCGGCAGACGCGCTGACGCGTCGTGCGCGGCAGGATCACCTCGTCGATGTAGCCGCGCTCGGCGGCCACGAACGGGTTGGCGAAGCGGCGCTGATACTCGTCCGAGCGCGCCTTGATCTTCTCGGGGTCCGACAGCTCCGAGCGATAGATGATCTCGGCTGCGCCCTTCGCACCCATCACCGCAATCTCGGCGGTCGGCCAGGCGTAATTGACGTCGCCACGGATATGCTTTGACGACATCACGTCATAGGCGCCGCCATAGGCCTTGCGGGTGATGACCGTGACCTTCGGCACGGTCGCCTCGGCGAAGGCGAACAGGAGCTTGGCGCCGTGCTTGATGAGGCCGCCGTATTCCTGCGCGGTGCCGGGCAGGAAGCCCGGTACGTCAACCAGCGTGACGATCGGTATCTCGAAGCAATCGCAGTAGCGGACAAAGCGCGCCGCCTTACGCGAGGCGTCGCTATCGAGCACGCCTGCGAGCACCATCGGCTGGTTGGCTACGATGCCGACCGTGTGGCCCTCCATGCGGGCGAAGCCGACGACGATGTTCTTGGCGTAGGCTTCCTGGATCTCGAAGAAGTCGCCCTCGTCGACCATCTTATGGATCAGTTCCTTGATGTCGTAGGGCTTGTTGGGGTTGTCCGGGATCAGCGTGTCGAGCGAAGCCTCGACGCGGTCCGCTGAATCGTGGGTCGGCAGCACTGGCACGCCATCGAGATTGTTGGCCGGCAGGAAGTCCATCAGGCGGCGCATCTGCAGGAGCGCCTCGACGTCGTTCTCGTAGGCTTTGTCGGCGATCGACGATTTGGTGGTGTGGACCTTGGCGCCGCCCAGTTCTTCGGCGGTCACGGTCTCGTTGGTGACCGTCTTGACCACATCGGGACCGGTGACGAACATGTAGCTCGTGTCCTTCACCATGAAGATGAAGTCGGTCATGGCAGGCGAGTAGACGTCGCCGCCCGCGCACGGCCCCATGATGACGGAGATCTGAGGGATGACGCCCGAAGCCAGCACATTGCGCGTGAACACCTCGCCGTAGCCGCCCAGCGCATCGACGCCTTCCTGGATGCGCGCACCGCCGGCGTCGAACAGGCCGATGATGGGCGCCCTGTTCTTGAGCGCCATGTCCTGGATCTTGGTCATCTTCTTGGCGTGCGTCTCCGACAGCGAGCCGCCGAAGACGGTGAAGTCCTTGGCGAACACGTAGACGACGCGGCCATTGATGGTGCCCCAGCCGGTGACGACACCATCACCGGGAATCTTGGACTTTTCCATGCCGAAGTCGGTGCAGCGGTGTTCGACAAACATGTCGAACTCTTCGAAGGAGTTGTCGTCCATCAGCAGCTCGATGCGCTCGCGCGCGGTCAGCTTGCCGCGCTTGTGCTGCGCGTCGATACGGGGCTGGCCGCCACCGAGCCGCGCATCGCCACGCCGCTTCTCGAGCTCCTCGATGACTTCCTTCATGAGCGACCACCTGACCGTTCTTCGTTGCAAAACAGCGTCAGATAGCATGGTCAGCGGTAGGCGCAAACGGAACGAATGGCGGAACAGGCCACCGCAGGGGGCAAATCCGGCAGGCCGCTCAGTCGCCGCCGCCGCCACCCCCGCAATCGCCTCCCGCTCCGCCGCAGGAATCGCCGCCTCCGTCCCACGACCACGGGCCGCCGCCGGAGTCGCCATGATGCGGACTGTGGGAGGTTTGCGATCCGCGGCCACGCCTGCTGCCTAAAAGACCGGCATGCCTCAGGTTGAGCGCCACGCCCACGAAGAACAGGAGGAGGTACAGGAGGATGGTCTGGTTGCTCATCTGGATCTCCGTTGTCTAAAGATGCCTCAACCCCCAGCGCCGTCCCCACCAGCCGATCGCGCACCAGCTTCGCCACGATCTGCGGTGGGCGAGTCTTTGGTTTCGCGGCGGCGGTCGCGATCGCTCCCGTCGGCGTGCCCGAAGATCAGGGCCGCATCCAAAAGTCCGAGCAGAAGGTCCATCACGCCGCTCATCCGAGCCTCCGACGTTGAATGCAGTTTCACTTTCAGTCGCCGCCGCCACCACCGCCGTCCCCGCCGCCAGCGTCACCGCCGCCGTCGGAGCCGTGGCCGCCGTCCTCACCATCGCCTTCGCGGCCTCGTCCACCGCCGTGCGTGCGGTGGAGCGATCCGGTATCGGCGCCCCCGCTCGCGTCGTTCGCCGGCTGCCACTGCTGTGTCCCGCGACGCGCGCGGCGTCTGCCACGCGGAGCGCCCAACACGTTCCAGAAAATCATGCCGATCACGAGGAGTGCGAAGGCGAGGAGTATGTAGGTAAGGAGCTGATCGGTGTCTGGCATGCGCAAGGCTCCCGGCCGACAGTCACGATGTCGGAGTCTGCGAGCGGCTGCGCTTCCAGGCTAGGCCTGCGCGGATGCCAAGACCGATGACGAGCAAAGACATCACCAGCATCGGCACACCGAAGTACGGCATGCTCCTGTCGAGCGCATCTGATGACAGATAGCCGAGCCCTACTGCGATCTCGATCACGGACATGACATCGAGGATGGTGAGAAAGCCAAGGCCAATGATCATCAGCAGCTTCTGCTTTCCCCACATGTACGCGGAGAACGGCGTACTCGGCTTTCGAGCCTCGTACAAATTTGTGACGATGGTCAGCGTCAAGATGACGACGATGACGGCCTTGAACAGCAATCCATAGTCCATGGGCAGGCTCCGGGAGGACGCACTCCGCTCGAGTGCCGGCGAACCCTGCGCCTGTCCATCTGATGGCGCTGTTCCCTGCGGAACAAGGGATCGCCTCGACCTGAACCTATCGCGGTGTCAGCCGTTGCTGCCGGAGAAGCCGAGCAATCTCGAGTACGGCAGAAGAGGCAAGATCAGACGGAGACCGCTTCGGGCTGCAGCCGGCGCATCAGCTCGGATGGCGCCAATTCGACGGTGCCCGAGCCTTCGGCATGACCGGGCGCCACGAGCCAGCCCTGGCCCGCCACCCACGGCAGCGTCTGCGTGACGAAACTTGCCAGTGGGATCTCAACCGAGATCATCTCACGCCACGGCCCCTCGATACGCGCTTCGGCTTCTGCGCGCGTGGCCCAACACGGCAGCACGAGCTGCGTGTCGGAGCGTTGCGAGACCAACAGAGCCGGGCCGTTGGCGTCCTCGAGTGTCCACACGCCGCGACGCAGGCGGGCGCGCTGCAGGAATGTCTCCACACACTCCTGCCGCAGCCGAATTTCCAGATCGAGCGCATCGATCTCCACCTCGATCGGATCAGCCGTCCAATCGAGCCCGACATGGCGCGAATAACTGGCAAGCCGCGGCAGCACGTCCGCGATCAGCGCGCCCAGTGTGATGGTCTTGACCCGGGGATTCTCGGTCAGCACATCGGCCCAGCGCAGCGCCTCGGCCTCGTTCGTCCAGAACAGTGTGACCTCGCGCTTCGGGTCGAGCGGCGAGGCAACGCGGGCGAGACCGTCCTCGCCGGAAACCGCGAAGACGTGCCGCTGGCTTGCCGCCCGGCGGACGAAGCGGTCCCGGTGAGCGAGCTCGGGAATGCGGAGGGCGTGCTGCATCGATCGACCCGTCTGAATCGGTCGCTGATGCTACGCTTACGAATCAAAACAATTTGTTAATGCGGATTAACGCTGTTGCTTGGCCAGGAACACGAGGCGGCTCGCCGCCTGCATGTCCTGCCAGCGCCCCTCTCGACGCTCCATCGCCTCGGCGTCCTCTCCCCACTGGCTGATCTGCCAATCCTCGTCCACGTGGGCGGTTTTCCAGGCCGTGGCGGCATCAATGGCGCCATCGGCAGTGGCCAGCGCGATCAGTGCCGAGCCCGTCAGAGTCGTCATGACGTGGAGGCCGGTCAGACGGAACGCATCGGCATCCGCCAGATGCCGAGCGACCGAGGACAGCGCTTCGCCCGGCTGCACGATGGGCATGATGCCCCGGCCGACGACGAAGCGGGCATCGAGACGCTGCTCGGCCCAAACGAGGATCGCATTCCACGCCTCGGCCTGCCGATCGACCAGCCCCTCGGGCTGCTCCGCGCGGTAACAGACGAGATCGCTGCCCGCGAAAGCAACGATATCCTGGGCAACCTCCGCAATGTTGGGCGCGACGCCGTCGATCGCAGTGTTGCACATGCGCGTAAGTGGCATCGTCTGCGGGTCTATGACATCGCCTTGCGCAGTCCATTCGGCGGCGACCGCGGCGGCAAGCTGCTCGTTGGGAAGAGCGAGCGGAGACTTGCCCGGGGTGCGTGCCGGGCGGCCATCGAGCGCCAGTACGAAGCCATCCGGAGCACGCTGGAAGCCTGCTTCGCGATAAAACCGCCGGGGCAGCGGCCGTGGGGCTTCGCGACCGGGACTGGGCGGCTTTGCGCCGTGGTCTTCCGTGCCATTGCCTGCAGCACTCATGGCGTCGCCTCCCTGGCCGGTAGAAGCCGCGCCAGTGCTGCGGGGAGGTGCTCGTAGCCGTCGATCATGTCGTGCGCACCAGCCCTCACCAGCAGTTCCGGAGGGTGGTAGCCCCAGCAGACGCCGAGCGCGCGCGTGCCGGCGGCGCGCGCCATCTCCATGTCGAACGTCGTGTCGCCGATCATCACGGTGTCGCGCGACCGGGCACCCGTCTCGCGCATGGCACGCAGCAGCATTTCGGGATCCGGCTTGGACGGGTTGTCGTCGGCCGTCTGGATGGTCGCGAACAGACCGTGGAAGCCTTCCCGCTCGATCACCGCATCGACGCCGCGCCGCGACTTGCCCGTTGCGATGCCGAGCAGCGTATCGGGTTCGGCCGCCAATGCCGCCAGCGCCTCGCCCGCCAGTGGAAACAGCGGCTCGTGGTGCTCGGGCCGGCGCCTGAGATCCGCGAACGCCTGCTTGTAGGAGTCCGCAACCTCGTCGATGAAAGCACCGCGCATCGTCGGCAGAAGCCTCTGGATCGCCGGCGAAAGCGA
>JBFWNY010000032.1:0-40166 GCA_050250815.1 Hyphomicrobiaceae bacterium
ATCGGAGGCCCGGCTGCACGCCAAGCGGATCCGCTGTGGGGAGCGGTGCAGCCCCGCCAGTCAGGGCGCCAAAGCGACCAGTTGGGCCCCCTGCCGGACGATGCGGCCAGCGAGTTCCAGTTCCATCAGGATCACCGCCACGGCGCGCGGCTCGACCCCCACGCTCCGGGCAAGGGCATCGATGTCGACGGGGGCGGGACCCAGGGCAGCGAGGATGGCTCCGCGCTCATCCTGCGAGGGCAGGGGAGGTGGCCCCGAGCGTTGCCCCGCCTCCGGCCAGACTGCGGCGGCCGTCTCAGCGAACTCCGGACGCCCCGTAAGGCCGGTGAGGGGTGCCAGATGCCCGATCACGTCCGCGGGTTCCGTGGCGATGATCGCGCCGTTCTTGAGCAATCCATTGGTGCCTTCCGCGCGCGGGTCGAGCGGATGGCCGGGTACAGCGAATACGTCGCGACCAAGTTCGGCTGCAAGCCGCGCCGTCACCAGTGTGCCCGACCGGCGCGCGGCTTCGATGACAAGCACGCCGAGCGCGATGGCCGCAATGATGCGGTTGCGGCGCGGAAAGTCCCGTCCCCTCGGCTGGAAGCCTGGCGGCAGTTCCGACACCACTGCGCCGTCCCGCGCGATCGCCTCGGTCAACGGGCCATGCTCGGGCGGGTAGACGACATCGACGCCCCCGGCGACGACGGCAATGGTCCCGGTGGATAGCGAGGCCTCGTGCGCGGCAGCGTCGATGCCGCGGGCAAGCCCCGAGACGATCACGTAGCCAGCCTGTCCGACCACCGTCGCGAAATGCCGCGTCAGCTTGAGGCCGGCGGCCGAGCACTGCCGCGAGCCGACGATGGCGACGCCCGGCCGCGTCAGCACCTCGGCTGAGCCGCGCACATAGATGAGCGGTGGCGGAGCTTCGATGCGGGCGAGTGCCGGCGGATAGCCGGGCTCGATCGTGAAAATGGGCTGCGCACCGGCACGGCGCGCCTGTTCCAGTTCGCGGGCGGCAGCCTCGCGAGGCGCGATCCTTATCGGACGGCCCCGACCGCCCCGGCGAGCCAATTCCGGGAGCGCGTCGAGTGCAGCCTCCGCGCCGCCGTAATGATTGACGAGCTGGCGAAATGTGATGGGGCCAACGTTCTCCGAGCGGATCAGGCGGAGACACGCGAGCCGCTGCGCATCGTCGAGCGGGGCCTGCGGCAACGGCGCGGCGCTGAACAGGCCGGGCTGGCTGTCAGATTTTGCCTTTGCCACCGATCTTGGGCTCCTCACCGGCCAGGAGGCGTCGGATATTCGGGGCGTGCTTCCAGATCAGCAGGAGGCTCATGAGGGCCGCCAGGATGCCAAGGGCAGGCGAGTCCATCACCCACGCGGCGGCCGGAGCCGCCACGGCGGCCATCAGCGCCGACAGCGAGGAGTAGCGCGTCGCGACGGCGACGGCGAGCCAGATGGCGCAGAAAAGGAGAGCGATCTTCCAGGCAGCGCCCAGCAGTACGCCGATATAGGTCGCCACCCCCTTGCCGCCCTTGAAGCCGAGCCAAACCGGAAACAGGTGACCGAGGAACGCCGCAAGCCCCGCCACCAGCGATGCCAGAATTGCCACGCCACCCTGGGCGCCGATCCAGTGCCCGAGAAGCACGGCGGCTGTCCCCTTGAGCGCGTCGAGGGCCAAGGTCGCCGCCGCCAGCCCTTTATTGCCGGTGCGCAGCACATTGGTGGCGCCGATGTTGCCCGATCCGATCTTGCGGACGTCGCCCAGGCCCGCCATGCGCGTGAGGATCAAGCCAAACGGGATTGCGCCCAGCAGATATCCGGCCGCCAGGGCCGCGAGCGTGTACGGGCTCAACAGAAGGTCCATCGGTGCCTCCGCATAGCCGTCGTGCCGGTCCCGGTCGGGATGACTGTGGAGGGCGGGGCGTCGGAATGCGGCACGGGCGGGCACCTGCGGATGACGAGCAAGCGAGCCACGATCCGCGAAGTAAGGCCCTGGGGGATCACGTGCGCGCGACGCCAGCGTACTCGTACACCGTTCGGCCGGCAACGACGGTGCGCAGGACGCGGCCCTGGAGCTTGGCTTCGTCGAACGGCGAGTTCTTGGACCGCGATTTCAGCATGTCCTTGTTCAGGACCCACGGCTCATCGGGATCGAACAGCACGAGGTCGGCCGGCGCTCCGGCAACGAGTCGTCCGGAGTCGAGCCCCAACAGCTTTGCGGGATTGATGGTCAGCGGCTTGAGCAGCTCACTCAGCGTCAGGTCGCCGCCGTGCACCAGACGCAGGCCAGCCGCCAGCAGCGTCTCGAGGCCCACCGCGCCGTCGGACGCCTCCGAAAACGGGCGCCGCTTGACGTCGGCATCCTGCGGATCGTGCGAGGAGACGATGACGTCGATGTCGCCCGACGCGATGCCTTCGACCATCGCACGTCGGTCGTCGTCGGCGCGTAGCGGCGGGCGCACCTTGAAGAACGTTCGGTAGGGGCCGATGTCGTTCTCATTCAACGTCAGATGGTTGATCGAGACGCCGCAGGTCACAGACAGACCCTTGGCCTTCGCCTTGCGCACGACGTCGAGGCTTTCGAGGCAAGTGATGGTCGCTGCGTGATAGCGCGACCGCGTCATTTCGACGAGGCGCACGTCACGCTCGATCATGATCGTCTCTGCAAGCTTGGAGACGCCGGGCAGGCCGAGGCGCGTAGCCACTTCGCCCGAGTTCATCGACGCGTTCTTCGACAGGAACGGGTCCTCGGCATGATGGACAATGAGGGCGCCAAAGTCCTTCGCGTAGTTCAGCACGTTGCGCATGACGCGCGTGTTGGCGACCGACATCTTGCCATTTGAGAAGGCAACCGCACCGGCGCGCTGCAGCAGCCCGATCTCGGTAATCTCCTCGCCGGCAAGCCCCTTGGTCATGGCGGCCATGGTGGCGATGTGCACGATGGCGTTGTCGCGCGCGCGCCGCTGAATGAAGTCGACGAGCGCCACCTGATCGATCACCGGGTTGGTGTCGGGCATCACCACGATGGTCGTGACGCCACCGGCGGCGGCGGCATGCGAGGCGGTCTTGAGCGTCTCGCGGTGCTCGGCTCCCGGCTCTCCGACAAAAACCTGGCAGTCGATGAGCCCCGGGGCCAGCACGCAGCCACGGCAGTCGATCACCTCGGCGCCCGCCGGCGCATTTCGCCTCAGGTGCGCACCGATGTCGACGATGACGCCATCCCCGACGACGACACCGCCAGGCTCGTCCCGGTGTGACTCTGGGTCGACGATGCGGGCGTTGATGAAGGCAGTCTGATCCACCGTCGGGGCGGCCGGCGCTTTGCGTGCCTGGCCCTTGCCCGCCGAAGTCGATCGAACCTTGTCGGAAGTCATGCTCGCCTCATGCGCTGGGCAGGTGGCCGGAGAGTGCTTCCAGCACCGCCATGCGTACTGCGACGCCCATTTCGACCTGCTCGCGGATGACGCTGCGCGAATGGTCGGCAACCGTCGAGGCGATCTCGACGCCGCGGTTCATGGGGCCGGGGTGCATGATGAGCGCGTCGGGCTTGGCGCGTGCGAGCTTTTCGTGGTCGAGACCGAAGAAGTGGAAGTACTCGCGCGTGGATGGGACGAACGAACCCTCCATACGTTCGCGTTGCAGCCGCAGCATCATGACCACATCGGCGTCGCTGATGCCGGCCCACATGTCGGTGAAAACGGTGGCGCCCAGCCGGTCCGAAGCGGCCGGCAGTAGCGTCGATGGCGCGACGATGCGCACGTTGGCGCCCAGAGTGTTGAGCACGTTGATGTTGGAGCGGGCGACACGCGAATGCAGGATATCGCCGCAGATCGCGACCGTAAGGCCGCCGACGCGGCCCTTGGCACGGCGGATGGTCAGAGCGTCGAGCAGCGCCTGGGTCGGATGCTGATGGGCGCCGTCGCCGGCATTGACCACCGAGCAGTCGACCTTCTGCGACAGCAACTCGACCGCGCCGGCCGCATGATGCCTGACGACGATGATGTCGGGCCGCATGGCGTTGAGAGTGACCGCCGTATCGATCAGCGTCTCGCCTTTGGTGACCGAGGACGTCGAGACATTCATGTTGAGGACGTCGGCGCCCAGGCGCTTGGCTGCCATCTCGAACGATGCCTGGGTCCGGGTGGAAGCCTCAAAGAACAGGTTGATGAGTGAGCGGCCGTGCAGCACCTCGCGCTGGAATGTTCCCCGTCGGCTCGCGTCGGCGGCCCGGTCGGCAATGTCCAGGAGGTAAGAGATCTCGGGTGCCGACAGGTGCTCGCATGTGAGCAGGTGCCGGTGCGGGAAGGGCTGCAGCTGTTTCTTCGGGAGCGCCATCAAAGCCGCTTCTTAGGCTCAAGCTCGGGCGGCGACAAGCCTGGACCTGGAAGCAGATGTGGAACGGCGCCATCCCGATGGGGGGTGGTCAGTCGGTCTTCAGAGGGTCCTCGCGCGTGCCGAGCATCTCGACGACCTTCTCCAACCCCTTGATGAAGGCATCGCGGTCACGCTGGGGCAGGGAGCCCAGGATGCGCTCGTCAGTAAGCTGAACGGCTGGCTCAGCCTCGCGGATTGCCATTTCGCCCTTGTCGCTCAGCTTCAGCGCGTACATGCGCGCGTCGTGGCGCGTGCGCTTTCGCATCACGAGCCCGCGGTCGACCAGTCGGCGCACGATGTCGGCCAGCGTCGAACGGTCGATACCTGTCATGTCGACCAGTACCGTCTGGCTAGGCTCATTGGTGAGCGAGATGGCGCGCAGAACCTCGAACTGGCGCGGCGTCAGGTCGCTCGACCCCATGTTCAGCGTGAAAAGTTCATCCGCGATCTGACCGGCGCGATGCAAGAGGTGCAATGCAGACGACGGCGTCACGCGCTTGGAATCATTGTTCATTTTGTATCAATTTCCTGTCGGACGCGCGCACGCAATCCGCTGCCGAGCGTTCAGATGCCTGTTTGATCCGGTAGAGCTGTGCTGGTTACGGCAGATAGAGCCAATTTTCTTGACAGCAGAAACACACTATTTGACTTTGTGAACGTAATCCTCGGATATTTCGACCGGTGCTGTCCTGTCGGCCAGTGGCAGCCTGACACCAAATCTGGAACGCAAAGTGATAGCCAGCCATCCGATGGTCAGGGCCGGAGTGGCATCCGGTCTCGTACAATATTTGCAGGAGAACGGCGTCGAGACCGGGGCATTCCTGGAGGCGTCCGGCCTGCATCGCGACGATATTTCCGATCCGATGGCGAAGGTGCCGCTGCGTTCGTTGGCGTTGCTGTTTGCGGCGGCGACCCGTGGCACGGGTGACTATGATCTGCCCGTTCGCTTCGCGCAGGCTGCGACCGCAGGGGTCACGGGGCTTGTCGGGCATTTGGCCGCCAATGCGCCGACGATACGCGAGTTCCTGCGCAGCATTTCGGAATACGCGCCGCTGGTCGTGACCGGCCCCGAGGTCGGGTTCACAGAGAAGGGCGGCTTTGGAACCTTCTGGTGGTCAACACCGGCCGATTTCGACGCGTCGTTGAAGCACTGCCACCTGTTTACGATCGCCAGCATTGTGGCGCGGGTGCGCGCCGCAGCGGGTCCCGGCTGGGTTCCCATTGCCGTCGACGTCGAGCATCGCCGGCCTGAGATGACGGATGCGGTGCTCGAAGTGTTCGGGCCCAAGGTCCGCTACGACCAGGACACGACCCGTATCGTTTTCGACGCAGCGACGCTATCCCGGTCAATGCCCGGTGCCAGGCCCGACCTCTTCGCGATCTTCTGCAACCACGCCAATCTGCTGATGCGCGAGCAGTCGGCTGAGCCCGACCTCGTGTCGCAGGTCACGGCCATCATCGGGCGGCGGCTCAGCGATACCAGCATCTCGCTGGCGACCGTTGCGCGTGAGACGCGCATGTCGCAGCGCGCCCTGCAGCGGCGGTTGGAGCTTGCCGGCTCTTCCTTCGAAAAGTTGCTGGACGAGACGCGTTGCGTCGTAGCCGACCGCATGCTGCGCGAGACGGACCGGCCGTTGAGCGATATCGCGTTCGCGCTGGGCTACAGCTCACAGAGCACGTTCACGCGCGCGGCGCGGCGCTGGTTCTCCCTGACGCCTCGCGCCTACCGCCAGCGTCACCGTGGCATCGCGCCGCTGGCTCCACCGCCCGCGGCGTCGCGCCGGCCGCAGACACGCAGCGACTACGCCAGTTCCTGACCTGAAGCGCGGCCCTGGCGGCGTTGCAGGATCAGCCTTCTGGCTGCGCGGCCGCATCGCAGTTGCGCAAAATGGCGGCGGCGCGTGAGACGTACTCGCGGCGCAGCAGAATTGCCAAGACACCGACCGACGACGCCATGAGCAATAGCGGGTGGACGAACCACGCGATGGCGGCGAACGCCCAGTAGAACGACCTCAGCCCGCTGTTGGCATGCTCGCCGACCAGTCCCAGCAGGCGTGCGGTTTCATCGGCGTGGGCGGTGGCATGGGGTGAGAGCTCGACAAACGCCGGAGCTGGCGCATGTGCGGCCTGGCGTGCCGGCGCCGGGGGCATGGCGCCATACAGGATCGCCGTGTAGTGCGACAGGCGGAACGCCCATGCGAACTTGAAGAACGCATACGTCAGGATCGCCATCAGCAGGATCACCTTCAGCTCCCATAGCGAGGCTGCGGTGGTGGGTACGAACGGAAGGCGCTCGAGCACCGCCTTGGCGGTGTCCGTCGCACCCATGATGGCGGCCAGGCCACCGATGCCGATGACGCTCGTGGAGGCGAAGAATGCATTCGACTGGCTTAGGCTCGACAGCAGGATCGCGTCGATGTGGCGCTGTTCGCGCAGCGCCATCTGGCGGATCCAGGCGCGGCGCTGCTTCTGCACCTCTGCCGCCAGCCCGCGTCCGGCCAGAGGGCCGAACCAGGCGAGCACTTCAAACAGGGCAATGAAGCCGACAAACAGTCCAAGAGCGGCGATGTCGAGCGCGGAAAGAGGAAAATTCTGCATTGGGATCAGACCCCCGCACGGCAGCCGCATGAGGCGCCGCTCGTGGGTCCGGCGCGCCGGAGCGGTGACCGGTCACCGTGCGCGCGTCGTGCCGCCGCTCCAGCCTGTTCTGTGACATCGACAGGCGCCGCCGACAAGCGCGGGCATGCGCGCCAGCGCTTGGCATTCAGGCGAACAGCCAGGAGCGAACCTCTGAATCCGCGGCAAGAGAATGCAGGCCCCGATCCAGGGTCTCGATGGCGCGGTAGTCGGCCGTCTCCGGCAGCCATGGAGCGCCGCCGGTTGCCTCGCGATAGGGTGACATCAGGCGCACCCAGGTGGGCGTATCGAACGGCCGGGGCTGCAGGACGAATTGGCTGCGCCGATGCAGCAGCCGCTTCTGGCCCGCCAGCCATTGATAGGCCGCCTGCCAGACTTCGATGGAGGCAGCCACGTTGTGCTGACCCTTGAGCTGGGCGAGCGTCACCGCCCCTCGCTCGCGCGGATGGGCGCCGATCTCGAGGGTAGCGATCGACACCCCGTTCTCGCGCACCGCGAACAGGCGCGACCGGTCGCCCGAAATGGCTGCCGCGTACTGGTCGCAGCAGTTGTTCATTGCGCGCGCTTCCGCGAGCAGAGCCTGGGACGTGATGAGCGGCACGAAGGTGTATTTGCCGGCTTGGCCGTCGTCGAGCCAGGTGTCGTCGATCACACCGGGCAGCAGGCGTACCGAAAGCAGCACCCGGTTGAACCAGCTCTTGGCAGAGCAGATCGCAGTGTCGAGCGCCGCCTCGGGCCGCCAGCGGCCCCAGACGAGCGCGCCGGCCTCGGTTTCGGGATGGCAGGAGAACCAGACATATGCCGCGAGCACGGCAAGACGGTCCTGGGCCACCGGCGCGTAGCAGGACGCGCGCTGCCGGGAAATCCAGTGGGCGAACTCCAAACCGCCCGCCGCGGTCGCGAAGCGGATGCTGTCGAGCCAGTTCGCGCAATCGCCACCGCGCGCGGGAAGGCGCTCGGTGAGGCGTCGCCCGGCGGTCTCGTTGACCGGCAGGCCGTCGAGCGGGCGGTGGAACGCTTCGGGTGGGAGGCGCCGCAACCACATGGGAACGCTGAGCGCGCGGGCCACCGACTTGAGTTGCGCGCCAGCTTCGACCAGTGCGAGCGTGCGCTCGCGTTGCGCCAGCGTTCCGTGCTCCGTGGCTAGCGCATAGAGGAGCGCCGGGAAAACGCTCACGAGGTCTCCAGCGCGCGGGTTGTTGCGCACGATCTTCCTGATCTCGGCACGGACCGGTCGGTCGAAGCGCGCAATTTGCCGCGACACGCGGCGCGGCAATGCCAGCGGTCCGGCCTTGGCGCGACGCCCGGGCTGCGCTGCTGCTGCCGACCGGCGTGGGATCTCGAGGGTCATACGCCCCTCCTCAGCTCGGGCCGGCGCCGGGCGCCGGCCTTCTCAGCTGCGAGATTGATCGGCCAATGCGGCGCCGGTGCGACACGCTTGCGGCGCTATGGCGTCTCCCACATCGCAAATCTGCGATCGACTGTAGCGTTTCCTCAGAGAGCGTTGCGCATCCGGTCGAGGGCGCCTTGCAGGATCAACGTTGCTGCGACTTTGTCGATCACCTCCGCGCGCCGCTTCCGGCTGACGTCCATGCCGATCAGCATGCGTTCGGCCGCAGCTGTCGTAAGCCGCTCGTCCCACAGCAGCATGGGCAATGGCGTTTCGGCGGCAAGGTTGCGGGCGAACGCCTCCGTCGATTGGACGCGGGGGCCTTCCGACCCGTCGAGATTGACAGGCAACCCGATGACGAGCCCGGCAACACCCTGTTCAGCGGCGAGCGCCAGCAACGCCCGGACGTCGTCGCGAAAGCGCGTCCGCCGGATCGTCGAGTGGGCAGTGGCGATCATCCGGGATACATCCGACAGCGCCAGCCCGATCGTCTTCGTGCCGACATCGAGGCCGAGCAGACGGCCCCGGCCGGCAATGGCGACGGAGAACGCTTCGACCAATCGCGTCGCGGTCGCGGGTAATCTGCGATCAGTCCTGTCGGTGCTCATCGGATGCCCCGTTGCGCGGCGCGCGGCAGTCTGTTGCCGGCCTGTCGACAGCCCCTATACTCCGCCGGCTCTGGAGCGGCCATCGGCAACCGCCGCCCCTGCGGCCAGACAACGTGCTGTCCGACAGCGCAGGAGAAATTCGCATGAAGATGACGTGGCTCGGCCACTCCGCTTTCCGGCTCGACGTGGGCCGCAGCGTTGTGCTGATCGATCCCTTTCTCACCGGCAACGCCACCTTCGAGCGCTCGGGACTTGCGCTTTCGGACGCCATCGCCGGAACGACGCATGTCGTGCTGACGCACGGGCATGGCGACCACGTCGGTGATACGGTTGCCATCGCGGCCAAGACCGGGGCCAAGGTCGTTACCAACTATGACTTATGCATGTGGCTCGCCAAACAGGGGGTCCAGAAGTTCGACCCGATGAACACCGGTGGTACGACCGACCAGGGCGATTTCGCCGTTACGCTGGTCCGGGCCGATCATTCCGCCGCCCTCGTCGAGCAGGATGTGGGCTTCCCGCTCGGCAGCGCCAACGGCGTCGTGCTGGCCCCGGTGAAGGGCCCACGCGTCCTGCATATGGGCGATACCGACATCTTTTCAGACATGGCCCTCATCAACGAGCTGTGGCGGCCGGAGATCGGAATCGTGCCGATCGGCGACCGGTTCACCATGGGCGCGCGCACCGCGGCGCTGGCGTGCCGGCGGTTCTTCTCGTTCCGCACCGTCATTCCGTGCCACTACGGCACCTTCCCGATCATCGATGCGACGGCCGACGCGTTCGTCCGGGAGATGGCCGGGGGACCGGTTCTGGTGCCGCAGGCAGGCGTCGCCTTCGAGGTCTGACAGGCCGGGCGCACCAGGCACCGCGCAGCGAGGCGTTGCGTCGGTCTCCGGTCGTGGTTAAGAGAGCAGGCGCGCCGCTCGGACGCCGGGCTGGAGCGGCGCAAGTGACGGCACGACCGCCGTTTTCCATGTTTTCAACCAGCAGAACGTCTGCAGCCCACTGCGAGGAATAATGCACGTCGACGAGACGACCGTCAGGCGCATCGCGCGGCTGGCGCGCATCAAGATCACCGACGCCGAGGCCAAGGGTCTGGAGGCCGAGCTGTCGGGGATTCTCGACTGGGTCGAGCAGCTGAAGCAGGTCGACACGGCCGATGTCGAGCCCATGACGCGCGTCGTCGCCCAGCAGTTGAAGCAGCGTTCCGACGTCGTCGACGATGGCGGCAAGGTGGACGACATCGTCCGCAATGCGCCGCTGTCCGAGGATGGCTTCTTCGTCGTGCCCAAGGTCGTGGAGTGACACCAAACCCGGAGTAAGACATGCGCCGCGCCATCTGCCTTTCGATGTTCGCCCTTGCCGCGCTCACCGCGACGGCACTCGCGGCGGAGAAGGCAGCCTTTATTCAGGGTACGTTTTCCGCAGGTGACGGATGCGAGAAGCTGAAGGCGCTGGACAAGGGCGCCAAGCGTACAGCCGAAAGCGTACCCGAGGTCTTGACTGCGGACGGCTTCAAGGGCTTCTCGGGGCACTGCGACTTCACGAAGGTGTACGAGCACGAGGCGGGCAAGAGCTGGATCGGCCAGTTGTTCTGCCGCGACGGTGATACGATAAGCCCGCTGGTGACCGCGTTCGCGCTCGGCAAGGACGGCGCGATCATTGTCGGCGGTGGCGGCGAGGAGGGGCCGGAGGTGTTCCGGCGATGCTCCGAGGGGGAGAAGAAGTAGTCGTGACCGATCTGACGAGACTGACGCTGGCCGAGGCGAAGGCGGGCCTGGCAGCTAAGGAGTTCACCGCAGTCGAGCTGACGAAGGCCCACATCGACGCCGTCGAGAAGGCCAATCCCAACCTCAACGCTTTTGTTCTTGCGACACCCGAGCACGCGCTGAAGCAGGCCTCCGCCGCCGATCAGCGGATCGCCAAGAAGAAGGCGAAGCCTCTCGACGGCCTGCCGCTGGGTATCAAGGACCTGTTCTGCACCGAAGGCGTGCGCACGACAGCCTGTTCGCGCATCCTCGACGACTTCACGCCGACCTACGAATCGACCGTCACCCACAATCTGTGGGAGGCCGGCGCGGTCATGCTGGGCAAGCTCAACAACGATGAATTCGCCATGGGTTCGTCGAACGAGACGAGTGCCTTCGGGCCGGTCGTCAATCCGTGGCGCCGCAGAGGTTCGGACGCCAAGCTCGTGCCGGGCGGCTCGTCGGGCGGCTCGTCGGCGGCCGTCGCCGGCAGTCTGTGCCTTGCCGCCACTGCCACCGACACCGGCGGGTCCATTCGCCAGCCCGCCGCTCTCACAGGCACCGTCGGCATAAAGCCGACCTACGGGCGCTGCTCGCGCTGGGGCATCGTCGCATTCGCCTCGTCCCTCGATCAGGCAGGACCGATCGCCAAGACGGTCGAGGATGCGGCGATGATGCTGCAGGTGATGGCGAGCCACGACGCCAAGGATTCGACCTCCGTCGACGAGCCGGTCCCCGACTACGTCAAGTTGATGAAGAAGGGCGTCAAGGGGCTCAAGGTCGGCGTGCCCAAGGAGTACCGCGTCGAGGGCATGTCGGCAGAGATCGATGCGCTCTGGCAGCAGGGTATCGCGTGGCTGAAGGCGGCCGGCGCCAAGATCCACGAGATCTCGTTGCCGCACACCCGTTACGCGCTGCCCGCCTACTACATCGTTGCTCCGGCGGAGGCCTCCTCCAACCTCGCCCGCTATGACGGCGTACGCTACGGCATGCGCGAGAAGGGCGCCGATCTCATCGACACGTACGAGCGTACGCGTGCCGCGGGGTTCGGCAAGGAGGTCAAGCGGCGCGTGCTGATTGGCACTTACGTTCTGTCGGCGGGCTACTACGACGCCTACTACCTCAAGGCACAGAAGGTGCGCACGCTCATCAAGCGCGACTTCGATGAGGCATGGCAGAAGGTCGACGTGGTGCTGACGCCGACGACGCCGAGCCCGGCGTTCGCCTTCGGCGAAAAGTCCGGCGACCCCATCGCCATGTATCTGGAGGACATCTTCACGGTGACCGTCAATATGGCGGGTCTGCCGGGTATCTCGGTCCCCGCGGGTCTGTCGGCCGAAGGCACGCCGCTCGGCCTCCAGCTCATTGGCCGCCCGTTCGACGAAGGCACACTGTTCCGCGCCGCCAAGGCAATCGAGGATGCGGCCGGGCGCTTCAGCCCCGGCAGCCGGTGGTGGCTTGGGTAGAGGCAGCGGCGCATCCGAGCGCCTGGGCATGGACGAGGAAGGCTGTTCCATGACGAGCGACGAGCGCGTGAGGAAGGCACCCAAGGACTGCTTCGACATGGCCGAGGTGCGCGCCGAGATCGACAGCATCGACAATGCGCTTGTCGATCTCATCGCTGAGCGCTTCGGCTACGTCGACCGCGCGTGGCAGATCAAGCAGCACGGCCCGGAGGGGGCCGTCGTGCCGTGGCGCATCCAACAGGTCGTCGACCGTGTGCGGCAGCGGGCGGAGGCGCAGGGTGTCTCACCAGCGCTCGTCGAGGCGCTCTGGCGGCAGATGATTGGCTGGTTCATCCAATACGAGGAAGAGCGCCTGCGCCGCCACTTCGAGAGTGGCGGCGGCGAAGGCTGACCGGTCGCGGGGCGCCGCCCCAAACGAAGTAAGCGGTCATCATGGAGAGCCAATGCCCACCCTCAAAGCCTTCGACCCGGCGACGCTGGCCCTTGTGGCGGCACTCAACCCCGCGGTGATCGTGGTGGGGTTCGTCATGGGCCTCAAGGCCGACCAGTGGCAGAAGCTGATCGTGGCGGCGCTGGCGGCATCGCTTGCCGGCTTCCTGCTGATCTATTTCGCGGTTCTGGTGGGTGCGGTCCACGCCAACAGCATAGGCGGCGAGGCGGGGATCGTTCTGCTCCAAGTCGTGTTCGGGCTGTTCTGGGCGACCGCGGGCTATCTGATGGCCAAGCGCCTGCGCCGCTGAGGGGCCCCGACCGGTGGCCTGCGACAGCGCGCGCCGCGACACGAAGCCCGGTTGCGGGTGGCAGCAAACCCGACCATCTGTGCAGCCGGAATGCGGTTGGATCTCAGACAACGGGCGGCCATGGACATCCTCAACGACATTATGCGCGGTGGCCTGTCGGGCAAGCTCCCCTACATCCTGGTCTTCGTGGTTCTCGCAGTCCTGGCCTGGCGGATGCTGGGCCCGGCGGGCGCCGCGGCTGGCGAGGTGATGAGCCCCGCAGAGGCACACGAGAAGGCGTCCAAAGGCGAGATTGTGCTGGTCGACGTGCGCACGCCGGAAGAATGGAAGCAGACCGGCGTGCCAGCGTCCGCCCACGCCATCACCATGCACCAGAAGGGCCCCGAGTTCGTTAGCCAGCTCGACGCGGCGCTGGGCGGTGACCGCTCGAAGCCGCTGGCCGTGATCTGCCGTACCGGCAACCGCACAGGCTCGCTGATCGGGCCGCTCGAGCAGGCCGGCTACAAGCGCGTCATCAACGTTGCCGAGGGTATGGCCGGCGGCCGGTATGGGCCGGGCTGGAAGAAGACGGGCCTTCCCATTCGTCCCTGGTCACCCGGTGCGACGCGGCCGAGCGAGGTCGCGACCCAGCGCTGAGACGTCAGCGCCGGTCATCGCGGCTACTTGATCTTGATGGTGATGGTGGGCATGGGCGGCGTGCTCCCGTCGGCCGAGCGTTCCCCCAGCGAGCGCGTGGCGCCCGGCGCGGGGGTCCGCTGCATAGCGGCACCAGGGGCGTTGCACTTGCCGTTGTCCCAGTAGTCCTGCGCGGTCTTGGAGCGCACCGCCTCGTACATCGAATAGTGCACGAGCTTGTTGGGCCCGCCGAAGTCGGGCTTCTCCATCAGCGTCTTGATCGCCTCGGACATGACATTGGCCGCATCGTCGAGCGTCCAGGTTTCGTATCCCTTGAGCTTGCACTGCTTCATCACGAACAGCCAGTCGTGGATGATGTAGGCGGGCGCATATCCCCACGGCGAGTAGGCCTTTATGGCGCGCAGCGCGAGCGGGATGGTGCCGCCGTCGGTGTACATGGTCTGCGGCTGGATGGAGGTGCCGTCGGAGCGCGTGAACACCAGCGGGTCGGCGGGGTCTGGCGAGAACAGGAACGTGTCCTGGCTCAGCCAGCGGATCTGCAGGGTGCCCTTCAGCGTGCCCGTCTTGGTCTGGTCGTAGTGCCAGCCCCAGAGCCGGTCGAGGCAACCGCCCAGTCCGACGGCGGCCAAGGCGATTACTACAACTCCCCACTTCGCGCGCATTTATTCCTCCCACGTGCTGACTACGGACGGTGTAGCCGTCCCATCCGGGCTATTTCACGACAGCCCCGCCAGTAAAGGCCCCCGTCCGGCAGCTGACGAAAGATTTCGACCTGTTTCGGCCGGAACAGCGTGCCGGGCCGACCTCCCGTAATTCTGATCCTACGAGATCACTGGAGGTCACCCGCTATGTCGTCGAACGTCGCAGCTCTGAACGCCCCCGCTACTCCGGCGGCGTCCACCTACATCATCAAGGGCGGCAAGGTTGGCGTGCTCCTCATTCACGGCCTGTGCGGCACACCCGCCGAGGTCCGCTACGTTGCCATGGGCCTTGCCCGCGCCGGTTACACCGTGCACTGCCCGACGCTGGCCGGTCACGGCGGCAACCGCGGCGAGGACACGCAGACGGGCTGGAAGGACTGGCTGCGCAGCGCGGAAGAGGCGCTCGACGTCCTCCGCCAGAGCTGCGACACGGTCATCGTGGGCGGCCTGTGCGCCGGCTCGCTGATCGGCCTGCATCTGGCCGCCAACCATCCCGAGAAGGTGCAGGCGGTGGCCCTGTTCTCGCCGACCTTCCGCATCAACGGCTGGGCGATGCCCTGGTACACCAAGCTGTTCTCGCTGGTGCGCTTCAAGGCGGTCGCCAAGCTGATGCACTTCCCCGATGCGCCGTCGCTGGGCATCAAGTGCCCGCGCGTCCGCGAGTTCGTGCGCACGGCGATCTCTAGCTCCGAGGGTTCGGAGATGGGCACCTGCGGCACGCCGGCGTCCATGGTTCTGGAGCACCGCTGGCTGGCGAAGGCTGCCAAGGCGGTCATGAAGAAGGTCAAGCAGCCGACCCTGGTCGTGCATTCGCGTGAGGACGACTACGCCGCGCTCGACAACGCGACGTTCGTGCAGCGCGAGATGACGGGTGAGGTCGAGATGGTGGTGCTGGACGACAGCTATCACATGGTGACGCTCGACAAGCAGCGCCATGTTGTGGTGGAGCGGACGGCCTCCTTCATCGCCCGCACGGTCGATGCGATCGGCTCGGCTCTTTCGCCCTCGCGCATCGCCTCGTTCGCCGGTGCGGCCTGAGGCCCACGTTATCTGAGACATCGCTTAGCCGGTTGGCATCAGCTGCCGACCGGCTAAGCTTCGTCCGATTGAGCTCATGCAGGCATCGGCGGCAGTGACATGACGACGAAATCCGGGAACGGACCGCTGTCCTTCTGGCAGGCGCGCATGGGGGCGATGCCGGAGGCTCCGCCGCTCACCGGCGACAGGCGCTACGACGTCGCCATCATCGGGGGCGGCTATACCGGGCTGTCGGCTGCCTACCACCTGAAAGCCGCCGAGCCTGGGACGTCGGTTTGCGTGCTGGAGGCCGAGACAGCGGGATTCGGCGCCAGCGGCCGCAACGGCGGCTTCGTCATGACGCTGTTCGGCGCGTCAGCCGGCCTCATGAAGACGCTGCACGGCAAGGAGCGGGTGCGCGAGGCGCACCATTACATGGAGCGCTCCATCGACGCCCTGGAAGAGATGGTCAGGACGCACGGCATCGATTGCGACTTCCAGCGCGGCGGTTTCCTCAAGGTTGCGACCTCGCCTTCCTACGTGGGGCGGATCAAGGAGGAGATGGAGCTGTTCCAGTCGCTGGGTCTCGACGGCTTCGTCTGGCTCGAACGCGACGAGGTTCTCTCACGCGTGCACTCGCATGAGTTTCTGGGCGCGTGCCTGGAGCCGGGATGCGGACTGCTCGACCCGATGAAATGGCTGGCCGGTCTGCGCACGCTCGCCATGGATTCCGGTGCCGACGTCTTCGAGCGCTCACCCGTCGTGGAGGTGCGGCGCGAAGGCGGGCGCTACCACCTCAAGACGCTCCAGGGCACCGTCAGCGCGGACAAGATCGTCTACGCCACCAACGGCTATACTCACCTTATGCGTGGCATGCGGTCGAAGCAGCTGCCGGCCTTCGCCTACATTGTCGTCACCGAGCCTCTGTCGGCCGAGCAGCGCGCGTCGATCGGCTGGAATGGCGGCGAAGGCATCGAAGATGCTCGAAACTTCATGCACTTCTACCGGTTGACGCCGGATGGACGCATTCTGGCTGGCGGTGGACCGGGCCTCGTGCCGTTCGCCGGAAACATGGACAACGATGCCTCCCCGCACGCGTGGGCACACCTGGAGCGCTTCATCACCCAGACGTTTCCCGGGCTCAAGGGCATCCGCATCTCCCACCGCTGGGGCGGAGCGTTCTCGGTGACCGCCGATTCGACACCGCAGGTAGGGACGTTGGACGGCGGCGGCGCCACGTTCTCCATCGGCTGCACGGGGCATGGCGTCGCCATGACCCATATGAACGGGCGTATCGTCGCCGATCTCGTTGCGGGTCGAAAGACAGACCTGACCGACTTGTGGTTCGTCAACCGGCGGGTCATGCCGCTGCCGCCTGAGCCGTTCAGATGGCTGGCGGCGCGCGCCGTGATGGCGGCGATGGCGCTCGACGACTACTGGGCGGGGCGCCGCAGCGCCGGGTCATAGTGTCGGGCCTTCCCCGCACCGCCTGGTGCACGGCTTGACCCGGGCACGGGTGGGCCCTACCAGAGCCTCTGACGCGACGACAGAGGCGGAACAACCACACCATGAAGAACAAGGCGGCATCCGAGGGCAAGAGCAACCTCATTTCCGGCGCCACTGGCGACTGGGAGGTGGTGATCGGCATGGAGGTGCACGCCCAGGTCAACTCCCGCGCCAAACTGTTCTCGGGTGCTTCGACCGCCTTCGGAGGCAACCCCAATGACCACGTGTCGCTGGTCGATGCGGCCATGCCCGGCATGCTGCCCGTGATCAACCACGAGTGCGTGGCTCAGGCGGTGCGGACCGGCCTGGGCCTCAAGGCCGAGATCAACCTGCGCAGTGTGTTCGACCGCAAGAACTACTTCTACCCTGATCTGCCGCAGGGATATCAGATCTCCCAGTACAAGCAGCCGATCGTGGGCGAGGGCGCCGTCGACATCGAGGTCGATGGCCAGTCGAAGCGTGTCGGCATCGAGCGTCTGCATCTGGAGCAGGATGCCGGTAAGTCGATCCACGACCAGCACCCCGACTACTCCTACGTCGATCTCAACCGCTCGGGCGTCGCATTGATGGAGATCGTCTCCAGGCCCGATCTTCGTTCGGCCAAGGAGGCGCAGGCCTACGTCACCAAGCTGCGCACCATCCTGCGCTACCTCGGCACCTGCGATGGCGACATGGAGAAGGGCAATCTGCGCGCCGACGTCAACGTCTCGGTGCGCAAGCCCGGCGCCCCGTTCGGAACGCGCTGCGAGATCAAGAACGTCAACTCGATCCGCTTCATCGGGCAGGCGGTCGAGGTGGAGGCGCGGCGTCAGATCGACATCATCGAGGACGGCGGCACCATCGACCAGGAAACGCGGCTGTTCGATCCGGGCAAGGGCGAGACGCGTTCCATGCGCTCCAAGGAGGAGGCGCACGACTACCGCTATTTCCCCGATCCCGACCTGCTCCCGCTGGAGCTGACGCAGGCGTTCGTGGACGGACTTGCCGGCGACCTGCCCGAGTTGCCCGACGAGAAGCACGCGCGCTTCGTCAAGCAGTACGGGTTGTCGGACTACGACGCGTCCGTCCTGGTCGCCGAGCGCGAGCGCGCGGAGTTCTTCGAGGCGGCGGCGCAGGGGCATGATGGCAAGACAACCGCCAACTGGGTCATCAACGAGCTTCTCGGCCGCCTCAACAAGGAAGGTCACGACATCGGCGACAGCCCCGTGAGCGCGGCGCAGATCGGTGGCATCGTCGATCTGATCGGCAAGGGCACCATCTCCGGCAAGATCGCAAAGGACGTGTTCGAGATCGTCTGGACGGAGGGGGGCGACCCGGCGGCGATCGTCGAGGCGCGCGGCCTCAAGCAGGTGACGGACACCGGCGCCATCGAAAAGGCGGTCGAGGAGGTCATCAAGGCCAACCCCGACAAGGCTGCGCAGGCCAAAGACAAGCCCAGCATGCTGGGCTGGTTCGTCGGGCAGGTGATGAAGTCCTCGGGTGGCAAGGCCAACCCAAAGGCGGTCAACGACATCCTGAAGGCGAAGCTGGGGATAGACTGACGGCGACAGGACGTCAGCTGCTGCAGCCCGTCATACCGAGGCGGCGGACGATCGCTGCTTGCGGTGCTGCATGGCCTTGTAGAGCGCGAGCGCTGCGATGAGGACGATCCCGCATGGCATCAGGGTGCCGATCAGGTAGATGAGCTTGGTCGCCGTCATGTGGGCGCTCTCCCGCAGGCCCGTTCAGTCTCCATGCGACAAAAGATAGCACCTACGTATTGAGAGGCTGCTCGTCCGCCACCGATAACTGTCGGTGTCGCGTTCACCATTCGCCAACGTTTGGGCGGGCTAGCCGCAAGCGGATCCCGCGTGATGCGACGATGCGCGCAGCGCCCTTCAATTGACCTTGCGATGCCTGAAAGTTGATCTTCCTGCCCAGGGATAGGGCGAAAGGTGGCAGGTGCAGAGCCTCGATCAACGGTTGCGCGAACGGATCGCGGAGACGGCCATAGGCCGGCTGTTCGGCATCGAGCTTTCGCCCGTCGGTCACGCCGAGCGCCTGATCTCCATGTTGGGCGGCTTTCTTGCGATCCTGGCGCTGATCCTGCTCGAGCGCGACCTGCTGGGCGCGACCGGCGCGGCCATGCTGACCGGCTCGATGGGGGCAACCGCCGTGCTGCTGTTCGCGGTACCGCACGGCGCGCTGTCGCAGCCGTGGGCAGTGCTCGTGGGCCATGTCGCCTCCGCCGCGGTGGGCGTGACGGTTGCCAAGATGGTTTCCGATCCGGTGATCGCCGCGGCGGCTTCTGTCGGCCTTGCGATCCTCGTCATGCACTACCTGCGTGCGATCCACCCACCGGGGGGAGCGACTGCGCTCACCGCCGTCATCGGTGGACCGGCGGTGCACGACCTGGGCTATGGGTTCGTGGTTACTCCGGTCCTCGTCAATGCGGTCGTGATGGTGGCGGCCGCCGTCGCCATCAACATGGCGTTCGCCTGGCGTCGCTATCCGGCCGGCCTGCGCAGGAAGCCTCCGGCGTCCGCTCCGCGCGACCACACCGAAGCCATGACCCATGCCGACTTCGTTGCCGCCCTGAGCCGCATCGGCACCTTCGTCGACATATCCGAGGACGAATTCCTTGAACTGCGCGCGCTGATGCGCGAGGCCGCCGAGAGACGGAAGCTGCGGCCCGACGAGATTTTGCTGGGCGCCTGCTACTCCAACGGCGGGCAAGGCGATGCGTTCGCGGTCCGCTGGGTCGTCGACGAGGAGCCGCTCCACCACGGCGGGCGCGTCATCTGGCGCGTGGTGGCCGGGCGCGACCGCGACCAGACGGGGCTGTCGACGCGCGAGGACTTCGCGGCGTGGGCGTGCTGTGCGGTGCGACGGGTGGAGACAACGTGGATCCGGGCGGAAGCGACCGTCGCGGCGGCAACCTCGGAGGCTATCTGAATTCTTATTGCCGCCGCCGCTCGCGCAGGTCGGTGGTTCCGCCGGGACATTCGTAGATGCCGTCGGCGCCGAGCCGGCAGCGGCCTGCCGGAATGTCCTTTTCGATTTGCCGGCGGATGCTGGGCGCGGTCTGCAGCAGCGCCTCGGTGAGCGAGAATATGAACTCGTCGCCTGATGCAAGCGGACAGGGGACGCCCCGCGATCCCGGCGGAGTGGCGAACCTCTTCCTTCGGCTGTCACGGCAGCGCGCGTAGGCCTCGTTGAACTTCCGGTCGAATTCCTGCTGCAGGGCCACGTTGTGCAGCCGGGCACGCTCGTTCTCGACGAGGTCGATCCGCTCGAACTTCCAGGTCGGCCCGAACCGGCGCACCGCGCGGTGCATCAGGCTTGCCCAGTAGGGCCGGACGCCACTGGCCAGCAGAGCGTGGAAGAAGACTTCGTGTACCTTCAGCGGGTCGATGGTCGTGTTGCGGATGTAGAAATCGTGGATCACGGCGGCGCGGATATAGTCGCGGTCCCAGCTCGAGCCGACGAGCGGCTGGAGCGAGGGCGGGATGGTGGCACCGTCCGTCGCATAGCCGGGCGGCACGTCCCAATGCAGACCGTCGGGGTCGATAAAGCCGAAATGGGCCTGCAGGGCCCGCCGGTCTGGCCGCCGCGAGACGAACTCGCGTGACAGGCGCAGGGGCGCTTTGAAGCACCCGTTTGGGCGTGTGCAGCGCATGGCGCCATTGAAGCAGACGTCCTTGGCGGACTGGGGCACTCCGGGCGCGAGACTGGGTGCCGGCGGCCATGCGGCGCCGCGCCTGTGCACGTCGATATAGGCGCATCGCGCCTGGGCCTGCGAGGCGCCAGCCGCGGCCAGCGCTGCCGCCAGCACGGCAAGGCGAACGAAGCATTGCAGGTCGGCAATACGGGCCTGAAGCATTATGGCCCCCCGCTGGATTGCTGATGCCGAGGGGGCCCAAACGCGGCCCCGACTCAGCGAAGCGTCACTGGTGGGCATCTCGAATGGCCACGATCATAGGGCGTCGAGCGGGCCTGTCGACCCGCAGATCGAACCTTTTCGAACGCTTCGGCGACCAACTGGACACGCCATGTTCCCTCCGGAACAGTCGGCTGGCGCTGTTCCGTAGATAACAGACGTCATGAGAGGGATGAAGCCTCGCCGGCCCCGGCGGCGCCCGCCCGAGAGGACACTCGAACAGGGATTTCGGTCATGCGCACTTCGCTCGCCCTCGGCGCCGCCATGGTTCTTCTTCCGCTGGGCTCGGCGGCCTACGCGGGCATGTCGCAGGACCTGCGCGACTGCCCCGACCCCAAGCTCGCGGGAAGTGCTGCGGCCTGCTCGCGCGTTCTGTCGAGCGGCCGGCTGCCGACCAACCAGCACTACATCGCCTACTACAACCGGGCCTGGGCATATCGCCTGGCAGGCAAGCAGGATCTGGCTATCCAGGACTACGATCGCGCCTATAAGCTGCGGCCGCGGTTCGAAAAGACGCTTCTGAGCCGCGGCGTCCTGCATCGCGAGATGGGCAGCTACGACAAGTCGCTGAGCGATCTGGAGAGCTATGTGCGCCTCAAGCCCAAAGACTGGGCCGGCTATTTCCATCGCGCCTGGGCCAAGCGCGGCCTCAACCGCGGCGAGGAGGCACTCTCTGACATCGCCGAAGCCGTCGAGCGCAATCCCAAGGAGACCAAGGTCAAGATTCTGCAGGCCCTGATGCTCGCGGAGATGGGCGACGCCACCAATGCGTTGAGCATCATCGAGCCCATCGCCAAGGGGCAGCCGGACGACAACATGGCCCGCTACGTTCGTGGCGTTGCGTTTCTCGAGGCAGGTCGCATTGGCGAAGCACAGAAGGATGTGGACGCTGTGCTGGCCGCCGAGTCCGACTTCACCGCCGCGCGCGTTCTGCTCGGCCGACTTCAGGAGCGCAAGGGTGCGAGGTCGCAAGCCCGCGCCACTTATGACACCGCGATCAGGCAGCCTGCGCGCAAGTTCGACGCCGCTCGCGCTTTGGATAAGGCACGGGAGCGCCTGGGCGTCCTCGATGGTGGCACCGATCGCAAGGAGGAGTCGCGTCCCATCGTGACCAGCTCGGTCGACCCCGCGACCACGCCGGCGCCGGTGACCGAGCGCCGCTCCGAGGATACAGGCGTCGAGGAGGCGCGCCCGACCTCCGGCCGCACCTGCCGCCGCTACATTCCCGCGGCCGCTGCGACCATCACCGTCGACTGCGAGTAATCCTGGGGTCTACCGCGATCCAGACGAGCACCGCTATGCCAGCAGCTCGACGCCCAGGCTGAGGCCGTTTGCCGGCCTCAGCGTCACGCGTGAGACGGGTTCGGGCGCCGGACCACCCGGCCAGGAGAATCGCGCCGCGGCGAGGAAGCGCGCAAGGAGAACCTTGGCCTCGATCATCGCGAAGGAAGAGCCGATGCAGCTGCGCGGGCCGGCCCCGAATGGCATGTACTGTGTGCGCGGGATGCGGGTCACGGCGGCCGGCAAGAAGCGATCGGGATCGAACCGCCCCGGGTCTTCCCAAAGCCGCGTATGGCGGTGGAGCGCATAGAGCGGCACGAAGACGGTATGGTGTGGTTCGAGCACCGTGCCGGCCAAGTCGACCCGTTCTTGTGCTGTGCGCGAGATGACGACCGCGGGCGGATAGAGCCGCATTGCTTCTTTCAGGATCCGTTCGATCACGTCGAGCCGGTCGAGGTGCTCGGCCATGAGCTGTCCCCCGTCGGTGACGGCGATGACCTGAGCTCTGGCCTTGTCCTGCCAGTCTGGCGCCATCGCTAGAAGATAGAGCGACCATGTCAGCGCCTTGGCCGTGGTCTCGTGCCCGGCTTCGAGCAGGGTGGCGACGTTGTCTATCAGCTGTTCGCGGGTCATCGGGGCGCCGGTATCGGGATCGCGTGCTGCCAGCAGGCGGCCGAGCAGGTCGCGCGTCTCGCCGCCCTTCCGCCGGCGCTCATCGATGATCGCGCCGACATGCCTGCGCAGCGACCGGGCCGCGCGGCGCAAGGTGATCATTGCCGGGTGCGGCATCCATTGCGGCAGCCCGAGCAGGGAATAGGCGATGACCCATGGTGTCCCTTCAAGGTACCGGCTGCCCGCATCCATGACGCCGCCGACGTCATCAGGCGCACCGCCGTGCAGCATGGTGCGGACGATGATGTCGTAGGTCGTCTCCGTCATGTCTGCATCGATGGATTGCGGCCGGGACGGGCGCGGACCGAGCCGCGATCGCCAGCGCGCAATCTGCGCATCGCCCGCCGCGATCATGTCGGGCACATAGCCGAGTAATTCCGAATGGCGGAACAGCGGGGCCAGGGCGCGCCGCTGCCAGCGCCAGCTCTGGCCGTTCGCGGTTAGAACGCCGTCGCCCAGCACCGGGTCGAATACGCGCCGCTCGAGCTCCGTTTTGACGAACTTGTCGGCGTCGGTGACAAGCACCCGCTCGATCAGGGCGGGATCGGTGAGCCAAACCGCCTTGCGGCCGCGGGCCTCCAAGACGGCGACGAACTCGCGATAGGCGACCGCGGGGACCGTGGCGAGCGGGTTCTTCACGCAGGCTGAGAGGAATGCTAGCACGCCAAGCCGCCCTTCGGGCGGCGTGAAGCTGGGCGGGTAGAGCGCGGTTCGGGCGTCCATTGGACAGGCGGCTCCGGCGATCGTCTTCCGCGCCGCAGTATGTCACGCGCCAGACGGCCGTGTCGCGTTGCGAGAGAATCGAAGCAACGACGCCCTAGCGACCAGCGACGGTGAGCCGACCGGTATCAGGAGTACAGACGAGTAAGTCCGGAGCGTGCCGAATTGCGATGGGCGGCGTCAGGCGCCGGCCTTCGCCTTGGCGTTCTGCACCTTGGCCGCGTCCTTGCGCAGGCGCTTGCGCGCGCCGGCGGTGTTGCCCTGATTGCGGGTAACCTTGGCGCGCGGGATGGCGCGACGGGCCTTCTTCTTGCGCGTTTCCACGTTGCGGGCGGAGCGGGCGGCAGGCGCGGACATCGGGACAACCCTTGGTGCTTCGGGCGGGACGGAGGTGTCCGGCCCCGTTGATTGGGGTGCGGCGGCACAGAGGCTCGCTGCGAAGCCCGCTTCCTAGGCGATCCGGTGGCTGCTGGCAAGCCGGTGGCCCGATCTGCCGTCCGTTACCACAGGGCTGCCGCGAGACCGTGGCCGGGCCCAAGGAATACGCCGGCCCAGATCAGGGCCGATACGGCGCTGGCCGGGAGGAAGTGGAGCCAGCGCATGGCCGCAGCGCCAGCCACGACGGGGACGAACGGCCTCATCATGCCGAAGAACTTCGAGGCCACGATGCCGAGCGCGCCCCAGGTGCGGAAGAACTGCCGTGCGGCGACATACCAGTGGGGCTTGTGACGGATGGGCCACGTTTTCACGACATCGGCGCGGTACCGCCGCCCGACGGCGTAGGACAGGACATCGCCTAGGAATGCCCCGGCCGCCGCTGCGAGCCAAAGCGGTACGAAGTCACCGCCTGCGGCATGATGCAGGCCGCCGATCGCCAGGAACAGGATGGTGGAGGGTACGAGCAACGAGACGAAAACGATGCTCTCGGCAAATCCCAGCGCAAAAACAAGGGGCTCGGCGAGGGCGATGTGGGTCTCCACCAGCCGCACGACGGTGTCCGCAAGACTGTCTACGGGCATCTTGGTTCCTCGGTGGCCCCTGTCGACTCTTCCGGTCCAGGTTGTTGTGGCTCAGCGGCGATTCCGCAAGGGCAGTTGCACTGGCGTCCCGTCTTCGGGAGACTGTCACAGAACCGAAGCACAATCGTCATAACGCTTCATACGGCGCGCCGACTCAGGGGGCGGCCACTGCGGCCGGATCGCGGCGCGGAAGGAACTTCCTTATCGTGAGGGGAACGACATGGACGGCATGGTGCAACGGCCGGAGAGCGTGGCAACCGCGCCAGCCGGACGCCACACCCGCTTGCGCAAGGCTGTGCATCGCCACCGGGCGATCTCGCGCGCGGGCCTCGAGGAGCGGCTGTTCACCTGGGCGTTCTCCGGTCTCGTCTATCCGCAGATATGGGAGGACCCGGCCGTCGATCTGGAGGCGCTCGCACTGAAGCCCGGCGAACACGTCGTTGCCATAGCCTCGGGCGGCTGCAACGTGCTCAGCTATCTTGCGCGCACCGACGTGCGCGTGACCGCCGTCGATCTCAATCCCGCTCACGTGGCGCTCAACAAGCTAAAGGTCGCCGGGCTCAGGCACCTGCCGAGCTACGCCGCATTTCGCAGGTTTTTCGGTCAGGCGACGGCGCCTGAGAACATTGCCGACTATCGCGCTCACATCCGAGATCATCTCGACGATACGACGCGCGCCTATTGGGAGGGCCGCAATCTCTCCGGGCGGCGGCGCATCCAGGCGTTCACGCGCAACGTCTATCGCGGCGGCCTGCTCGGTCGCTTCATCGGGATGGCGCATCTGCTGGCACGCGCCCACGGTCGCAATCCGCGCCGGGTGCTTGAAGCGACGAACATCGAGGAGCAGCGGCAGATCTTCGAGCGCGAGCTGGCTCCGCTGCTCGCCAAGCGGCACATTCGCTGGCTCGTCGGCAAGCCTGCGTCTCTGTTCGGGCTGGGCATTCCGCCCTCTCAGTTCGTTGCGCTCAAGGGTGGCGCTGATCATATGGCCGACGTGCTGCACGAGCGGCTCGAGCGTCTGGCCTGTGGCTTCAACCTGTCGGACAACTACTTCGCCTGGCAGGCGTTTGGCCGCTCCTACGCCAAGAGCCCGACGGGTCCGGTGCCGCCCTATCTGGAGCGGGATGCCTTCCCCGCGCTCAAGGCTCGCGCCGACAGCATCGAGGTCGTGCATGCCTCAGTGACGGAGCATCTTGCAGGCCTGGCGGCGGCCTCCTGCGACGCCTACGTGCTGCTCGATGCGCAGGACTGGATGCGCGACGGCGATCTGCAACGGCTGTGGACCGAGATCCTGCGCACGGCGCGTCCCGGAGCGCGTGTCATCTTCCGCACGGCTGGCGTGGACACGATACTGCCGGGGCGCCTGCCCGAAGCGATACTGTCGCGCTTCGACTATGACGCGGAAAAGTGCCGCGCGTGGACGGCGGCCGACCGGTCGGCAATCTACGGCGGCTTCCATCTCTACGTGCTGAAGCCATGAGCGAGGCCGGTCGTTCGGGCGGGCTCGTGGCACCTGATGCTGCGCATGCCGCGCACATGGATACGATCTACCGCTATCAACGCCACGTCTACGATGCCACGCGCAAGTTCTACCTGCTTGGGCGTGACGGGCTGATTGCCGGGCTCGAGGTGCCGCCGGGCGGACGCGTTCTCGAGGTGGCCTGCGGCACCGGCCGCAACCTCGCGCTCATCGCCAAGCGCTACCCATCGGCTCGGCTGTTCGGCTTCGACGTGTCGCAGGAGATGTTGACGACGGCCCGCGCGAAACTTGCCCAGGCCGGTCTGACCGATCGCGTGCGGCTCGCACAGGCCGACGCTGCGGCCTTTGCTTCTGGCGCAACGTTCGGTGTCGACAGTTTCGATCGGGTCGTGATCTCCTACGCTCTGTCGATGATCCCGTGCTGGCAGGACGCGGCACGCTGCGCGCTGGACGCCGTCGCGCCCGGCGGGTCGTTGCACATCGTCGACTTCGGCTGCCAGAGACGGCTGCCGGGAGTCTTTCGCGCTGGTCTGCAGGGCTGGCTGGCGAAGTTCTCGGTGACGCCGAGAAGCGATCTGGAGGCGCAACTCGCGGTTATTGCTGCCGAGGCCGGCGCCCGGCTCGATTACACGGAGCTGTTCCGCGACTACGCCCGTATGGCTGTCATCCGCCGGTAGCGGGGTTGGCCGTGTCGGCTCAACTGCCGAAGTACCGCCGTAGCCACGCAAGCACGTGACCGATGGCATCGCCGAACTTCAGCAGCACGAAGGCCCACAGGAAGGCTGACGACCAGTTGGCGATCTGGAATTTGACGCGATCCATCTCCGTGGCGCCGGCAACGATCGGCACCGAGGCCCGGAATGGCCCGGAGAAGCGTCCCAGCACGATGGCCCAGGCGCCGTACTTCTCCATGAAGGCGTGACCTCGAGGCAAGAGGTCGGGGTATCGCGACAGTGGCCACATCTTGCCGATGGGCTCGTGGAAGTGGCGGCCAAGCCAGTAGGACACCCAATCGCCGAGCGCCGCGCCGATGCTGGCGGCCGCCCATACGCTCGCGAACATCTTGATGTCGCCGCCGCCGATCAGGCCGCCGAGCGCGACCAGCATACCCCAGAACGGCAGGATGAGAGAGACGAATGCGATGCTCTCGCCGAATGCGAGCAGGAACACCACTGGCGCGACCCACTGCGGATTGCTGCGCACGAACGCGATGATGGCGTCGGCGTACTCCTGTAGCCCCATGGGCGCTCCCCGTATGCGTGCACTGCGCGGGCGCGGGACGTGGTTGCCACCGCCCGGCCCGCGCTGCCCACGGGCAGCCTAGCCGTGCCATCGATGGTGCCGCGACAGCGCGACAAATGAAAGTGGTAGTTGTCAGCACCCGTTTGAACGCCACCCCTTGTGCGCCGATGCAACTCGGACGGCACGGGGATTGCTTCATGGGCGTTTGCCATCCGCCGCGATCGAGCCGCGACACACGCGCTAACCTTCTGTTAAGGTCTTGATCGTTGGCCCGGCCGCATCGGACGGCAGATGTCAGTATAGGACCAAGAGTTGCGCGTGCAGTCGGGTAACAGGTTGCCTCCGAAGCGAGGCCGGGTCGTCGCCGCCGTTGCGTGGTCGATGATGCTGGCCGGCGGTGTAGTGCTGTGGATGACGGCGCTACGCAGTCTTTGGCCGCCGCTCGACGTGGCCTCACCGCTATTGTTCCATGCGCTGGCTCTCATAGGCATCGCCGCGGCGACGCTGCTGCTGCGTGCGCGGCGCGCCTTCTTCCTGCTGAGTTGCCTTGGCGTGCTCGCCATCGCGCCCTCCGTCATGACGCTCGATGCGCGAGAAGGGCCTGCGAGTATTGCCCTGCCGTGGCATCGCCCTGCCTCGACACGGGACGGCGTGCCGGCCGTGCGCGTTCTGTCGCTCAACACATGGCACGCCAATGGAGACCTCGACCGGCTGCGGCGCTACATTCTGCTGGCGCGCGCCGATATCGTCGTGCTGTCCGAGTTCGGCCCCAACAAGAGCGAGCTTCTGCGGCAGTTGCGTCGTGCATTTCCCTATCAGGCGGGATGCTCCGAGACTTGGGCCTGCTCGCAAGTGCTGCTTTCGCGCCTGCCGTTCCACCGCTCAGGCACGCGCATGCCCGATCTCGACGGACCGCCGCTGGTCTGGGCTGAGTTCCATTTCTCCAATGAATCGACGGCCAAGCTCACCGTGTTCGGCACGCACATCTATCGGCCGAGCCGCCGCCATGCATGGCACGCTGCGCAGCTCGACGGGCTTGCGCGCATCATGCAGCGGACCGAGGGTTCGATCGTCGTGGCTGGCGATTTCAACATGACCCACCTGTCGCGCAGCTTCGAAGAATTCTCCGCCGGATCGGGGCTCAGGGCATCTTCGCGGACACTGGCAAGCTGGCCGGCGTGGCCGCTGCCATTGCCGCAGGTGCAATTGGACCATGTCTTCGTGTCGCCCGACGTCGAGGTGCTCGACCAGCGCCTCGGCCGTCTGGTGGGGTCCGATCATCTGCCGATCATCACTTCGATCCGGCTTCCTCACGCGCCCACGCTCATCGCGCGCTCGCGGGTCGGACAGCGGTCGATCCAGTGACTTGAGCCAAGCGGTGGTGAGGGTGCTACCCGCGCCGGCAGCGGCGACCCTGCTCACGCGCGATCTCGCGCGAGACCTCGGCGGCCAGCATCTTGCTTCGAGCGACCTGAGCTGGAGAGAGCAGCCGCGCGTCCGGTCCGGCGAGTGCGCCGGGCGCGCCGTCCGCCTCGCGCCGCGCCATCGCGAGTTCCTGGCAGGATAGCTGCGACTTCTTCTGTTTGAAGGCGAACAGCCGGACGCCGGAGGCGTAGGCATGTACGCTCGGCCGGTCGTTGACCCAGTGGCGGTCCGACCGCGTTACCAGATTGTTGAGTGCGGTCTTCCGCTCGGCGATGCAGTAGGCGGAGTCGTCGACGCACGACATGCCGCGTCCAGTTCCGATTGCCGCAGGCGGCTCGGTGGCGCAGGCAGACAACAGCACGCAGACCGCCGCGACGCCGCCGATAACGGTGCGCGTGCGCTCCTGCCGGTCGCCTCGCGGCGCCTCGTGCTGCATCTGGCCGACCCCTTGTGAACCCTCCAGCGAGGCCATAGAAGGCTCGGGTGGCAGGGTCAAGGCGGCTTTGAGGCGCCCCCGGAGTAGTCCCATGCGGGCTGGCGGCTCCACCGCGGGCTGGTGCGGCCGGTCGCCGAAAGAGTCAGAGAATGGAGTGCGTTGCGATGGTGCATGCGATCCGCATCCACGAGTACGGCGGTCCCGAGGCGTTACGCTGGGAGGAGGTGGCCGTCGCTGCGCCCGGAGCCGGCGAAGTGCGATTGAGGCACACGGCCATCGGCCTCAACTATATCGACACCTATCATCGTACCGGTCTCTATCCGGTCGGCAAGCTGCCCGCCGTGATCGGTATGGAGGGTGCCGGCGTCGTGACAGCGGTCGGCGAAGGTGTCAGCGGGCTGGCGCCGGGCGACCGTGTCGCCTACGCCAATCCCATCGGCGCCTACGCCGAGGAGCGCGTGATCCCGGCCGACAGGGTCGTCAGTATCCCTAACGGCGTCGAGGACAAGACGGCGGCCGCGATGATGCTGCAGGGCATGACGGCCGAGTATCTCCTGCAACGCACCTACAAGGTCGTACCCGGCACGGTCATACTGTTCCATGCGGCAGCAGGAGGCGTTGGCCTCATCGCGTGCCAGTGGGCGCGGCACCTCGGCGCCACCGTCATCGGGACCGTCGGCTCCGAGGAGAAGGCGAGGCTGGCGACAGACGCCGGCTGCCAGCACGTCATCAACTACCGAACGGAAAACTTCGTCGAGCGCGTGCGCGAGATCACCTCCGGCAAGGGCTGCGACGTCGTCTACGACGGCATAGGCCGCGACACGTATCCAGGCTCGCTCGACTGTCTGAAGCCGTTCGGGTTGTGGGTTTCGTTCGGCAATGCCTCGGGCAAGATCGATAACTTCGATCTTGGTCTGCTTGCCGCCAAGGGCTCGCTGTACGCGACGCGTCCCACACTCTTCACGTATACGGCAAAGCGCGCCGATCTGGCGGACAGCGCAGCAAAGCTGTTCGATGTGGTCGCGCGCGGCATCGTGCGCATAGGGGTCAACCAGACCTATCCGCTGAAGAACGCGGCTGACGCGCACCGCGATCTGGAAGGCCGCCGCACGACCGGCTCGACCGTGCTCGTGCCGTGATGAATGCAGGGGGAGCGGCGTCGGCCGCAGAGCGTCCGGCGAGCGCGCCAGTCGCAGGGCCTGCCGGCCGCGATACTGAGCGCCGGCGGGGCCTGCTCATGGTGCTGGCGGGCGTGCTGCTCTACATCGTGCTTCACGCGGGGTTCCGACTGCTCGCCTCATCGACGCTCGGCGAGGACGACACGCTCGATCAGATCCTCGTGCAGGATTTGCGCGTCGGCTACGATCCGCGGCAGCCGCCGCTCTACGATTGGTTGCTTTGGCTGGTGCAGCAGGTGACGGGACCGCGTCTGGTCTCCTTCCTCGCGATCAAGTATGCCGCGCTCGCGGCAACTGCGGTGCTGCTCTACCTCGTGGCGTTTCGCGTCCTGCGTGACCGCCTTTGGGCGGTGCTGACGGTCGAGAGCCTGGCGCTCATCTACCAGATCAGCTGGCGCTACCACGAGGGCTTCACGCATCAGGTCCTTGCGATGGTCGCGGTGGCGGCAACACTGTGGGCCGTGTTGCGGCTCATCGATCGCGGGCGGACGAGCGACTTCATCCTGTTGGGTTTCATTTGCGGTCTGAGCTTCCTTACCGAGCCGGCCTACGCGGTCTATCTGGCGAGCCTGCTCGCCGCCGCGTTCATCGACCGGGCGATACGAGACCGTGTGCTGCGGCCCGCACTTGCCGTCACAGCGGTGATCGCGCTGGTGATGGTGACACCGTTTGCGGCCTACGTGTTGACCGATCCGCAGAACGTCGCGGCGTTGTGGCGGTCGAGCGACCGCGGTCATCTGATGGATGTGGTCATCGGCATCAAGGACGCCGTCCGCGGCCCTCTGATGTACCTGTCGCCGCTGATCGTCATTCTGCCCATCGTGTTTCCCGGCTTCCTGCGAACGGCCTGGGCCGACATCGCGGCACTGCGCCATCCGCTGCATCAGCAACATGAGCCCGACCTGCAGCGCTTCGTCCTTCTCGCCTTCGTCATCGCCGTCGCTCTATCGCTGGCGGGTGCAATCCTCCTGGGTATCGGCAACTACCCGATGCATGCGCTGATGCCGCTCTATGTCACGAGCGTCGTCTGGCTGTTCTCGGTGGCGAAGCGCTCGCGGCGCGGCGGCGAGCTGGCGGGGCGATTCACACGCGTGGCTCTGACGATAGCGGTCATCGCGCTGTTCGCGCGGCTCGCCAACATGTTCGTGCTGGACCCGGTGTGCGGCAAATGCCGGTGGGGCATTCCCTATGCGGCGCTCGCGACAGAGATGCGTAGCGCGGGCTTCCGGCCTGACGGAACGATCGTCGCGATGTCGAACGAACTCGCCGGCAACATGCGCCAGCACTTTCCGCTCGCCCGGATCGTCACCCGGCGTGATCCGGACTTCACGCCAAAAGGTGCCGATCCGCGACAGGGCAGCGTCGCTTTCATATGGGATGCTTCGGATCCGGCAGCGCGGGTGGATAAGGTGCTAGGCGACCTGATGCGGCCGGACGGTAGGGCGGGCGATGCGAAGCTCTTCAAGGCGCCATGGCGGCACCTCTGGAAGCCAACCGGCTACCGCACCTCGGACTGGCGCATTCTAGTTCTTGATCGCGCGCGCAATTGAAGCTGCCGGACGCAATGATCAGCGCAGTTCCTTGAAGCGGCGCGGATCCGGCTTACGGCCGGTGACCCGCTCGAGCGCGATGGCGGAGAGAACCTTGCCGCCCAGGGTCTGCTTGATGGTTTCGCCGTGCGGCGTCCGTGACGGATTGGCAGTATCGATCGATTTGCGTGCCTTTCGATCTGCAGGCGCGTGCGCGGCATCTCCATGCACACCCAGCCTCATGGGTTGCATGGAGGCGTCGTTGGCACATGCGGCGCATGTCAATGCAAGCGCGGCGACGCTGACGAAGCGAATGATCACGGCGAAACCCCTGATGCCTCGTTGCCGAGGCTTGACCGGACCTTTCGGTCCACCCTCCATGCCGGTTCGCCGCAGGGCAATGCGACCTTCCGGCAACCGCATGAGGGCGACTATGGGGCAGCCGACATGAACTCCCTCTGAACAAGGCCTCCCGCGTGTTTCGGGGCGGATGACACGTGCCGGTCCGCCGCGCGGAGGACACGGGTCTCGCGGGTCCGCTAGGGCGATCGGCGAACATGGTTTGCCGAGTCTTGCGTCAGACTTTGCGCTTGGGTGAGCGACCGCGCCGATCAGGCACAAATGCCTCGGTGCGATACAGGCGTAGGCTCTCAATTCACCTTTATAGCGCCTCGTTAAGCCTTGATCTGCGCGGAAATTTACCAAATTTCATCTGGCCGCTGACACATTTTTCGCGTGACGCCGAGGGCTCGTGTCTGACCGGCGTCTCAAACGGGAGATGGTAAGATGGCACGTATCGAGTTTGCCACGCAGGACAGGACGGACGCGGCCGCGCAGGGCGGAGCACCCGACGCGCTGTTCGAGCTCGGCCTCATCTATTGCACCGGTCGCGACGTCGAGATCGACCTCGTCGAGGCGCACAAGTGGTTCAACCTTGCAGCGGTGCGCGGCAACGCGAACGCGAAGCTCTATCGCGCCGAGATCGCGCGCGAGCTGACGCGGCCCGAGATCGCGATGGCGCAACGCCGCGCACGCGAGTGGCTGGCACTGAACTGAAGAAGTGGTTCGGTACTCTGCGCTCTTGTGCTGGCTCCGGTCGAGCATGGGTGCGCCCTCGACACGGATCGTGTGATCCGCGCTGAGCCGTGATGCGCGTCAGCAGTCGGACAGCAACGACGTCAGGCAGCGCCACGTCTTCTTGGCGGTAGAGGATACAGCTTCCCCCGCCTTTGCGATTCCGCTCGCCGCGCCCGTTGGCGGGGCGTCACCCTGTCCGGCGCCTTCGCGGGGCACGCCTTTAGCCACGACGGTTTCGTTTCCCGACTGCCCCGCGGACGGTTCCGCGGGCAATACCCCCGGCGGTCGATCACGCGCCGCCGCCGGCTCAGCGTGAGCTGCTGTCGTAGCAGCAGGCGACAGCGCGTCGTGCGGTGCGCCGATCCGCCATTCGGACCCTTCGCAGTCGGTGGTGGCGCGGCTCGACACGGCGCATGTGGCATGTCCACCAGACCGTGCTATGTCACGAATGCAAGCCAGCCGATCGCCAGCCGCGCTCTCGGCGGGGCCATCGCCGGTAATGCACCGGTAGTGGGCGTCAGGACCCTCGCATGCGACGCACAGAACGCGCTCTTCCGCGCGCAGGGGAGGCGCGACGGCGATCGACATCAGCATCAGCGCTGACGATGCCGACCACAGGAGGCGCTGGCGAGGCGGCGTCATGAGGCTCCCGGTGCTCGATTTGCTGAGGTTGGCACGTTACGGCCCGCATTCGGGCAGCAATGTGTCCCTTCCGATCGCACAGATGTGCCGGAACATTCGGTAGCGATCCCCAACAGCGCTCAAGCGGCATTGCATTCCAGGAGCATCTCCTACTCGCCGCTCGTGTGTTTGCGCACCTGTACCCGGCGGAACAGCCAGCGTCAGCGCGAGCGTGCACGGTGTGCAATACCGGACGCGGGCTCGACGCATGCGCCGGAAGGCTCCATCAACGAGGTATCCATGAAGCGCACGCTGGTTGCCGCATTCGTCGCGGCTTCGCTCACAGTCCCTGTGTCCAACGCCGAAGCTGGGTTCCTGCGCAGCGTCGTCAAGGGGACGGTGAACAACTCTCTGCGGCACACGAAGAAGACCGCAAGGCGCGTGGTACAAACGACATCCATCATGAGCCGCTGCACGCTCCTGGCCGTAACCGGTCGCAGGTGCTGACGGTCCCTTGCAAGCGCGGGCTTCCAAAGGCCCGCATGTAGGGGCCCCGCCGGGCTGCGCCGCGTATCGCCAGGGAGGCCATGCGACGCTGCGTCAAGTATCCGGCAGGGTTAGCTGTTGGTCACTCGGTGGCGTGTGCCGGTTTGACGGCGCTCTTGAGATAATCGGCCAGGATGCTGGACTCGCCGCGCTCGATGCTTTCAACGAGCTTGTCGTAGGTCTCCTTGGCGTTCGGCGGCAAGGTGTGCGCGATGCCACGGTGGCAGTCGATGCAGGTTTTGCCGGTCGTCAGGGCCTCCTGATGGATCTTGGAGGCGCGCGGTTCCTGGGCCGTGTAATCCATGTAATCGAACTTGTGGCAGTTGCGGCACTCGCGACTGTCGGTGGATTTCATGCGACGCCACTCGTTGGTGGCGAGCTGCAGCCGCTTGGCGTTGAATTTCTCAGGCGTCGAGACCGTTCCCAGCATGTGATGGTACAGCTCGTTGCTGGCCCTGATCTTGCGCACGACCTTGTGCACCCACTCCTTCGGCACATGGCAATCCGGGCAGGAGGCACGCACGCCCGACTTGTTTGAGTAGTGGACCGTCGTGCGGTACTCCTTGAATACATTGTCCTGCATCTCGTGGCAGGAGATGCAGAAGGCCTCGGTGTTGGTGAGTTCCAAAGACCAGTTGAACCCGCCCCAGAGCACGACGCCGGCTGCGATGCCGCCCGCCAGTAGCGTGCCGACGGCGACCGATCGCGCCGGAGTTCTCAGCCAAATCCAAAGGCGTCCGATGGCGCCGGTCGCGCGTTGGTCCTTAGAGCCGGTGACCTGATCAGACATTTGCCCCTCCTTGAAGCTGCTGTGGTCCGAGGCTCATTTCACCTCGCTCGCGTTCAGGAATGTGTTGCCGACGAGGGGTTTGGCATCGGCCTGCGGCACATGGCACTGCTGGCAGAAGAAGCGAGTGCCCGCGATCTTGTCGAGCCGTACGCCCTGACGATCGACGTAGTGTGTCTCGGAGACCTTCGGCGCCTTGAACTTGTTGTTGCCCGGCCAGTCGTGGCAGTTCATGCATGCGTTGTTGGTCGGCGTTATCTGATAGCCGTCGACCTTGTGCGGTATCAGCGGCGGCTGCTGGCGGTAGGCCCGGCCGAAGCCGCCATCCGAATACGACTGGCGGTCGATTTCGGGTGCCGCATTGGTCTGGTTGAGAACGGCGGGGCCGCCGAGAGCATCGAGCGATGGCGAGCCCATGTTCTGTGCGAAGCCAGCGCCGGCCGCCAACAGTCCAGGTCCCATCGACAGCGCCAGGATGAGTGCCCTTTGTCGTTTCCATCCAGTCATCTTCTTTTCTCCGTAAGGCTTCGGGCCGGTCATGCCGCAGTGCCGACTTCTATGCTTCCTGAGTCTTTTGGAACTGCTGCATCAACGCGCGTGTCGAAGCGGTGCGTGAAGGCGAACACGCGTTCCGGGCACACGTCGATGCAGCGGCCGCACGCAGTGCAATCAGTGCTGGTGACAATCGCAGTGCCGCCGGTCGAGCCACCCTTGAGGGCTGGCGAGATCACATGCATCTCGGGACAGACGGCGTAGCAATCCATGCAGTCGTCGCAGCGCTCGCGGCCCCGCGCCGTTACGCGCAGAAGACCGCTCGTGTTGACGAGACCGTAGAAGGCGCCGACCGGACAGACATGCCCACACCATCCGTTGCGCGCGATGAACAGGTCGAACAGGAAAATGAGTGCGACACTGGCCAGTCCCCACGACAGGCCGAACAGAAGACTGCGATAGAGGGTTGTGATCGGGTTGATCAGCTCGTAGGCGATCGTCCCGGTGAGAGCTGTTGCGATGAGAACGGCCGCGAGCGCGAAGTAGCGCGCCTTGGGTTTGAGATTCCAGCCCTTCTGGATGTCGAGGCGGCGGCGGGCCCAGGCGGCGAGATCGGCAACAGGGTTGATCGGGCACACCCAGGAGCAGTAGACGCGGCCGTTTATGACGGCATATGCAGCCAATACGATTGCGGCGCCGACGATCGCCAGAAGTTCCGGCTTGTGACGTGCAAGCAGGCCTTGCAGCAGAACCAGGGGATCGGTCAGAGGCAACATGTCGAGCGTCATCGACGACGCGAGCGTGCCCTTGGCAATCCAGATGCCGAGCCAGGGACCGCTGGCGAAAAGAAGGAAGAAGGCGAGCTGCGACACGCGCCGCGCGAGCAACCAGCGATTGGCGGTGATAAAGCCGTGGAGCTGGCGAGCCTCCGCGCCGGGATTGCGGTTCTTGCTCATTTGGGCGTTCCCGGGAAAGACGGCAGCCGGTCCGGCAGATCGATGATGCCGGGTACGAGTTCCTTGCCGGCCCTCTGCTTTTCCTCCCATCCGCGCCTGTAGTGGCTGTCTTGGGAGCCATGAGCCAACGCAAGCGGGAGGACGCGGATGGCGGTCTCCTGCAGCACGCAGGCCTTCTCGCACTTGCCGCAGCCGGTGCACTTGTCGGCATGAACGACGGGCTCGAAGATGGCGTGCTTGGCGGTGCGCGCATTGTGCGTCATCTGCAACGTGATCGCCTTGTCGATCAAAGGGCAGACGCGATAGCAGACGTCGCAGCGAAGTCCCTGCATGTTGAGGCACGTGTCGCGGCCGACGAGCGAGGCGACACCCATGCGCGCCTTTTCGATATCAACCAGCGCGTGGTCGAGAGCCCCCGTCGGGCACGCCTTCACGCACGGAATGTCATCACACATCTCACAGGGGACGGAGCGCGCAAGGAAATAGGGTGTGCCGACGGCCGGGCCGTCAGCGATTTCGGCGAGCTTCAAGGTCTTGTACGGACAGGCCCGCACGCATAGGCCGCAACGCACACAGGCTGACTGGAAGTCCGGTTCGGGCAGCGCTCCGGGGGGGCGCAGGGTTGCCGCGGGCAATACGCTGGACAGGCCCGACAGTCCTGAAAGAAACGCTGTGATCGCCGCTGCGCCCGCGCAATAGGATGCCAGCTCCTTGAGCGCGCGGCGGCGCTTCGGATCGAAGCCTGGAGTTGCCTTTGCGTCTACCATTGTCGCGCGGATGCTCGTCTCGGTGGAACGGATCCGCGAGCGGGCTGATGCCACGCTCGCGGACTGGGGAGGATCACGCCACCTCGACCTTGCACGCGCACTTCTTGAAATCCGTCTCCTTGGAGATCGGACACGTGGCGTCCAGCGTCAGCTTGTTGACCAGCTGCGACTCGTCAAAGAATGGGATGAAGACGAGACCCTTCGGCATCTTGTTGCGGCCGCGGGTTTCGACACGCGTGACGACTTCGCCGCGCCGGGTCTTGACCTTGACTACCTGGCCGCGATGCAGCTTGCGGTCCTGCGCGTCCTCGGGGTGCATGAACAGAACCGCGTGCGTGACTGACCGGTGCAGCTCCGGCACGCGCCGCGTCATAGAGCCCGAATGCCAGTGCTCGAGCACGCGTCCCGTGCACAGCCACAGGTCATAATCCTTGTCGGGGCTCTCGGCCGCAGGCTCGTAAGGGCAGAAGATGATGGCGGCCCGGCCATCCTTCTTGCCGTAGAACTTTACGCCTTCGCCCGCCTTCACATACGGGTCGTAGCCCTCGCGAAAGCGCCACAGCGTCTCCTTGTCGTCGACGACGGGCCAGCGCAGTCCGCGCGCCTTGTGGTAGGTCTCGAACGGCGCCAGATCATGTGCCTTGCCACGTCCGAACTGCGCATATTCCTCAAACAGACCCTTTTGCAGGTAGAACCCGAAGGCCTTGCTCTCGTCGTTGTCGAAGCCGGCCTGGATTTCCGACAGCGGGTACTTGTTGACGACGCCGTTGGCGTACAGAACGTCATAGAGCGTCTTGCCGCGATACTCGGGTTTCTTGGCGAGCAGTTCCTCCGGCCACACCTCCTCGACCTTGAAGTGCTTGGAGAACTCGACCGTCTGCCAGACGTCGGAGCGCGCCTCGCCCGGCGCCTTGACCTGCTGACGCCAGAACTGCGTGCGCCGCTCCGCGTTGCCATAGGCGCCCTCCTTCTCCATCCACATCGCGGTCGGCAGAATGAGATCGGCGGCGAGGGCCGTGACCGTGGGATAGGGGTCGGATACGACGATGAACGTGTCGGGGTTGCGGTATCCGGGATACCCCTCCTCGTTCATGTTGGGCGCCGTCTGCATGTTGTTCGTGCACTGGACCCAGTAGGCGCGGAGCTTGCTGTCCTTGAGCATGCGATGCTGCAGCACGGCGTGATACCCGGGCTTGTCGGGGATCGTGCCTTCCGGAATTTGCCAGACCTTTTCAGTCTTGGCGCGGTGCTCGGGGTTGTTGACGACCATGTCGGCGGGAAGGCGGTGCGCGAACGTGCCGACTTCGCGGGCTGTGCCGCAGGCCGAGGGCTGTCCAGTTAGCGAGAATGGGCCGTTACCCGGCTCGGAGATTTTGCCCATCAGAAGGTGCACGTTGTAGACGAGGTTGTTCACCCAGGTGCCGCGGGTGTGCTGGTTGAAGCCCATCGTCCAATAGGAGACGACCTTCTTTTTCGGGTCCGCATAGACCTCGGCGAGCTTCTGCAGCTTGTCGGCGGGCACGCCGGACAACTTACTCGTATAGTCGACCGTGTAGGCGGAGACGGCCTTGGCGTAGTCATCGAATGAGATCGGCGACATCCCGCCGGCCTTCGCCGCGTTCTCCTGATCCTTCTCAAGCGGGTGGGTGGGCCTCAGTCCGTAGCCGATTTTCAGGTTCGTGTGATGGAAGGAAACGTTCCTTTCGACGAACTCCTTGTTGACCTTGCCGGACGTGATGATGTGATTTGCAATGAAGTTGAGGATGGCGAGATCCGTCTGCGGTGTGAAGATCATCGCATTGTCGGCAAGCTCGAAGCAGCGGTGCTCGTAGGTCGAGAGCACATGCACCTCGCAGCCCTGGTGGGTCAGGCGCCGGTCAGTCAGCCGCGACCAAAGGATGGGATGCATCTCCGCCATGTTGGCGCCCCACAGGACGAACGCGTCGGCATGCTCCAGATCGTCATAGCAGCCCATCGGTTCGTCGATGCCGAAGGTGCGCATGAAGCCGGCCACGGCCGACGCCATGCAATGGCGCGCGTTGGGGTCGAGATTGTTGGACCGGAAGCCAGCCTTGAAGAGCTTGGCGGCGGCATAGCCTTCCCAGATGGTCCATTGGCCCGATCCGAACATGCCGACAGCGGTGGGGCCGTGATCCTTCAATGCCGCCTTCCACTTGTCCGCCATGATCTTGAAGGCGTCGTCCCAAGAAACCGGAGTGAAGTCGCCGTTCTTGTCGAACGCGCCGTTCTTCATTCGCAACAGCGGCTTGGTCAGGCGATCCTCCCCGTACATGATCTTGGAGAGGAAGTAGCCCTTGATGCAGTTGAGGCCGCGGTTGACCGGGGCATCAGGATCGCCCTGTGTGGCAACCACGCGTCCTTCCTTGGTCCCGACGAGCACGCCGCAGCCCGTACCGCAGAAGCGGCACACGCCCTTGTCCCAGCGAATTCCTTCCTGCCCCTGCCCAAGCGCGCTTCCGGAAGGCAGGCCAGCCGCCGCGAGCGTCGCGGCAACAGCGCTCGCCTTGATGACATCGCGGCGTGACAGATCGCATTCGACGGAAGTCTTCGTCGTGTCGCCGTTCATGAACGTATCTCCCCAATTATTCCGTTGCCGCTGTTTGGCCTGATGGCTCGAAGTGGTGGTAGACGAGTGCCGCGGCTACGACGCCATCCGTCTTGTGGATGGCGGCGAGCGCATCGAGCGCCAATGCCTGAGCGGTGTCTTCGACGGTTACGACGATGCGTCCGCCGTCGGCGATTTCATGCACGTCGAGGCCTTCGATCGTCGCCAGTGAAGCGCGGACGCGTTCGATCCGCGCAGGGTCGGCGTGGACAAGGACACCGCAAATATTCATGAGAGAACCTCGTGTCCTGACAGCTTTTCCAGAGTGATCGCCTTGACCGGACAGGTGGCGGTGCACGAGCCGCAGCCTGTGCAGATCACCTGGGATACGGTCGCCGAGCTCCCGCCGCCCCGCCGAGGCTGAAAGCTTATCGCCTGGTAGTCGCAGGCGTCTTCACATGCGCGACAGGCAACTCCCTGCGTTTCGATGCAGGCATTGCCGATGTGCGCCTTGACCGGGAGCTATCGCCGAATCTTGGTGACGGCCTGAGGGTTCAGGCGGCGGCTTTGGGCTGTGGATCGGCGGTCGCGACCACCTCCAGCCCGTCCTTGAACTTGGCACCGAGCACGAGCTTCGGCAACTGG
>JBFWNY010000033.1:0-40133 GCA_050250815.1 Hyphomicrobiaceae bacterium
CTGCCGCGCCTTTCATCATCGAGGCGCAGTCCTCCATGGGAGAAACGGCGACACTGTTCTCGCCTTCAATCGTATGGGCGGCAGTGGGCGACATCGCCACGTCCACCCCCTTGGCGCCGCCCGCCCACGCAGCCCCCATCGGCGCGAAAACGATCGCGACGGCGAGAAGCACAGATAGAATGGCACGATGCAGGCGCAACGTTGGGACCTCCTGCAACCACTCTCGGAATAGTGCGCTGAATGGTCAAGCCAAATTGTCGTGTAACGCCGACTCCGACACTATTCTCACAGCGCCTTCGCACCGGCGCACCTCCGCCCAAGCGCCAACGCCCTCCAACACATCCGCGCTCAGGATTGATCCCCGTCTCTAATCGTGCCACAAACGTGCCGCGGAAGGCTTGGACATCGTGCCACAAAGGTGTTCCACATCGGTGTGCCACATTGGACAGAGACATCCACGTAACTGGCTGAAATATATAAGAAACAGTTCGCCGTGCCACGCCTCTTCTGGGCACCACGGTTCAATGCGCGGCTTCGAGCGCCGTGTCTGCGATGCCTACATCGTCTCGCCGGGAGCGAAATCCCGCCGCTGTGGCCGGTGTCGCATTCCGTCCCTGTCACATTTGCGATAAGCAGCCAGACTGACGCACGTGCGGCGTCGGCGTCTGAAGCATGCTTGCGAGGCCTTCGCCGCGGTTGTGGTCGTGGCCTCCTTAACGGGATTGGAACGGCTTGGTGTCTAAGCTCGACCCCGAATCTGCGTCTGCGGCGGAAGCCGCCAGCGGGGATGTGCCGATGCCCGGCTCGAAGAAAGTTCTGATCAAGACGTTCGGTTGCCAGATGAACGTCTACGATTCCGAGCGGATCTCGGAGTCGCTCGCCCCTTACGGTTATTCGGAGACGCAGGACGCCGACGAGGCCGATCTCGTCGTGCTCAACACCTGTCACATCCGCGAAAAGGCGGCCGAAAAGGTCTACTCGGAGCTCGGTCGTATCCGGCAGATGAAGGACGCCCGCCGGGCGACGGGCCGGGACACCCTCGTCGCGGTGGCCGGTTGCGTCGCGCAGGCCGAGGGCGGCGAGATCGTTTCACGCGCCCCCGTTGTCGACCTGGTCGTCGGCCCGCAGAGCTACCATCGCATGCCCGAGCTTCTGTTCCGCGCCAAGTCGGAAAGCCGCAGCATCGTCGAGACGAGCTTCCCCGAAGACGACAAGTTTGCCCAGCTTCCCGTCCGCGGCCGCCCGAAAGCGGCATCGGCCTTCCTGACGGTGCAAGAGGGTTGCGACAAGTTCTGTACGTTCTGCGTCGTGCCCTATACGCGCGGCATGGAGTACTCGCGCCCCGTCGAGGCGATCCTGGCCGAAGCGCGGCAGCTGGTCGCCCGTGGCGTCTCGGAGATCACCCTGCTCGGCCAGAACGTGAACGCCTATCACGGTGAGCTGGCGTCGGGAGGCACGGCTTCGCTCGCGGGCCTCATCGGCCACATCGCCGCGCTCGAGGGTGTCGAGCGTCTTCGCTTCACGACCAGCCACCCGCGCGATATGGGCGATGATCTCATCGGCCTGTTCGCGACCGAGCCCAAGCTGATGCCCTATCTCCACCTGCCGTTCCAGGCGGGCTCCGACCGCGTTCTGGCGGCGATGAATCGCAAGCACACCGCCGCAGACTACGTGGCGCTCGTGCGGCGCATCCGGAAGGTGCGGCCCGATATCGCCCTGTCGACCGACATCATTGTCGGCTTCCCCGGCGAAACGGAAGGCGACTTCGAGGCGACCTTGCGGCTCGTCGAGTACATCGGCTTCGCCCAGGCCTACTCGTTCCGCTACAGCGCCCGCCCCGGGACGCCGGCCGCCAAGATGGCGGATCAGGTGCCCGAGGCCGTTGCCGTCGACCGGCTGCATCGCCTGCAGCGCCTGCTGGAGCAGCAGCAGACGCGCTTCAACGCTCAGTGCGTCGGCCGGACGTTCCCGGTGCTCTTCGAGCGCTCGGGGCGGCAGAACGGCCAGCTCGTCGGCCGCTCGCCGTACCTGCAGGCGGTGCACGCCTTCGCCAGCAGCGAGCTGCTGGGCCGTATCATTCCGGTCGAAATTCTGGGCTCGGGACCAAACAGCCTTTCGGGCGTCGTGCGTGCCGCCTGAGCGGGCGCGAGCTGCTGCGGCCCCCTTTCGCGGACCGATTTCAGCGGAAAACCGTCTCCGGCCCCCCTTTCGCGCACCTCAGGCCTGACCGGGCGGTTGTCGCGGGGGCGGGCGCTGGCGTACTGTCCGCGCATCGCGGGCTGCATCGGAGACCTTGACTTGACGGGATTTCGCGGTTCTTCCGCACCGGGCGCCGGGCGCACGCTCAGGCCCCAATCCGGCAATGCGCGCCTGGTCGTGCCCTTCGAGGACAACCGGGTACTGACGAGGATGCTGGGGGAGTACGACTCCAACCTCGCCCTCATCGAGGATCGCCTGGGTATCGAGGCCCACGCCCACGGCAACGTTGTCATTCTGACCGGCTCGGAGGCAGGCTGCGACATCGCACGCTCCGTGCTCGAACAGCTCTACGAGCGGGCGCGGCGGGGCGATCAGCTCGGCCCGGGTGACTTCGATGGCCTCATCCGGCATGCCCGGCAGGAGGACGAGCCGAGCGACAACGGCGGGCAGGCGCAGGTCGCCACCCGGCGGCGCGTGATCAAGGCACGCACGCCGACGCAGAGCCTCTACATGCGCGCCATCGAAACGACGGATCTGGTCTTCGGCGTCGGTCCGGCAGGAACCGGCAAGACCTACCTCGCCGTCGCCTATGCCGCACACTTCCTGGAACGTGGCGTCGTCGAACGCATCATTCTCTCGCGCCCGGCCGTGGAGGCTGGCGAGCGGTTGGGCTTCCTGCCCGGCGACATGCGCGAGAAGGTCGATCCGTATCTGAGGCCGCTCTACGACGCCCTCTACGACGTGCTGCCGCCTGAGAAGGTGGAACGGGACATCGAAACCGGCGTCATCGAGATCGCCCCGCTCGCCTTCATGCGCGGCCGCACGCTGGCCAACGCTTTCGTCATCCTCGACGAGGCCCAGAACACGACCAGCATGCAGATGAAGATGTTCCTCACGCGCTTGGGCGAGAACGCCAAAATGGTCGTGACGGGCGATCCGAGCCAGATCGATCTGCCGCCTGGAGCCGTCTCGGGCCTTGTCGAGGCCGAACGGCTGCTGGCCGGTGTCGAGGGCATCAAGTCCGTGCGCTTCAAGGCTGCCGACGTGGTGCGACGCGACCTGGTGGCGCGCATCGTGGAAGCCTACGACAAGTCCGTGGAGGCGAAGGCGGCCGAGAAGAAGGCCACCGAGAAGAAGAGCGGATGACCACGCCACATGACAATCACGCGGCGGCACCCGGTGCCGACGCCGCGGGCGCCGCCGAGCCCGAGGAGCCAGAGCCTCGCGGCGAAGCCGGCCGTGTGCAGGCCCGTATCCGGTGCGAGATCGTCGAGGACGATGCGGCCTGGGCGGCGATTGCCGGGGCCGAAGCGTTGATCTTGGGTGCCATAGATGCCCTTGCCGAATTGCCGGACGCGGCCGCCCGGCTGGAGCAACGGGACAGCGAGATAGTGGTCGTGCTGTCGTCCGACGCCACGGTCGCCGAGCTCAACGAGCGGTTCCGCGGCAAGGCGTACCCCACAAATGTGCTGTCGTTTCCCGCGCCTGACCTGCCCGCAGGGGTGAAATCGGACGGCATGGCGAGGTCACTGGGAGACGTGGTGCTCGCGGCCGAGACGGTCATCGCCGAGGCGGCCGAAATGGGCATCCCCGTCGCGCATCACCTGCAGCATCTGGTCGTTCATGGTGCCCTGCATCTGCTCGGCTACGATCACCTGGAGGCCAAGGAGGCCGAGGAGATGGAGGAGCGCGAACGCGCCATCCTTGCCACGATCGGCGTGCCGGACCCCTATGCCGGCAGCGATCCCATCCCCGACATCGCGTCAAACGGACCCGCGACACCATAACGATGAGCACCGACACCACATCAACTTCAAACGGCCCCGAAGCGGATGGCGAGCAGGGGCGCAGTGCGCTGCTGGGCTGGGTTGCCGCCCTGCGCAATCGTCTCGGCCTGCCCGGCGCACAGACCTTACGCGACACGCTGGAAACGGCCCTCAAGGATGGTCAGGACCATGCCGGTGCGTTCAGCGCCGAGGAGCGGGGGATGCTCCTGCGCCTGTTGCGCTTCGGCGCGAGCCGGGTCGAAGACATCATGGTGCCGCGGGCCGACATCATCGCGGTCGACGAGGCCGAGCCGCTCATCGAGATCCTGACGCAGTTCGAGGAAGCCGGCGTCTCGCGCATCCCCGTCTTTCACGACACGCTCGATGATCCGCGCGGCATGGTGCACGTCAAGGACCTGTTCAAATGGGTGGTCGAGCAGGCACGGCCGCGCGCGACGGGCCTGCCGGCATCCGGCGCCCAGACAGTCCCGCCTGAAGAACCGTCTTCTGCGCCCGCCCAGGGTGAGCCTGCCGCGAGCGCGGCGGCGGAAGCGCAATCCTCGGACCTTGCAATGGCGGGGCTCGATTTCTCAGCCCTCGATCTGTCGTGCTCCATCGCCAGCACGAAGATCAGGCGACCGGTGCTTTACGTGCCGCCGTCGATGCCGGCCATGAATCTGCTCATCCGCATGCAGTCGACGCGGATTCACATGGCCCTGGTCGTAGACGAGTACGGCGGCACCGATGGTCTGGTCACCATCGAGGATCTCGTGGAGCAGATCGTCGGCGACATCGAGGACGAGCACGACGAGGCGGAAGACGCCCACATCACGGTCGATCCCAAGGCGGGCCTGCTCGCGTCGGCGCGAACGCCGGTCGATGAGCTCGAGGAGCACATCGGCATCAAGCTGCTGACGCCCGACGAGGCGGAGGAGATCGACACGCTGGGTGGGCTCACCTTCTCCATCCTGGGGCGCGTGCCGGCGCGCGGCGAAATCGTCCGGCACGCCTCGGGTGTCGAGTTCGAGGTTCTCGACGCCGATCCGCGGCGCGTGAAGAAGGTGAGGATCCACGTGCCGAAGTCCGCATCCGCCCAGGCCAAGCCGGTCGCCGGTGGTACGTGAGCGTCGGCATGCGTCGATGACGGGCGGTCGGTTCTCTGAAGCGTTGCGACACGTCTCCGCCCGAGTGGCAGGACAGAAGTCGCGCCAGCGCGCGCTGACGGCGCTGGCGGCGGGTGCGCTGTCGGTTCTGGCGACGCCGCCGTTCTTTCTCTGGCCCGTGCTTTTTCTGACTCTGCCGGTTCTCGTGTGGCACATCGACGGGGCCGTCGCGGCGGAGAGGCTCGCCAGCGAGCGCAAATCGCATCCTTATCCGCTGAGGCAGGCGGCCTGGGCCGGCTGGTGGTTCGGCTTCGGATACTTCCTCGCGGGGCTGTTCTGGATCGGCGAAGCCTTCCTCGTTGAGGCTGAGAAGTTCGCCTGGCTTCTGCCGGTTGCGGTCATGGGGCTGCCGGCCGTGCTTGCGGCATTCTTCGCCGCTGCAGCGTCCGCGGCGGCCCTCATCTGGCGGCGGGGATGGACCCGGGTTTTCGCGCTCGCGCTGACGTTCTCGGCGGCGGAGTGGCTGCGTGGTCACGTTCTAACGGGGCTGCCCTGGAACGTGCTGGGCTATGCAATGACGTGGCCCGAAAGCGGCGTGCAAGCCGCGTCCCTGCTCGGCATCTACGGACTGACGATCGTCACCATCATCGCATTCGCGGTGCCCCTCGTGGCCCTCGCCGGTTCGGATCAGAGCAACGCGCGCCGGCTCGGCCCGCTGTTGCTGCCCGCATGCATCCTCCTCGCGCATTCGGCCTACGGGCAGGCGCGACTTTCAGCTTCGGGCCCCGCGCAGATGGTGGAGGGCGTGCGCCTGCGCATCGTTCAACCCAGCGTGCCGCAGCGTGAAAAATGGCAGCGGGAAAAGCAGCGCGAGATCTTCGACCTTCACCTCGCCATGTCGCGTCGCGATGCGTCGGGCCGCCAGGACGACCTCGCCGGTATCACGCATCTGGTCTGGCCGGAGGCGGCAATGCCCTTCCTTCCCCTGGACAGTCCGGAGGCGCTGGCGGAGATCGCCGCACTCCTGCCGGGCGGCGTTCATTTGCTGACCGGCGCGTTGCGCGCGGATCGTCGGCAATCGGGTGACGGAACGGCATCTCCTGACATCCCGCGCGATCTGCCGGCAGGATCGGCCCGTCGCCCCGACTTCTACAACAGCCTGCTGGTGCTCGATGACGAGGCACGGCTCTCCGCGGTCTACGATAAGATCCATCTCGTGCCATTCGGAGAGTACCTGCCGATGCAGGGCGTGCTGGAGGCCGTCGGCCTCGAACAGCTGACGCGGCTGCGCGGCGGCTTCGCTTCCGGTGGACGGCCGCGTCCACTGCTTCCGGTCATCGGCCTGCCGCCGGTCGGAGGCCTCATCTGCTACGAGGCGATCTTTCCCGACGAGGTTGGCGGCGCAGGACCACGCCCCGGCGTCTTCGTCAACGTCACCAATGACGGCTGGTTCGGCAACACCACCGGCCCCAGGCAGCACTTCCACAAGGCCCGTGTACGTGCTGTCGAGCAAGGCGTGCCGCTCATCCGGGCGGCCAACAATGGAATTTCCGCTGTGATCGACCCTCTGGGCCGCACGCTGGGCCGCATCGACCTTGATGTGCGTGGCGTGCTCGATAGCCCCTTGCCCCGGGCATTGGCGCCAACGGTGTACGCGCGCTTCGGCGACTGGATTTTCTTGGCCTTCGAGGCGCTTCTGGCCTCCGTGCTGATCTTGCTCGGCCTTGCCGGGAGACGCGCAGACGGTGCCTGCTGAGGCACGCGCGACATTTGTCCGCAGTGTGTCAGAAAAGAGAGACAGCGCCGCCAAAACGCGCCCGCGCGACGTTGACGGGCCCGAAATGGGCCCATAGACAATTAGGGCCGCCGGGATGACGTCGGGGGTCGCGGTCCTAGAGAAAACAATAATATGCAGCGAGTCAGCGCGTCCATGTCCAGTCCGGCCGAGCCGTCCGAGGAGCGCAACGCGCGCCGGCCCAATCCGGTGGATAGCCATGTCGGCAGCCGGGTAAAGATGCGCCGCATGATGCTGGGAATGAGCCAGGAACGGCTGGGCGAACTGCTCGGCCTCACCTTCCAGCAGGTTCAGAAATACGAGAAGGGCGTCAACCGCATAGGCGCCAGCAGGCTGTTCGACCTGGCCCACGTTCTGGGCGTGCCCATTCAATACTTTTATGACGAGCTGCCCGCGGCGTTGGCGCGTTCTGCGGCTAACGGTGCAGTTGGTTTCGCAGAGGATGGACCGGAGACATTCGTCACCGACATCATGTCGTCGCGCGACGGAATCGAGCTGACCAGGGCCTTCGCCAAGATCACGGATCCCAACGTGCGGCGGTCCGTGGTAGATTTGGTCAAGGCCATCGCATCGGGCGACGTCAAACGTTAGCCGGGGCCCGTGATGGATACGCTGAGCGGCAAGCGCCGCCGGCCGCGAATCGCGGTCATGCTCGGTGCAACACGTTGCGTCGGGGCTGATTGAGCGGTGTGCATCCGCAGCGCGCGCCTTGACCCCCGTTTCAATCCTTGCGACAACGCCGCCGATTTTAAGGCTTTCCGCGTGCCCAGATGGGCAAGCGCCAACGCACCGGGGGTCCCCAAGTGTCGCGACAATCCTATCTGTTCACCAGCGAGTCGGTTTCCGAAGGGCACCCCGACAAGGTCTGCGACCGCATCTCTGACGAGATCGTTGATCTGTTCTACCGCGAGGGGCCGAACGCGGGCATCGACCCGTGGGTGATCCGCGCGGCTTGCGAGACCATGGCGACGACCAACCTCGTCATGATCGCCGGCGAGACGCGTGGTCCTCAGACCGTGACCAAGGACTGGATCGCGCACGTGGCGCGAATGGCAATCCGCGACATCGGCTACGAGCAGGACGGCTTCCACTGGGAGTACGCGGACATCGAGGTCCTGCTGCATCCCCAGTCCGCCGACATCGCGCAGGGCGTCGATGGGAAGCAGCCCACCAATCAGGAGGAAGGGGCTGGCGACCAGGGCATCATGTTCGGTTATGCCTGCCGCGAGACACCCGAGCTGATGCCGGCGCCGATCTACTACTCGCACAAGATCCTCGAGGAGCTGGCCCGAGCACGGAAGGCGAAAGAGGGCGAGGCCAGCAAGCTTGGCCCCGATGCCAAGAGCCAGGTCACCGTGCGCTACGAGAACGGCAAGCCCGTGGGCGTAACGCAGATCGTGCTATCAACGCAGCACCTCGACGAGAAGCTCTCGTCGACCGACGTGCGCACGATCGTGGAGCCGTATATCCGCAAGGTACTGCCAGCCGAATGGATCACCAGCGGCACCATCTGGCACGTCAATCCGACGGGCAAATTCGTGATTGGCGGACCGGACGGCGACTGCGGGCTGACCGGCCGCAAAATCATCGTCGACACCTATGGTGGCGCCGCGCCGCATGGCGGCGGTGCGTTTTCGGGCAAAGATCCCACGAAGGTCGATCGCTCGGCGGCATACGCAGCGCGCTATCTCGCCAAGAATGTCGTTGCTGCGGGCCTTGCCGACCGCTGCACGATCCAGTTGTCCTATGCCATTGGCGTCGCCGAGCCGCTGTCGATCTATGTCGACACTCACGGCACCGGCAAGGTGGACGAGGCCCGCATCGAGGCCACGTTGCGCGACGTCATGCGCCTGACGCCGCGCGGCATCCGCGAGCATCTCGATCTCAATCGTCCGATCTACGCGCGCACCGCGGCCTATGGCCATTTCGGACGGACGCCGGATTCTGACGGTGGCTTCACCTGGGAGCGCACGGGCATCGCCGACAAGCTCAAGAGCCATCTGTCCTGACGGACTTCGGCGACCTAACCATCGACGCAGCGGCCGCGATGGATCGTCATCGCGGCCGAATGCATTTCGCACAGGTGCTCATCGATGGCGGACGAAGGCGAAGACGACATCGCAAGAGCGGGCTGGGAGGCCCGCGATTTGCGATCGTTCGGCCGCCGGCGGGCGCGCAAGGCAACCGATCGCCAGCGTGAGCTGCGCCGCACTCTGCTACCGCAGTTTGCGGCCTCGCTTGAATTGCTGGCCGAAAAGGACGGCGATCCGGCGCAGTTGTTCGCGCATGTCCCGCGCGAGGTGTGGCTGGAGATCGGCTTTGGCGGCGGCGAGCACCTCGTCTGGCAGGCAGCGGACAATCCGCACGTCGGGCTCATTGGTGCAGAGCCGTTCGAGGACGGCGTGGTCAAGACGCTCGATGTGCTCTCGGCGAACGGTGTCGCCAACGTGCGCATCCTTGCCGACGATGTCCGTCCGCTGCTGCGGGCAATGCGGCCGGCATCGCTGGCGCGCGTGTTCATCCTGTTTCCAGACCCTTGGCCCAAGCGCCGCCATGCCAAGCGGCGTCTGGTGCAGGGCCCGCTTGTCGATCTCCTGGCGCACGCAATGCGGCCGGGTGCGGAGGTGCGCATCGCCACCGATATCGGCGACTACCTGCGCACCGCGCTTGCGGCGTTGCTCACTGATGACCGTTTTTTCTGGACCGCCGGTGGACCCGCCGACTGGCGTGTCCGCCCCGCCGACTGGCCGGAGACGCGCTACGAACAGCGCGCGTTGCGCGAAGGACGGCGATGCTACTACCTGCGGTTCGTGCGCACTGGGACGGGGCCTGAGGATTAGCCATTCTGATGCACGACAATCGGTCAGATTGCCCTTGCAAGGGCCGTCACATTGCCGTATTTTGAAGTTGCTCATGATCATCTCAACTCTGGGAGTGGATCCTCCGGGTCCGCTCTTTTTGTTTTGGTGAGTCGCGTGCGCGGGGATGATCGCTCGAAGTCCGGAAGTAGAATGCCAGTCGAGCCTGAGGTCGATGCCGACCGTCGTTTCCTGACGGAGGTGGGACTAGAGGCCGAGGTGGCGGGACTGATTGAGCCGACCATCGTCGATCTGGGTTTCCGGCTCGTGCGCGTCGCCATTTCAGGGCGCGACGGCAAGACGGTCCAGATCATGGCCGAGAGGCCGGACGGGACGATCACCATCGATGATTGCGAGACGATTTCGAAAGCGGTTTCGCCGCTGCTCGACGTGCATGACATCGTCAGCGGCAGTTACCGGCTCGAAGTTTCGTCTCCGGGCATCGATCGCCCGTTGGTCCGGCCCTCGGATTTCGAGGCCTGGTCGGGTAACGTGGCCAAGATCGAGCTGCGGGAGGCCGTCGGCGGGCGCAAGCGCTACCGCGGCACGCTGGAAGGGTTCGAGGACGGCGAGGTTCGGGTCGCAGTCGATCTGGACGACGTCGGTCCCGTTACGCTCGGGTTTCCAATGGCGATCGTCGCCGACGCGAAACTCGTGCTGACAGACGAGTTGATACGCGAGGCTTTGAGCCGCGCGAAGAAGCAGGCAAAGCCGGGGTCGGCGCCGCACGACGGCGCGGACCTCGACCCTCTGGAGGACTAGAACGACATGGCGATGGCTGGCATCTCCGCCAACAGGCTCGAGCTCCTGCAGATCGCGGACGCGGTGGCGCGCGAGAAATCGATCGACCGCAAGATCGTGCTCCAGGCGATGGAGGATGCGATCCAGAAGGCGGCGAAATCCCGCTACGGCTCGGAAAACGACATTCGCTGCGAGATCGATCCCAAGACGGGCGAGACGCGCCTGTCGCGGGTTCTGGCGGTCGTCGAGACGGTCGAGAACGACTCCACCGAGGTAACACTCGACGAAGCGGTGCGGCGCAATCCCAATGCCAAGCTCGGCGACCTCATCGCGGAAGCGCTTCCGCCTCTGGATTACGGCCGCGTGGCCGCGCAGAACGCCAAGCAGGTGATCGTCCAGAAGGTGCGCGAGGCGGAGCGTGACCGCCAGTTTGCCGAGTACAAGGACCGGGTGGGCGAGATCGTCAACGGTACGGTCAAGCGCGTTGAGTACGGCAACGTGATCGTCGATCTGGGCCGCGCCGAAGGCATTATTCGCCGCGACGAAATGATCCCGCGCGAGAACGTCCGTCTGAGCGATCGCATCCGCTCCTACATCTACAACGTCGAGCGCACGCAGCGCGGGCCGCAGATCTTCCTGTCGCGCGCGCGGCCGGAGTTCATGTCCAAGCTGTTCGCCCAGGAAGTGCCCGAGATCTACGACGGTGTCGTCGAGATCAAGTCGGTGGCACGCGATCCGGGCAGCCGCGCCAAGATCGCGGTCATCTCCAAGGACCCCTCGATCGATCCGGTCGGCGCGTGCGTGGGCATGCGCGGCGCGCGCGTGCAGGCCGTGGTGAACGAACTGCAGAACGAGAAGATCGACATCATTCCCTGGAAGCCTGACGCTGCCGAGTTCATCGTCAACGCGCTGGCTCCGGCCGAGGTGACCAAGGTTGTGCTCGACGAAGATTCGAGCCGCATCGAGGTGGTGGTGCCCGAGACGCAGCTGTCGCTCGCCATCGGACGCCGCGGCCAGAACGTGCGCCTCGCCTCGCAGCTCACCGGCTGGGACATCGATATCCTGACCGAGGAGGAGGAGTCGGAGCGCCGCCAGAAGGAGTTCTCCGAGCGCACGCAGATGTTCATGGAGGCGCTCGATATCGACGAGTTCATTGCGCAGCTGCTCGTGACCGAGGGCTTCGCATCCGTCGAGGAGGTCGCCTACGTCGAACTCGACGAGATCGCGCAGATCGAAGGGTTCAACGAGGGTACGGCCGAGGAAATCCAGGCGCGCGCCAGAGAGTCCATCGAGAAAATCGAGGCGGAGCGTGATGCGCGCCGGCGCGAGCTGGGCGTGGCCGACGAGGTTGCCGGCATCGAGGGCGTTACGACCGCCATGCTGGTGGCCTTCGGCGAGGCCGGGCTCAAGACCGTCGAGGACGTCGCCGACTGCGCTACCGACGATCTGGTCGGCTGGACCGAGCGCCCTAAGGAGAAGGGCGCCGAGGCGGTACGCCACAAGGGCGTTCTGGAAACCTTCGATATCGGACGGCAGGAAGCCGAGGACATGATCATGTCGGCGCGTGTGCTGGCCGGCTGGATCACGCAGGAGGACATCGACGCGGCCAAGGCCGCGGCGGAGGCCGCCGAGCTTGCAGCAGCGGAGGGCGAGGCCGCCGAGGCCGTCGCGTCTGCCGCTGCTGGACAGGGTTAAGGCCCCGATGGGCCGGGAGACGACGAGAGCGTGCGACGCGAACGGTCGGAGGATCGTGAAGCCGGACCGCGCGACGGGCAGGTGGCCCGTCTGTGCGCGGTCGGCCGTGTCCAAAGGCCAGCCGACGCTCTGATCCGCTTCGTGCCGACACCGGACGGCGGCATCGCCGCCGACCTCGCGCGGCGGCTTCCCGGCCGCGGCGTGTGGGTCACCGCCGACCGGTCGCACGTTGCCCAGGCGGTGCGGGCTAAGGCCTTTCAGCGCAGTCTCAAGCGCCAGATCGCGGTGCCTGGCGATCTGCCGGCCGTCGTGGAATCGCTGATGGAGCGCCGGGTCGGCGATGCGTTTTCGCTCGCCAACAAGGCGGGGCTTGTCGTCACCGGATTTGAACGCATTGCGGCCCGATTGACGGCCGGTGATGTCACAGCACTCATGCATGGCACCGATGCTGCGGCCGACGGCCGCAATCGCCTGGACGCCAAGTGGCGCGCTATCGGGCAGGCGGCCGGATCGGGCGCCGCGGACACGGTCGTATCGGTTTTGACGATTGATCAAATGAGCTTGGCCTTAGGTCGGCCAAATGTGGTACATGCTGCGCTCATCAAGGGCGGAGCGACGGAGCGGTTGCTGATGGAGGCTGGGCGCCTGGGGCGCTTCCGGTCGGGCATCGGTCATTCCGAGGTCGGCGAAAATCCCGCCATCCAGGGTGTTGGAACGGATAACGAATGAGCGAAACGAAAGACAGCTCCGACAAGACCGGGCGCAAGACCATGAGCCTGGCGCGAACGGTCGAGTCGGGTCTCGTGCGTCAGAATTTCAGCCATGGGCGTTCGAAGTCGGTCGTCGTCGAGAAGCGCAAGACGCGCAAGCTGAATACGCCTGGGGCGACGGAAGCGGACAACAAGAAGCCGGCCGCGCCTGCGGCACGGCCGCAGGCTGCCGCGCCATCGCCTGCCCCGGCCAGGGAACCGGCCGGCGCCAAGGCCGATGCGCCCGCGCGCACGCTGTCCGACGAAGAGATTGACGCCCGTGCCCGCGCCCTGGCGGCGGCCCGCGCCAGAGAAGCCGCCGAGCGCGACCGCGCACCGGTTGCTCCGCCGCCTCCCGCGGCGGTCGAAGAGCAGCCCGCGTCTCCGGCGGCAAGCGTCGTCGCGGAAGCCAAGCAGCCAGACCCCGTGCAGCCTGTCGCAGAGAGTGCGCCCGCGGCTGCCGCCGCGGCTGCCCCTGTGACTGCGCCACCGGCTTCGGCGCCGGACGCGCCGCGCCCGAGGGCTCCGCGCGCGCCGGAAAGATCTGGCGGCGGTCCCCGTGGCGATGCTGTTCGCGGTGACGCTGCGCGTGGCGATGCCAGTCGAGGTGCGCCGCGCGGCCGCGGCCCCGGGCGTCCGCAGGAAAGCTACAACCCCGCGCTGATGCCGCGCGAAGGCGGAAAGCCGAAAGAAATCCTGTTACCGACCGCGCGTCGGGCGCCTCCAGGTGCGCCGGCCAAGGCGGACACGGCCGAGGTGGAACTGCCCAAGCGCAGCGCGCCCCGGCCCGCCGCCCCCGACATGACGGAGGACGACGACAAGCGCGGCGCCAAGCGCGGCAGCAAAGTGGCGCGTCCGACGCCGCGTGCTGGCGACGAGCGGCGGGAGCGTATCAAGCTCACCATCAACAATGCCTTCGACGAGAAGCAGCGCGAGCGGTCGCTGGCCTCGCTCAAGCGCAAGCGCGAGCGTGAGAAGCTCAAGGCCATGGGCATCGCCCAGACGAGGGAGAAGATTACGCGCGAGGTCGTCATTCCCGAGGTCATCACCATCGCCGAGCTGGCGAACCGTATGACCGAGCGTGCCGTCGACGTCATCAAGTACCTGATGAAGCAAGGCGCGATGCACAAGATCAACGATGTGATCGACGCCGATACGGCCGAACTCATCGTTACCGAGTTCGGCCACAGCCCCAAGCGCGTGTCGGAAGCCGACGTCGAGGAAGGGTTCATCGGCAAGGAGGACGCCGACGAAGAGCTGCTGTCGCGTGCCCCTGTCGTTACCATCATGGGTCACGTCGACCACGGCAAGACGTCGCTGCTCGATGCGCTGCGCCAGGCCAATGTCGTGGCTGGCGAGGCCGGCGGCATCACGCAGCACATCGGCGCCTATCAGGTCGAGACGCCGGCGGGCGATCGCATCACCTTCATCGACACGCCAGGCCACGAGGCCTTCACCGCCATGCGCGCCCGCGGCGCCAAGGTGACGGACATCGTCGTGCTGGTGGTGGCGGCCGATGACGGCGTCATGCCGCAGACGGTGGAAGCCATCAACCACGCCAAGGCAGCCGGTGTTCCGCTGATCGTCGCCATCAACAAGATCGACAAGCCGCAGGCCGATCCGAGCCGGGTGCGCACCGAGCTGCTGCAGCACGAGATCGTCGTCGAAACGATGTCGGGCGAGACGCTCGAGGTCGAGGTGTCGGCGCTGAAGCGCCTCAACCTCGACAAGCTGCTCGAGGCGATCAACCTGCAGGCGGAACTGCTCGATCTCCGGGCCAATCCGGAGCGTTCGGCCGAAGGTATCGTCGTGGAGGCCAAGCTCGAGCGCGGCCGCGGTCCGGTCGGCACCGTGCTCGTACAGCGCGGCACGCTGGCGGTCGGTGACATCGTGGTGGCCGGCTCCTCGTGGGGCCGCGTGCGCGCGCTGATCGACGACAAGGGCCAGAACGTGGACGAGGCCGGTCCGTCTGTGCCCGTCGAGGTCCTGGGCTTCGATTCGGCGCCCGAGGCCGGCGATCAGTTCGCCGTTGTCGAGAGCGAGGCACGTGCCCGCGAGATCACCGACTACCGCATGCGCAAGCGCCGCGACGCGCTGGGCCAGGCGGCTGCTCCGCGCACGCTCGAGCAGATGATGCAGTCGCTCAAGGAAGCCGGGAAGAAGGAGTTCCCGCTCCTGGTAAAGGGCGACGTGCAGGGCTCGGTCGAAGCCATCGGCGGTGCGCTCAAGAAGCTCGGCACCGACGAGGTGGAAGCCCGTATCGTCCATTCCGGCGTCGGCGGCATCACCGAGTCGGACGTGACGCTGGCGAGCGCTTCGCGCGCAGTCATCGTCGGCTTCAACGTCCGCGCCAATGCGCAGGCGAAGTCGGCGGCGGAGCGCGACGGCGTCGAGATCCGCTACTACAACATCATCTATGATCTGGTCGACGACGTGAAGTCGGCGATGTCGGGTCTTCTGGCACCGACCATCCGCGAGATCTTCTTGGGCAATGCCGAGATCCGGCAGGTGTTCAACATCTCCAAGGTCGGCAAGGTCGCGGGCTGCCTCGTCACGGAAGGCAGGGTGGAGCGGGGCGCTAAGGTGCGTCTCATCCGCGACAACGTCGTCATCCACGAGGGCTCCTTGTCGATCCTCAAGCGCTTCAAGGACGACGTGAAGGAGGTGCCCGCGGGCCAGGAGTGCGGCATGAGCTTCGCCAACTACCAGGACATTCGCGAGGGTGACACCATCGAGTGCTTCAACGTGGAGACGGTGAAGCGAACGCTCTGATGGTGCGACGCGCACTTATGCTACTTAGTCGTGTGCGGCCCGCTCGCCAACGCAGCGGGCCGTATGCATTTTGAGGGTTGCAGGACTCGAACCTGATCGGCGGCTCCAGCGACGGAAAAGGGAAACCAATCTAAACCGCTCTGATCCAGGACGTACCGATGCCCCTCACCGCACGCGTCACACTCATGCTGGAGGATTACGTCGCCCTGTGCGAGGCATTCGGCCGGCTGACGCCGCGCCGCCGTTTCGGCCGCGTGGTCCACTACGTCGTGCCCGTAGCCGTGGCCGCTGGCGCGATCTACTTCACGATCGAGAGGGACTGGGCGATGGCCGGTTTTTATGCGGCCCTGTTCGCCATTCTTCTGGCGATCAACGTGCTGCTGACACCCTGGTCGCGCCGCCGCTCATTCGTCAGCCAGAGGCTCGGCGAGCATGAGGTCACGATCAGCGCCGACGAGCAGGGGTTCCGCTCGTCGACCGCTCTCGTCGATGCAAATCATCGCTGGGACGTTATCCGCCACGCGGACTATTCCGGCACGCACGTGATCATGTGGCCGAACCCGCGGATCGGCTACATCGTGCCTTTGCGCGGGTTCGCGACTGAGGACGAGGCGCGGGCCTTCGTCGATCTCGTCCGCCGCAGCGTCGTCGAAAAGCCGCTCTAGGGCGCACGGGCGGGGAGCTTCCTCTCGGCCTGCTTTGCGTGTAATGAAGCGCCCTTCCGCGGAGCGCCGCCGTGGCCTGCCGTACGTCGTAAAGGCTGCATCCGGTTCGACCCCGGCAGCAGGATCGAGCAATGACGCGAAGCAACAAGAGCCGGGAATCGGCAAAGGGTCCCTCGCAGCGCCAGTTGCGCGTTGGCGAAATGATCCGTCATGCGCTGGCCGAACTGCTCGTTCGCGGCGAAATCCACGACGATACGATCCAAAGCCATGTCATCACGGTGACGGAAGTGCGCATGTCGCCGGATCTGAAGCTTGCGACCGCCTACGTGATGCCGCTGGGCGGCGCCGATCTCAAGCCGGTTCTCGTGGCGCTGAGCAACCACAAGCGCTTCATCCGCGCAGTCATCGCCAAGGCCGTCAACCTGAAGTTCGCGCCCGACGTGCGCTTCCGCGAGGACGAGACTTTCGACGAGGCGATGCGCATCGAGAGCCTGCTTCACTCGCCCAAGGTGCGGCGGGACATCGAAGGCGATTAGGTCTCGCCGGAGGGGTCGACGACGAAGCTGTAGCCGTGACGTTCGAAGCGCAGGCGCTCATAGAAGGCGTGCGCGGCGGCGAACTTGACGTTCGACGACAGTGCGAGCTTGTAGCAGCCGGCCGCCGCGGCGCGCGCCATCGCGTCCTCCATCAACGCCGTGCCGATGCCGCCGCGCTGACGGTCGCTGCGGACCGCCACCTGCTCGACGATGGCGAGCGGCCGGCCGCCGTGCGCGATATTGTCCATTATGAGCAGAGCGTAGGTGCCGACGATGCCGCCATGTTCATCCGTCGCAATCAGGATGCGGTAGTCGGGATAGCGAGAGATCCTGGCAAGCAGGTCTGCCGCTTCCTCCTTGTCCATGCGGCGATCTCCCCCCAACCCGCCCTGGCGGTAGAGTTCGAGGAGCTCTGTAAGGTCGGACGCCTCCAAAGGGCGGATGGCCGCGACGCCTTCGCGACCTTGCGGTTCCCCCGTTCGTGAGCCGGTCGCCATCCGCGTCCTCCCAAGTCTTTCCCGCCCGTTGTCACAGGTGCGGCAGGCCATGTCCAGCGGACCCGATGAGCCGAGAGCGGTCCGCGGCCTCCGGTGCCCGGAGAAGCAGTCCGAGGCATCCTATTGGCGGCGCAATTGCGATCCATCGAAGACACAGGCGGGTATCGGCTGGCAAGGGGGTCTGGAAAATATGGCCGGGAGGAAAGCGTACAGCCGAGCAGGCTCGCGAGGACGCGCTGGAGAACGCGCGCAACGGCGGCGGCATCAGTGGAGGGGTGGCAGCCACCGTGGTCTCTCTCTTGGCGCTGCTGTTCTCCGGCTACAGCTTCTATGAGTCGGTGCTGCGCGCTCCCGAGATCGCAGTCTATGTGCCGCCGCTGCTCGACTACACCGATCCCGATCGGCCGGATAGCCCGCTCGAGGTGTTCATCATCCCGGTGACACTCGCCAACGACGGCGCCCGCTCAGGCACCGTCCTATCCATCGATCTCACGGTCACGAATCCGCGGACCGGGCAATCGAAGCGCTTCTACGCAGCACGCGTCGGCCCGTGGAGCGCAGAGCAGGCGCGCCCCTTCACGCCTGCGACGCTCGCCGGCAAGGGCTCTTACTCCGAAGCGGTGCAGTTCTTTCCCAGGGTGGGCGAGGATGTGGCGCGCATCCTCGATCTGGAAGCGGGCGCCTATCGCTTAACACTGACGCTCAACACAGCCGCCGCTGCGGGCCCGCGCTTCATCAGCGAGCCGCGCGTGGCGCCGCTTTCTTTCGAGCGCCAGATAGGCCAGCTCGACTACCGCAACTTCAATGGTCGCGGGACGATGGAGATGTGGGCTGCCGACTATCGGCCTTCTGGCGGTGCCAACTGAAGTCCTGGCAGGGGCCCATCGTCAAAGGCATCCATTCGAGGCAAGAAGTGCGCGCCCGGTCGGTCCGCCAATGTCGGCCAGCAAGCGATTGAGCCAACGTCCGGCCTCGTCGCGCTCGTCCGTCGGCCGCGCGGCGGCGGCGCGGTAGATCGTGGCGATGGTCTCAGGCCGCTCGAGATAGACGCGGCTTTCGACGACGAGCCGCGCCAGTCGGCAGCGTGTCGAATGCGCTGGAGGCCAGGGCGGTGCCTCGAGCTTCTTCTCGATGCGATCGGCTTCCGTCCGAAGGCGCTTGAGGTCCTGCGCGTAGGTCGTGTGGTCGCCCAGTTGTGAAATGGCTTCCGCCATGCTGCTCCCGAACAGGGCATGTCCATGCGTAAGCGGTTTGAGCGCGCTGCTCGACATCCGGAAATGGTGGAGCAGTTCGTGTACCTCGTGCGGGCCGATCGGCGAATCCTTGCGCAGGTCGATTGCGTACTTGGCCATGAATGCAACTTCGCAGCCCTTGGCCATTCCGCCGAAATCACGTCCGCCAGGCGCGCTTGAAAGGTCGTGGATGATGCATTTGATCCGGCGGCAGCGGGGCGCGATGTCGATCCCGGTCAGTCTGCGATAGGTGGGATAGACGCGGCAGGCCTGGTTCTCGATGAACGTCGCGCACAAGGCTCGTGTTGCCGCCGATCCAAGACGCGAGCAGTCGGCGACAAAGGCGATGGGAAGGCGGGTGCCGTTCGCGCAGCTCGTGACGACGTAGCGTCCGTCGGCGGCCTGAGCAGTGTGCAACGTCGCGGCAAGAAGTGCGAGCGAGATACAGGTACGCATGGTCCCTCGTCGTGTCTGCATCAGACGATGACAGAGGGTGAGTCGCCGTAAGGAAGGATTGGGTTCGAACAATCGTTACGGCCGGCGCTCGGCCGCCGCGCGGCCTCAGAGGATTTTCTGCTTCGTCTTGGCCCAGTCCGCCATGAACATCTCGATGCCTTTGTCCGTCAGCGGGTGCTTGACCAGCTGCTTGACGATGGAAGGCGGGATGGTGGCGACGTCGGCGCCGATCAGTGCTGCTTCGCGGACGTGGTTCACCGTGCGGATGGAGGCGGCCAGGATCTCGGTCGAGAGCGTGGGATAGTTGTCGTAGATCTGGCGGATCTCGCGGATCAGCAACATGCCGTCGAGGCCGATGTCGTCGAGCCGGCCGATAAACGGCGAGATGAACGTGGCGCCCGCTTTGGCCGCCAGCAGCGCCTGGTTGGCTGAGAAGCACAGCGTGACGTTTACGAGCGTGCCTTCCGACGTCAGCGTCCGGCAGGCCTTGAGGCCGTCGAGCGTCAGCGGCACCTTGATGGTTACATTCTTGGCGATCTTGGCGAGTTCGCGTCCCTCGGCGATCATGCCGGCGGCGTCGAGCGCGGTGACCTCCGCCGAGACCGGTCCGGGGATGATGGCGCAGATCTCGGCGACGACCTCCTTGAAGTCGCGCCCCGATTTGGCGATGAGCGACGGGTTGGTGGTAACGCCGTCGATGAGACCGGTTTCGGCCAGCTCGCGGATATCGGAAACATCCGCGGTATCGACGAAGAATTTCATGGGATGCCGGCTCCTTTTGCCGCTCGCTCGCCGCATGCGGGCAGCTAGGCTAAGTGTTCGATTCGTTGGCTACAGCTTCTAGAGCCTGTACGTCCGGGATGGAAGCGCCCCGAGCGCGTCCATTTGCGGCTCTTTATCAACGGACTGGGGCGAACGCGACGGGTACGGCCAGGCGGCCCCTCGCTTCCGCTCCGGTACAGCGGCGGAACCTGTGTTGGACAGCCTGTTGGATCATCTGGATGCCCCCCACTCACCAGCGACGGACCGCGTGCCGGTGCTGCTGCCGGTGGCGCTCGACCAGACGTACGACTATGCGCCGCCCGAGGGCATGACCGCCGCTTCGCTTGCGCCGGGGAGTTTCGTGCTGGTCCCGTTCGGTGCGCAGACCCGGATCGGCGTCGTTTGGGACAAGCCCGTCGGTGAGGCGGGTGGCAAACCGATCAAGCCCAGCCGGCTCAAGGCCGTCACCTCGGTCCTCGAGGTTCCCGGCCTTCCGGTCTTGTCGCTGCGCTTCGCCGAGTGGATCGCGCGCTATACGCTGACGCCGCTGGGGATGGTCGCGCGCATGATGATGAGCGCACCCGCCGCATTCGAGCCGGAACGGCCGCGGCAGGGCGTGCGCTATGTGGCCGACGCCGCCGATCCGCCACGTATGACGCCGGCCCGTCTGCGGGCGCTCGACGTGGCGGCGGACGGTCTCATCCGCGTCAAGTCGGCACTGGCGCAGCAAGCCAACTGCTCGACCGGCGTGATCGATGGGCTCGTTGCCTCGGGAAATCTTGTCGAGGTCGCGGTGCCTGAGCCAAGGCCGCAGCACCTTGCTGCGGGTCATGCAACTCTGGCGTTTTCGGACGAGCAGGCGCAGGCGGTGGTGGCTCTGACGGCGGCCGTCGACAATGGAAATTTCTCCGTCTCCCTGCTCGATGGCGTCACCGGCTCCGGCAAGACGGAGGTTTATTTCGAGGCCGTCGCGCGCGTGCTGGAGGCGGGGCGGCAGGCGCTCGTCATGCTGCCTGAGATCGCGCTCACCAGCCAGTTCATGAGCCGCTTCGAGCGGCGCTTCGGTGGCCGGCCGGTGGAGTGGCACTCGGCGCTCTCGCCGGCAGATCGGGGCCGCGCCTGGCGCTGGGTGGCAACTGGGCAGGCACGTGTCGTCGTGGGCGCACGCTCGGCGCTGTTCCTGCCGTTTCCCGATCTCGGGCTCGTGGTTGTCGACGAGGAACACGACACCGGCTTCAAGCAGGACGACCGCGTCCACTATCAGGCGCGCGACATGGCGGTGGTGCGGGGCAGCCTTGGCGGATTTCCCGTCGTGCTGGCGTCGGCGACGCCGTCGATCGAGAGCCACGTCAATGCGCGCACCGGGCGCTATCGCCACGTCATTCTGCCAGGGCGCTATGCCGGTGCCGAAATGCCGGATGTGGCCGCCATCGATCTGCGACGGGAGGGGCCCGAGCGCGGGCGCTGGCTCGCGCCGCGCCTCGTCGAGGGCCTCACCGAGACACTGGCGAAAGGCCAGCAGTCGCTGCTCTATCTCAACCGGCGGGGCTATGCGCCACTGACGCTGTGCCGCTCCTGCGGCCACCGCATCGAATGCCCGCAATGCTCCGCGTGGCTCGTCGAGCATCGCTTCCGCAACCGCCTCAACTGTCACCATTGCGGCTTCTCGCTGCCGGTGCCCGATGCCTGCCCGAAGTGCGGAGCGGACGGCGGCATGGTGGCGTGCGGGCCGGGCGTCGAACGCGTCGCCGAGGAGGTGGCCGAGCTGTTTCCGCAGGCGCGCGTCGTCCTCCTGTCTTCAGATCTCGTTCCGGGCCTCATCGAGATGCGCGCGCTCATCAAGCGCATCGAGGCGGGAGAGAGCGACATCGTCATCGGTACGCAGATCGTGGCCAAGGGCCATCACTTCCCCAATCTTGCGCTCGTAGGCGTCGTTGACGGCGACCTGGGGCTGGCGCAGGGCGCCGATCCGCGCGCTGGTGAGCGCACATTCCAGCTTCTGCATCAGGTGACGGGCCGCGCCGGTCGCGCGCTTGCGGCCGGTCGTGGTCTTGTCCAGACCTACGATCCCGACCATCCGGTGATGCAGGCGATCGTGACGGGCGACCGCGACGCCTTCGTCGAGAACGAGATCCGCGTGCGCCAGCGCGGGCTGCTGCCGCCCTACGGGCGGCTTGCCGCGCTTGTCGTCTCGGCGCGCGACAAGGCGCTGGCCGAGAGCGTGGCGCGCGATCTTGCACGTCGTGCCCCGTTCTCCGAGAAGATCGGCGTGCTCGGGCCGGCAGAGGCGCCCATCGCGGTGATCCGCGGCCGGCATCGCTGGCGCCTGCTGGTGAAGGCGCCGCGGGATCTCGACATGCAGAGCTACATTCGCGCCTGGATGGAAGCTGTGCCGCCAATCAAGGGCGACGTGCGCGTGACCATCGACATCGACCCTTACGGGTTCTTGTGAGCCACATCCGGTCGCGGGCACAAAACAGGAAACGCGCGGGGTGACGAACACCACGCGCGTCGATGTCTATCCGATTGTTTGAAACCGGCTTACTTGCAGGCGCGCTGGCGGGCGATGCAGTGCGTGCTCGCGACGCTGTCCTTGCAGGTCATCTTGATCTTGCCGGCAGGCTTGGCGCCCATGCCCGCGATCGAGTTCTTCAAGGCGGCATTGGCCATGAACTTCGCAAGGTCCGAGGTGATCATGGTCGCTTCGCCACCGGCGAGCACGCAACCCGCGGCGGCGGGTGTCGCGGCGAGCGGGGCGAGCAGTCCCGTCAGAGCGATGGTGGTTGCGATGGTGGCAGAACGCAGGGTCTGGCGGGACATGGTGCACCTCTCTGGCAACGTCGTCCTCGACGTGGAAGCGCTATGTCTACGCCATCGCAGGGCGCGCCGCTGTCGCCCGGCTGCCACGCGTTAACCATGATAACGGCGGGGCGCTTATCACTGGAACCAGAAGAAGCCGCCACCGCTGCTGCTGCCGCCCGAACGACGCCGGCGCGAGCTGCTGCTGCTGCCGCCGCCCCAGTAGTAGTCGTCGTAGGCGTCATAGCTGCGCCGTGAAGGCTCGCGTTTGCGCTTCTTCAACGCTCCCTGGGGCTCGCCGCTCATAACGATGACGAAATCGGTATCCTTGCCGGTCTCGATGCTGGCCGGCTCATCCGAGATGATGAGTGATGAACCTGGAAGCACGATTTCCGAGATCTTCCGGCTGATCTCGCCGGGCACGCTGATCCGGTCGAGCGCGTCCTGCGCCGCCGCGATGTCGGTCAGGGGCAGCTCGGCCGCGCTCTGGTGGGCACCTTTGACGCGCGGCGTGGGCGGCTCGATGTTCGTCGGGTTCTTGTAGAGCGAAACGACGTTCCAGCGCACATCGCGTGTATTGGCCGCCGGCTCGTTGGCCGTGAAGACGAAGGTGCCGACCGGCTTGTCCGCATCGCGGATGGCGACCGGGCCTTCCCACAGGGGATGGAAGCCCTTGCGCACGTAGATGCGCTGCGTGGCGCGGCTGATGAATACGGAGACCGGAGACATGCGGTGCTTGGCAGCTTCCGCTTCCGCCTTGGCTGCGGCGTGGGCCTCCGCTGCCTGCTCCATTGCGGTTTCGGTCTGTCGCAGGGCGTCGAGCTTGGCCTTCGCGGCGCCTTCCGCTTTCGCGAGGTCCGCGCGTGCGGAATCGAGACGCTTCATTGCGGACGCCTGATCCTTCTCGGCCCTCTCGACATCCGTCCTGGCCCTGTCCAGATCCTTCTGGGCGCGCGCCACCTGCTTATCCGATCCGCCCTCGGCGACCTTCTTCTCCATTTCGCTCACCCGCTGCTTGGCCTTTTCGATGGCCTTGTCAGCGGACTTCACGGAGGATTCCGCCCTGTCGAGAGCGGTTTTGGCGTTACGGACGCCGCGCTCGGCCGGCTGGGCGGCGGACTTGGCGCGTGCGGCGGCCTGGCGCCGCTCCTTGGCGGTGCGGCCAGCGTCTTCGGCGGCGAGCTCGAGCTCGGCGAAGCGGGCCTTGAGCGCGGGTAGAGAGATGTCGCTGGCCGGTGTATGGCCATAGGGGTCGGTGCTTGCGACCTGCACCGGGCGGGCGTCGCTGCTGCCGGTCTCACCGACCGCGGCCTTGGCCTTGAAGAAGGCAGGCGAAGCGATCGGCACGGGGGCCAGACCCTCGCGCGCGATCACCACGCGCATGCCGATGTCCGTCTTGTCGAACAGGCGCCCGGCGAAGTCGTAGGGCAGGCGAACGCAGCCGTGCGATGCCGGGTAGCCGGGCAGCGCGCCAGCGTGCAGTGCAATGCCCGTCCAGGTCAGCCGCTGCATGAACGGCATCTCGGCGTCGTCGTAGAGGTTCGAGCGGTGGTCGATGTTCTTCTGCACGACCGTGAAGATGCCGGGCGGCGTTTCGTAACCTGTGGTGCCCGACGACACGGGTGCTTCCAGCATGCGCTCGCCGGTGGAGTCGTAGATCGTGATGCGCTGCTCCTTGAGGCCGACGACGGCCAGGACCGGCGAAGCCGGAGGCGGCAGGTTCTGCTGCACGGCTGGCCGGCGTGGCATGCGCCGCGAGTAGCGCTCCTGAGCGGACGCATCTTCCGGCAGGCAGGCGATGCCGGCGGAGAGCACGGCAGTCAGCGCGAGGAAAGATCTGTAGAGTTTCATCGCCTAAATGTCCTTACCGGTTGGCCTGCGAGGGCAGCGGCGGCGGTTCGACGGGGGGCACGGTCAGTGCGACGCGCAACCCAGCGTTGTTGAGGCGAACGCCGCCCGGGGTCGCATAGCGGTAGGCCGAGCGCAGCATCCACGGATAATAGTTCCAAGCGCCGCCGCGCAGCACGCGAAAACGGCAGTTTGGTAACGTAACGGCAGACCCGTCGACCGGAGCATTCTGATAGGTCGGCCGGTAGCAGTCGGCGACCCACTCCCAGACATTGCCATGCATGTCGTGGAGCCCGAAGGCGTTGCGGGACAGCGAGCCGACGCTCATGGTCTTCTGGCGGTAGATGCCCATGCGGCCAGGGCCATAGACGAAGTTGGCGTCGAAGTTGGCTTGCTTATAAGTTATTGTCTGGCCTGTGGAAAACGGCTGAGACGGCTCGTTGGCGTTGGTCACGCCACGCGCGGCATATTCCCACTCCGCTTCCGTAGGCAGCCGGTAAGGCTTGCCCGTGGTGCTCGCCAGCCAGGCGACGAACTGCTGGGCGTCGTCGTAGGAGATGCCGAGCACAGGGTTCTTATTGCGGCCCCAGCCCTCGTCGGAGGGCTTGTGAGAGCAGCCACCCTTGGCCACGCACGCATCCCATTCGGAGAACGTGACCTCGTATTTGGAGATGGCGAAAGCCGGGATGGAGACCTGCCGCTGCGGGCCCTCGTCGCTCACGCGCAGCGGCTCCGTGTCGGGCGAGCCCATCATGAAGCTGCCGGCTGGCACCGGCATCATCAGTGGGCACGACGAGCAGTCGCGGAAGCTCGACTCGGAGGTTCGGCCCTTGCGGCTCTGCGCGTCGGCGTCTGCCGGCGCGACGGCCAGCGCCACGGCGGCGATAGCGATGATTTGCAGCACGATGCGCGTCAGCACATGCACCCCCTCGGCGTCAGGCACAGAATCAATGGAAGTCGCTCGCCGTCCGGGCGATTCGTCGGCGATTTGATCATGCGATAGATAGCCTCATAAGGGTTAATGGTACACGCCCCTTCGCAGTCCTACGACGAAGACCGGGCGAACCTGTGTCCTGAACGCCAGCACGACAGGCGACTTGGCACTCTTCGATATGGTCAGCTGAGCACGCGCGGGGGAGTTGCCAATGACGAGCACGGATCGACCTGCCAAACTCTCTGCCGGCGCGCCCGCGCCGGTGCCACCGCTGAGTGTGGAGGGGCCGGGCGGCATTCGTCTCGCGGCGCGGATCGACAGGCCCCCAGGGGAGCCGCGTGCCTGGGCGCTGCTGGTCCACGGATATACGTGCTCCATGGACCTGCCGATCACGCGTCGGATCGCACAGGGGCTGGCGGGCGAGGGCATTGCCGTGCTGCGGTTCGACCTCCCCGGTCACGGCCGCTCGGACGGCACTTTTTCAGAAACGACGTTCAGCGATTATGTCGAAGCCGTCGTCGCGGCCGCCGATCACATGCGCGCCAGACTTAGCGCTCCAACAATTCTGGTCGGTCATTCGCTGGGTGGAGCTGCTCTGCTCGCAGCCGCCGCGCAGATCGCCGAAGCCAAAGCCGTCGCGACGATCGGCGCTCCGGCGGAGGTCGCGCAGGTCGTGCACCTGATCGGCGCCTCGCCCGGAGCCGTGCGTGCGCACGGCTCCGCGGAGGTCGAAATCAATGGCAGGCGCTTCACCATACGGAAGAGCTTCCTTGAGGATGCAGCCCGCCACGATCTGGTCGCGAGCCTGGGCAAGCTGCGCAAGGGCCTCCTGCTGCTGCACTCGCCTCTCGATGAGATCGTCGGCATCGACCACGCGGCGAAGCTCTATGCGGCCGCCCGGCATCCCAAGAGCTTCGTCTCGCTCGATCATGCCGATCACCTGCTGAGCCAGCGGGCGGATGCGGCCTACGCCGCCCGCGTGATCGCGGCGTGGGCATCGCGCTTTCTTGAGTTCGAGCCCTTACCTGCGCCCCACGGCCACGATCATGTCCGCGTCGCCGAGATTGGCGAGGGCCGCTTCCAGAACACCGTCGTGGCAGGCCGCCACCGCCTGTTCGCCGACGAGCCCATGTCGGCGGGCGGCGACGATCTGGGACCGTCGCCCTACGACTACCTCGCCATCGCGCTCGGCGCGTGCAAATCGATGACGCTGCGCATGTATGCGCGGCATAAGGGGCTCGATCTGGGCCGCATCTCGGTCGAGGTCGCGCACGGCAAGGTCCCCGCCGATCACTGTGAGGATTGTGGCGAGGCGGCCGAAGGGCGGACCGGCCGTATCGACCGGTTCGAGTGCCACATCTCGGTGGAGGGCGAGGTCGCTCCGGAGGTCCGCAGCCGGCTCGTCGAGATCGCGGGTAAATGCCCCGTCCACAAGACGCTGCACGACGGCGCGGCCATCGTTACCCGGCTCGTGGACGAGGCAGGCTTCGAGGGCGGCGAGGAGAAGGGTGGACCGGCTTAACCGTTGGTCGAAAGATTCGCCCAAAAGACTAGGTGCGAGCGGGCCGAATGCGCGAATGCGACCCGGTCGTCCCCGTTGAGTTGCCGGGCACAGCATGTTAGAGAACCGCGTCTTTCGAGAGGGGTGGCTTGCCGGCACCGCGCGGGCCAGCTCTATCAACGCCGAAAATTCCCCAACGAGAAGGGGGCGCCGGGGCCCTCTTCGGCAATAGAAACGCGCTGGACAACAGCGACGCTGAGAGAGCGTTTGACGTGGCGACAGACGAGCCCATGCTGGCGACGGTGGCAGGCCGCTATGCGGCAGCCCTGTTCGAGTTGGCGAGCGAGCAGAATAACGTGGCGGGCGTCGAAGCCGAGCTCGTAGGTTTCCGGACATTGCTGGAAGAGAGTGCAGATCTGCGCAACCTCGTGCGCAGCCCGCTCTATTCCCTCGACGATCAGGCCCGTGCGGTCGAGGCGATCGCGGCCAAGATCGGACTTGGCACGCCGGTCTCCAACCTGCTGCGGGTTCTGGTGCGCAACAGGCGTCTGGCGGTCGCCGGTGATGTCGTCAAGGCCTTCCAGGCCCTGGCCGCGCAGAGCCGGGGCGAGGTGACGGCCGAGGTGGCGAGCGCCAGCCCCTTGAGCGACGAGCAGATCGCCGATCTCAAGGCCGCGCTGAAAGCCTCCGTGGGCAAGGAAGTTCAGCTCGCCACGCGCGTCGACTCGAGCCTGCTCGGTGGCCTCGTCGTCAGGATCGGAAGCCGCATGATCGATTCCTCACTGAGGACGAAGCTCTCCAACCTGCGACTTGGTCTGAAAGGCGCGCCGTGACGACGAATGCCTGAGGCGGCGTGCCTGGGCGCGCGCCGCATTCTGGTGTCAGCCAATTTTGGAGCGCCCGAGACCGGCGCTCGAACCGATTGAAGAGACATGGCACGGCGCCCTTGGGCACCGCTGCGCAACGAAAACGACCAGACAAGAGGTCAAGAGATGGACATCCGGGCCGCAGAGATCTCCTCGATCCTGAAAGAGCAGATCAAGAACTTCGGCAAAGAGGCCGAGGTGTCGGAGATCGGCCAGGTGCTGTCGGTCGGCGACGGCATCGCGCGCGTGTACGGCCTCGACAACGTGCAGGCCGGCGAAATGGTCGAGTTCCCAGGCGGCATCCGCGGCATGGCGCTGAACCTTGAGTCCGACAACGTCGGCGTCGTGATCTTCGGCGACGACCGCGAGATCAAGGAAGGCGACACGGTCAAGCGCACCGGCGCCATCGTGGAAGTGCCGGTTGGCCGCGGGCTGCTCGGCCGCGTGGTCGACGGTCTCGGCAACCCGATCGACGGCAAGGGCCCGATCCAGTCCGATACGCGCAAGCGCGTCGACGTGAAGGCGCCGGGCATCCTGCCGCGCAAGTCGGTGCACGAGCCAATGGCCACCGGCCTCAAGGCGGTCGACGCGCTGATCCCCATTGGACGCGGCCAGCGCGAGCTGATCATCGGCGACCGTCAGACCGGCAAGACCGCCATCATTCTCGACACCTTCCTCAACCAGAAGCCGTTGCACGAGGGCAGCGACGAGAAGGCCAAGCTCTTCTGCGTCTACGTCGCCGTCGGCCAGAAGCGCTCCACCGTCGCACAGTTCGTGAAGGTGCTGGAGGAGCGCGGCGCGCTGCCGTACTCGATCGTCGTCGCGGCGACCGCTTCCGATCCGGCGCCCATGCAGTACCTCGCGCCGTTCACCGGCTGCGCCATGGGCGAGTATTTCCGCGACAACGGCATGCACGCCGTGATCGCCTACGACGACCTCTCCAAGCAGGCCGTCGCCTATCGCCAGATGTCGCTGCTGCTGCGCCGCCCGCCCGGCCGCGAAGCCTACCCCGGCGACGTCTTCTACCTCCATTCGCGTCTGCTGGAGCGCGCCGCCAAGCTCAACGACACGCACGGGGCCGGCTCGCTCACCGCGCTGCCCGTCATCGAGACGCAGGCCAACGACGTTTCGGCCTACATTCCCACCAACGTCATCTCGATCACCGACGGTCAGATCTTCCTCGAGACCGACCTGTTCTTCCAGGGCATCCGGCCGGCCGTGAACGTCGGTCTTTCGGTGTCGCGCGTCGGCTCGTCGGCGCAGACCAAGGCGATGAAGCAGGTCGCCGGCAAGATCAAAGGCGAACTCGCCCAGTACCGCGAGATGGCCGCCTTTGCCCAGTTCGGTTCCGATCTCGACGCCGCCACGCAGAAGCTGCTGTCGCGCGGCGCGCGCCTCACCGAGCTGCTGAAGCAGCCGCAGTTCTCTCCGCTCAAGATGGAGGAGCAGGTGGCGGTCATCTTCGCGGGCACGCGCGGCTATCTCGACCCGCTGCCGGTCTCGGCGGTCGGCAAGTTCGAGCAGGGCCTGCTGCGGACGCTGCGCGATCAGAGCAAAGACATCCTCGAGACGATCCGCGCCGAAAAGGCGCTGTCGGGCGAGACCGAGAAGAAGCTGACCGAGGCGATCGACAAGTTCGCCAAGGCTTTCGCGGCGTAGACTGAAGCGTCATGGCCGGGCTTGCCCGGCCACCCATCCGTCCGCGAGCGCCTGTGCAAGCGGATGGCTCTGGATCCCCGGGACAAGTCCGGGGATGACAGCAGGAGAGATCGGCCAGAAATGCGGATTGCCCCATGCCGAGCTTAAAGGATCTACGCAATCGCATCGCCTCGGTGAAGGCGACGCGCAAGATTACCAAGGCCATGCAAATGGTGGCCGCCGCCAAGCTGCGCCGCGCGCAGGAAGCGGCCATTGCCGCGCGACCCTACGCTGAGCGCATGGACGCGGTGCTTGCCAATCTGGCGAGCCGGATCGCCAGCCGCGACGGCGCCTCGCCGCTGCTGGTGGGTACGGGCAAGGACGAGACGCATCTGTTGATCGTCATGACGGCCGAGCGCGGTCTGTGCGGCGGTTTCAATTCCAACATCGCCAAGCTCGCCCGCTACGATGCCCAAAAGCTCCTGGCCGCCGGCAAGAAGGTCAAGATCATGACCGTCGGCCGCAAGGGTGCCGACAACCTGCGCCGCGATCTGGGCAAGGCGATTGTCGATCGCAAGGACCTGCGCGGCGTCAAGCAGATCGGCTTCGTCGATGCCGAGGGCATCGCCGACAAGGTGCTGGGCATGTTCGAGGCCGGCGAGTTCGACGTGGCGACGCTCTATTATTCCGAGTTCAAGTCGGTCATCTCGCAGAAGCCGACGGCGCTGCAGCTCATTCCGGCCAAGCTGCCGGAGAAGGCACCCGACGCAAAGGGGGGCAGGGATGCGGCGGTCTACGAGTACGAGCCGGACGAGAACGTCATCCTTGGCTCGCTGCTCAAGCGCAATATCTCTACCCAGATCTTCCGTGGCTTGTTGGAGAACGCTGCTTCCGAGCAGGGCGCGCGCATGTCCGCGATGGACAACGCCACGCGAAATGCCGGCGACATGATCAACAAGCTGACGCTGAAGTACAACCGCCAGCGGCAGGCGCAGATCACCAAAGAGCTCATCGAGATCATCTCGGGCGCCGAGGCGCTCTAACCTTCTGACCGGAACTCAAGGACGCAACAATGGCTGACAACAAGGTCGGTAAGATTCGCCAGGTGATGGGCGCGGTCGTCGACGTGCAGTTCGACGCAGGGCTTCCCGCCATTCTCAACGCTCTGGAGACGACGAACCAGGGCAACCGCCTCGTCCTCGAGGTGGCCCAGCACCTGGGCGAGAACACCGTGCGCACCATCGCCATGGACTCGACCGAAGGTCTGGTGCGTGGTCAGCAAGTCGTCGATACCGGCATGCCGATTGCGGTGCCCGTCGGCGACGAGACGCTCGGCCGCATTATGAACGTCATCGGCGAGCCAGTGGACGAAGCCGGGCCGATCACTACGTCGAGCAGGCGTGCCATCCATCAGGCGGCGCCGAGCTTTGCCGATCAGTCGACGGAAGCGCAGATCCTCGTCACCGGCATCAAGGTCGTCGATCTGCTCGCGCCCTACGCCAAGGGCGGCAAGATCGGCCTGTTCGGCGGCGCCGGCGTGGGAAAGACCGTGCTGATCATGGAGCTGATCAACAACGTCGCCAAGACGCACGGCGGCTACTCTGTGTTCGCCGGTGTGGGCGAGCGTACCCGCGAAGGCAACGACCTCTATCACGAGATGATCGAGGGTGGCGTCAACAAGAAGCCGGTCAACGGTTCGACGGCAGGCTCCAAGGCCGCACTCGTGTTCGGCCAGATGAACGAGCCGCCGGGCGCGCGCGCTCGCGTCGCTCTTTCGGGCCTCACGGTTGCCGAGCACTTCCGCGATCAGGGCCAGGACGTGCTGTTCTTCGTCGACAACATCTTCCGTTTCACGCAGGCAGGCTCGGAAGTGTCGGCGCTGCTCGGCCGCATTCCCTCGGCGGTCGGCTACCAGCCGACACTGGCCACGGACATGGGCGCCCTGCAGGAGCGAATCACCTCGACGCAGCGCGGTTCGATCACCTCGGTGCAGGCGATCTACGTGCCTGCCGACGACTTGACCGACCCGGCGCCTGCCACTTCCTTCGCCCACTTGGATGCCACCACCGTTCTTTCGCGTGGCATCGCCGAGAAGGGCATCTATCCGGCGGTCGATCCGCTCGATTCGACCTCGCGCATGCTCGATCCGCGTATCGTCGGCGAGGAGCACTACGCCGTTGCCCGTCAGGTGCAGGCGATTCTGCAGAAGTACAAGTCGCTGCAGGACATCATCGCCATTCTGGGCATGGATGAGCTGTCCGAGGAGGACAAGCTGACGGTGGCGCGTGCGCGCAAGATCGAGCGCTTCATGTCGCAGCCCTTCGACGTCGCCCAGGTGTTCACCGGCTCGCCCGGCGTGCAGGTGCCGCTCGCCGACACCATCAAGGGTTTCAAGGGCATCTGCGAGGGCGATTACGATCATCTGCCCGAGCCGGCGTTCTACATGGTGGGTACGATCGAGGAAGCGGTTGCAAAGGCCGAGAAGCTCGCCGAAGCTGCCTGAAGCCGTCCGGAGCGTCGGCGAGGCAGGAGGAGTTTCCAAGATGGCAGAGCAACCCGAGGCTGAGGTCGAAGAGATCGAGGACGGTGAGGAGTTCGGCACCTGCTGCAACGAACTCAAGGAGGCGATGAGCGGCACGGAGTTCGAGCCGCTGATCGTGGTCGGCGAGGATGGCATCCTCTATATGTCGGTCGGCCTGATCGACATCGAGGGCGAGGAGCCCGGAATGGTCGACCATCCTGTCTTCTTCTGTCCGTTCTGCGGCACGGAGCTGCAGTCGCGCGAGGAAGTGCGACAGGACGGCGACACGGTGAACTGAGCGGCCCAGGCCGCAACGACGACGAGTAGGGAACGGAACGACCGATGGCAGGGACTTTCAAGTTCGAGCTGGTGAGCCCGGAGCGCATCCTGATGTCGGTCGATGCCGAGCAGGCTGTCATCCCCGGTTCCGAGGGCGAGTTCACGGTCCTGCCCGGGCATGCGCCCGTAATCGCGGAACTCTTGCCGGGCGTCATCCATGTGACGCTGCCAGCCGGCAAGAAGGCGATCTACGTGAAAGCCGGCTTCGTCGAGGTCAACCCGGAGAGCGCCACGGTGCTCGCCGGACATGCCTTCGTTGTCGACGAGGCCGACCCGCGCCAGCTCGACAACGAGCTGGCGGCGGCGGAGGACGCACTCAAGAACGCCAAGGACGACGAGGCGCTGCGGCACATCTCACGTGCCATCGAGCAGCTCAAAGTGCTGCAGTCGGGTGGCGGCCGTCGCACGGCGTGACGCGGCAGCGGCTCAACGGGGCGAAGGCCTCCGCCACGGCGCTGTAGACCTCACGTTTCCACGGCACGATGCCGGCCACCGCCTCTTCCAGCGTGGCCCAACGCCAAGCATCGAATTCTGCCTTGCCGCCCTTCTTCTCCGCGCGCCGCAGATCGAAATCGCGATCCCGCCCAGTAAATCGCATGGCAAACCAGCGCTGGCGCTGACCGCGGTAGCGGCCCTTGAGCGCGACCCCGAGCATGTCGTCGGGGACCTCGTAGGTGAGCCATTGGCCGATCTCGGCGATGGGCACGAAGGCCCGTGCACCCGTCTCCTCGGTGAGTTCGCGCATGGCGGCCGCCAACGGCAGTTCACCCCGCTCAATGCCGCCCTGAGGCATCTGCCAGAAGGCTTGCGTGGAGTCTCCGCACCATTTCGGCAGGCGCCGGCCGAGCCATAAGCGCCCCTGCTCGTCGAACAAGGCGATGCCGACGCCGATGCGGTAGGGCATCGACTGCCGGTCAGGGGCCTCAGTGAATTCGCGCGCGATGGCCAATATTCGAGGTTCCTGGGCGCTGTCTTGGCGCTATGTCCTGGGTATGCGTGCGCTCAACGTGCAAAACGAATCAAACAACTGCCGTCAGCCTATCATCGATAGGCTCGCACGGTTGGATGACGGGTCTGTGTCGAGAGCTGGGCGGGCTGCTGGCTCAGCGCTTGCGCTTGGCGAGCGGGCGGAAGGCTTCAAGCACGCGGGTGTAGACCTGAGCCTTGAACGGCACGATCAGGTCCATGATCTCATCGACATTGGCCCACCGCCAGGCGTCGAATTCGATCTCGTGGTCGGGTGGGGTGATGTCGATCTCGCTGTCGTCGCCGGTGAAGCGGACGGCGAACCACTTCTGGGTCTGCCCGCGGTAGCGGCCGCCCCACTTCTTGCCGATCAGCTCGCTCGGCAGGTCGTAGTCGAGCCAGTCGGGGTGCTCCGCAAGAATGTCGATCGAACGAATGCGCGTCTCTTCATAGAGCTCGCGTCGGGCGGCATCTGACGGGCTTTCTCCCAAGTCGATTCCGCCCTGGGGCATCTGCCACCACGCGCCGGCGTCACCGAGCTTGGCTTTGGCGTCTGATCGGCGGCCGAGCCAGACGAGCCCTTCGGAATTGAGCACCATGATGCCGACGCAGGGGCGGTATGTAAGCTTCGACAGGTCGACCGGCACGTCGTGGAACTCCGCATTGGCATTGCGCGGCAGGATGCGTGGTGGGCGGCAAACTATGCGGACACTGCGGGAAATGCAAAAGGCCCGGTCGCTGGACCGGGCCTTGTCGCATCTCGTGGCGGTAACGGATGGGCAGGCCGCCCGCCGTTCGTTTCGACCGGACAGCCGTGATCAGACGGCTTCCTTCAGCTCCTTGGCGGCGCGGAAGGCGATCTTCTTGCTGGCCTTGATCTTGATCTGCTCGCCGGTGGCCGGGTTGCGGCCCATGCGTGCAGGGCGGTGACGGACCTGCAGGATGCCGAGGCCGGCCATGCGGATACGTGCACCCTTCTTGAGGTGCGTGGCGATCATCTCGACCATCTCGCTCAGCATCGCGTTGGCCTGCTTCTTGGGCAGTTCGTGCGCCTCGGCGATGGCGTCGCTGAGATGACGCAGAGTAACGGTCGTCTGTGCCTTCGCGGCCTTCGCCGTCTTGGCGGTCTTGCCGGTTTTCTTCACGGCCTTGGCGGCCGCCTTCGGCTTGGCTTTCGTTTTGGCTTTCGTGGCCATTGGTGTCTCCCGTTCGATGAGCATCAGGTGTTGGGGGATTGGAAATGGTGCAGGGTCGTAAGCGATTTGGATATTGCAATTCACGATAATCGCGAAGTCGAATAAGTCTCCCCAAGCGGTGAAAACGAAAAAGCCGTGACGCGATTGCAACGAATTTAGCTCATTTCATCAGGTTTAGATAGGCTTTTCACATGTTGTCTAGCGTCAAAGCGCTTGCAGAAGCGCCTCGGCAGCCACCTTCACTACCTTCGTATCGTTGAATCAGGTGGCAGATGATTCGTTGCCCGAGACGGGCTTGCGTCGTGATTTCTCGATGAAGCGGCACATGCGATTACGCACGTGCGGCGCGTCCATTTCCAATTGGACATGGCTGGCGAAACGCAAATGATGAGCCGTTGAGCACTCTGGCTTCCGAAGGCGTTTCGCAAATTTCAGAGCGCCTTCTTGTACCCGAAGGTCGCGGTGAAAGCGGCAGCGAAGCCGGGTCCATTTCCCTGTCGTCCGGGAAATTCAGATTTTCAACCTCCAGCGCGGCTTGCCGACCAGGATGTCAAAGCCAGGGCCGGGCGTCGGCAGCTTTCGCCTCGAAACCGGCGATGCTGTCGGCCTTTTCGAGCGTCAGACCGATGTTGTCGAGGCCGTTGAGCAGGCAGTGCTTGCGGAAGGGATCGATGTCGAAGCGGATTACGCCGCCGTCCGGTCCACGGATCTCCTGGGACTCGAGGTCCACGGTGAGCGTCGCGTTGGAGCCGCGGCTCGCGTCGTCGAGCAGCTTATCGACCTCGCTCTGCGGCAGCTTGATCGGCAGGATGCCGTTCTGGAAGCAGTTGTTGAAGAAGATGTCGGCAAAGTCCGGCGCGATCACGCAACGGATGCCGAAGTCGAGCAGGGCCCATGGCGCGTGCTCGCGCGAGGAACCGCAGCCGAAGTTCTCGCCGGTCACCAGGATCTGGGCCTTGCGGTAGGCCGGCTTGTTGAGCACGAAGTCGGGGTTTTCCTTGCCGTTCTGGTCGAAGCGCATCTCAAAGAACAGCGACTTGCCGAGCCCGGTCCGCTTGATGGTCTTCAGAAACTGCTTGGGGATGATCATGTCGGTATCGATGTTGCGCAGCGGCAGGGGCGCGGCGATACCGGTCAGCGTTGTGAACTTATCCATGTGTCGCGTCGTCTCCTCGATCGGCGTTCAGGCGCCGAGGCCATCGGCCAGCGCGCGGAAGTATCCTTCCGCTGCGGCCAGCCTGTCTATGCGCTGCCGTTGGGCGCCCGCCAGCTCGTCGGCGCCGGGAACGCTTGTTTCCAAGCGTTCGAGGCGCCTTTTAACGCCAGCGAGCTTGCGCCCGTCAAGATGATCGTCGAGCACGGCGACCATTGTCTCGACGTAACCGGCAATGCGTCCGAACTCGCGTGCCACGCGCCTTGCAGCCGAGCGGTCGCCGGGCGAGGACTCCAGATCCGACAGAGCGTCGGCGGCGCGCGCGAGCGTATCGGCAATGGCTGCGGCATAGCGTGAGACACGGCGGCGGCGCGCGCGATCGAGGGGCTTCAGCGTCCCGAGCCAGCGATGAACGGTCTCGGCTATGTCCAGAATAACGCGCGCGTAGTCAGCTACGGGCATGGCTCGTGTTCTCCAGCCGGACGCCGACCCAAATGCTAAGGGTGGCGACGCGTGCCGGGGATAAGCGCGGCTTCGCAGGGCTGGTCGCTAAGTCTCACGATCTCAGCGGATGCTGGGGTCCTCGTAGCACTTGCGCATGAGTGCGCAGCGGTGCGAACCCGAGAAGTGCATCGCGTCGCCTTTGGCCGGCGAGATGAAGGAGCAGACCTCATCGAGGCCGCCGGGCTTGAGCCAGCCCTGCCGCTTGCCGCGCTGGACGGCGAAGCAGTCGGCTGTCTCCTCGTCGGGTCCCCGGAACTGGTGGCCGCATTCGTGCGCGTAGATCCACATCTTCACGACGGTCGGGACACGGTTCATCAGTTTGGGGTTGAGGATCAGGAAGCCCGGGTAGGCGGCCGCATAGTCGTCAAGCTTGTGGTCGAGCACGGTCGGCCGATGGCCGCAGATCATGCGATTGCCGTCGAGCTTGAGCGCGCCGGGAGGTACGACGCTGGCGCCGCCGCCGACATGATCGACGTACTCGCTCACTGTCGGTGGCTTGTCGGCGCGGGCGGGGATTGTTGTCCACGCCACGGCAATTGCCGCCAAGAGTGCCCAGCAACGGAGTTGGAACGGAAAGTTGCGCACGATCTGGTCCCGGGTTCTTGTGCTCGCGCAGGCACAAAGTAGTTGGCGCGCTGCAGCCTGAGCATCTTGCAATGTTGCTCGGTTCGCCGGGCCGGGCAAGAGCGGCACGCCAGCCTGAGATCGATCGCCGCGGTATGGGGAGCACAATTGCAACATTTCTGACCGCCGTCACGTCCTGCCGGGGTCGGCTGTTGCCTCGATCCGCTCCATGTCGTCGTCGGAGAGGCCGAAATGATGGCCGATCTCGTGGACGATGACGTGCGTGACGACATCGCCGATGGTGTCGCTGCCGGTCTCGGCCCAGTAGTCGAGGATGGCGCGGCGGTAGAGGAAGACCATGTCGGGCTCGCGTCCCGGGTCGAGCGTTGCCTTGCGGTCGAGGCTCACCCCCTGGTAGAGGCCCATGAGTTCGAAAGGGTCCTCAATACCCAAGCTGTCGAGCGCCTCGCCGTCTGCCAGATCCTGCACCACGAAGACGATTTCGCCGCACATTTGCCTGAAGTGGGCGGGGAGTTGATCGAAGGCGCGCCGCGCCAGCCGCTCGAAATCGTCGAGGCCCGGCGCAACGCGCTGATCCCACCCGGCGCCTGCCGTTGAATTACGTTGGGAGTTCGCCGCCGTCATGACTCCGGGTCCGTTTGCAACCGCCTCGCGCAACGCAATGTCGTCGCACGACGCCAAAACGGCAAGCGGTGGCCATGTGTTCTTCCCGATGGCGGGGACGCGTACATGACCGAGCCGGTAACGATCGTCACCGGCGGCTCGACGGGCATTGGCTTTGCCATGGCGCGGCGGTCTGTCGCAGCCGGCGAGAACGTCGTGCTGATCGCCCGCGATGCCGAACGGCTGGAGGCGGCCGCATCTGAACTGCGAGCGCAGGCACGGACGGAGCGCCGCGTGCTTTCGGTGCCTATCGACGTGACTGCGGACGGCGCGGCCGAACGGCTCGAAGCCCATCTCGTGGAAGCCGGGCTGCACCCGGCGGTGCTCGTGAACAACGCCGGGATGGGGCTCGCCGGAGCGTTTGCCGATAATGATCTGCATGACCTGGAACGGCTGCTTGCATTGAATGTCGCCGCCGTTACACGGCTTACGCGACATTTCCTGCCCGGCATGATCGCGCGCGGCAGCGGCGTGATCATCAACGTCTCATCGCTGGGCGGCTTTACGCCGGGGCCGTACCAGGCTGCGTATTACGCATCCAAGGCCTATGTGAACGCACTGACCGAAGCGATCGGCTGGGAAACATTCGGAACCGGTGTCTCGGTCATCCTGGTGGCGCCGGGACCGGTCGATACCCGGTTTCATCACGCCATGCGCGCCGAGCGCGCGCTCTATCGTTTGCTGCTGCCTGCGATGTCGCCGCAAGCTGTCGCGCGGTGGGTCTGGTGGGGGCGCAGGCTGGGCCTGAGGGTCGTCGTGCCGGGGCTCGTCTACCGGCTGGCTTCTCTTGCTGTTCGCATCGTGCCGCACCCGATCAGCCTGCCGCTCGTCTCCGTTCTGCTACGGCCGCGCCGGCGGTGAAGCCTGGAGCGATTTTTCGGAGGATCGTTCGAAGTGGGACCGGCATTTGCGATCTCGAAACCATTGCCATGGTAGAGATGCTCAACAGACAGCGGCTTCATGTTGATGCGTACCGCTGTCTTCTGGCGCGGCAGTCGTGATGACCAAGCTTCGTGGTCAGCACCTCTGCCGCGCCGTCCTGTTTTCGCTGCCCCGCGGCACGTTACGGCATCAGACGGGAGCAGCGCGTGCCACCACCAGTGCATTGCGCAGGACGCCCGCGAACTCCCGCCGCTCGTCGTCGGTCAGGAAGCCGCCGAACGGAATGGTCTCGCCCTTGGACGTCAGCGCGAGAAACGTGCGGCCGTCGACGTATTCGGTCAGCAGCACGCGCACCCAGTAGGGATTGAACTGGAACCGCTCTGTCCGTCCGGATGGATGGACCCGCGTCACCGTCAATTCCCGCGGGTAGAGATCGATGGTTTCAAAAATGCGCCCCGAGCGGTAATTGAGCTTGAAGGCGATGTAGACGAGGGCGACGTCGAGCCCGAAGAACCCGAAGACCGGCCATGCCCCCATCAGCAGGAAGGCGGTCCCGGCGATGAAGCTCACTAGCGCGAGCGCAGACATGAGGATAACGAAGCCGCGCGGCGACAGGGACCGGTAGGCGGTCAGAACCCAGCGGTTGTGCGCCGGTTCCCGGTTATCCGTCGCGTACGACATGTCAGGCAGCCTGCTCCAAAACTTGACCCAGTATCAATCATGGTAGCGAAAAAGCCCAGATCGGGAAAAGCGGCCGCAGCGCCGCGGGCCAGTGCTGGCTCGGGTGGCAAGCCGCGACACGGTGCCGGCGGTCCGGTGTCCCGCTCCGGTGGTGCCAAGAAGCAGAAGGATGAGGCGTCGGCCAGGACCTCCGGCAAGAGACGCAGTGCCGGTCTCTCCGCATCCGATGTCGTGGCCATCTTCGAACGCTTCAAGGCCATCGAGCCCGAGCCCAAGGGCGAGCTCGAGCACACCGACGCCTATACGCTGCTGGTAGCCGTGGTGCTGTCGGCGCAGGCGACGGACGCCGGTGTCAACAAGGCGACGCGCGGGCTGTTCGCGCTGGCCAATACTCCACAAAAGATGATCGCCCTTGGCGAGGAGAGGGTGCGCGAGGCGATCAGGACGATCGGCCTCTACCGCAACAAGGCCAAGAACGTCGTTGCGCTAAGCCAGGCGTTGATCGATCGGTTCGGAGGCGAAGTGCCGGCCGACCGCGATGCGCTGGAGACGCTACCCGGTGTTGGGCGCAAGACAGCCAACGTCGTCATGAACGTCGCTTTCGGAGCGCCCACCATGGCGGTCGATACGCATGTCTTCCGCGTCGCCAACAGGATCGGACTGAGTACGGGCAAGACGCCGCTGGCGGTGGAGCAGGATCTGCTCGATCGCATCCCCGCCGCCTACGGCGTGCCGGCGCACCATTGGCTCATTCTGCACGGGCGCTACCTGTGCAAGGCGCGCAAGCCCGAGTGCTATCGTTGCCCGATCCGCGACCTGTGCCGTCACGAGCCCAAGACGCCATCGGTCCGTTGAGCTTCGGAACTTCCGGCCACGACATGGTCACAGGCGCATCACAATGCCGACGCGCTTGTGCGCGACGCAGACAGGGCGTCGTCTCATCGGGGGAGGCGGGACGACGGCGTTCTCGGCGGCCGATGGCGTTGGACGTGCGAACTTTCGCGCGGCTGACCCAGGCCCGAGCTACGGGGGTTGTGTCGTGCGTAAGTCGTTCTCCCTTGCCGTCATCGCGGCTGCGGCGGTGTTGCTCGTCGCCTGCGCCCATTCCCGATACGCCCCTTATGACGATTACGACGAGGCCACTTACGAGCGTGCCTTCAAGGAGCGCGCGGCCGCGCGTCAGCGCGAGGCTGCGCGCCGCTGGGCCAAGGTGTCGCGTACGTCTACTGGG
>JBFWNY010000034.1:0-38903 GCA_050250815.1 Hyphomicrobiaceae bacterium
TCTCGCTGGTCGAAATCGGATAATACCTGGGTCGCGTCTACGAGGAGGTGAAGGACCGTCCGCTCTATCTCGTAGGCGATACGATCGGCTTCGATACCGAGCCGGCCGCTGACGGGACGGCCACGAAATGAGCCCCGTTCAACCCCCTGCCCCCAACAGGATCCTGCTCGTTGCGGACGACTTCGCGTTGTCTAAGGCGATCACCAATGGCATCGAGCGTCTGGCCGCGGCGCGGCGAATTTCCGGCACCAGCGCCATTGTAACGGAGACGGACTGGCCGTCCGCCGCCAAGCGCCTCGCAAGCCTCCGGGACCGCATTGCCATTGGTCTGCACTTCAATTTGAGCGAGGGGCGGCCGTTGACGACAATGCCTCGTTTGGCGCCAGGGACGCACTTCACCGGGCTTGCACCGCTGCTGAAGCTGTCGCTTGCCAGTACGGAGGCCGCGCGCGCAGCGGCGCATGAGGCGCGCGTCGAGACCACCCGTCAGCTCGAAGCCTTCGAGACCGCAACGGGGTATCCGCCAGATTTCATCGACGGCCACCAGCATGTCCATGCGCTGCGTGTGATCCGTGATGGTTTCCTTGCAGCTTTGGCGGAGCGATTCGGCAACTCCGACCTAAAGCCGCTGGTCCGTGTGCCCTCGGCCGGCGCGATGGCCTCGCTAGTCCGCGGGCGTGCGACGCCAAAGGCTCTGCTGCTCGCGGCCTTGTCGTCGGGGCTCGCGCGAGCGGTAAAAGCGGCGGGCTTCCCTGCCAACGACGACTTCGCAGGTGTGTCGTCTTTCAGCGCGACGCCCGCTGCGGTTGCTGCCGACTTCGCGGCAGCAGTGGGCAGGCGACGCGGGCTGAACCTGGTGATGTGCCATCCCGGGCTTGCGGAAACGGAGGCATCCTCGTCCGATACCCTTGCTGCCCGCCGGCCGCTGGAACTCGTGTACCTCGAGAACGACAACGCTCTATCGGCAAAGCTCTGGCGTCCCAACCGCCCGGCGGATGGCCCGCCGATCGACTGGCGAACCTGAGGGCTTCCCATCCTCCGTGGTGCGTCAGCGGGGGGCGGGTCCGGAAGCGCTACTGGGATTGGCTCTGCGTGCCGGCCCCGCTCGACTGGGATTGGCCGGCCTGCGGCGCCGCCGATACCGATACCTCGAGCGTTTCCTCACCGCCGCCGCGCCGCGTGCCCTTGATCGGGGGTGCAGCATCCGCATCGAGGCCAACGGCTACCCGCACGTATGTATCGACCGGACAGATCCGGTTGGTCGGATCGAAGCCCACCCATCCCAACCCATCGACGAAGACCTCGGCCCAGCCGTGGCCACCCGTCGCCTCTCCGACCAGGAACCCGTGCACGTAACGCGACGGCTGACCCATGGCTCTCGTACACGCGATCATGATATGCGCGTGGTCCTGGCAGACGCCGCTGCCCTTGGCGAGCGCTTCGGCCGCCGTCGTCTCCGAATGGGTGTTGCCCGGCTCGTAAGCCACTTTGTCGGCAATGTGATGCATCAGTGTATGTAGACGACCGAGGATGTTGCCGCCGTCGGACAGCGCCGCAGCGGCGATCTCGCGTATCGCATCGTCGGGCTTCGTCAGCGCCGTCTCCCGCAGATAGACGCGCGGTGGCGACAGCTCCAGTGTGCCCACCACCACGCCTGCCCGGTCTGCGGTCTCGACTGTGCCGTTCACCTCCACCACGATCTCGTCGTGCGGATCGAGGATCGTCGTCTGATGGACAATGTTGCCGAAGCTGTCGCGGAACGGCACCGCACGCTCGATTCCCGGCGCCGAAACGGTCCAATCCTTCACGTCGTGGCCGCCGAACGATTGCGGAGTGACGCGCAGCGTCTGAATCGAGTAGCGCGCTTCCTCATCGTACTTGTAGCGCGTGACGTGATGAACCGAGATGAGCATGCCAGCGGGCGGCCGCGCGCCGCCCTCCTCCTTCCGAGTCAGGTGGTGAAATTGTAGGCTTCGGCGAGGTCGCTGCCGAGCTGGTTGTTTCGTCCCAGGAAGTCGAGCAGGAACTCGTGCAGGCCGGACTGGAAGATCTGGCTAATCGATGGCGCCTGCAGCGGGCGCGCAATATCCTTGGCACGATCATGGCAGGGATGGCGATGGCCATAGTCGGTGGCAAGACGCTCGAGCGCGTCACCGATCTCGTTGGTGCAGAAGCGCAAGGATCGCGGCATCTCCGGATTGAGGATCAGGTACTCGGCGATCCGCACCGGCTTGTAGCTCTCTTTGAAGGTCCACTTGTAGCTGCGGTGCGCGGACACCGACCGCAGGATCGCCGACCATTGGTAGTTGTCGATACCGCCGCCCACGAGTTCGTTCTGCGGCAGCAGCAAGTAGTATTTCACGTCGAGGATACGCGCGGTGTTGTCGGCCCGCTCGATGAAGGTGCCGATCTGGGCGAAATAGAACCCGTCGCGCCGCAGCAGCGTATTGAGCAGCGTGCCGCGGAACAGGGCCGATCGCTGCTTCACCCAGAGCAGTATATCGGGCAATTCGCTAAGACGAATACCGGCCGGATTGAGCCGCGCGAACTCCAGATAGGTCTGGTTTAGGCTCTCCCACATGTCGCTGGTGATCGCGGTGCGCTGCGCGCGGCCGTTGTGGCGGGCCGCCTGCAGACATGAGCGGATGCTGGACGGATTTTCCGGATCGACGAGCAGATAGTTGACGACAGAGCGCGCATCGAGCCCGCCGTGCTTGGCGAAATAGCCGCTCTCGCACCCAGCGCTCTTGAGCGTGGAGCCCCACTCCTGATTGCGTGCTGTGCCCCGCGGTATCAGGCCGATGCGGTACCCCACGTCGATGAGCCGCGCCATATTCTCTGCGCGCTCGATGTAGCGCGAAAGCCAGTAGAGGTCGTGTGCAGTACGTCCCAGCATGAAGTGCGGCTTTCAAATCCCGTTCTGTTGGCGGCTTACCAGCGGCTCAATCTTCCAGCACCCAGGTGTCCTTGGTTCCGCCTCCCTGGCTTGAGTTGACGACGAGTGATCCCTCCTTCAGTGCGACGCGGGTCAGTCCCCCCGGCGTCAGCCGGATCGTATCGCCGATGAGCACGAACGGCCGCAAGTCGACATGGCGCGAACCGAAGCCGGCCTGCGCCAGCGTCGGGCAGGTGGAGAGCGCCAACGTCGGCTGGGCGATGTAGTTGTCGGGGCGCGCCTTGACCTTGGCACGGAAGCGTTCGATCTCTTCGGCGGTCGAGGCCGGTCCGACGAGCATGCCGTAGCCGCCCGACCCGTGCACCTCCTTGACGACGAGGTCCGCCATCTTGTCGAGCACGTAGGCGAGATCGTCTGCTTTGCGGCAGTTGTATGTCGGCACGTTCTTCAAGATCGCCGGTCGACCCATGTAGAATTCGACGATCTCGGGAATGTAGCTGTAGATCGCCTTGTCGTCGGCGATGCCGGTCCCTGGCGCATTGACGATGGTCACGCGGCCCGACCGGTAGACGTCGAACAGGCCGGGCACGCCCAGCATCGACTCGGGCTTGAACACGAGCGGATCGATGAAGTCGTCATCGATGCGGCGATATATGACGTCGACGCGCCTCAGACCGCGCGTCGTCTTCATGTGCACCTCGCCGTCGAGCACGATGAGATCGCGACCTTCGACGAGTTCGATGCCCATCTCGTCAGCGAGGAAGGAGTGCTCAAAATAGGCGCTGTTGTAGACACCCGGCGTCATCAGCACGATCGTGGGATCGCCTTGAGCGCCGGAAGGTGCGACGCTGACAAGCGTCTGCCGCAGACTGTCGGTGTAGTCCTCGACCGGCGCCACGTTGTTGGATTCGAAGAGCTCGGGGAACGTGTGCATCATCGTCTCCCGGTTCTCCAGCATATAGGAGACGCCGGACGGCGTGCGCGTATTGTCCTCCAGAACGTAGAACTCGTCCTCGCCGGTGCGCACGATATCGATGCCGATAATGTGCGAATAGATGCCACGCGGCGGATTGACCCCCATCATCTCCGGCAGGAACGCCGAATTCTGGATCACCAGCTCGGCCGGCACCCGCCCGGCCTTCAGGATCTCCTGCTGATGATAAATGTCGTGCATGAACATGTTGAGCGCGCGCACGCGCTGCTCAATGCCCGTCGCGAGCCTGCGCCATTCCTGGGCGGCTATGATGCGGGGGATGATGTCGAATGGGATCAGGCGTTCGGCGGCTTCCTTCTCTCCGTAGACATTGAAGGTGATGCCGATGCGGCGGAAAACCGTCTCGGCCTCCTGGCCCTTTCGCCTCAGTACATCGATCGGTTGGGCAGACAGCCATTCGGCTAGCGCGCTGTAGGGAGCCCTGACGCTGTCGCCCAGGCCATTCATCTCGTCGAAACAGGCAGGCTTCACAAAGACCTCTTTACCCGCGTGATGCTGGCCATCGCCGGCCGGAGATCGGGGGCTTTTGGTGTGGTTTCGCAAGCGGTGATGTGTCTGTTGGGCATTGTAGGCCGTGACACTCGAAAATGTAAGTGCGGTTGGGCGCACAGCGATTGCGCAACTGCTCGATAAATGCGCAGCAGCGAACCGCGCACCGGTACGCGGGGTTGCTCGGAGCGGAGCTTCGCGACGCGCAAGGGACAGCTCGGCTCCCCTCTCGCGAGTACCCATGACGACGCACGAGAAGACGCCGCGTGCGAGCCCGCAAGGGCTGCATCACGGTCGCAGCTCCCCTGGTAGGATGGCGTGCACCGGACGTACAATTCGGTGCGCGCGCAAGAGATTGGCGCGACGGAACGTGGGTCCGCTAATTGCGAATTTTGGGTTCGAGACTTGATCGGATCGGACTGTACAATCCGCACTGCCCCCCGGGACCCGAAAAGAACGGGGCCCCGCTCGCCAAACTCCGTCCAGAACAGAAGCTGGACATCCCCTCCGTTGCTGGCATACAATATGCCAAAAACGACACATGCCGGCCTGATCAACGCGGGCTGCCGCCCGCCGCGAGACAACGCCGCGCAATGTGGCCCGCGCGTCGCCAAGCGGTGCGCTCGGCGCTGAGATTGGGAGGATGGACATGGATCTGCAGGAGCATCAGGCCAAGCGCCTGCTCGCCGGCTATGGCATCGCCACTCCGATCGGCGAGCCCGCAGCCAGCGTGGACGCTGCCGGCCAGGCGGCCCGGCGTGTGGGCGCGCGCGAATTCGTCGTCAAGGCACAAATCCTCGCTGGCGACAGGAAGGCCGGCGGCGGCATTCGCTTCGCATCGAACGTCGCCGAGGTCGAGGACGCCGCGCGCCGCATGATCGGGCAGCGGCTTGTCACGCGACAGACGGGGGCAGGCGGCGTCACCGCCGCTGGCGTTCTCGTCGAGGAGCGCGTCCCGGTTGCCCGCAGCCTTTATCTCGCTGCCGCCGTCGACAAGATGGACGGCCGCGTCGTCATGCTGGCGAGCGCTGCCGGTGGCGACGACATCGAGGAACGCGCAGAGCACGACACCGCATTGATCGAGCGCATGCCGCTCATCATCGAGGGAAACAAGCTCGTCGGCGATTTCGACGGGCTGGCTTCGCGCATCGCGGGTGACGATCGCCTCGCGCGCGGGCTCGCCGTCGCCATGCGCAATGTCGCGGCCGCTTTCCTGGGCTGCGATGCGTCGCTTGTCGAGATCAATCCGCTCGCCGTGACCACGGACGGCAACCTCGTCGCGCTCGACGCCAAGGTGAGTCTCGACGACAACGCAATCTTCCGGCGCAGCGATCTGGCCGAGCTGCGCGCCTCGGCAACGACCGGGCCCGCCGATCCCGCCGAGCTGGAGGCGCAGAAGTTCCAGACCAACTATCTCAGGCTCGAAGGCTCCATCGGCTGCGTCGTCAACGGCGCGGGCCTCGCACTCGTCACGCATGATCTGGTCGTCGATGCCGGCGGCCGCCCGGCCAACTTCATGGATATCCGCACCACAGCGACCAGCCTCGACATCGCCAGGGGCATCGGCCTGCTGCTCCGCGAGCCCGGCGTGCGCGCGCTCCTTGTCAATGTCCACGGCGGCGGCATGCAGCGTTGCGATACGATCGCGGAAGGACTCGGCATCGCCGTTCGCAAATCCGGACGCGCGCTGCCCATCGTCATCCGCATGGCGGGCAACAACGCCGAGTTCGCGCAGACCGTTCTGCGCAACAACGGCGTGACCTATACACGTGTCGACGACATGGCCGACGCCGCGCGCCTCGCGGTCGAGGCCGCTCGCAAGGAGGCTGCATAATGGCGATCCTCGTCACCCCCGACACCAAGGTGTTGTGCCAGGGCCTGACCGGCCGCGCGGCGACGTTCCACTGCGGGCGCATGCTGTCCTACGGCACGAAGCTCGTCGCCGGCGTGGTGCCCGGCAAGGGCGGGCGGACCCATCTCGATCTGCCGGTGTTCGAAAATGTCGGTGAGGCACGCGAGGCAACCGGAGCAACCGCGAGCCTCGTCTTCGTGCCGCCCGAGCATGCTGCGCGCGCCATGATCGAGGCGATCGAGGCGGAACTCGACCTCGTCGTCTGCGTGACCGAGAGAATCCCCGTGCTCGACATGGTGCGCGTGCGCCAGGCGCTCGCAGGCTCAACGACGAAACTTGTGGGACCCAACAGTCAGGGCGTGCTGGCACCCGGCATCGGCCAGCTTGGCGTCATGTCGACGGTCGACGCGCGGCCCGGCCGCATCGGCATCGCTTCGCGCTCGGCGTCGCTGACCAGCGAGGTTGTGCTGCAGACGACGCGTGCCGGCCTCGGCCAATCGACCACGGTCGGCGTGGGCGGCGACCCGGTGCACGGCCTGAGCCTGGGCGGTGCGTTGCAGCTGTTCCTCGACGACCCCGGCACTGATGGCATCATCGTCATCGGCGAGATCGGCGGTAGCGAGGAAGAGGAAGTCGCGGATCTGCTCAAGCAACGCAAATCGGGTAAGCCGGTGGTGGCACTTGTAGCGGGCCGCCATGCGCCACCCGAACGCCGCATGGGACACGCCGGCGCGCTGACGACCGGCGGGCGTGGAAGCGCGCGTGGCAAGATCGACATTCTCGAGGCGGCCGGTGTCATTGTCGCCCGCGACGCCAGCCAGGTCGGCACGACGATGCGCGAGGCGATGGCCGCTCGCTGAGGCGCGAGCGGAGCCTATGGGAATAAAGATAATCGCGCTTCAGCGCCCTACACGGCGGATGCAGCAGACCCAGATTTGCGTCAACAGCGCGGCTGGCACCCAGAACAGAGGATCGCTGGCAAAAGCTGGGACGAACAACACCAAGCCCAGGCCCAAGCAGGCGATACCGCCGTTGGCAACCATCGTCTTCACTGCGTTCATGCGCGCGAGCCCCCCGGTCGTTGCGCAGCTCGTCCGCGACATTCCCCCCGCCGCGACCTGATTTGCGAATATCAACATTATCTGATCCGCGCGTTCCGTCGAGTGCTCTAAGTCAACTTTCGCGGTGTAAATCCGCCTCGGATGCACGTTTTGTGTTGCTGTAAGCACATGATGCGCCGCACATTTTTTGCTGCGCCGCGAGATCGGGCACCCTTGTGCACGTGGTCCGAACCTCCGCATGCGTGCGGCGTTACCGAGGGCACGGCAACGTGTTCGATGGGCTGTGAGAGAATGGAGCGGGCGATGGGAATCGAACCCACGACATACAGCTTGGGAAGCTGTCGTTCTACCACTGAACTACGCCCGCATAGGGCACCGTCTAGCACGGCCACCGGCAACCGGCCAAGCTCGGCAGCCATCCTGGCGCGAGCACTAGCGCCCAATCCCAAACCTGCGTGCCCGGTGGCGGCCTAACCGCCATGCCGACGTCTGCCTGCCGCGCCAGGCTTGAGCCATGCTAGCCTTGCCCGACGTAACGTCCCCGGACGCACGCCCGAATTAGAAGGCAACGTCAGGGCACCCCGTGCGAGCAATGGATTGCGCGCAGCGGGCAACACTCATGAGCACAAGGCAACATGCGCAGCGACCCCAGTTTCGTAGCCGTCCCACAGCCCATCACCACCGCGGCCAAGTTCACCGACCCGGACATCACGGCCAAGGGCGAGCGTCGCGCCAGCGTTCCGCTCGACCGCCTGGAGACGCTCTGGATCAACACCGGCTCGCTGTGCAACATCACGTGCGCCAATTGCTACATCGAATCGAGCCCCCATAACGATCGCCTCGTCTATCTGACACGGGCCGAGGTCGCACCACTGCTCGACGAGGCCAGTACGCTCGGCACACGCGAAATCGGCTTCACCGGCGGCGAGCCGTTTCTCAACCCCGACATCATCGGCATGCTCGACGACGCGTTGGCGCGCGGCTTCGATGTGCTGGTCCTGACCAACGCCATGCTGCCGATGCAGCGCCGGCGCCTGACCACCGGGCTCATCGAGCTCAAGGAGCGATACGGCACCGAGCGGCTTGGCTTCCGCGTCAGTCTCGACCACCACACGCAGGCGCTGCACGAGAAGGAGCGCGGCCCCCGCACCTGGCAGCCAACGCTCGCCGGCATCGACTGGCTCGCCCGGAACGGCTTTGCGGTCGCCATTGCCGGCCGCACCTGCTGGGGCGAAATGGAGGCGGAGGCTCGTGCAGGCTACGGCCGGCTCGCCGCCGATCATGACTGGCCGGTCGATGCCGCCGATCCGCGCCAGCTCGTCCTGTTCCCCGAAATGGACGATACGACCGAAGTCCCCGAGATCACGACCCGCTGCTGGGACATCCTGCACAAGTCTCCCAGCGACATGATGTGCGCCTCTTCCCGAATGGTGGTGAAGCGCAAGGGCGCCACACAGCCGACCGTCGTGCCCTGCACGCTCATCCCTTATGCCAGCGCGTTCGACATGGGACCGACGCTCGCGGCGGCAGCGGCAGCGGATGGCGGGATGTTCGACAACGGCGCGGTCAAGCTTTGCCATCGCCATTGCGCCAAGTTCTGCGTCCTGGGCGGGGGCAGCTGCTCCTGAGTGCGCCTGGACTGAGCGTGCAATCACAAGAAGGGCCTCGCCGGTCGGCCGGCGAGGCCCTTCGATGCTCCGAGCCCGTAGCGTGCGCCCCGCTTACTTCTTGAGCGCGTCGCGGATTTCCATGAGCAGCTTCTCCTGCAGCGACGGCTCGGGCGGGGCGGCGGGAGCCGCCTTTTCCTTTTCAAAGCGCCGCTTCATCTCGTTGATCGCCTTGACCAGCATGAAAACGGCGAAGGCAACGATCAAGAAGCTGATGACGTGATTGAGGAAAAGGCCGATATTCATGGTCACCGGGTCTTTGCCCGGGGGATGCGTTAGCGTCAGCTTGATGTTGGAGAAATCTACCTGCCCCAGTGCCCCGATGGGCGGCATGATGATGTCCTTGACCAGCGACGACACGATCGTGCCGAAGGCCCCGCCGATGATGATACCGACGGCCATGTCGATCATGTTGCCCTTGACGGCAAATTCCTTGAATTCCTGCAGCATCCCCATTGCATGGGCCCTTTCTGGTTGAGTGCACCCCGAACGGTCGGACCCGAGCCTCCCCGGCCTCCAACCATGATCCCACGCCGCATCGGCGCCTTGACGACGATTCGTCAGGGTGACTGGCGAATCACGTGAGCAATGTATTGAAACTCGGTGCACGCAACAATTCCGCCGGCGGCCCGCAAACCGCATAACAGCTTCAGCATGTTGCCCGGGTAACGGCTTTCTTCACGCTCGTTTGGCGCTACAATCCCCGGTAGGCTCCCCGGGCCAGAACGCACGTAACCACGCTCGCCCGTCCCCCTCCGCGGAACTCCATGTTTGAGAATTGGGTCATCGTCGCCGTCGCGCTCACCTATCTGGGCAGCCTGTTCGCTTTCGCCTGGGCGGGCGACCGCAGTGTACGCCTTGCCGATGCCCACAGCGGCCGGCCGTTCATCTACGCCCTGTCGCTGGCTGTCTACTGCACATCATGGACGTTCTTCGGCAGCGTCGGCCTGGCGGCGACCACGGGCTACGACTTCTTCCCCGTCTACCTCGGCCCGATCGCGATTTTCGCGGTGGGCACGCCTCTGATGCTGCGTATCGTCCGCATCGCCAAAAGCCAGAACCTCACCTCGATCGCAGACTTCATGGCCGCGCGCTACGGCAAGAGCCAAGCGGTGGCGGCCATCGTGACGATTGTCGCCATCATCGGCTCGCTGCCCTATATCGCACTGCAGCTTAAGGCGATCGCCACGTCCATCGAGATCGTGCTCGGCGGCACGCGGCTGGCGCCCATCGACATCCCGCGCATCGGCTTCATCGACACCGCCCTCATCATCACGCTGACGCTGGCGCTGTTCGCGATCCTGTTCGGCACCCGCCAGATCGACTCAACGGAACATCAGGATGGCCTGATGCTCGCGATCGCCGCAGAGTCCGTGGTGAAGCTGCTGGCGTTCATTACCGTCGGCGTATTCGTCGTCGTCGCCTTCGACGGCGGGCCCGTCGAGTTCCTCAAGCACGCGGTCGCCCACCCGGTCGTCAGCGAAACGTTCTCCCGTGGGCTCAACGGCGGCATGTGGCTTACCATCGCCGCGCTGAGCTTCATCTGCATCATCCTCCTGCCACGGCAGTTCCATGTCGCCGTCGTCGAGAACAACTCGGAGACCGAGATCCGCCGGGCGCGCTGGCTGTTCCCACTCTATCTGATCATCATCAACATCTTCGTGGTGCCGATCGCGGCGGCCGGCATGATGCATTTCACGCCGGGCCATGCCGACCCCGACTTCTTCATGCTGACTCTGCCAATGCAGCACGGCAGCCCGACCATGACGCTCATCGCCTTCGTCGGCGGACTGTCGGCTGCAACCGCGATGGTGATCGTGGAAAGCGTGGCTCTCGCCATCATGATCTGCAACGGGCTGATGGTGCCGCTGCTGCTGCGGCAGGAGCCGGCGGAAGCAGCATCGCAGAGCGACATGGCGGCAACCCTGGTTGCAATCCGCCGCTTCGCCATCGGCCTGCTCCTGCTGCTCGCCTACATCGTCTACCGGCAGGTTGGACATACGCAAGGGCTCGCCGCCATCGGCCTGCTCTCGTTCGCCGCCATCGCCCAGCTGGCGCCAGCGTTCTTCATCGGTCTCATTTGGCGCAAGGGAACGGCGCGAGGCGCCATCGCTGGGGTGCTGGCGGGCACTGCGATGTGGGCCTACACACTGGTGCTGCCGTGGCTCGTAAAGGCCGGCCTGGCGCCGGGCGACATCCTTGAGCACGGCCCCCTGGGCCTGGGTATGCTGCGCCCGCAGGCTCTGTTCTATTTCCAGTTCGAGCCGCTGACGCATGGCGTGCTTTGGAGCCTGTCGATCAATGTACTCACCTACCTGACCGTCTCGGTGCTCCGCTCGCCCGAGCCCATCGAGCGGATCCAGGCCCGCCTGTTCGTTCAGGACGAGGGTGGCCGCTCGCCCAGTGGTGTGCCGGCATTCCGGCTGTGGCGGACGAGCGTCACGATGCGCGACCTGGAAGCCTGCGTGGCACGCTATCTGGGCAACGACCGCGCCGCGCGCTCGTTCGGAGAGTATGCCGCCAGCCGCAACGTCGCGGGGCCGTGGCGCGAAACGGAAGCCGATATCCAAGCGGTCCGCTTTGCCGAGCATCTGCTCTCCAGCGCTATCGGCTCGGCTTCGGCGCGGCTCGTCCTCTCCCTGCTGCTGCGGCGGGGCAGCGTCTCCGGTCAATCTGCGATCCGTCTGCTCGACGATGCGTCCGAAGCGCTTCAGTACAATCGCGACCTGCTCCAGTCGGCGCTCGACCAGGTTCGCCACGGCCTCAGCGTCTTCGACAAGGACATGCGGCTCATCTGCTGGAACCGGCAGTTCCGCGAGCTGCTGGACCTGCCCTCCGAGCTCGGCCGCGTCGGCGCACCGCTCGACCGCATTCTGCGCGTACTCGCCGAGCGCGGCGACCTTGGTCCTGGCGCCATCGACGAACTGATCGAGCAGCGTCTGTTCAAGCTTGCCGTTCGCAAGGAGACGTTCCAGGAGCGCGTGCACGGGGGCACCCGCCACCTGGAGATACGCACAAGTGCGATGCCGCAAGGTGGCATCGTCGCCACCTTCTCCGACATCACCGATCGGGTGGCCGCGGCGAACGCGCTTGCCCGCGCCAACGAGACACTCGAGCGGCGCGTACGGGAGCGGACGGCCGAGCTGCTGGAGGTGAACGCCGCGCTCGCCGTCGCCAAGGCCCACGCCGACGAGGCCAATCTCGACAAGACGCGATTCCTGGCTGCAGCTAGTCACGACATCCTGCAGCCACTCAATGCCGCCCGCCTCTATGCGACGAGCCTGCGGGAGCGTCCGCTGGCGGTCTCCGAGGCCCAGCTCGCCCGCAACGTCGATGCCTCGCTGGCCGCGGTCGAGGAGATCTTCTCCGCTCTCATTGAGATCTCGCGCATGGATGCCGGACGGCTCGATCCGGAGCTCAGCGACTTCCCGCTTTCCGAAATCTTTGAGCAGCTTGCCGTCGAGTTCGAGCCGCTGGCCAAGGAGAAGGCTCTCACGCTGCGGACGGCCGCGACGTCGCAGTGGGTCCGCTCCGATCGCAGGCTGCTGCGCCGCGTCCTGCAGAACCTCGTCTCTAACGCCATTAAATACACGCGCTCAGGCAGCGTGCTGATGGGCGCCCGCAGATCGGGGAACCACCTCGTCGTCCAGATCCTCGACACCGGCCCCGGCATACCGGCCGACAAGAAGGACGTGATCTTCAAGGAATTCCAACGCCTGGAAGGCCCCGGTTCCAACGTACGGGGACTTGGCCTGGGCCTCAGCATCGTGGAGAGGATCTGCCGGATCCTGGATCATCCGATCCAGCTCACCTCGGCGCCGCGCCGCGGCTCGACCTTCGCCGTGCGCGTTGCAAGGGCCGCTCCGCAGGAGCGGCGCGAAGCCATCGTGGTCGCCCCGCCGGCGGCCGGCAGTCTCGCCGGAACGTCGATCGTGTGCATCGACAATGAGCCCGCCGTGCTCGCCGGCATGGAGGCGCTGCTCACAGGCTGGGGTTGCGCCGTCAAGACAGCAGCCAGCGCCGCGATGGCGCTGGAGGCGATCAGCGGCATGGCCGAACCGCCCGACATCATACTTGCCGACTATCACCTCGACAGCGGCACGGGCGTCGATGCCGTGCAGCGATTGCGCAAGGCACTCGATCGGCAGGTTCCTGCCGTCATCATTACAGCGGATCACTCGCTGGAAGTGCAGCGTGAGGTCCGCGCCCACGATCTGACGCTGCTGCGCAAGCCGCTGAAGGCCGCAGCACTGCGCGCACTCATCATGAAGGCGACACTCGCCCGGGCCGCGGCGGCCGAGTAGACGACGCGTCGTCCCGCGAACGATCTGGAACCCCGCAAAGGCTGAGCTACTCGGCGAGCCTCTGCCAGGCACCGCCGCCGCCGATCTTGTTTACGGCGATAACAGCCTGCGTGCGGCTATCCACACCCAGCTTCTGAAGAATGGCTGAGACGTGCGCCTTGATGGTCGCCTCGGAGACTCCGAGCTTGTAGGCGATCTGCTTGTTGAGCAGTCCCTCGCCCAGCATCATGAGCACGCGTATCTGCTGTGGCGTGAGCGAGGACAACCGCGACAGCAGACCTGCCGATTCGCTGTCTCCGTCGCTCGAGAGATCGACACCGGGCGGGGTCCAGACGTTGCCATCGAGCACGCTGCGTACCGCGGTACGGATCTCGTCCACCGGCTGCGACTTGGGCACGAAGCCCGACGCGCCGCAATCCATGCACCGGCGGATGGTAACGGGGTCATCGTTGGCCGACACGACGACGACGGGCACCTCGGGGTGCTGTCCCCGCAGGAATACGAGCCCGGACAACCCTTGGACCCCGGGCATGGTGAGATCGAGCAGGATCAGGTCGACCTCGAGGCCATTTGCGAGCTTGCCCGTGAGCTCGTCCATGGACCCGGCCTCGACGATCTCGGAACCGTCAAGTGACGCGGACAACGCCTCTCGCAAGGCGCCGCGGAACAGCGGATGATCGTCGACGATGACGAGGCGATAGCTCAGCATGGGTCGTTTCCCAGGGGGCCAGAGAGGCGCTCACTCGAACTTGGCCGAAATTTCCCCGCCGGAGGTTTGGGCGGAGGGCGGGGGCGCCTAGTCGCTCGAATTGCGACCGTGCGTCGCAGTACTGCCATAAAGTAAAAAACCTAGGCAAGCACAAGCATTCTTCCAATGCTAACGGCGCGCCGCCTACATCGTGGCGATTTCTGCTGGCATACCATCTGCTCCGCGCCGATTTCCGGGCCCGGCCTCCGGCAAGCCGCACGATCTGCTGCGGACCCTTGACCTTGGCAGCCGCACGGGAACACGATCGATAGCGCGGGCGCGGCCCCGTGTGCAGGAAAGCAGGACTCATGATCGAACGGAAAGAGCGGAAGCCCTACTGGCGGCACACCAAGTGGCAGATGGCTGCAAGCCTGCTGCCGTTTCTCACTGTGCTTATCGTGTTGCCGCTCTATCACGAGCCACTCAACGCCGAACGGTTCCTCGGCTTCCCGATCGGCTTCATGCTGGTGTCGCATGGCATATTCGTCATCGCGCTGGCCACGGTCGCGAGCTTCGTAAATCGTCAGGATGCCATCGACCACTGGCACGGCGCGCACGAGGATATTTGAGCCCCCCGCACGCACGCAGCCGGACCGGTCTCGTCGAGACCAACTCCCACCAGGCTCTCGGCTGACCACCCGAAATACTTGACGTCGACCTCGAGGCTTCGAGCCCGCAGATGCCATTCACTCCGCGCAGCCGCATCGTCAACCCGCGCCTGGGTACATACTTCGGCATATTTGCAAGCGGGCTCGCATCCCTCGTGCTGCTCGCCGCAATTCTCGAGCAGCTCGGTCTCGCCGATCGTCTGCTGCGGTGGGTCATGCTCGCAGGACCGGTGGCGCTCACTCTGGGCATTGCAATTGCCGCGGCATCGCGGCAGGTGCTCGACTACTTTGCCGCGGGCCGGCGCGTGCCGGCGGTCTACACGGGCCTGCTGCTTGCAGTTACGGCACTCGGCGCGAGCGGGCTTGCCACACTGACGGGAGTGCTCTTCGTCCTGGGTTTCGACGGCCTTGCCTTCATGGTCGGTGGGCTCGCCGGTTTCGTCGTCATGGCGATCCTGCTCGCACCGTTTCTGCGCAAGTTCGGTGCCTACACCCTGCCGAGCTATCTGGGGCGCCGCTTCGAGAGCCGCGCATTGCGCCTGCTGGCCGCTGCCATGCTGTGCGTGCCTCTGGTGCTGATGGCTTCCGCCGAGGTCATCATCGGGGCGCGCCTAGTGACTTGGCTCACGGGCACAAGCGCGGCGGTCGCCACGGCCGCGATGTCGCTGGCCATCCTTGCAGCTATACTGCCGGGCGGTATCCGATCGCTGACGTGGTCGAGCACGGCGCAGGCCATCACGGCGCTGCTTGCCATCCTAATCCCCGCCGCCATCGTGGCCGTGCTCGTCACCAAGTTGCCGATACCGCAGCTGAGCTACGGACCCATCGTTCGCTCGCTGATCCGCGAGGAAGTGGCGCTCGGGCTGCCGGACACGCTTGCAGCCCCCCTGGCGCTCGCCTTCCCCGAGGATGGCTATGTCGCGATCGCCAAGCGCTTCGTGACGCCCTTCGGCGCGGTGGGGCCGATCGCCTTTGTCGTGACGGCGCTGACCGTGATGGCCGGCTTCGCCTCGGCGCCCTGGCTGCTGCCGCGGGTCGCCGCCACACCCAGTGTCTACGACGCCCGCAAGTCGCTCGGCTGGGCGACGATGTTCTTCGGATTGCTCTTCCTCACCATGACCGCGATTGCCGCCTTCATGCGCGCGCCGATCATGGATCTGGCGCTCGACCCGAATTTGAAGGCTCTGCCCGAATGGGCAAGACACCTCACTTCCGCCGGACTGGCCAAGGTGCCAGGCGACACCTTCCCCGTAGCGCTCCAGTCCTTCACGCTCAATCGGGACTACGTGCTGCTCGCCCTGCCGACCGCCACCGGACTACCCGGCACCATCGTTTATCTTGTCGCCGCGGCGCTGGTCGCGGCAGCGCTCGCCTGCGCCGGGGCCACCGTTGCCAACCTCGCCAACATCCTGGCGGAGGACATCGTCAACGGTCTGACCTGGGAACCGCCGGTCGACGGCGCGCGCCTGCTGCTTGCCCGCGCGCTACTGCTGCTTGCGATGGCCGGCGTCGCGGCGGTGTCGTTACTCACGCCGAGCGACCCGCTGCGGCTCATGCACTGGGCGCTGGTGGTGACTGCCGCCACCGCCTTTCCTGTGCTGATCCTCTCGATCTGGTGGAAGCGGCTCAACGGATTTGGAGCCGTAGCCGGCATGGCGACGGGCTTCGCGTTGGCGGTGGGTGCGATCACGGCAGGCGAGACGGGGCTGCTCGAAACGCCTGGACCTCTTGTCGCCGCCGCCGGTCTGCCAGCGGGTGCCATTGTAGCGATGATCGTAGCGGTGCTCACACCGGCGCCGAGCCGCCACGCGCTGGAACTCGTTCGCGACATTCGCGTCCCCGGCGGCGAGATCCTCTACGACCGCGAGATGCAGCGCCTTCGCCTCAAGCACCGGCGGGCCGGCGGCTAGAACCGGAAGGTCTGTTGACGGCGATTGGCCACAGGTCTAGCGTCAGCAACTAATGAAAATAGGGCCGAGCCTCAACGCGGCCATCAACGCACCCCGCCATGGACCGCATCAAGATCACCTGCGATTCCCAGATCGGATGGATCGCGCTCGATCATCCCGAAAAGCGCAACGCTCTGTCTCAGGACCTCGTCGAGCAGGTCATCGCGGCCTTGCCGCGTCTCGCCCAGGAGGGATGCCGGGTCGTCGTGCTGAGGGCGGCGCCTGGAACCAAGGTGTGGTCGGCCGGTCATGACGTGGCGGAGTTGCCCGAAGGGCGGCGCGACCCGTTGGGATGGGATGATCCGCTTCGGCATCTGGTACGCGCCATCGAGCAGCACCCCAGTCCCGTCATCGCGATGATCGAGGGCAGCGTGTGGGGCGGCGCCTGCGAGGTTGTTCTCGCGTGCGATCTCATCGTCGCCACCGCCCAATCCACCTTCGCGCTCACACCCGCCAAGCTAGGCGTGCCCTACAATGTTTCCGGCGTCCTGACGTTCCTCAATTCCGCGCCCTATCACATCGTCAAGGAGATGACGTTCACGGCGCAGCCGATCCCGGCCGAACGGGCCGAGCGGTTCGGCATGATCAATCGTGTCGTGCCGGTGGAGGAGCTGGAGACGACGACGCGAGAGATCGCAGAGACGATCGCGGCCAATGCACCGCTCGCGATCTCGGTGATGAAGGAACAGCTGCGCATTCTGGCGGGCGCTCACCCGATGAGCCCGCAGGGGTTCGAGCGGGTACAGGGCCTGCGGCGTCTCGTCTACGACAGCGCCGACTATCGCGAGGGCATCCGCGCCTTCAAGGAGAAACGCAAGCCTGCGTTTCAGGGACGTTAGCGAAGCCGTCTTGAGGCACTGCGCTCCCTTAGCGGGCTCCCGCACCCTCAGCGCCGGATTCTACCCATGAAGTGCAGCGCAACCTCGCGGGCATGCGCGGCGCGGCGATGCTCCACGACATAGAGCCCCTGCCAGGTGCCCAGACGCATGCAGCGCGCAAGCACCGGCACACCCAGCGACACCGCTGTGAGCATGGAACGGATGTGCGCCGGCATGTCGTCCGGTCCTTCCATGCCGTGGCGATAGCCGGCGTGCTGCGGCGCCAGCCGATCGAGCGTATCCATGAGGTCGGCGTGGACGTCGGGATCGGCGTTCTCTTGGATGACAAGGGACGCTGATGTGTGGCGGATGAAGACCGTCAGCAGGCCCTCGTCGGCGTCGACACTCTCGAGCCAGCGGCCGACCTTCGCCGTTATGTCGTAGAAGCCCGGGCCGCGCGTCGGAACCTCCAGCGTGCCTGACGCCTGCGCAAGCCCCATCCCGGCGGCGACAGCCTCCGATGCAAGGCCGCCGGTCGCCGGCTTCACAACGGCACGCCTTCGTTCTTCTTGGGCTCCTCGAGCTTCTTCAAGCGCTCGCGGAAACGCTTGAGCAGCCCTTCGAAGTAGTCGAAGGCCTTGTCCACATCCTTCTCGGTGGGCAGAGCGAAGCGATTGGACGGGCCACCGGGTCCTTCTGGAACCGTGCCGGGCGCCTTGTCTGGATTGAGGCCCATGACGTCTTCCAACCGGCGGTTCTCGTCTTTCAGAGCCCGGTTGTCTTCCTCAAGCTTGGCGATCCTGTCCTGAAGCGCCTTCTGGTCGTCGGCCATGCCACGGCACGCCCAGTCGCCGTTCTGCCGTGCGCACAGCGACACCGCGCCGGTTTGCGTATCGAGCCGGACGAAGCCGTCGTCGGTGGGCTTCATCTGGTAACGGCCCTGCGCATCCGCGGGGACGCTCTGTGCGTTCGCAGGCAACGCGAGCACAACGGCCATGATCGGAGCGACGAGAGCCAAACTCGCGGCGCGCTTCGACGGCCCGGCCAACTTGCGTCCCGCACCGAACCAACCTGTCATCGAAGACCTCCTCAGCTAGAGGGTGAGACCCTCCGGCGGCATGCCGGGTGCCATGGCTTCCATTGATCGCACGGAACGCGACCGTGCCGGAAGACGCCAGGGACGGCGAATCACCCGTGCCCTTAACAGCCGCGATGCGGGCCGTTCGCCAGAAATGGCCCCGCGCCCGCCGGTCCGCAACCCCCGTTTGTCCAGGAAATCGAGCCAAATTCGCGGCCGCTCATTCACTTAACCGAACGTTTACCGGCCACTGCCAGCTTCGCCTTGGTGGTTCCTGGCTCGTGTCGCGTCCGAACCTGCGTCGCTCAGGGCACGGCATTTTGCAGCGGAAGGGAACCGCTCGCACTCCCTCGACGGGAGCGTTGCCCGCTCGGAGCGTCTCGAAACGGCTGCCGATGGGGAACAGCATGTCGATGGATAACGGGGACAAGAAGCTCGGCGCCCAAACGGGGGACGCGAGCCGTACGCCCCCGGTGGAGTGCGCCGCAGAAGACCTAAAGACGCTGCTGGCAGAGATTGCCGGTCAGATCACCCAATCCGAGCAGCGCCAGTCCGTTGCCCTCGAACAGATGCTGGGCCGCATCGACGCGCTGGCGGATGCAACGCGCAGGCAGCGTGCCAAGGTTCCCGCCGAGTTTCTCCCCGCATTCGAGCGTATCGAGGACGGCGTCGCCGACCTCGCACGCCGCATTTCCGAAACCCGCGACGCCCATGCCACCTATGTCGTGACCGACACGGGAGCGCCCGCGCAGGTGCAGCGCGCAGTGAGCCCCGGCGGCATGGCCCCCGCAAACTCAGCCGGCACGCGGGAAAAGACGGCCGCCGTGACCCCGACCGATGCCGTCATTCCCTTCGATGACGAGGCATGGGATCGCGCCGCAGCCGACGCCCTCTACCGACACTATGAATCGGGGAATGCGGGCTATTCGGGTGCTCTGCCCGACCGTCAAGGCGACGCCGACGAGCACGAGACCAACACGTGGGACCCGGTCGCCTCGGCTCGCGTCGATGCCATCGCGCGCGGCATGTCTGTCGAGACCGGCTGGCTCGACCAGCGATTTGCCGACATCGCCCGCCTTATCGAAAACCAGGCAACGCGGATCGAGCCGGATCGGGCACTGCACGGTCTGGGACAGCGCTTCGACAGTCTGGAGCAGCGCTTCAGCTCGGCGCTCGATGCCGTTGCCACACGCTCAGACGTTGAGGGGCTCGGCGGCCTTGAACTCCACATCGCGGACCTCGCTCGGCAGTTCGACGAGACCCGTCAGCAGCTCGAGCGTCTCGACAACATCGAACAGACGCTTGCCGCCGTCGTCGACCGTCTCACCGACCCGCGCTTCGATGAAATCCTGAATCGCGGCGGCCAGAGCGAGGCCGACCTCGAACCGATGATCTCCGCAGCCGTCGAGCAGATCGCGAGCCGTCTCAAGGACGGTCGTGACGCTGGCGGCACCGATCTCGCCGAGCTTGCCGACGCCGCGGCCGAGCGCGTCGCCACGCGCTTTGCCGATTTGGGCCAGGCCAGCGACAGCGGCTCAGCGGAAGACATGAACGCCGTCCGCCAGCTCCTCGAGCAGTTCATCAACGAGCGCCGCGAGGGCGATGAGACCACGGCGGCCATGCTCGACACGATGCAACAGGCGATGATCCGCGTGCTGGACCGCGTCGACGCGATCGAGCAATCGTCGGCCCGCTCGGCGCCGCAGGAGTATGTCCGCGAGCAAGTTCGATTCGGAACCGAGAGTGCGGCGGCCGCCACTTCCGGCGCGCAGCGCGCCGCCGAGGCCGCCGATGCGTTCGCGCAGCATGTGCGCCAGCGTCCCGACACCACCTCGCATGCCCAGGAGCCGACGAGCCACGAAGGCGCGGAGGACGACCTCGCGCCCCGCCCTTTCGCGGCGGCCCCGGCAGCGGCGCTCCACGCGGCCTCCGCGTCGAGTAGGCCGGCACCCAAGCCGCAGCTCGCGGCTGCAGGCGGTGCAACCATCGAGCGCCTGCGGCAAGACTTCATTGCTGACGCCCAGCGCGCGAAGGCCAAAGCCACCGCCAGCGTCGTGGCTCCCACCGCGCCGCCCCAGGCAACTGCCGACGAACCGCGTCGGACACGCGTTCCGGTCGCCGAGGCCCCCGTTGTTGGGGTCACTCTGCGCAGCCCACGTGCGCCCGAGATCACCGAAGCCGCACCGGCTGCAAAGTCGCCGCGGGGCAAGGGTGCCGGCGGACGCATGCCCTCGCGCAAACTGCTGGTCAGCGCGCTTGTCCTGCTGGTGGCCATACCTGGCCTCATGATCCTCATGCAGAAGAGGTCGGCACGGCCCACCGCCATGCCCGATGCGGCGCAGATCGAGATGCCCGCGCGACCCGGCGACACACCTGCGAAAGCCGGCCCCACCGCAGCGGAAATGGGCGCGCAGATGCCGGCTTCCGGCGCACTCCTGCAGGATGCCGCCCACTCTGGTCCGCAGCCCGAAGGCGCAACGCAACAGCCCGGAGCAGCTCCCCAGGGCTCCCCGGCGACCACCGAAGCGGCTCCCGCCGACGCGCCCAAGTCCGGCGCCGCGCCGCAGCCGCAGTCCTCCGCACCTGCGGCATCCCCGACGCTGGCCTCGACCGATGGCGTGCCGCTGGGCATTGCTGTTGCCAACCCCGCCCGCAAGCCTACGCTCGACCAGTTGGCACGCCTGCAGCAGCGCCAGTCGATGGCCGAGCTGTCGAGCCGGCTGGGCGCAGCGCAGGTGGGCGCAACGCCCGCCGCGCTCATCCCCGAGTTCATGTACCAGGACGCCCAGGCCCGCGCTGCTGGACAGACGGACACCGTCGACAGCTCTACCGCTGCCGCGGCTCCAGTCGTGCAGAGCCCGCTGCTCGCGACCAAGCGCGCCCTCGACCTGCCGCCAGCGACACTCGGACCGCTGTCCTTGCGCATGGCCGCGGCCAAGGGTGACCCGTCCGCACAATTCGAGATCGGCGCACGTCTCGCCGAGGGCAAGGGTACCCGCCAGAACTTCGAGCAGGCCGCCGATTGGTACAAGAAGTCCGCCACCCAGGGCTTCGTCCAGTCGCAGTACAGGCTCGCCACGCTCTACGAGCGGGGACTGGGCCTGAAGCAGGACATCAACCGGGCCAAGGTCTGGTACAAGCGCGCGGCGGAGGGCGGCAACGTCAAGGCAATGCACAACCTCGCCGTGCTGAGCGCTGGCAGGGCCGCTAAGACCCCCGACTACGCCACGGCCGGCACATTCTTCACGATGGCCGCCGAACGCGGCCTTGCCGACAGCCAGTTCAACCTCGCAGTGCTCTACGAAGGCGGGCTCGGCGTCGCCAAGAGCATGAAGACCGCCTACATGTGGTATGCCGTCGCCGCCAAGGCCGGCGACCAGGAAGCAGCCAAGCGCCAAGGCGAGCTCGAGGGCGTCATGGCCGCAGGTGAGCTGGAGGCCGCACGCAACGCCGCGGCCGGCTTCCGCGCCAAGACGACCGACCGGCTGGCCAACGACGCCATTGTCGCGGGCGAGGACTGGAAGACCCGCGCGCGGGCGAGCGGCGAGATCTGACCAACCCGCAAACGCGGCACGACAAGCCAACAAGACCATGCGGCCCCGAGGCGATCTCGGGGCCGCACTGCTTTGATGTGTCACGTTTGGCGTACCCCGCGTGGCGCCGGACCTCGGGCCTGAGAGATTGGCGTGGACTAACGAGCCCTTAGCAATATCAACCGGGATGCAGAACGTCGCATTGACCCGCCTTCGACACGGGTCCAAAGGTATGACATCGGCAATGGGAAGTGTCCCGTCATCAGCTACGGGGCACGCCGGGCTTAGTTCGCCAGCGGAAAGCAAGATCGCAGCCGCGAGCCATCGCCGGCCTGGACTGGAAATTGGGATGTCGTTCTATCTGCCCATCGCCGAGATGTCCGCGAACATCTTCCTGTATCTCGGCATGGGCGCCGCGGTCGGCTTCCTGTCGGGCATGTTCGGTGTCGGCGGCGGCTTCCTCATGACCCCGCTGCTCATCTTTTCCGGCATCCCGGCCGCCGTTGCCGTCGGCACGGAGGCGGCGCAGATCGTCGCGTCCTCGGTCTCGGGCGCCATCGCGCAATACCGTCGCAAGAACGTCGACATCAAGATGGGCGTGGTGCTGCTCCTGGGCGGCATCGTGGGCTCGGCCATCGGCGTTCAGGTCGTCAAGATTCTCCGGCAGATCGGCCAGTTCGAGCTGTTCGTTTCACTCATCTACGTCACGTTTCTCGGCATCATCGGCACGCTGATGCTGATCGAAGCGCTCAACACGATGCGTAAGTCGAAGGGCGGCAAGGTCTCGGCGCGGCGGCCCGGGCAGCACAGCTGGATCCACGGCCTGCCGTTCAAAATGCGCTTCCACCGCTCCAAGCTTTACATCAGCGCCATACCGCCGCTGATGATCGGTGCGTTCGTCGGCTTCCTCGGTGCCATCATGGGTGTGGGCGGCGGCTTCATCATGGTGCCGGCCATGATCTATCTGCTGCGCGTTCCCACCAACGTCGTCGTCGGCACGTCGCTGTTCCAGATCGTGTTCGTGACGGCGGCGACGACCGTGATGCACGCCACGCAGAACTTCACCGTCGACATCGTGCTGGCCATGCTGCTGATGATCGGCGGCGTGATCGGCGCACAGTTCGGCGCCGTCGCAGGCGAGAAACTCAACGGCGAGCAGCTGCGTGCGCTGCTGGCCGGGCTCGTCCTGCTGGTCTGCCTCCGGATCGGCTACGGCCTGATCGTGACGCCGTCCGACCCCTTCTCGATCAGCACGCTGGCGGGGGGGCATTAATGCGCCTGACCTTCAATCAGCCGACATCGCGCAGGGGCGCATCACTGGGCATTGGACGGGCAGTCCTGATCGCGGCGGCCCTCCTAGCAATTGGCGCACCGGTTGCCGCTCAGTATGCACCGGGCCAGCCTCCGGCTTGGCCGCAGCAGATGCCGCAGCAGGTGCAGCCAGCCCCGGTCCCGCCTGCAGGCCATCCGGGCTTTGCCGCCCCGCCCAGACAAGCTCAGCCCGCCCCGCCACAGGTGATGCCGCCGCCCGCCACGATGCCGGCACAAGGCGCCGTACCGTCGGGGGCCCGTCCGGCCGCCACGGCGCCCGGTGGCCCGACCCCGGCGCCCGCGACAGCAGCTCCCGGACCCGCCCCCGCACCGGCCGGCACCCGGCCAGGCCAAGAATACGTAGAAGCAGACGTGTCGACCCGCAGTGTCGCCGTGACTTCGAGCTTCACCGGCACCGAGATCGTGATCTTCGGATCGGTCTCCAACAGCCGGCAGGAAACGGCGGAATCGGGTCTCTACGACGTCGTGATTGTCGTCGAGGGCACGAATACGCCGCTCGTCGCTCGACGCAAAACCAACGTCGCCGGCCTTTGGATCAACACGCAGTCGGCAACGTTTTCCGATGTTCCGAGCTACTACGCCATCGCCTCGACACGTCCGATCGAGGAGATCGCCGACACCCACATCCTGTTCGACAACGCGATCGGTTTTGATCACGTGCGCATGACGATTCCGGCGAAGGCGGCACAGCTATCGCCCTCCGATCTCACCCTCTTCAAGCAGGCCGTGGTGCGGCGTAAGCAGGCCGAGAACCTCTACCAGAAGCGCGACTACGGCGTTGTCTTCATCGGCCGCAGCCTGTTTCGCGCGACCATCAGCCTGCCGGCCAACGTACCGGTCGGACCGATGACGGCTGAAACCTATCTGTTCCGCGACGGCAAGCTGCTGAGTTCTCACAAGACGCGCGTGCTGCTCCAGCGCGAGGGCATCGAGCGTCTGATGCACAGCTTCGCGTTCGATCAGCCGCTGCTGTACGGTATCTTCGCGGTGGTGGTTGCGGTGCTCGCGGGTCTGGCGGCCTCCGCAGTCTTCAAGCGCGGCAGCCACTGATGCCGTAACTGGCGGTGACATGCGTGCTCGCCGCGCCGCGCGATCGGGCCGCCTCAGTCCTCGCGCAAAAGGCGCGTCGCCACGGGGTAGAGGCCTTCCTGGCCGAGCAGCCAGACCGCCATGCCGTCCGCTCCGAACAACGGCGCGAAGGCATCGTCCAGCACATTGAGGCCGCCGGCGTAGCTGCCGAACGCCGGCAGCACGAGCCGCAACCCGTTGCCCACGAAGCACGGCCGGCGCATTGCGAACCCGTTGAGATGCACGCGCGCGGCCGGATGCAGGTGGCCGGCGATCTCGTGCGTGGTGCGCGCCGGTCCAGGCAGATGCCTCAGAGCGATACCTTCGACGACGATCTCCTCGCGGACGTGGCCGCCCACCGCGCCCCCGATCTGCGGATCGTGGTTGCCCGTGATCCAGATCCACTCGCAATGCTGCTGAATGGCGCGCAGCATGGCGCGCTCGTCCGCCCCCATACGCTCGGGCCCCTGCACGTCATGGAAGCTGTCGCCCAGCGCGATCACAGTCTCAGCCTCGTAGCGGTCGATGACGGCGGCTAGGCGTGACAGCGTCTCGCGCGTGTCGTACGGCGGCAGCAACTGTCCACGCGCGGCAAAGGCCGAGCCCTTCTCAAGATGAAGGTCGGCGACAATGAGCGCCCGTTCGGCCGGCCAGTAGAGTGCGCCGGACATATCGGCGAGGAATGTCTTGCCACAGAGGCTGACCGGCTGCTCGCGGAAGTCGTCGAGACCCAACCGGTCCGGCTTCAAGTTCAGCATCCAGCGTCCCTCCGCTTTCCCCGCCCTACTCCATCGCCTCGCGGATGAGGTCGATTGCGGCCTCGCGCAGCATATCGTCACCCGCCAGCTGAGACACCGGCTCCCTTCCGATTTCCAACAGGATCGGCACGGACAGCGGCGACACGCGGGCAAGCGATTGGTGCCTGATTCGTCCCTGGATGCGAGCAAGGAAGTCCCCGAGCCGTCCGACATCGAGAAGGCCCGTTGCGGCATCCGTCCACGCCGCCTCCAACAGGATGTGCCCAGGCTCGTGGCGGCGCAGGACATCGTAGATGAGATCGGTCGAGACCGTGACCTGGCGGCCAGATTTCTCCCGGCCCGGATGCCGGCGTTCCACCAGCCCGGCGATGACCGCGGCTATGCGGAATGTGCGCTTCATCAGGCTCGAGCCCGCGAGCCATGCATCGAGGTCGTCGCCCAGCATGTCGACGGAAAACAGCTGCGCCAGATAGATCCGGCCTTCGGCGATCATGGTGGAGACATCGCGTGCCATCCACACGGAGAGGCCGTAGTCGTTGGCGACGAACCCCAGAGGCATAGCGCCTGCACGGTCGAGCCGGCGGGTGAGCAGCATGCCCAGTGTCTGGTGTGCGAGGCGGCCCTCGAAGGGATAGATGACGACGTGATGCCGTCGCCTGTGCGGAAACGTTTCGATCAGCACCTCGTCTTCGCCCGGCACCGCCGAGCGTGCCTGCTGCAGGCGCAGCCACTCGCTTACCGGCGCGGGCAGCGCCGACCAACTCGCGCTGTCCGACAACATCCTGCGCACCCGCTTTGCCAAATGCGTCGAAAGCGGAAACTTGCCGCCTCCGTAGCTGGGAATCATCGGATCGGTGTCGTTCGACCGCGACACGAATGCCTCTGTCTCACGCAACCCTTCGAAGCGCACCACTTCGCCACCGAAGACGAACGTATCGCCGGGCGTGAGCTGCTCGATGAAGGACTCGTCGATGTCTCCCATGACGCGTCCGCCCGATGCCGGCATGCGGCGGGCTTTGGCCGCAGCTTTGCCGACGAGCCTCACGCGGATCTGCGGACTATCGACAATCGTGCCCGCATTGAGCCGGTACTGCTTGGCAAAACGCGGATGTGCGATGCGCATGCGGCCATCGGGCAGGACCTTCAATTTGGCGAAGCGCTCGTAGGTTTTAAGCGCATATCCGCCGGTCGAGACGAATGCGACCACGCGATCGAACGTCTCGCGTGTGAGCACCGCATAGGGCTGCGCCGAGCGTACCTCCGCAAACAGGTCGTCTGGGCCGAATGGTTGAGCCGCCGCCATGCCCAGCACGTGTTGCGCTAGAACATCAAGCGCTCCGGACCGAACCAGCACGGCGTCCTGCTCTCCGGCCAGTGCGGCGTCCAGCGCCGCGCGGCACTCCAGCACCTCGAAGCGATTGGAAGGCACGAGCAGCGCATGCGACGGTTCATCGAGGCGGTGGTTGGCGCGGCCGATCCGCTGCGTAAAACGGCTAGCTCCCTTGGGCGCTCCGACGTGCACGACAAGGTCGACATCGCCCCAGTCGATCCCCAGGTCGAGCGTCGAAGTTGCAACGACCGCGCGAAGTGTGCCCGCCGCCATAGCCGCCTCCACCTTGCGGCGGCGGGAGGCGTCGAGCGAGCCATGATGCAGGCCGATGGGCAGGCTTAGCTCATTGACCCGCCACAGCTCCTGGAACACCAATTCGGCCTGCATGCGTGTGTTGACGAACACGATGGCCAGTTGCGCGTTCGAAATCGCCGCATAGATCTGCGCCATGGCATAGCGGGCGGAATGGCCCGACCATGGCACCGGTTCGTCGAGCTCCAGGATGCGAATCTGAGGCCGTGCGCCACCCCCCACCGTCACGAGATGGGCGAGTTCCGTGCGCTCATCCGGCATCGGTTGTGCGACCAGGTAGGCACGCAACTCACTCGGGCGCGCGACAGTGGCCGACAGTCCGATGGTCATAAGGCCAGGCGCGATGGTGCGCAGCCGCGCGAGATCGAGCGACAGCAGGTCGCCCCGCTTGGAGGCCGCCAGAGCGTGCAACTCGTCGAGGATCACTGTATCGACAGACGCGAACAGGTGCCCGCCATCCTCGTGGCTGAGCAGCAGCGCGAGCTGCTCGGGTGTTGTCAGGAGAATGTCGGGCGGCCGTTCGCGTTGACGTCGGCGGGCAGCTGCACCCGTATCGCCGCTGCGCGTCTCGGTGCGGATCGATAGCCCCATTTCGGAGATCGGGCCGACGAGATTGCGCGCGACGTCGGCAGCCAACGCCTTCAACGGTGAAATGTAGAGCGTGCGCAGCGCCGCTTCGCGCGGACGGCGCGGCCGGCCGGACAAGCGGATCAGGCCCGGCAGAAAGCCTGCCAGCGTCTTGCCGGCACCGGTCGGAGCGACGAGCAGTGTCGAGCGGCGCTCGCTTGCCGCCTCGATGAGAGCCAGCTGGTGCGGGCGCGGCGTCCAGCCGCGATCGGCGAACCAGCGCGAAAAGACCGGCGGAAGGAGTTCGCTCGAAGCCGCGAACGGAGCACCCGAAGGGGACGGCTCACCGACCCCCGACCCTTCCGGCGGGCGCTGGCGTGACGCTACGGGCTGATCGCGCTGCGCCGCGGCGCGCCCACGCACACCGGCCCGTCGACCTTTCCTGTCACCATCGGCAACCTTGGACAGCGAAACCTCCTCGGACATGCCCACCCCGGCCACTACGTGGCGCCGTTGAACCTGACCAGACAGGCCACGATATGCTAACTGCGTTGGAGCCGTGCCAGACGCCACGCGCCGCTCTGCCCGATGCGCGGCAGCGGATCACGCGACATCGCCCATCAGGAGAGCTTGATCGACATGGACCATCGCACGATCTTCGGAGGCAACCCACTCGGCGTCATCGTGCGGCTTGTATTGTTGTCGATCGTGGTCGGCGTCGTGCTATCGGCGCTCGGCATCACGCCGCGCAATTTCCTCTACCATGTCGAAGTTCTGCTCCGGCGGGTCTACGACCTGGGCCTCAGCGCCTTCGACGGCGTACTCCAGTACCTCCTGCTCGGCGCCATGGTCGTCGTGCCGATCTGGATCGTGGCGCGGCTGTTTGGCGCGGCGGCACGGCGGCGGGAGCCCCCAGAGGGCGGCATCTAACCCTATGGGGAAATCGACGCTTTCTTGACCTAATTTTGCGCGGGTGCGCCCTGACTGCACCACTCGCGCCAGGCCCGCCGCGCGAACGGGATCAAAGCGCCGCCTGCTGCCGCAAAGGGGGGCGATCCATCGCCGTTTTGGTGCGTCATTCTTCGTGGAATGTCAGCGTGGAAGAACGGCCGGCCACCCTTGAGGTCGCCCCGGGCATGTGGCAGATAAACGGCGCTTCGAGAGCAACTGCGCTCAGGACGCATGTCGAACGGCGGAGCCAAAATGGCCAAATGCATCTCCAGTCCGGATGAAGCCCGCATCGCCGTGATCGGACTGGGCTATGTCGGTCTACCGCTCGCCGTCTACATGGCGCAGCACTTCGACGTCGTCGGGTTCGATATCGATCCCAATCGCGTCGACGAGTTGCGTCGCTGTATCGACCGCACGCGGGAAGTGACCGCAGAGGAATTCGCTGCGGCAAAGCGCGTCAGCTACGCCAGTGATCCGGCTGCGATCGCGGACAGCAACTTCTACATCGTCGCCGTTCCGACACCCATCGACGGGCACCGGCGCCCCGATCTCAGCTATCTGGAGAAATCCAGCACGACCGTCGGCCGCGTGCTGTCTCCCGGCGATATCGTCGTCTACGAATCGACCGTCTATCCTGGCGCGACCGAAGAATTGTGCGTGCCGATCCTCGAGGAGACATCAGGGCTGAAGTTCAACGAGGACTTCTTCGTCGGCTACAGCCCGGAGCGCGTCAACCCCGGCGATCACGAGCGGCGGCTGCCGTCGATCAAGAAGATCACCTCGGGGTCGACGCCGGAGGCCGCAGCAATCGTCGATGGTGTCTACAAGCGCACCATAACAGCCGGCACACATCTCACCAGCTCGATCCGCGCCGCCGAGGCCGCGAAAGTCATCGAGAATGTTCAGCGCGACCTCAATATCGGTCTCGTCAACGAACTGGCGATGCTGTTCAAGAAGCTCGGCATCGAGACTCGCGAGGTGCTCGAGGCCGCCGGCACGAAGTGGAACTTCCAGCACTACCGCCCAGGTCTCGTCGGCGGCCACTGCATCGGCGTCGATCCCTACTACCTGACGCACAAGGCACAGCAGATCGGCTTCCACCCCGAGATCATCCTCGCCGGCCGCCGCGTCAACGATAATATGGCGGCGTTCCTTGCACACGACATCATCACCACCATGGTCCGCCGCCGCATGCCGGTGAGCTCGGCGCGGCTTCTCATCATGGGTTTCACGTTCAAGGAGAACTGCCCGGACGTGCGCAATACCAAGGTCGCCGACTTGGTGCGAGAGCTTGAGGGTCTCGTTGCGAGCGTCGACATCTACGACCCACACGCTTCACCGGCTGAGGCGATGCACGAATACGGCACAAAGATCGTCGACGAGCTGCCGGAAGGGCAGTTCGACGGCATCGTGCTCGCCGTACGCCACAACGAGTTCATCGACATGGGCATCGACGCGCTGAGGCGGAAACTCGCCGACGAGCGCGGCTTCATCTACGATGTGAAGTGGCTTTTCACACCGGAAGCCTCCGACGCACGGCTCTGACGTCTTGACAGAAAAGCGCCAGCGAGCGGATCGCCACTGGAACGACCTTGGACGCCCATCCGCGGCGCCACGGCTTCGTGGAAGGAACGGAGAATGAGCGAAGCTTCGAAGCGCAATGACGGCCGCGGCACGGCGGGGCAGCCGGCAAGCTTCGGTCTGATCGGCGCCGCAGGCTACATTGCCCCACGCCACTTGCGGGCGATCAAAGAGAACAGCGGCGTGCTAAAGGCCGCGCTCGATCCGTCCGATTCGGTCGGCATCATCGACAGCTTTTTTCCGGACGCCCGCTTCTTCACCGAGTTCGAACGCTTCGACCGCTACGTCGACCTGATGCGCCGCAATGGCGAAGCAATCAACTACGTGTCGGTATGTTCGCCCAATTACCTGCACGATGCACACGTGCGGTTTGCCCTGCGCGCCGGCGCCGATGCCATCTGCGAGAAGCCGATTGCTCTCAACCCTTGGAATATTGACGCTCTTGAGTCTGTCGAGCACGACACGGGTCGGAAGATCAATACGATCCTGCAGCTGCGCCTGCATCCAACGATCATAAGGCTGAAGGACGAGATCGCGGCGGACGAGAGCAACATCATTCACGAGGTCGACCTCACATACGTCGCCCCGCTTGGTCGCTGGTTCGCAGTGTCATGGAAGGGTGACGAGGTCAAATCCGGCGGCATTGCGACTACCATCGGCGTCCAGTTGTTCGACATGCTGGGCTTCGTGTTCGGTCCTTTCCGGCGCAGCTTCGCCCACCACCGTTCGAAGACCAGCGCCTCCGGCTATCTCGAATTCCAGAAGGCTCGCGTCCGCTGGTTTCTGTCCGTCGACGCCGCAGACTTACCGCAAGAGGTCGCCGACCAGTGGCGCACTTATCGCTCGATTGTCGTCAATGGCCGCGATCTGGGCTCTTTCGACGCCAACAGCAATCTTCACTCCGCAAGTTATCGCGAAATTCTTGGCGGTCGCGGCTTCGGGCCGTCGGAGGCGCGTCAGAGCGTCGAGATTGCGGCCCAGATCCGCAAGGCCCCCATCGAACTTAATCGTGGCGAGCAGCACCCGCATCTTGCACTGCTGCGGTCAAGCGGCCGTCTGGAAACTTGAGGCAGCCGGCGCAAGTCGACGAGCGACCGCGGAGGAGAGATGCCGCGGGCAAAAGGGGACCTGGAAATGGCGCCAACGTTCGAAAACGTCCAAGTTCACGAGAGCAGCTTCGTATCGGATGGCGCGCGCATCGGGCAGTTCACGTCCATCTGGCATTTCTGCCATGTCGAGAAAACTGCGGTCATCGGCGAGAACTGCAACCTGGGCCAGAACGTCTACGTGGGCAACAATGCCATTGTCGGCAATGGCTGCAGGCTGGGCAACTCCGTCTCCGTATTCTCGCATGTCGAGCTGGGCGATTTCGTCTTCTGCGCACCGTTTATGGTCTTCACGCATATCGCATTTCCGCGCGCCGCCGTCAGCCGCCGCGCCATCTTCGTCAAAACGCGCGTGGGAACGGGAACGACGCTCGGAGCCAATTCGACGGTTGTGCCCGGGATCGATATTGGAGCGGGGACTTTCCTTGCTGCCGGCGCGACGTTGACCAAGTCATCAAAGGACTGGTCATTGATGATCGGTTCACCAGCCCGGCAGATCGGCTGGGTCAGCGCATACGGCGAGAAGATCCCTCTGCCTATCAAGGGCGACGGGCGTTGGACCTGTGACCTGACAAAGGACGTCTATGTTCTCGAAGGCGAGACGATGCGCCGCGAGCCCGGCCCGACCGACATTCTAAGATATGTCCCTGGACAGCGGCTGAAGCGCTTCCAGGCTGCTTGATCCAAGCCGCGCAGTCTCCGGCCCGGCGATAGCGATCATGCGATCGCCTTCCTGGGAGGGGCTTCTTCCAGCGCCTCGCGCACGAAATTGACCAGCACCTTGCGCTCCTTTGCCCAGTTAAAGTGATCGAGATAGGCATCGCGCGCACGCTTGCGGTAGCCTGCCGCAACATCCTGGTCGTTCAGCACGACTTCAATCTTGTCGACCCAAGCCTTGATGTCCCGTGCCGGCACCAGGATGCCGACATCGCCCGGCTCGAGGATCTCACGCGTGCCTTCGATATCGCTCGCGATCGTCACGAGTCCATATGCGAAATACTCGAACACCTTGGTCGGGTAGGCGAGCGCCTTGTTAGGCGTATCGAGCAGCGGTGAGATGCCGATGGAGCCCTTCGCGAGAAGCTTGGGCATGTCTTCGGCCCGGCAAGGCTTGATGAACTCGATATGGAGGCCTTCTTTCTCGATCGCCTCGACCATCTCCGCGCGCAGATGCTCACTCTTGTAGAAGCGATCGACGATCCGCAGCGGAACCTTGATGCCGCGGCGCTTCATCTCTCGGCCAATTTCGAGCAGGAGGTAGAAGCCATAGTCGCGTGACAGCGAGCCCGTGTAGAGCACGGCTTCCTCGCGCTCGAAATTTTCCGGTGCTTCGAAGTTCGGCAAATTGCGAACAAGCGAAACCTTGATGCCCAGTCGAGAGAAGCGGCGATACTGATGGGGAACAACGACAATGACGCGGCCCAGATAGCGCGCGACAGTTTCCTCGACCATGCGGAACGATACCGAAATCGGCGGCCGCAATGGTTTCGGGATCCAGTCCTTACCGTGCCGGATGTCCTCGGGAATATTCTCGTGGCAGTCGTAGATTACAACGGCCCCGGAACGCCGTTTCAGCTCGGCGGCATAGGGAAGAAACTCGGCATCGTGGAAGATATAGACGCGTGCATCGACGCTGAGCGCAGCCTTCATGGTCCGCAGGCCGTGCCGCGGGCGCGACAACCTGCTGCCCGCAGGCCTCAGGCGGACATAGCCAAAATCCTGGCGACGCCGCGTGCTAAAATCCCACGGCGCGACCATGCACACCTTCATGCCGTCGCCGACCAGGGCATCGAGCTGGCGCTGATAGATGCGGTTATCGTAATCGCCGTGAATGGTAGTGATGATGCAGACGTCGAACTGCTGTCCTGTCAAAATTGCGACCTTCCGCCAGTTTGCCGCCACTGGCGCAGGCCTATAGCAGATGGTTATCTCTACCGCAATCTGCGGGGTTTTGTTGGACATTAGGCGCGTCGCGCGGCTCGCCGGCAGGTTGTCTTGCGACTGACCGGCGGAGAATTTCCACCGCCAGGACAGTGGCGGCCCTCGCCTGCAGCATGATGCTAAGCCATAACGTCAGGCGTTGAGCCGCAACAAGGTTTCGAGGCCCGAATGGATTCGACCCAGCCCTTCATTCCCTTCGCCCGTCCGCGCATTGGCGAGGAAGAAATCTCCGCCGTCATCGAAACGCTGCGGTCGGGCTGGCTGACGACGGGCCCGAAAGCGCGCCAGTTTGAGCAAGACTTTGCCGCACGCGTCGGCGCCGAGCACGCCGTCGCGGTCAACTCCGCGACCGCCGGCCTTCACCTCGCGCTCGAAGCGTGCGGGGTAGGCCCCGGCGACAGGGTGATCACGACGCCGCACACATTCACCGCCACGGCAGAGGTGATCCGCTATCTGGGCGCCGATCCGGTCTTCGTCGACATCGATCGCGAGGGCCTGACGATCAGCCCCGCGGGGATCGAGGCCGCGCTGCGCAACACCCCCCGCTGCAAGGCGATCATCCCGGTCCACTTCGGCGGGCTCGCCGCGCCCATGGACACGATCATGGACATCGCCGACCGCAACGACCTCAAGGTTGTCGAGGATGCAGCGCACGCGCTGCCCACCACCTGCAATGGCCGCCTTGTCGGCTCCATCGGCACGGTGACGGTGTTCAGCTTCTACGCCAACAAGACCATCACGACCGGCGAAGGAGGCATGGCGGTGACTAATTCGGAGGCACTGGCCAAGCGCATGCAGACGATGCGGCTTCACGGAATCAGCCGGGATGTCTTCGACAGGTTTACGTCAAAGGCCTCGAGTTGGTACTACGAGGTCATCGCACCTGGGTACAAGTACAACCTCACCGACCTCGCCGCCGCGATCGGCATCATCCAACTGCGCAAGGCCGACGAGTTCGCCACGGAGCGCGCCGCCATAGCCGCGCGCTACAACGTGGCGTTTGCCGACATGCCGGTCGTGCTGCCGCAGGGACCGGCGGCCGGTGACACGCATTCCTGGCATCTTTACGTGCTGCAATTGAAGCTCGATGAGCTCCGTATCGACCGCGACCGGGTGATCGACGAATTGCGCGCGCTGGGGATCGGCACCAGCGTCCACTACATCCCGCTGCACAGGCAGCCCTACTGGCGCGATACCTACCACCTGTCGGCCGCGGATTTCCCGGTCTCTGACGACGTCTATCATCGTTCGTTCAGCCTGCCGATATGGCAGGGCATGAGCGATGCCGAAATCGATCGCGTCATCGTCAGCGTCCGGAACGTGCTCACCTCAAACCGCAGTTGAAGGTGGCGCGCACGTCCATCGCCGCAGAACCGCAGAGAATGCGGCGACACGGGCGCGAACTTGCGATCACTTATCCCCGCCGTGCCAGGCCTCCCTAACATCGCGACAGCGGTCAGGAGACGTCGGCATGGACTACACGGCCAATTTGAAGCTGCCCTATCTGGCGGCGGCGCAGGCGCAGAAGCACGTCACGCACAACGAAGCCCTTCAGGCGCTAGACGCAGTCGTGCAGTTGAGCGTTGAGGCGCGCAACTTGGCGGACCCACCCGCGTCGCCGGACGAGGGTAGCCGCTATGTGGTGGCGCCCGCCGGTACCGGAGCATGGACCGGGCACGCGCACGACATCGCCGCCTTCATCGACGGGGCATGGAAATTCTTCCAGCCGGTGGCCGGGTGGCTCGCCTGGGTTGTTCCAGAAAGCAAGACCATCGTCTGGAACGGTACGGCCTGGACCGATTGGCCCACCGCTACGAGCGTCAATCCGACGCCGCTCGTCGGCGTCAATACGACGGCCGACCCCACCAACCGAATCGCGGTGAAGTCCGACGCCTCGCTATTCAGCCACGACGACGTAACGCCGGGAACCGGCAATCACCAGATGAAGGTCAACAAGTCGGCGTCGAACCGGACTGCATCGCTGCTGTTCCAGACGGGCTTTTCCGGCCGTGCCGAGTTCGGGCTCACCGGCGACGACAACTGGCACGTCAAGGTGTCGCCTGACGGCGCGACGTGGCACGAGGCTCTTGCCGTCGATCGCACCAACGGCCGCGTTTCCTTCCCGCAGGCCCCCGCCCCGGCCAATGTGCTGTTCAACCTGCTCGACAACGGCGGCCGGTTTGGCGCCTCGCCCGAGCCGCAGACGTTTGTTATCGGCACCTACGCGCTTCCGTCGTGGCTATCCTCCTACAACGGCTCAGCTCTGGCACAGGGCGACAAGTTCACGTTCGACAACTCGACCTACGGCGGCGCCGCCGCGGCCCTCGGCACAGACGTGCATGGCCTCATCGAGAAGATAAAGGATACGATCGCCGACCCGACCACCGGTCGCTACGGCATCGAGTTCTATTTGGTCAACATCACGGCCGGCACTGGAACGTCCGCGGTCAACGTCGTCGCCGGCGGAGTGACGCACTACCTTGCACTGCTCAACGGCGTGCTGCCGACCTGGCAGAAGACGACCATCGGCTACAACATCAAGGTCAAGTCCGGCAGCATGGCGGTCTATTACGATAGCAGCGTCGATACCTACGTCGACGGCGTGCTGATCAGCGCGCCTGTCCGGCTCCAGCCAGCCGATGGATGGAAGCAGGTCGTGCGGCGCCTCAACGTCGATCCGCGCCGCAATTACGGCTATGACACCAATGTGTTTCGCGTCTATGCCACGGCCGGTTCGGTGATGGCGTTCGGACTACCGTTTCTATTCCCCGGCTGGGCACCAGTATCGTCCACGCCGATCGGCGTCGTGCCCAGCCTCAGAACGTGGCGATGAGGTTCAGGCCGGCCCCGCATTCTGACCGCTGCCTCCCAGATCCGCAGAATCGGCAAGTTCATAATAGCGGCCAACGATCGCAACCAGCGCCGCTGCCATGCAGAAACTGGCAACATACCAGAGCTGCCACATGCCGTAGCTTGCCGCAGCGTGCACCATGCCAGCGGTAAAGGTTGCCAATCCGAAAGGCACGAATCTCGCGTGTGCCCGCGCGATGGCACCTATAAGCCCGAGCCCCATGGACATGAACAACAGCGCACCGATCGCACCGAGTTCATACCAAGTCTGCAGGAAGGCGTTGTGAGCGTGGAATAGCAGCAGAGCGGGCGTCTCCGATTTCGCTTCGATGTCTTGCGATCGCGCGTGCGTCATGTTGGCGCCTATCCCGATCAGCGGCCGTTCGAGTGTCGCACGAGCAGCGCTGTTCCAGATTAGGATGCGCTGCTTGCCGCTGTCCGGAACGATGCTCCATGTGTGCATCCCGGCATCGTGAGCAGCAATCGACACGGGAACCACGAACAGGCAGGCCGCAATCCACGCAGCCTGGACCAGCCGGATGGACGCCCGCGAAGACCACCGCGCGACGAGTATCACAACCGTCCCAGCGATCAGCGCCAGCTTCGCCGTGTCGTTGAGCCCGCCGAAGGTGGCGATCACGACCAATCCCAGGAGGACAATCAGTGTCACGCGACCCGCCGTTCCCTTCAGGTTCCAGGCGACGGCCAGCGACGTAAAGAACCAAAGAGTCAAAGGCAGGAAATTCCGCACCAGATCATGGCCGAAGATGCGAACGACACGGCCATTCTCCCAGCGTACGAACGAAGCCGGTCTGATATCGACGGCCGTGATCTCAAGCGTATTGTAAACCCAGATCTTGATCGCCTGCTCGCTGAGCACCTCGACCACGAGATAGGCCGCAGATGCGACTGTACCGGCGAGCGCACCGTAGGCCATTGCCTTGACGAAGCGCAGGCGTCTCTCCGTCAGCGAGATCACGCAGGCGCTGAAGGACAGCATAGTGATAGCGCTGGCAGTAAGCACACTCATGAGGAGCCGATCCGGCCACTGGCCCCAGCCGACACTGGCGAGCGCATAGAGCAGAAAGGCCGACAGTGGCGCCACGGCGAGAATCAACGATCGCCGTTCCAACGCATCCGAGCCGAAGCGTATGGTGTAGTTGATGAGCAAGACGCCCAGAAGCGGCATCGTGAAAGCGACGGTCTTCGCACTCACCGCGCCCGCCAGCACGATACCGAAGACGGCGAGCCCCCTGCCGTAGTCATCGAATGCGGTCGGCTTCCCCTTGGAAAGCCCCTTGCGGCTCTGTCGATCGCCGTTCGCTGACATGGGAAGGCGGCCTCAGACCGCCAGCTGCTTCGACGGCGACGGCCCGCGCCGCACGACCTTGGCGAGAGTGCGCAGGATCAACATGATGTCGCCTGTCAGAGAGCGGGTCCGCACGTATTGCCTCTGAAGCTCAAGCTTGCGCGGCAGTATTTGCTCGACATAGACCAAACGATGATCGACCGCGCCTGCAAGCAGGCTCGCCTCGTCCCTGAACTCGATAGAGGCGATGTCCGTCATGCCGGGCCGGACGGAAAGCACCTCGCGCCGCACATCGTCGGGATACATGTCCACATATTCAGGCACCTCCGGGCGCGGACCGACCAGTGACATGTCACCGGCGACGACATTCAGAATCTGCGGCAACTCGTCGAGCTTGGTGCGGCGGAGGAAGCGGCCGAGCCGCGTGATGCGGCTGTCATTGCCGCCGGTCACCTTTGGACCACTCGCCTCGGCACCGACGACCATAGTCCGGAATTTGAGGATCTTGAATGGGACTCCGTTGCGGCCAACCCGGACCTGACGGAACAGTCCCGGCCCGTTGCTGTCCAACCGCACCAGGATGCCGATCACCAGCATGACCGGCCCCAGTACGACAAGGCTCGGTATGGTCGCCAGAAGATCAATGGTGCGTTTCAGCACTTCGTCACTCCTGAACTCCTATGCCGTGCGCACGCGTGCCCTCAGGATGCTCGCGCAATCTTCGGCACGCGGAACGTGTAGCCGCGATCGTCGAAAGCGACGAGTTCGAAGCCGCGTTCCTTCATGAAGTCGACGAGACCAGGCTCGGTCGCGGCAAGTGCGACATAGCGGCATCCGTTGCCGATGGTGGCGCGCATGCCGTCAATGATCTGCCGCTCCGCGCCGTTGGTGGTGATGCTGATGAGGGACGGCGCGGCAACGCCGAGGCGTTCTATGATCCGGTCGACGCTGTCGACCGGCACCACGATGCGGTTGTACTTCCGCTCGGAAATTTCCTGCTCGCTGCCGCGGACGACGCCACCCAGAGCGTTGGAGGCGGGGTGATCGGGGCTAGAGAGGAACTCCAGTTTGTCTTCATGGGACCAAGCACCGAGCGGCACAACGGTGGCTCGCTTGTCGAGCCCCATCTTGCGCAGGTGCGCGCGCATCGCCTCGACGTTGTCGGGGTCCGGCTCGATAATGACGGTATGGCCCTGCCGAGCCATCAACGCAAAGTAGACAGACCGCGAGCGGCCGATCTTCAGGAGGTCGCGCGGAGCACCGATCTGCACGACCGTATCGGTCGGTTCGATCAGGCTGTAGGGATACTTGGAGCGGCGTGCCTTCAGCCCCAGCGAATAGTTCATCGCCGGAGGCAACGAAGAAAGCACCACGGCGGCCGGTCGCGACATCGCGCGGTACGCCTTGCGTCCGATCATCTGCTTAAGCCTCAGCAGCGTCCCCGTGTCGTTCTTGACCATGTCAGGTGCTCTCTCGACCATGTCAGGTGCTCTTCGCGTTGTTGAGGGCCAGACGTGCGAGGTGTCACACCGACGCCACACGCCCGGACGCAGTGTTCCGGATTGGCAATCAAACTGCCTCGCGGGACCTTTGCATGACGCCGCACCAGCCCTCCGTCAACCACCATTGTAGTCTTTGCACCGCCTTTCCGATCGAGGGGGATGCAATGTGGCATCATCGGGCGGCCAACCCGGGGTGTGCAGCCGGCACAACCGAGAAGAACACGCGGTAAGGAGACTATCCGCGACACTCGGGCGCTTATCGACTGGCTGCTGGCGTCACCGGCCGGGCTAGCAGCGAT
>JBFWNY010000035.1:0-38301 GCA_050250815.1 Hyphomicrobiaceae bacterium
GCTGGAGCAGGATCGGCGGTTCGCCGATCCTGCTTGGCAGCGATGGCCCTTCAACGTCATTCACCAGATCTTCTTGCTGCAGCAGCAGTGGTGGCATAATGCCACCACTGGCGTGCGCGGCGTGTCCCGCCATCACGAGAGATTGGTCACTTTCGCCGGGCGGCAGTGGCTGGACATGTGGTCGCCTGCGAATTTCATCTGGACCAACCCTGAGGTACTGCGCGCCATTACGGACAGCGGTGGCGCCAATCTGTGGCGCGGTGCAATGAACTTCCTCGACGATGCGCGGCGTCTTGCGCTGAATGGTGCGCCAGCAGGGGTCGAAGGGTTCGAGGTTGGCAAGGACGTGGCGGTCACGCCAGGAAAGGTGGTGTACCGCAACCACCTGATCGAGTTGATTCAATACACACCCACGACGCCCGATGTGCATGCCGAGCCGATCCTGATCGTGCCGTCCTGGATCATGAAGTACTACATCCTCGACCTGTCGCCGCACAACTCGATGGTGAAGTATCTGGTCGGCCAAGGACATACGGTTTTCATTATTTCATGGAGGAACCCGACCGCAGCTGATCGTGACCTCAGCCTGGACGACTATCGGCGATTGGGGGTCATGGACGCATTGGATGCGGTTACGGCCATTGTCCCCGAGCGTAAGGTGCAAGCGGTCGGCTATTGCCTGGGCGGTACCTTGTTGGCGATCGCTGCTGCTACGATGGCGCGCGATGGTGACGAACGTCTGCAAAGTTTGACGCTGCTGGCGTCTGAGACCGACTTTCGTGAATCTGGCGAGATCGCGCTTTTCATCGACGAGAGCCAACTGGCGTGGCTCGAGGCCGGCATGTGGGACAAGGGCTATCTTGACGGCAGGCAGATGGCTGGCGCGTTCCAGATGCTCAATTCGCGTGACCTGATCTGGTCGCGACAGGTTCGCGAATACCTGTTGGGTGAGCGGCAAGTCTTCAACGATCTGATGGCCTGGAATGCCGACGTGACCCGCATGCCGTATCGCATGCACAGCGAGTACCTGCGGCAACTGTATCTGTGCAATGATCTGGCAGAGGGACGCTATCAGGTCGGCGGGAGGCCGGTGGCGCTCGCCGACATCGACGTGCCCATGTTCATCGTCGGCACAGTGCGTGATCACGTCGCGCCTTGGCCCTCTGTGTACAAGATGCACCTGCTCAGTGATGCGGAGTTGACCTTCGTGCTCACCAGCGGTGGGCACAACGCCGGCGTGGTCAGCGAGCCGGGGCATCCCCGGCGCAGCTTCCAGATTGCCACCCGTGCCGCCGGCAAGCGCTACGTCGATCCGCAGATGTGGCGCGCCGAGACGCCTTTGCAGGAGGGTTCCTGGTGGTCGGCCTGGCAGCAGTGGTTGGCGCAACGCTCGGCCGGGCGCGTAGCGCCGCCTGCCATGGGCGGCAGCACGTACACACCACTTGGCGACGCGCCCGGGGCATACGTGGCAATGACGTGACATGACCACCAGCGGCGGAGACAGAACTGCCGCGGTTTGATCGGGCCACCTCGCAAGGAAAGGCCCACACCTGCCCCCATGGGGCACAACGTGACCGTGGAGCACTGCAATGAACAACGAACTGCCCATCCAACTCTACAAGGCCAATGCCGAGCTACAGCTACAGATCACCCGTTTGCTGCAAGAGAGCGGACATCGCTGGCTAGAAGCCATGCAACAGCTCAGCGCTGGTAGCGTAGAGGAGACCACCGCGCGCATCCAGAGTCTCCAGCAGGCGGCAGACTGGCAGACGCTCGCGACCCTGCCGTCCGAGGTGTTCCGGCGGCTGTATCAGGGCCGCGTTGGCGATGCCCAAGCACTTGCTGAAACCGCGGCCAAGAGCCAGTCCGCCTTTGTCGATGGCCTGCGCCAGGCGCTCACGATCTGGCAGGCGTCTGTCTCCGAGACAGTCGGTGCTAGTGGAGACGCTGCTTCCTTTGCGCATCTTTTTCAGCCATGGACACAGCCTTGGTCTGCACCAGCCGCCACGCCCCAGCGCAAGGCCGAAAAGTGAGGAGGTCGCTATGAGTACCTCTCAGCGAACGGCCCTGGTGACCGGAGGCAACCGGGGATTGGGCGCCGCTATCGCCCGTGCTCTGCACGATGCCGGCCACCGCGTGATCGTCACGCATACGCCGGGCAACACCACGATTGACCAGTGGCAGCAAGCGCAAGCAGCACAGAATTACACATTCGCCGCCTATGGGGTGGATGTGTCCGAATACGAATCGACGCAGGAACTGGCGCGGCGCATCCACGCCGATGGTCATCGGGTCGACATTCTGGTGAACAACGCCGGCATCACCCGCGATGCCTCGCTGCGCAAGCTCGACAAGGCCGGCTGGGATGCCGTGCTGCGCACTAATCTAGACTCCCTGTTCAATGTCACCAAGCTGTTCATTGACTCGATGGTGGAACGAGGTTGGGGACGCATCGTGAACATTTCTTCGATCAATGGCAGCAAGGGCCAGTTTGGCCAGACCAATTACTCGGCGGCCAAAGCGGGCGCGCATGGATTCACCAAGGCGCTGGCGCAAGAGGTGGCGCGCAAGGGCGTGACGGTCAACACCGTCTCGCCTGGCTACCTGGTCACCGAGATGGTGATGGCTGTGCACGAGGACGTGCGCCAGAAGATCATCGATGCGATTCCAGTTGGCCGCCTTGGTCAGCCGGATGAGATCGCGGCGCTGGTGGCATTTATCGCGAGTGATGCCGCTGCCTTCATGACCGGCAGCAACGTCGCCATGAACGGCGGTCAGCATATGTACTAATGCGCGGGGGAGTAACGCTTTAACCGTAGAGCTGGCGCACCGGGAGCCTATGTTCATCAACGCTGAGGTAGACTTGGATCAATCTCTACTTAGGAATCGCACCTTCGACGACCTCGCGATCGGCGAGAGCGCTTCCCTCGTGCGTGTTGTTGGCCCCGACGACATCGATCTTTTCGCCACCGTGTCCGGCGACCTAAATCCCGTTCATCTCGATCCCGTCTTCGCGTCGACCGATTTCTTCGGACATGTCGTCGCACACGGCATGTGGACTGGCGCGCTGGTCTCGGCCGTACTCGGCACGAAACTGCCAGGCCCCGGCACGATTTATCTCGAGCAAGACCTGCACTTCCGCAAACCGGTCTCCCCCGGCGACACGATCACCATCACCGTCACCGTCCGGGAGAAGCGGCCGGAAAAGCGCATCGTCGTACTCGATACCCGCGGCGCAAACCAGCACGGCGAGGAGGTGTTGAACGGCTCGGCGACCGTGATCGCTCCTGACCGCGCCATCGAATGGCCGCGCACGCAGCTTCCCGACGTTGCACTGGTACGGCGTGACCGATACGAGCATTTCGTCAACGAGGCTCGCACCCTGCCGGTGCTCAAGGCAGCGATTGTCCATCCTTGCTCGCCTGATGCCATACTTGCCGCGGTGGAGCTCCGCAACGAGGGTCTGCTCGAGCCGCTTCTCGTCGGGCCCGAGACCAAAATCAGAGCCGCTGCTGAGGAGGCCGGCGTCTCGCTTGATGGAATCCCGATCGAAGCCGTCGAGCACAGCCATGCGGCGGCCGCACGCGCCGTCGAGCTTGCCGCCGGCGGTCGCGTCGCCACGCTCATGAAGGGGAGTCTGCACACCGACGAACTGCTCGGAGCGGTTGTCGCCGAGAATTCCGGGCTGCGGACAGATCGTCGCGTCAGCCATGTCTATGCGATGAGCGTGCCCGCCTACTCGAAGCCGCTTGTCGTCACCGATGCGGCGATCAACATTCAGCCGACTCTCGATCACAAGCGCGACATCTGCCAGAATGCAGTCGACCTTCTGCACACGCTCGGCGTCGTCGAACCGCTCGTTGCCGTCCTTACTGCCGTCGAGACCGTCAATCCCCGTATGCCATCGACGCTCGACGCCGCCGCGCTCACTGTCATGGCGGCTCGTGGCCAGATCACGGGCGCACGTGTCGACGGGCCGCTCGCCTTCGACAACGCCATCAACTCCGACGCAGCGCGAACCAAGGGCATAATCTCGCCTGTCGCCGGTCAGGCGGATATTCTGCTCGTACCGGATCTTGAGGCCGGAAACATGCTGGCGAAACAACTGATCTATTTCGGCGGCGCGGACGCAGCCGGGCTCGTGCTCGGCGCCCGCGCGCCGATCATCCTGACGAGCCGGGCCGATTCCCTGCGCACCCGCATCGCCTCTGCTGCGCTCGCCAAGCTCGTCGCATTCCGCTGGTCGCGGGGAGCCAAACCCGCATGAGCCAGCGCATGCTTGTCACGTTCAATGCGGGATCGTCCACGGTGAAGCTCGGGCTGTTCGCCCTCGAAGGGGATGAAGCGCGGCGCATCGGGAAGGGGATGATCGACTTCCACAAGCCGCCCCTTCGGTTCCATCTTCTCGAAGGTCCGGACACGTTCGATGTGGCGCTTGAGTCCGACCCTGCCACCGAACTGCATGAAGTGCTCGGCGAGGCCTTCCGCCGGCTGTCCTGGCACTACGATATGGATCAACTCGCCGCTGCCGGCCATCGCATCGTCCACGGCGGCGACAGCTTCGCCGGGCCAATCCTGCTTGACGACGCCGCACTCGAAACCTTGCAGGCTCTGACGTCGCTCGCGCCGCTGCATCAGCCGCAGGGGTTGCGGCTCGTTCGCGCGATCAACCGCTTGCGACCCGGGCTGCCGCAAACTGCCTCTTTCGACACGGCTTTCCATCGCACCCAGCCGGACCTCGTCCGTCGCTTCGCGATCCCGAGCGCCCTGCATGACGAGGGCGTGAAACGCTACGGTTTCCATGGACTTTCCTACAAATTTATCGCTAGCGAAATTGCGAAAAGCGAGCCCGAACTCGCCGGCGCGCGCGTCGTGGTCGCCCATCTTGGCAGTGGCGCTAGCTTGTGCGGATTGGCGGGCGGTCGCAGCTGCGACACTAGTATGGGCTTCTCCGCCCTGGATGGGGTTCCGATGGCGACCCGCTGCGGCGCGCTGGATCCTGGCGCCGTCCTGCATTTCATTATGCAGAAAGGCATGAGCCCGGTCGATGTCGAGGATCTGCTCTATCGTCGCTCCGGGCTCCTCGGCATCTCCGGGATCAGCGCCGACAGTCGCGAATTGATCGAAAGCGCTGCTCCTGAAGCCGCCGAGGCGCTTGAACTCTTCTGCTTTCGCATCGCCGGCGAAATCGCCCGGCTCGCGGCCACGCTCGGCGGGCTCGACGCTGTCGTCTTCACGGCGGGCGTGGGCGAAAATCAGCCGCCGGTGCGCGCCGCGGTCGCGCGTCGTCTCAACTGGCTCGGGCTCAAGCTGGAGGATGCCGCAAACGTCGTCAATGCCCGGTCGATTGGCGCCGCTGGCGCGCGCGTCAAAATACTGGTCATCGCGACGGACGAAGAGAGCGTCATCGCCGACGAGGCGCTATCGGTTCTGCAACCTGACAGCCTCGCTGCGAGACGCTCGTGATCTTTCCTGTCGTTGATCTCTCAGGCAAACACGGGCTTGTCGGCGGCGTCGCCAATGCGCAGAGCATCGCCGCCGGCTGCGCTCATGCCTTTCGGCGGCGGGGGCGGAACTTGCAATCACCTATCGCAATGACAAGGCGCTGCCTCATGTGGAGCGGTCGCGCGCGCAACGGACGCGACGACCTTCGCGCCCTGCGACGTGCGCAGTCCTGGACACCAACTTGATGCTCCGGGCAATTAGGAGTGGGAATGAGCAATATTTTCCGTGCGCTCGGCCGTCTATCGTTCGTCGTCATCGCCATGACGATTCTTGCCGCCTGCAGTTCTCTTCCGCGGACACCGTACACCGCCAATGACGCGCTATCCTCGCGTGTGCTCGACCTCAACGATCTGCGGAGATATGCGGACGAGCCAGTATCGACGTTCTCCAATGAAGCGCGCGTGCCCCTTCGTGCTGGCTCGCATAGCTATCTTGCGCTATCCGGAGGCGGTGCCGACGGTGCCTACGGTGCCGGCGTTTTGAGCGGCTGGGCCGCAGCCGGCACTCGCCCGCAGTTTTCAGTTGTTTCGGGGGTGAGTACCGGCGCATTGATTGCGCCGTTTGCATTTCTTGGGTCTACCTACGATGCCACGCTGAAAGAAATATACACCAGCGGCATAGCGGAGAGTCTTCTCGGATCGCCAAGTATTACGAATGCCCTTTTCAGATCGGGCGTGTTTGGAAATACGCGTCTGCGCGAGCTCGTCGCTCATTATGTTGACCAGCGTATGCTCGCAGCAATTTCTGCCGAGCACGCTAGGGGCAGAAGGCTTTTCATTGTAACCACCAATCTCGATACGCAACGCACGGTGATCTGGGACATGGGGCGAATTGCTTCGATTGGATCAACTCAGGCTTTGAACCTGTTTCGGGACGTCGTTGCCGCATCGGCAAGCATCCCGGTGGTATTCCCACCTATCCTAATCGACGTTGAGGCAAATGGGCGTCGTTTTGAGGAGATGCATGCGGATGGGGCCGTGATGGCGCCCGTCCTGACGCTACCGGATGCGTTCCTTTTACGGAATGGAAACTTCAACCGAGATCTGCATATAGACATCTATATCTTGATCAACAACAAGGTTGACCCAGATTTTCAAGTGGTGCGGAACAACACCGCGGATATCGCTGCGCGGAGTTCTGCCTCGCTCACAAAGAGGCAAACTCGGTCTATTCTATACGACACCTTTGACTTCGCCCGGCACAACAAGCTTGGATTCAACCTGACCTACATCGACGGGAATGTTCCGTCACCTGCCTCGCCTGACTTTGATACAGGCTATATGCGGTCTCTTTATGAGTACGGTTATGAAAAGGCGAAAACCGGTCCGTTCTGGGAGAAAGCGCCACCATCGAATGATCGTCCTCTGAATGGCGGCCGCGAACAAAGGGTAGGAATGTAGCGAGCCGGAGACCGTCGACAAAGCTGTTTGGTGTGAACTCGGGCTGGCTAAGACATCAAACACGCAAATCAGCTTTGCTCGGCTCGCATGCACTCGCGATGTCGGGCTAACCGTCGACGATGGCCATCTGTTAGCGGAATGGGGGAACGCCAGCGCAGTTCGGCACGCGCTTGCTCGCTGAGGCTGGCCGAGAACTCGGGCCTGCCCTGGTCGTCAAATGTGACGAGCGCACGGTCGAAGGCAGCATCCCACAGCGCCGACAGCAGCAGGCCGTTATGAACGTCGAGCCGCTCGGCGTCGCTTTCGCACTCGCTCCACGGCACGATGTGCGAGGCTCGCAGCAGCGCCGGGTCGGAGATCCCCGTCAGGGGGCAACGCCCCTGCCAGTAATCCAGCAGGCGCTCGCGGAAGATGTCCTGCCCGATGCGCTGGACGACGAGCCTCTCGGCCTCGGTGGTTCGGGGCAGGCCCGCCACCCGGCGCTCAAACTCCTGAAGCGGCGCATCGGGCAGGCTGACACCCAGCTCGTAGGTCCGATGCAGCGCCGTGTAGAGCGCGCCGAGCGTGTCGAAGGCAAACCGCGCGTGGCCGGGACCGGAAACAGTGGCCACGGGCAGGCTCAGTTCCTGGATGACGCCGGGATGATCGAGCGCAAGAAACCATGGCCCCTGAGGTCCGCTTGCAGCGAGATGAATTGTCCCGTGCGCCGTGGTCGAGCCGAAGGCCGCCCAGCCGGCCTCTTCCCCCAGGATGCGGCGGAAGCCGTTCTGCGATGCGGCCTTCTGGCATTCCTCGCGGACGACAAAGGACTGGGGCGATTCGAGCACTGTCAGTCCCTCGCTATAGATCGCGCGCCATCAATCGTTCCGAGCCGGGCGCTCCCCTCAGGACCAACCTCAGCCAGGGGTCGCAACGAAGGTCATCTGGGGGACGGGTCGTCGTCGTCACGATGTACTGAAAGGCCGTTGTTTCCGTCAGCCCCTCAAGCTCGCGCATCAGGCGGAAAAGCTCATCGTAGATGCTGAGGCCGAGATCGGCTTCGCGGGGACTATCGTGAACAAGGAAAGCGGGAACGCGGGTCGCACCCTCTATGCTCAGGCAAAGGCAAGCGAGATCGAACGCCAGAACCTTCAGGGACTCGATAGCGGCCGTGCGGCGATCGCCATCGACGTCGACGAGGATCTCCAGCCCGTTGCCGCTCAGCGTGACCGATCCCTTCGCATTCTCGTTCACCAGGCGGCGAATGATGGCCGAGAATTTCTGCGTTATTCTGCCGAAAGTCAGGCCCTGCTTATCGCGGAAAGCCGCAAGCCTCTCCCGTTCCTTGGTCAGCTTGTCATCAAGGCCCCGCAGCCGCTTTCGCACTTCATCTCGCTCGGTCGATAGTTCGGCAAATCGCTCGACCCCTTCCTTGAGTCGTGTCGCCGCCTGCCAGACGGATGCGCGCGTGTCGCGGACGCTTTCGATAGCCTGCACCCGCTTCTCTGCCTGCTCGACCTGCTGGCGCCCGAGAGCGGCGGCGGGTTGGAGAGTTTTCAGCCGAGCTTCCAAACCGTCGATCTTTTGCTTCTGATCACCGACTTCCTGGCGCTTCGCGGCCAGCCGGGCTCGGCATTCCGTCTCGTCGTGCAGCTTGTGGGACAGACCGCATTTCTCCGCCAACGCCTTGTCGATCGGCACCTCACAAATCGGACATACCTGACTGGCTGCATTCTCCGCAGCGGCCGACAGGCTCGGTATCTCGCTGGAGAGCAGTGTGAGAACCTGCCTCTCGGCCGGTACCTGAGCATCCAAGCGGATGCGCTCTTCGTCGGTGCGCCTCAGTTCTTCTCGGGCGTCCAGCAACGCCTTCCGGGCCTTACCCAGTTCAGTCATGTCGCCGGTTGGAAGCTGAGCTGCGCCGGCGAGCTGTGCGTCAACGGCCTTCTGAAACACTTCAAGTAGCAGGGGCATTTCCGGCAAGGTCTGTTCGGCAAGGCCAAGCTGATCGATCAACCGCGCGTGGCGTCTGTCGCGATCCCAATCGAGGTAGGATATTTCGCGCTCTGCGTTGGCGACATCTGTTCGCAGCGCTTCCTCGTTGCGTCGAGCTTGCTGCTCTTCTTCGGTGATCGCCGTGAGGAACGCCCGAAGCGCTTCGCGCCGAGGCCCGGTTTCACGTCCGCTCGCCGGCAGCGGCGCATCGGAGCCGGATGCCGGGGAGCGCCAATCGAGAACGTCGTCGAAGCGGCATTCCTGATCGCGCGAGAGCCAGGCGAGCGCTATCGGCCATGCCTTTTGGCCGGGCTGAAGGCGGGCCAGGCCAGCGACGCCTCGCGTCACAATACTCTGCTCGATGGCCTCGATCAGCGGATCGATGCTCGTCGTCGCTCCATCACCAGCGGCGATCTCGTCGAGACTGCCATCGGCGATCGCGACATGCCGGCGCCGGATGCCCAGTGGCCGCACGACGGCCCAGCATACGCCATCGAGCATTACCTCCGCGCCGACGATCCCGTTCGGAAAGGCGACTGAGATCCGTTCCCTCTGGGTTTCGTCGGCGAAGCGCTGCTCGCCGAGGCAGTACCGTAGCAAGCGGCAGAACAAGGTCTTACCGCTTCCGTGACCGATGGCGCGTACACCGTTGCCGCTGTCGTCATCGAAGCCGTCCGGCGACCAGATGATGTTCAGTCCCGGCCGAAGCTCGATGTCGCGGATTTTCTGGCCGCCGGGCGCTTCCCAGATCGCCAGGCGCCGCACCCAGAGGCGTGGCTCTTTCAGGCCTGCCGGAACGGTCAGGCTGAGCTTGGGGGGATCGAACATTTCATGCTGCTGCGGCATGCGTGATCCAGCCCCGAACCTCGTCGGGCATGGCGGTGACGGTGGCATCCAGGTCGAGCGCGGCCAGTGCCTCGAGCACGAATCCCGCCCGGCCATCCGGCCAACCGACAGTGTCGAAAGCATCGAGGCCGGGGCCCCGCGCCCATGTTCCCGCCGCCAAGTTTTCGATCAGGCGACCGTTGCCGCGATGGTTAGAGACAGCTGTGCCCCAGCCCTGATTGGTGCGGGCCGCGAAGCCAACCACATTGCCCGTGCGCGGTTCGGCCTCCTGCCCGACCAGCCGCCGCCACTCTCGCGCTTGTGCCTCCGGGAGCAATGACGTCAGAAGGTGCGGCTCCAACACCATCGCGGCGGCGAGTCGAACGGTACGGCTCGGCGTCGGCCCGTTGACCGCCTTCAGTATCGCGGTTAGGGCGGCGCCGGCGTCGTTCGGCTGTTGCGCTGCTCGAATCCAAGCTTGATCGGGCAGATAGGCGGCCACCGGTTGAATGGTTAGTGCTCCGCCCGCGATTTGGCCCGCGCCGAGCCCAAGATTGACGAATGTCCCATCGGCCTCCATTCGATCCCAGGCTTCGAGCACAAGGCGACGGGTGCGGTATTCGCCGAACTGGCGGATTTCTTTTTCCTTCAGCACTCGGAATGTCTCGGATGGGTAGTCCGGCCCCCTCACGTCGGCTGGATCAAGGATGTAGCGCAGCTCGTCGCGATCGAGTTCATAGGCGCGGGCATAGAAGGCATCGAGATCGGCCCGCAGCTGGGCGCGACGATCTTCGTCCCAAGCAAAGGGCGGGGCGTCATAACCCAGCTCGTGAGCGAGGGGGGCAAGGCTACCGGAAGTGTAGGTGAGTTCCAGGACGCGCTCTTTGACAAAGGTGAGGCTCTGTCGCGTGTAGAAAGTGGGGGCAAAGACGGGTAGTTGCCGGATCAGGCTGAGCGTCAAATGTGTGCCGCCAATCAGCTGGCGGGCACAAAAATCCAGTGCCAGAGAGTTCAAATTTGCCAAAAGGCACGGCACCTGTTCGGATGCGATCCGTGGAAAAATGAGCGTTGCTGTGTGACTGACAGCAGTCCTTGGCAAGTAGGACGCGATTACCGTTCGCTCGTTTGTGGCGTTTGTGATTTCTCTTAGAGCGATGAGCCATGGGTGTGGCCAAGACTGCGTTTCGAGGCGTCGCTCCATCTCCTGAAATGACACCCAGTAGCGTGGCTCGACTTCAAAAGATGGATCGCCCTTCATTCGCTCAGGCGAAGGAGAGCTAACCTCTCCGCCCGCAGGATACGTCACCCACCGATGATCAAATTGGTGAAATGTCTTGGCTTCGAATAGTGGTGCTTGATCTTCGTCCCGCCTCGCAGACTCTAGAATTGGCAAACCGTGCCTGCTTAAGCTCCGTCTAACACCGGAGTGGCTGCGACCGTTAGAAAATCGACCGGATTCAATTTCCGTTAGCAAAGAGAAGTGTTCGGCATCTTCTCCCATGTTCCAGAGCCGCGTGTGGAAATCTACACTCCACGGATTTCTATGATTGTTGCCTTCAAGAATGAAAATGGAGGACCTACGGAACATCTGCGCTGTCAGTTCTGCATCTCGGCGCGAGCGGAAGACGGGCGCAGTGCGGGTATTAGGATTGATTGTGGCAATCTGCTCAGGTGAAAGGGTGAAGTTTCGCTCGGGCTCGGCAATCTGACCGGGGTCAGTCAGGAAAAACGCAAAGCGTGCTTCAGGCTCGTTCCGGCCTAGAGTCAGCAGACAGAATTTCATGCGACTGTCGACGGCTGGAAAGAGACGAGCGCGATTCTCGAAATCCACTAAGCCCGCCAGCCTCTTCTCTTCCACCAAATAGGCAAAGAAAGGTGCAGTCGAGGCGTCGGTGGCTACACCAGTAGGAACAATCACTCCAGCACGACCCTTTGGGCCAAGCAGTGCGGCGAACAGTTCAGCAAAAAGACCGTAGGTGTTGACCTTACCCCGGGCAGTCAGGTCAAAGCGCCCTGACGCTCGAGCAAACTCATTGATTGCTTCCGATGACCTCTTCGCCGAGACGAATGCCGCATAAGCGCTAGGGTCGGTCTGAGCCAGCGTATCGATAGCCTTCTTCCGCTTAGCCCCAGTTAAAGCAGCAATCTCAGACCTTCGAGTGGCAAAATACTCTTGCTCGGAAAGCTGAAGAACCTCCCATGGTGGGTTTCCGAGCACAACGTCGAACCCCCCACGTTGCATGACGTCCGGGAATTCTAGAGGCCAGTGAAATGCGCGAGCATTGCGTGTTGCTTCCGCGGCCGCACTGAGCAACGGTTCAAAGGGCCGTACCTCCCTCAGCCATTCCCAGATAGTGCCCGAAGTCGACACTGTCTCTGCTCCCCGGCGAGGCATTCCGTCAGGCCCCGCATACGGCCCACCTTTCGTCTTCGGCAACAGAAACGCCGACACGTTGAGATCGCATGCCGTTTCAAGTTGCCATGCGACTGCACCTTGCTTGGTCAGCGCACGTAGTCTTGCAGACTTGGCTTCAATCTCGTCGACGGTATTTTCCGGCATAGCGCGAAGCGCCTCGAAATCGCGCGTGACGTCTCTTGCACGGCTGAAACCGAAGCCTTCGGCGATACGATCTTTTTCTGCTTTCTCCAGGTTGTTCTTTCGGGCGTAGTATCTTGCTACCTCTTTGTTGTCGCCGGCGAGCTCCTTGAACGCAGCATCCGGAATACCCTGCTCCAGCACCTTTAAATCGAACACGCCAAAAAGAGAGTCGCCGCAACGGATCTGCGCATCGAAGAAGCCAAGCGGAAGGCCAGGGTCCACCGTCTCGATCCAGAGAGCGACCTTGGTGAGTTCAACCGCCATCGGGTTGCGATCGACACCATAGATGCAGCAGCGGGTGACATCACGCAGCGCATGTCGGAAATCTGCAAGCGAGGGTGTGCCCTCCGCTCGAATGCGGGCAAGACGAGTAGCGATTCGGCGGGCAGCGGCTAGCAGGAAGTGGCCCGATCCGCAGGCGGGGTCGATGACGCTGAGCTTCAACAAGGCTTGGGCTGGGTCGGCGGCTTCCGCCTCTGTCTTGTCGAGAATAGGATCGAGCGCTGTGTCGAGGAGTGCCTGCACGAGGCTGTCCGGCGTGTAGTAGGAGCCGGTGGTTTTGCGCTGGTTACCCTTCTGCTCAGTGGCTTCCGAGGCGAAGGTGAGCGTCTTGCCGTCGTCGCCAAGCTGCGGCTGGAGTTCGAGCAGGGATTCATAGACCGAACCCAGCTCCTCGGTTTCCATCGCGCGCCAGTTCACCGGCACCATGCCGGTTTTTTCGGATAGCCAAGACAGGCGGTACAGCGTTTCCATGAAGGCGCGGTTGCGCAGCCGCGCAGTTTGGAGATGCGGCAGCTTGTCGGCGCTGAAAAGACCGCCGAGCGCCGGAAGGCTGAGCGCCTCCTGCCCATGCGTAAGCGCGCGGAATACGACCTTGATACCCTCGTAGCGGTCATGGTGCTTGTCCCAGGTGGCCGCGCGCGCCGCCTGTGCCCGAAGCGCAGCGAGGCTGTAGCCTTCGGCGTAGAGCATTCGGGCGTCCGGTTTTGCCGTCTCGGGGTGAAGCAGGTTCCGGTCTTCAGCCACCATTAGGAAGATGAGGCGATAGACGAGACGGAGAAGCTCGTTGAACCACTCGGTCAGATTGACCTCGCCAGATTTCAGGCGTGCGGCGAGGTCGGGGTTGGCTTCGAGGAAACCCGAGCCGAGCGTCTTGAGCGCGGCTTCGACCTGGGTCGCCAGCCGGTCGCGGGCAGCCTCGCCTTCGCGTGAGCCGGCCTCGCGCCAGCGTTCGAGCGCGCAATCGGTGACAGGTGTGCCAGCGACCCCGAACCGGGTGCGGTGGATCAGCGACCAAAGGACCGCGAAGGAGGCGGCATCCTCGTTAATGAAGATCGCGGTAAGATCGGCTTCGATGTAGGCGGGACGGGTCAGCGAGGCGTTGTCCCGCATGAGGCGGATCACCGCTCCATTCGTGACCAGGCCCCAAAGCGCGACATCGCTGTCGTTGAGATAGTCCTGAAGCGCAAATGCCGGGGACCGCGAACGGTCGGTGGAAAGCGTCGGGCTACGTCGGTCGAGCTTTTCCTCGGACGGCGGCACGACCACGATGGGAATGCGACCTCCGGCGAGCAAGGAGATCGCGTCATCGGCCGGACCGAGATCGTCAAAGCCGAAGGTTTCCGTCAGGAATGCCCTCACGAAGCGCCGCGTCACCTCCACTGAGGGATTCTCCAGCTTCGCGAAGTCGTCGAAATGGGACTGGCCGACACGGAAGGCGGTCGAAATCTCCTCCCGGATCGTCAGCCCCTTGCGGATCCGGTAGTCCTCCTCAGTCTGTTCGGAGGCTTGTCGCCGGTCGATGCTGGCGACCATGGCCGGAGCAATGAGATTGCCCTCGAGGGTGAGCGAGGGCCAGGCCGACACGTCAGTGACAGGCTTGCGCGCCATAGCTCAGGCCTCTCCCGGCATCAGCACGAAGAGGCCAATCACATCTGGTGGCAGGATGGCCTCCACCGTGACGCGCGAGGCGGAGCCTGACGCGACGCGGATGCGGGCATGGTCTTGCATCAACTCTTGCGCGCGTGATCGGACGAAATCGGCGATCGGTCCGTCGAGCAGACCAGGCAAATCTTCCTTCGCCTTCGCAATAAACCTGTCGCGCGCGACGGGTGCCAGATCGGACGTCGCTGGTGTGTTCAGCCATTCCCACGCGGCTTCTCCAACCGCCACCATCCGGTCGTTCTGGATCGCGACTAGGGCCGCTTCCTCCGCCAGCAACAACCGCTCCTTGCGAGAATGGACGGTGAGCTTGAAACGGATACGTAGCAGAGCTAGGCGGGTCACTTGCTGGACGGCGGCGGTTGGCCAGGCGCCGACCCGGCCGATGCCGAGACTCGACAGGGATTCGGGATCGAGCGAAGCCTCGACCAGCGCCTCGGCAAGGGTCGCCGTCAGGGGATGGGTCCGGGTGAGTAGCGCAGTGCCTGAGGGTGCCGGCTCGACCGTCGCCAGACGCACCGATCCAGTCAGGTCATGCTTCTTCAACCGCTCGCGCAGGCCGGCATCAAGCGCGTCGACATGTGCCAGAAGCACCGTTTTCCTGGTCTCCAGAGGTACTCCGAAACGCGCCATCGCTCGTTCGACGAAGAGCCTTGCTTCCGCCGGCGAGCCGAGGAGCGTACGCACCTTCTCCCATTCCGGCGCGACTTCCTGCGGCTTCATGGCGTTCTGGGCGAAACGCGCGCGGGACCGCTTCTCGTTTTCGGAAGCGTCGCGCCACCGCGCCTCCATGACCTTGGCCCCGTCTTCGAGACGAAGATCAAGGGTAAGCTGAGGGGATACGCCGTGGCGCAACATCATCGATGCCATCAGCGCATCCGTCACTGGCCCTCGTTCCTCAGGAAGTGGCACAGTCACGCCCGTAGCTTTGCGGATATCTTCGGCCTTACGAAGGATCACTTCGAGCACCGCGCCGTCTATGGCGCTGTCCGGCGAGAACATCATGATCGACCGGACGAGTTCCGCCGGCTGGCCGAAGCGGTCTACCCGGCCTTCACGCTGCTGGTGCCGGGTCGGGTTCCATGACAGGTCGTAGTGGACGACTGTGTCGAAGAGCTGCTGAAGGTTGATACCTTCGGAGAGGCAGTCGGTTGCAACAAGGATGCGCTGGATCGGCTTTTCGTCGTCCGCGGTAGCCATGTCGGCGACACGATCGCGGCGCTCGTCAGGCGTAAGAACGCCGGTTACAGCTTCAATGGTCAGCTTCGGGAAAGCCTTGCGCAGGCCATCGCGGACATGCTCGGCCGTCGCCAGGTAGCGACAGAAGACGACGGGATTGGCACCTTTCTTAATGAGGGGCGTCAGCGCGTCGACCAAGGCCGCCAGTTTCGAATCGGGCTTGCCGACCAATTCCTCGGCACGCTTTACCAACGCAAGTAGCTCCGGATCGGCATCGAAGGCCGTGCCCGGTTCGAGATCAACCGCGTCCTCGTCGTCCCCGTCATCATCATAAATCTGCGGTTCGAGGCGCTCGCTCTCGCTCGACATCCGGTTTCGCAGCGCGCTCAGGGCTGCCGCTGGCGACGAGCCTACGCAGCGCATCAGGGCCAGCGTGCCCCAAAAGGCCAGGCGCCGCTCCCGCTGCCCGGATCCGGCCCGGGACACGATCCCAAAGCAGTAACCGAGTACGACTTCTTGGAACGCGCGATGGGTGTCGGACAAACGATAGGCGAATTCCGTAGTCTCATGCTTCGGGAAGGCGCGATCTTCGTCCCAATCCCCCGAGACGAGATCGATACGTCGTCGCTGAACGAAGTGCCGGGCCAGACGCTCGCGATACCGCGTGTCCTCGAAATCCATCGCGCCGAATGAAGGGTCGACCAGGAAGAGAAGACGGGCGAAAGCTTCTTCGTCCCCGGAATGCGGCGTCGCGGTCAAAAGGATCATCCGCTGCTCGGGATTCCGGGCCAATCCCGATAGAAGCTCGAAGCGTTGCTGCCGGCCACGGTGCGTGCCCACGCAGGCATGGGCTTCATCGACGATGACGAAATCCGGACAGGCGCGCGCGAAGCCTTCGCGGCGCTTCTCGGCCTTGATGTAATCGAGGCTGACGACCGTGAAGGGATAGGCGCCGAACAGCGTCTGAGCGAGGGGCAGTCCGCGCTCCAGTCGGCTAGCGGTGCCTGATGTGACCGGGACGGCGTCAATCCCGAAGCGCGACTTCAGCTCCCCAACCCATTGCTCGACGAGATGCGGCGGGCAGAGCACCGAGAACGCATCCACCTCACCCCGGTCCATCAGCTCGCGCAAGATCAGGCCAGCCTCGATCGTCTTGCCGATGCCGACGTCGTCCGCGATGAGAAGGCGCGGCATCGGCATGCGAAGCGCCATGAGCAGGGGCACAAGTTGGTAGATCCGCGGCTCGAAAGCGAGCTGCGCGGCGGACCGGAAGGGGCCCGCACCGCGGCGCAGTGTCAGACGCATCGCATCCGCGAGCAGGGCCGCTTTCGCCTGGACCGTTGTAGTGGCATCGGCAGGTAGATCGAAACGGGCGGGTTGGACCGGGAGTATCTCGAGCTGCGGGTCGAGGATGACCGTATCGTTCTCGCTACCCGAGAGGGGACGAAGCGCGAGAATGCCGTCCTGCGGCGACGGCAAGGCGACCCATTCGCGCCCGCGGGCGCGAACCAGATCTCCAGGGGCGAAACTCATCGTCATTGGGGTGTCTCTCCGAACATCGAGACCATCTCGTTCGGAACACCTGCCGCAGCCGTTTCCGGCAATTCGAACAGCGTCCAACCTTTGGCTTCAGCTTCCTGACGCGTCGCCTCGGCCGATGGAGAGACGCAAGCGGCGACGAAGTGACTGCGCCATGCGAAGCTCATCTCCTGATCCAAAAAGCAGACAGGGGAGCCGTCCGGGGGCGGAAGCCCAGCGTCCTTGAAAGCTTTCGGCCATCCTGCACCATCGGCTGACAGCCCCGGCGCTGTAGCAAGCACCACCTGCCCGCGCGCCAGATCGACCAGCATCTGCATCGCTTCATCGCTCGTCCGGTCGATCAACTCGTGATCGGGCTGGTTGAAGTAGGAGAGCAAGCAGCGGTAGCATCCGCGAACGCAAGCCTCTCCATCCCGGCTGACGAGTAGCGTGGCGTCGCCTGCTGCTATCGCTTCATCAACCTTGTCGAAGTGCATCAGGGTGAGTGCTTCGCGCGCGACCTTACCCAGCGCTTGCGGATCCTCGATCAGACGGCTCAACACGCCGGCGCCGCCCTCGGTGGCCTCATAGGCCAGAATGGCGCGACGGTTATCGCGGGCGGGCAGCGGCTCGCCGAGAACTTCGCCCTCTTCCAGTTGGAAGACGACCTCGATGCCCCTCATGAGGGCATGCTGAACCGTCGCAATCGTCTCGGGCGCATAGGCCGTAGGCTCGCTGAAACGGAAGAGCAGCGCATTCTTGTGGTCGCGGACGATAGGGACGATCCGAACCGGCCTCACGACATCCGGCGGGACATCGACATCGGGATCTTCGTCGTCCGACTTCGCCCAGTAGCCACTGCGCGGATCGATATGGAAGCCGAAAACGGTCTGATTTGCACGCCGCTTCAGCCCCTTGTTGATGCGGCTGATCTCGGCGCTGTTGGCATATTGCAGGTTGAAAACCGAAGTATCCTCGCAGCAGAAGTCGGCCTCGGTGATCTGCACCCGGCCGTCCCGTCTCGGCCAGGAAAAGACGGTCTGGATGTCAAAGCCCTGCCGGACTCGCTCTTCGTCATTGGCCGTGATCCGCTCAGCGGGCGCAGCCTCGACGTTGTCGATCCTGAGCGTCCGCTGCACCGGCACCTCGCCCGCCATCGGACTGTTGCAGGCGTGGCAGCGCTCGACCTCGCTGTCATGACAGGCGCCGCAGTTCGAGCAGATGTAGATGTCTCGCGTAGCGAGTTCCGATCCGTCCCCGGTCCGGACTTCCGGCGGTAGCTTCGCCTTCATGACCCGGTAGGCGCGACCTTCGTGATAGATCAGGCTGCGCGGCCCAAATTCCGAGATGGCCAGGAAGCGGGCGCGCTGAAGGAACGAGCCGGTTTTCCCCTCGCCGGGGATGAAGGCATAAAGTGGAAGCCGTGGGAAATTGTAGCCCGGCAGGAAGCCTTCCGTTGCGAGGTAGCGGTAAGAGTAAAAATCTGAGCCGTTCGAGGCCTTCCCTTGTTCGAGAATGGTGATCTGATCGCTCGCCTGCATCTGCGCCGCCTTGATCCGGCGACGGTCCGCGCCCGAGAGTCCCGTGATCTCCGAACGGGCGTTGGCCTCCATCAACTGCGTTCGAGCCGAGTTGTAGAGTTCCCGCCAACGATCAAAGGCCCGATCGAATTCCAGTGGCGCGCGCTGGGCCACCTGGGTGACGAACTCATCCGGCTCGGTCATCCAGACCGGTTTCCGGCCTTCCACCGAAGTGAGAATTTGATCAAGAATCCGCTTCATCGGAGCATGCGCCGACGTCGCCAGCTCGGGCCGGTCGATTACGTCGTGGATTTCCAGCTTCAGCGGGTAGCCCGTCTGCGTGAGGTCGAGGATCTCCGGGATGTCGGAGGACAGGGCGAGCTTCGTTTCCGCGAGCCACACAGCATGCAGGTGCGAGCGGACGAGTTCTTCATTGGTGATGTCGAGCGCTGGCGGTCGGACAACGCCGGCCACCATCTCGTTGCGCCGCTCGAAGAAATACTGATCGTGCGGCGATTGAGCGGCACAATAGGTCACGATGACGGCGGCCTGTCCGGAGCGACCGGCACGACCAGCGCGTTGGGCATAGTTTGCCGGGGTTGGCGGCACGTTTCGTAGATAGACGGCATTGAGCGCCGAGATGTCGACGCCAAGCTCCATGGTAGGCGAACAGAATAGAGCTGGCAGAAACTGCTCTGACTCTCCTGCCGCCTTGAGATCGGCGACATTGCTGGCGAGGTTCTCCCGATCTTCCTTCTCGAAGCGGAAGCGCCACTCGCGCCATTCGCGCTGTCTTTGGGCCACCTGGGCCGTGTGCTCGCGGCCTTCGAGCCCCCAGAAGCTGCTCTTCCCAGCCTTCAGATCGGCAGCGATCTCGCTGTAAAGATCGTGAAAGTAGCGATTTCTTTGCGCCGTGCCCGTCCGGACCGCTTCGCCGGGTACGATACGAACGGCTGACGGCGACAAACGCCACCCCTGCAGATCCGCTTCTATATCGACACGCGCCACGAGACCCTCACGGGCGAGGAGTTCCATCAGGCCGGTCATGACCGTCAGGTAGTCCGCCCTGCCCAGTTTGGTCCCCATGACGCTAGTGCGATTGATGAGGCGCGCGATACGGGAATTGTGCCCAGCCCGAACGATTGTCTGTTCTTCCCGCAGCCCCACGCGGTCCTTGCCAGGCGCTTGCAGAAACAGGGTCGTGCGGCTTCTCGGCGTCTCCTTTGCATCGATGGCCCAGGGGGCCCGCAGAAGATTCCGCGACTTCTGCGCGACGGTGTCGAGGACGGTCAGATCGAGTGCTTCCGTGCCGACAGCCAGACCGTCGAGCATGGCGCCGAGGAGCTTCTTGAACATCTCCTTGCGCTTGGGCACGTCGAGCGCCCCCAAGTCTGGCAGGACGGCCGTGAGGCGTTCTGTATCTTCGGCGATGGCATCGAGCCCGATGAACGCGACATCGATGAGCTTGAGGACAGAGAGGCTTGGGTTGGTGTAGCGCCAGCCCCGACGCAGGTCTGTCCAGAGCCGATGGGCCAGAACCTTCGCAAGAGAACGCTGCGCGTCTTCGCGGATCACAGCGCCGGCCTCGGGATCCAGCATCCAGTGGATGCGTGCATCCTTGTTGGCTGCAGTAAATCCGAGCGCCTTCACGACCCGCAGGCCGAATTCGTCCTCGGCTATGCCATCGTCACCGGCATCAAGTACAGCCCGCAGGATCGCACCGCGCAGGAGACTGACGAATAGAAAGTCGTTGAAGTGGCCCGCCTGAAGGGCAGCGTCCTGCCGGTTGTCGGTGAAGCCGAGGAGCTTGCGCTTCTCTTTGGGAACGCCGCTGCTGCGTCCGTTCATCCACTCCAGCGCAGTCGAGACGAGGAGCGTCGTGGCTGAGCTGCGGCCCTCGCCCGACAGGCCCACGAGCTTGGTGCGTTCCCGCATACTGGGGTGGGGCTGATCGAGGCAGCACAGGCAGAAGCCAAACTTGCCGGGTATGAACCAGAAGCTCTTCCCGGATGAATCGTACCGCCCGTCGGGAGCCACCGTGACCATCTGAGGCATCCGGCGTTTCCTGTTCGCCCGAAGCCGCTCGATGCCATTGCGCTCCTCGCGCCAATCCTCCGGATAGCTCTCGATCTCACCAGTGAAGGCGTAGTCGGGATCCCCGTCTCCCGTAGCGGTCAGATAACCCGCGGCGTCCCCCTCCTGATCATCGAGGGGCGCATCGTCGATGTTCCTCGGCAGAAACAGGATGCCGTCAGCGTCCTCAGTCTTGGTGACGACGTGGACCTCATGTCCGCATTCCCGGCAGAATCTGGTCGGATAGAGGCGATGGCCAGGTGCGCTGGGATCTTCGAGCTGACCTTCGAACAGGACATTTCGGGGCTTCTCGGTCAGCGTGGTGAAAACCTCGCCTGCGCCGGAGATGAACTGGTGGAGCTTGAAAGCCAGGAATGCGCCGGACCCCGTGCCGCCCCGCTCCGCTTCCGGGAGGCTGATGCGGGTCAGGAATGTCTCAAGGCTGGTTCGGCAGGTTTCGACCTCCACGCCGCTGTCTTTTGACAGGAGCGCGATGGCCTCTTCAAAAGGAATTGGCTTCTTGCGCTTAAGCTCCTGCGCGTCATCCAGACCGATTGCCAACTCAGTCCAGACCGCCAGGGAGTGCTTCCTCAGAAGCTCATCGGTCAATACATCTGGAAGCGCGGATGTCAGAACAGACGCAAGCTTCGGCCGCACGTCATCGAGCTTCAGCCCATCGTCCGTTGCCCGTTCAAGCGACTCGTCGATGACCGATTCCGGCCCGATGGACGCCCCGAAAAGACGCGATGCAACGTCGGCCACGGCCTGCGCGCGGTTGGTATCGGATCCTTCATTCGCCATGGTCGCCGAAGTCCCAATGCAGATCGGCGCCTTATCTGGCGTGCAGCGGTCGCGAAGGCGGCGGACGAGAACAGCGACATCGGCGCCCTGGCGGCCACGATAGGTATGAAGCTCGTCGAGAACGATGAAGTCCAGACCGTTTGCGTTCTCTATGACCTTGGTGTCGAGGCTCTCCTGCCGCGTCAGGAGCAGTTCGGCCATCATGAAGTTGGTGAGCAGAATATCCGGTGGATTGTCCGCGATCCGCTGTCGCTCCTCCTGGCTTTCCTGGCCGGTATAGCGCCGCACCACCGGCCGGATCTCTGTAGGCAGGCCGGATTGAGAGATGAACTTTTCGATCTCGTTGATCTGGCTGTTCGCCAGTGCGTTCATCGGATACACGATGATAGCGCTGATTCTACGAGCCTTTCCCGCTTTCCGCGCGCGCACGATTGCATCGACCACGGGTACGAAAAAGCAGAGCGACTTGCCCGAGCCGGTGCCGGTCGTGACCACATAGCTCTGGCCTGCCCGCGCCTTGGCGATGGACTGCGCCTGGTGGCGATGGAACCGCAGAGGCGCCAGTCCGAACCGGAATATTCGGCCCGTCGCTTCGTCGAGATCACCGGAGGCCACCAACTCGTCAACGGTCGGCCCCTGAAGAAACCGAGGGTTAATCGACAGCAAAGCATCTGGCCAGAATCGCCCGGCCTCGTACTGTCGATCGATTTCGGTATGCAGGTCTTCAGACCGAATGGTGCTGAAAGAGCGTGAGAAGCGAGCGTACGAATCGACGAGACGATGACCGAATTCGAACGCCTTCATTCCCATTTCCCCCACAGCTTCGAGCGTGCCGTGCCTCTATGCAGCTCTCCCGCTTATTCGGTTCTTCGCACGTACAAGAGAACCTTATGGAAAAGGTACGAGCTTTGACAGAGCATGCTCATCGACATACTACGCAAAACTTGTAGCGTAGTCCCTTGTTGTGCCTTCGCCAGCACTTTCTCGGGGGGCAAAGTCAGACGCCATCAAAGGAGATGGCGCACCCGACACGATTCGAACGTGTGGCCTCCACCTTCGGAGGGTGGCGCTCTATCCAGCTGAGCTACGGGTGCATCAATGTTCAGATAGTGTCCGAGATCGAGCAGGGTCAATCCCGAATCAGGTAATCGCATCGGCGCAAACGGAGCGGGTTTAGCCCTGCCGATTGTCGCCGTTTGTCCTCCAGAACCTCCTTTCAGCTTGCTTCCGCGGTGCTTCCGCGACCTCAGAACCGATCTTGTTGCGTCCTCCGAGTTTCACCAATCGCTTGGTTTCCCTCGATTTTTTCGACACCCTCGATCAGCAGGCTTGACTTAGCCCTGCCTTCGGAGGGCGACACTCTATCCAGCTGAGCTACGGGTGCCTGCGGCGTTGTGATACCCCATAAGCGCCGCACCCGCAAACCGCGATTGGCGGCGACCAGCGCACTCGGTGAGGTCCGATACGGAGCTGTGTCCGGTGGCCGCGGCTCGGGCGGAACGCGAGGGTACTGACGAGGGGAGTTTTGATGCCGGAGTTCAAGCCGCCGCGGCCCGGCGAGATCGCCATCGACATGCCGCCGCCGACCGATGCGGGGCTCCGGTTCATCGGCCGCATCCGTTCGGCCTACCCGACGCCGGCCGATTGCCCGAAGAATACGGCCGACCGCACGGAGCCGGCCGCCATCGAGATCGACCCGATCTATGCCGCCGGGCTGGAGGGAATTGGCGATTACTCGCACCTTGTAGTGCTGGTCTGGCTCGATGCCTCGCGGCGTGACCTCGTCGTGCAGGCCCCGCGCCACCTGGAGCGGCCGATGGGCGTGTTTGCGCTGCGATCGCCCGTGCGACCCAATCCGATCGGCATGAGCGTGGTCGAGGTAACGGGGTGGGCCGGCACGCGCATCGACATCCGCGCCACAGACTTCGCCAATGGGACGCCGGTGATCGACTTGAAGCCCTACCTGCCCCGTATCGATGCCGTGCCGGGCGCGCGTGGTCGCTGAGCCCGGCGCGGGTCGTCCACTTAGGACGATCGTGAGCCGAATCCTGAGAGAGCGGACCGAAATCGGGCTTTCAACAGGTCATCAACAGGCTCCTCAACGCGGGCTTGCGACCTTCTGAAATTACGGCAAAATTCGGTCCAGAGTTTGTCCGGACTCTGTCAAGCGCCAGCCGCGTGGCAGGACCACCTGGGCGTCAGTTGTGTGCCGCGTTCGTGACGGTTGCTCAATTCAACGCCGGGAAGGGTGGGAGCGATGACGGACCGAGAATTCAATCGGGAGCTGGATGTCCTGCGCGATGTGATCAACGATCAGGGCTCGCGCATGTCGCGCATGCGCTGGACGCTCGAGCGCATCATCGAGGCGGCCGATGGATCGGCAGGCTTGTCGTGGGCTGACGTGGGAGATCTGGCCCGCCGCGCACTGGCGCGCGATCTCTGCCGCGGCGTGTGAGGTTCGTGTGAAGCTCATGGCCGCTCGCGGATTGCCGGCACGGCGCCTATAGTCCGCCGCCATGAGCAAAGCTGAAGCCACCAGGCCCGCCGCCGCCGCCCGCGATGCCAGCGGCGAAGACCGGCCCGCGCAGTGTTTCGTCCCCGCGGGCGAGCCCCTGCCGATCATCAAGGGCAGCCACGTCTACCTGATCGACGGGTCCGGCTACATCTTCCGCGCGTTCCATGCGCTGCCGCCCCTCACGCGTCCCTCCGACGGCCTGCCGGTCGGCGCCGTGCACGGTTTCTGTCAGATGCTGTGGAAGCTGCTCGGCGATTCCAAGCTCGCTGATCGCCCGACTCATATCGCTGTCGTGTTCGATCATTCGGCGCACACGTTCCGCAACGACATCTACGATCAATACAAGGCGAACCGTCCGCCGCCACCCGAAGAGCTGGTGCCGCAGTTCCCGCTGATCCGCGAGGCTGTGAAGGCATTCAACGTCGCGTGCGTCGAGCAGAAGGGTTACGAGGCCGATGATCTCATTGCCACCTACGCACGGCACGCGGTGAAGGCTGGCGGCGACGTGACCATTGTCTCCTCCGACAAGGACCTGATGCAGTTGATCCGCCCGGGCGTCGTCATGCTCGATGGCATGAAGAACAAGAAGATCGGCCCGGACGAAGTTGTCGAGAAGTTCGGCGTGCCGCCCGACAAGGTCGTCGACGTGCAGGCGCTGGCCGGCGATTCCACGGACAACGTCCCAGGCGTGCCGGGCATCGGCGTGAAGACGGCGGCCGAGCTCATCCGCGAATACGAGGATCTCGACGGGCTGCTTGCGCGCGCTGGCGAGATCAAGCAGCCCAAGCGCCGCGAAAAACTGATCGAGTTTGCCGATCAGGCACGCATCAGCCGCGAACTGGTGCGGCTTGCCGACGACGTGCCGGTGACGACCCCGATCGAGCAGACCGGCGTGCAGGACCCGGTTGCGCCTGCGCTGCTTGGCTTTCTCCGCGCGATGGAGTTTTCAACGCTGACCCGGCGCATCGCCGAAGCACTGGGCGCGGAGCCGCCCGCCTTGCCGGAGGTGTCGGTCGGCGCTTCCGTGCGCGGGGCAAAGCCATCGGCGAGTGCATCGGTCGAACCACAGCAGGGCAAGGCGCTGCCGGCAGCAGAGGGCGTCGGCACGCCTTCGGCCGGCGCGCGTCAGTTGCGCGCACTCGCCAGCTCCCGCCCCGTCGATCGATCGAAGTATGAGACGGTCATCGATGCAGCCGGCTTGAAGCGCTGGATCGCGGTGTGTCGCGAGGCAGGCCGGTTCGCAGTTACAGTCGAGATGAGCCGCGCCGACCCCATGCGCGCGGAGGTCGTGGGCGTTGGCCTTGCGGTGGCGCCCGGCCTTGCTGGCTACGTTCCCGTTGGCCATCGCGTCGGCGCGAGCGATCTGTTTGGCGGAGGCGGCCTTGCCGAAGGCCAGATGGCAGCCAGTGAGGCGCTCGCGCTGCTGCGGCCCTTGCTGGAGGACCCTTCCGTTCTCAAGGTCGGCCAGAACGTGAAGGCGGCGGCGCTGCTTCTGCGCCGTCACGGCATCCGCGTTGCGCCAACCGACGACACGATGCTCATCTCGTATGTGCTCGACGGCGGCCGCGGTGGTCACGGCATCGATGAACTGGCCGAACGGCATCTCCAGCACACGTGCATCGCCTACGCGCAAGTTCTGCAGCACGCACCGGGCGCCAAGAAAGCGGACCGCTCGTTCGAAGGCGTGCCTGTCGACAAGGCGACCGAGTATGCCGCCGAGAGTGCGGATATCGCGCTGCGCCTCTGGCTGGTGCTGAAGCCGCGGCTGGTGGCCGAGCGCATGACGACCGTCTACGAAACGCTTGAGCGGCCACTCCTGCCCGTGCTCGTCGACATGGAGCACGCCGGCATTAAGGTCGACCGGCAGATCCTGTCGCGGCTGTCGGGCACGTTCGCACAGCGCGTCGGCGCGCTGGAGGAAGAGGTCTACGCGCTGGCCGGCGAGCGGTTCAACCTGGGCTCGCCCAAGCAGCTTGGCGAGCTGCTGTTCGACCGCCTGCGGTTGCCCGGCGGCAAGAAGACCAAGACCGGCCAGTGGGAGACGCGCGCCGGTCTGCTCGATGATCTCGCCGCCAACGAGGAACTGCCCGGTGACGCGCGCCGGCTCATCGACACGATGCTGGAATGGCGCCAGCTCACCAAGCTCAAATCGACCTATACCGATGCGCTGCCCGAATATATCGATCCGGAGACGGGCCGCATCCACACGTCCTATGCGCTGGCAGCGACGACGACAGGCCGGCTCGCCTCGTCCGATCCCAACCTGCAGAACATCCCTGTGCGAACGCGCGAGGGCCGCGAGATCAGAACGGCATTCATCGCGGAGAAGGGGGGCAAACTCGTCTCCGCGGACTACTCGCAGATCGAGCTGCGCGTGCTTGCCCACATTGCGGACATCCCTCAGCTGAAGCGCGCGTTTGCCGATGGCCTCGACATCCACGCGATGACGGCCTCCGAGATGTTCTCCGTGCCGGTCAAGGACATGCCGGCCGAGGTGCGGCGGCGCGCCAAGGCCATCAACTTTGGCATCATCTACGGCATCTCCGCCTTCGGCCTTGCCAACCAGCTTGGCATCTCGCGCGAGGAGGCGGGCCAGTACATCCGTACGTATTTCGACCGATTTCCCGGCATTCGCGACTACATGGAGCGCACCAAGCGCTTCGCACACGACAACGGCTACGTTGAGACCGTGTTCGGGCGCCGCATCCATTATCCGGAGATCAACACGCGCAACCCGTCGATGCGCGGGTTCCTGGAGCGGGCAGCAATCAACGCGCCGATCCAGGGCTCGGCTGCCGACATCATCCGCCGCGCCATGGTGCGGATGCCCTCCGCGCTTGCTCAAGCGGGTCTTGCCGGAACGCGCATGCTGCTTCAGGTACACGACGAGCTGATCTTCGAAACGTCCGAGCCGGAGCTCGCCAGGACGATCGAGGTTGCGCGGCGCGTCATGGAGCGCGCATCCCTGCCGGCGGTGCAGTTCTCAGTTCCGATCCACGTCGATGCCAAGGCAGCCGCCAACTGGGAGGCCGCGCACTGAGCTGGGCCATCGCAGGGCTAGCGCGCGAAGGTCAGTTGGTCAGACGGGGCGACTTGGGAGAGACCTTCGGCAGGATATCCGGCATGCCTAAGGCGGCGAAGTTTGCCTTCAGCCGCACCTGTCCGTTGCCGTGAACGCGGATGGTGTCGGCGATGATCGCCCACGCATCGGTTTCCAGGCCCAGGTTGCCATTGCCGCCGACATCGACCTCCTGCGTCGGGAAGTAGAGCGCGCCGACGAGCTTCATCGTGCCGCCGCCCTGGACGTCCGATACGTCGCCGGGTGAGGCGAACGGATCTTGCGCGAACAGGATGCCGCCATAGGTGCCCCAGGTCATGGCCTGCAAGTCAGCGTCGGCGCCGCCGCGCACTTTCAGGTGGGCGCCATCGCCCACGAAGTGGAAATGCACGTCGCGGCCGTAGGAGGACGAGCCGCTGGTCATTTCCAGCGCGCCGCCCTTGATCACGTAGATGCCCGGGCCGAAGGTCACGTTGGCGCCCGAGCCCAGCCACAGTCCGCCGCAGTAGGTGCCGGCGGTCAGGGTGTGGTTGCCCTTGTTGAGCTTGGTGCCCTTGTCCTTGCTCCCGCACGCGCTGGAGTAGGGTTGAGGCAGCCCGGCGAGCGGATCGGCCAGGACCGGCTGTCCTGTCAGAGGAACGGGGGTGAACTGGTCCGCTCCGGATACGCCGCCCGAGCTAAAGAACGCGGTTGCGATTGCGCTCGACGTTCCGACGCCGCGCAGCGACCAGCTGTCACGCGAGTTGGAATAGGTCGCGCAGTCGATCGCGCGATAGTCGGTGGTGCCGTTGATCGAGAAGGCGGATGAGGCGTTCGGATTGAGGGCAAGCACGCACACCGTACCGCCGCTGGTGACGCTTCCCTGGGCCGCAAGGGCCGTTGCGCTCACGTTGACGGGCAGCGCTTCGAGGCCCACGACCCCCATGAATGTGGTCGGCACGCTCACTTGTGCGGTAACGGTGACCGTATCGCCTTGCGCCAGCGCGGAGGCCTGGCTCCCCGCCGTGTTGGGATTGGAGGCAACGTTGCTCGCGAAGATCGCTTCAGCCCGATCCTGACGCTCGGCGCTGCTGGCGCCCTCCAACGAGGCCGCCGCCAGCACGGCGGCGTCCGCGGCAAGCTGCATCTGGCGTTGTGCCTTGATGGCGCGGCTGTAGTCGACGGCGATGCCAACCATGGAGAACATCGGCAGCGCAACGAGCGCGAACATGATTGCGATGTTGCCGTCGCGTGCATCGGCAAAAGCACGCGCAATGAGTCGGGGTGCCCTCATGGACCTGCCCTTTGGGAATGTATGCTGTCATCGCAAAAACCCCATCTTAGGCAAACATGGTTAACTCGATGTTGACGAATGTCGCGTGCCGAACATCCGGAGGTGTTCCGTTTCCCCGGCTGGCCCCGTTCAGGATGCAATGCGTCCCGCCAGAACGGTGAGCGGCCAGCGCACGCAACGCCGGTCGTCGTCGTGCTCGGGCGCGTCCGACCTCCAAGCGTCGGCCAGCGCGGAGCGTGCATCAGCGATCGCGTCGCGCCCCGTCGCCGCGGTATAGCGCGCCGCAGCAGACCAACTCGCCATGTAGCCGGCGAGGTCGTCGATCGACCATGTCGTCTTCATCTCGAACCGCGGCGCGGGAATGCGCTCGAACGGGAACGGCAAATCGCGGTAGCCGGTCTCGGGGTGCTTGCGCTCGGCTGGCCAATAGGGCCCCAGCACGCTCTGGTAGATTTGCTCGACGATCGCGTTCGTCCGGGGAGCGGTCATGTCCAGCCGGCCATAGGTCCACGCCGCGATCACCGCCGGTGCCCGTGCGACCCGTCGGGCTTCTGCATAAAAGGAAGGCAGGTCGAACCAGTGCAATGCCTGCGCAACCGTAATGAGGTCCGCACACCTGTCCGCAAGCCCGCTGCGCTCCGCTGTCGCTACCTGAAAGCCTACTCCGGCCGCCGGCCGGCTCCTGGCGATCTGCTCGGCGCTGGCGTCGGTTGCAACCACGCGCTTAAACCAGGGCGCGAGCCCCGCGGCGGCCTGCCCCGAGCCCGTGGCGCAGTCCCAGGCGAGGTCTCGCGTGGCGCATAGTCCGGCAAGCCACTCGAAAAGTTGGGGCGGATAGCCCGGGCGGTTGGCTGCGTAGGCGCTGGCGACGCTGGCGAAATGATTGCTGAAACCGCTGCTGGTCATCGTCGTCCCTTGCTGTGGAGCGGCCGCAAAGTTGCTTACACGGTTGGGGACGGGGTGCGGAGGGCCGATGTGAGCTGGTAAGGGCGATGCGATTGGCAGCCCACGCCATTTCCCGATCGGCTCGAGGCTTCGGGCGCATGCTTGTTGGTCAACTGGCCGCTTTTCCCCCCGCCCCGCACTCGTCCGTTGGCGGTAGCCATATTCGCGAACGGCGTTCCGAGAAATGCCAATCCGTGCCGTCCACATCCTTGCGTTCGGATCGCAGACAAGTCATATACAAGCCCATCGAATGCGCCTTGGTTAGCTCTACTCCGGCCCTTACACTGCCCGAACGAGACGTCTCCAACGCGATTTGAGGCCCATCGGCAATCTTGCCGGAGGGAAACCGCCAACTGCTTTGGAGGCAATCTATGGCGAACGGTACTGTGAAGTGGTTCAACGGCCAGAAGGGCTATGGCTTCATTCAGCCGGAAGAGGGCGGCAGCGACGTCTTCGTCCACATCTCGGCTGTTGAGCGCGCTGGCATGTCGACCCTTCACGAAGGGCAGAAGGTCTCGTTCGAGACCGAGCGCGGTCGTAACGGCAAGATCGCTGCGACGAACCTGCGCGCGCTCTGATCGCGCGACTGGTTTAGACATCTTCGCTTCACGAATACACGGGGGCAGCCACGGCTGCTCCCGTTGTGTGTTGGAACGATCCGCCTCGGTGCGGATGAGGAGACTGGATGGCAAAGGAAGAGATGCTGGAGTTCGAGGGCGTTGTGGCCGAGGTGCTGCCCGATGCCCGCTGCCGTGTAACGCTGGATAACGGCCATGAGGTCATCGCCTACACGTCCGGCCGCATGAAGAAGAACCGCATCCGTATCCTGGCCGGCGACCGCGTCACCATCGAGATGACGCCCTACGACCTCACCAAGGGTCGCATCAACTTCCGTCACAAGGACCAGCGCGGTCCGCAGCCGTCCCAGGCGGGTGGCCCTCCCGGTGGCAACCGCCGCCGCTGAGCCATCGTGACGCTTCGCCCGACACGCTGCGAGAGCGCAGATTGCGTGCTGGTGCGTTGCACGTCGGCACCGACTCGCGGCGATCATCGCCCGAACACGGCTTTACACAATTCAACGCACAAGCTGGTTTCGCTCGCTTCGGTCGCTGAGCGCGCCACGGCGTCTATACTCGGCTTCACGTGACTGATTCGCTCCGGGGGCCGTGCGCTCGCGGGGCTGCGGACCTGGATGGAGCATGCCGAACGGGCGCCTTCTCATCGCTGGGCTGGCATTGATGGCCGCCGCTGCGCTTCCGTGCGCGGCAGCGGCCGAGCGCTTTGTCGACGGCTCGGGCTTGCAGATGGGGCGGTTCGTCTGGGTGCCCGCGGCCGACGCGAGCGGGCCTGCGGTGACGGTCGTTTCCCTGTCGCAGGGTACTGTGCATGCCTACCTGGGCGAGAGGCAGATCGGCTTGGCCAGGACCACCGTCGACGCCGAGTTGGCGAGCTTGGCGGGCGGTGCCTTCACCGTTTCCTCGTTGAGCCGCAAGGGTGACGCAGAGGATGCGCAGGTCGTCCTCTGGCGCGGCACTGAGCTGTTTACGCGGCTCGGCCGCCGTTTCGCCGAGGTGGGACGCCCGGTCCCCCTTTCCGACGACTTCGGCCGCCTATTGGGCGAGATCAGCCATCGCGGCGGGCTCGTCGTGGTGACCAAGGAGCGTAGCGGGCCGCAGGCTTTCGACGCGACGGGCCCGTTCGCAGGTGTCGTCGAGACTGGCAGCATCGGCCGGATTGCGCGTTTCGCGGCTCCCGCCATTGAGGGCAAGCCGGTCAAGGCCGCAACGCCTCCCGTCCCCACCGGCTCGAGCGCGCCGGTGACCTCTCTCATCGTTTCGCGTGCCGATCTGTCGGCCTATGTGCTGCACGACGGTCGTGTGGTCGATCGGTTGCCGATCGCGGTCGAGAACCCCACGGCGCCGTTCGGCTTGCACGCGATCACACTGGTTTCAAAGGGTGCGCTCGGCCGGCCCGCCCGCTGGATGGCATTTGCACTCGACGAAGATGCGGACGCAGCGCACATACGCCGTGACGTCGCGGCTCAGGCATTCCGGCGCGTGCGGTTCCTCGACCGCGAGAGGACAGCGACGTTGGCCGAGAACTTGCGGCCGGGTGTCAGCGTCATACTCGTCGACGGTCATGGCCCTTCGGCTACCGATCAGCCACTGGTGTCGGTTGCACTGCTGACGATTGCGGGCAGCGATGCGTCTGGCGATGCGCAGCCCTCGTCGAACGCGCAACCCACCATCGCGGCGCCCCAGGACGCGGAGCGTCTGCCTGATGCGGAGACCAAGGCGAAGGCGGCCCGACGCCGTATCGATGCGGCGAAGAAGGTGCGCTCGGCAAGCAAGGCGCCTGCCGGTCAGCGTCCCCGCCGTGGTCCGCGCGAGGAGCGCGAGCCCTATCCCAACAGCATGTACTGGCCCTATTGAGCGCGGCTCGCCGATCGCGACCCAGCCTTCGTCACACGACGCCATTGAGGCGGGCAACCATCACCAGGGCGCGCGCGCGGAGTACGTCGCCGACAGGTCGCCACGCAATGCATCTTCGAGTGCCTCCGCCCCGGCTGCCTCCGCGACATCTTCCGGTACGATCCAGGCGCGGTAGCCTTCGTCCTCGACAGTCCGGTTGCAGGTGAGGCGGCCGCGGCTCAATCCGCAGCTTTCGTCGGCCTTGATCATGTGCGCGGAGCGCCTGTCATGGCGCACGATGCGCAGATCGACGGGCTGCATCCAAGCGCGCGGGCCGCCCAGCTCGATGCCACGGAAAACGCAGGTGAGACGGCCTCGGCACGCTCCGGCGCGATTGCCAAGGGCGACGCCCGGTCCAAATGCGCGGGCGCGCGTCAACTGCTCGGCAGGGTCGGCGGCGCCGCGCGAAATATAGCAGCTGCCTTCCACGCACAGCATGGGATCAGCGGTCTTGTTCCAGCGGCGGATGCCGCGCTTGCCGGGCGTCATAACGATGAGCACGGTGACGCGATCGGCTTCGTCACCCCCGTCGCGGACATGCCCGACGCGCGAAGGAATAACGTCCCGATCGCGACGATCGGACCAGCGCCGTCGATCGGCGGCGCGCACCTCGTCGTCGAAGTCACGCGCCTCGTCTTCGATGCGCCGCGCCTCGGCGGCTTGACGTTCGTCCTGGATGCGGCGCGCTTCCGCGGCTTGGCGCTCCTGCTCCGTGCGACGCGCTTCCATAGCCTGGCGCTCAGCCTCGATGCGGTGTGCCTCCGCCGCCTTTTGCTCGTCCTCGAAGCGGCGCGCCTCGGCTGGCCGCTTCTCGCCGTCGGCCACACGTTGAGAAAGCCGCCGGACGTGTTCGGCGAGCGCCTGCTGCCGCCGTTCGGTAGCGGCCTTGCGCGCCTGCGCCTCCGCCTCGAACTCACGCTTCTCCCGCTCGCGTGTTTCGCGGACGGCGCGCAGGCGGTCGCTGAGCGACCGCGTTTCGCGCTCCCGCTCGGCGGCCTTGCGGCGGGCCTGTTCGTCCTGCGCCAGTTGCCGCTCCTCGGCGGCGCGCCGCTCGTCGTCCGCGCGGGCGGCGGCCTCGCGTTTCGCCCGCTCCGACTCGCGAGCCAGATCCGCCTTCGCGCGAGCGTCAGCCTCGGCGCGGGCACGCCGCAGCATCTCGTCCTCGTACGATTTCAACCGTCGCGCGTCGTCATCGGCCCTCGACGTGCCGGAATTGGCGAAGCGCTCGGCGATGGCGTGGGCGGGATCGGGGCGCGTTCCCATTGCTGGTCCACGCACTTCAGCGGATGCCGTCACCGCAATCGTGCAGATCGTAGTCACAGCGACCGCTGCCGCCAGCGGCACACGAGTGAACGCGACGGCGGAATTGGGCGATCCACCACAACGCTGCGAGCCCCGGCTCATCTCGACCTCCCCAACCGGCCCACCATCGCCACATGAATAGCGATGCAGTGACCGGGTGTTGCCAACCCTGGAACGAAATTCGGGCAACAAGAAAGCCGAGCCATCTTGAACGGCGCCTGAATGCGGCATCGAAAGGATGTGCAACTCGGGATTGCGCTGCTTTCCGGGGTATGGCGCCCGCCTGGAATTCACCGCGGGGCGGTCTCAAGTCCCCCTGCTCGCCGCGGCCGCAATTGCGGCGAGCCCTTCGCGATAGGTCGGATGCCGCAGCGTGAGGCCGAGATCCCGCTTTAGGAGGTCGTTCCGCACGCGCTTGGACTCCGCGTAGAAGCTGCGCGCCATCGGACTGAGGTCCGCGCTGTCGTAGGGCACCTCCGGAGGGAGGGGGCACCCTAGCAGGCGGGCGGCATGTGCGATGACATCCTGCGGCGGTGCGGGCTCGTCGTCGGTGACGTTGAGGATGTCAGCGGTGCCGTGCCCGGCCATCGACGCCAGCACCGCCTGCGCAATGTCGTCGACGTGGATGCGGTTGAACATCTGGCCGGGCTTGACGATCCGTCGCGCGCGGCCGTCGAGCACGCTGTCGATCGCGCTCCGTCCGGGGCCGTAGATGCCCGCAAGGCGGAACAGCACGACCCGTGCTGCGGTCTCGGCGCGCAGTGCGAGCCAGGCGCGCTCTGCTTCCGCCCGTTGCCGCGAACGTGTCGATGTCGGAGCGGCCGCATCGGTCTCGTCGACCCAGCCGCCGTGGCGATCACCGTAGACACCGATCGTGGATAGGTAGCCGATCCAGGAGAGAGACGGCGCGGCAACGATGTCGGCGCGGTGGCAACGAAGCAGGGGATCTCCGTCCGCTCCCGGTGGCGCCGAGACGAGAAGGTGTGTCGCCCGCTTCAACGCTGCGGCGAGCTCCGATGCTGCGGCTGATCCGTCGAATGCCAAGCCTTCGATGCCAAGCGACGAAAGGCGCGCCAAGCCGGCGGACGAGGTCGCCGTTCCGATCACGTGCCACTCCACCGGATCGAGCAACTCGACGATCCGCCGCGCGCTGAAGCCGAGGCCGAGGCACAGCAGCACGTTCGCCTTACCCATCATGCGCCGTCCTTCGGTCTTGCGTCTGGTTCTCATCGACAGCGCTCTGCGATGCCGCAAGCGCGTGTTCGCATTCGGCAAGTACGTCAGCATCCGCTTCGACGCCTCGCAGGTGCGTCGTCAGCACCGCGAGCTCGTCCGCGCTCGCGATGCGGCTCAGAGCCCACACCGCCATCGCACGGACGAGCGGCGATGGGTCGACGATCAGCGCGTGAACGGCGGGTAGCAGCGCAGGGTCACGCGCATTGCCTGCGGCGATTAGGCAGTTGCGGACGAAGCGGTCACGCCCCGTGCGCTTCACCGGCGTGCCCGCGAAACGCTTACGGAAGTCTGCGTCGGACATCGCCAGCAGCTGGGCAAGCGGCGGATCGTCCGTTTCGGAGCGGGCGTGGAAGCGCTGCTCCTGCGCGGTGGCAGCGAACTTGTTCCACGGGCAGACTGCGAGGCAGTCGTCGCATCCGAACACGCGGTTGCCGATTGCGCCACGCATGTCGCGCGGGATGTGGCCCTTGTACTCGATTGTCAGGTAGGCGATGCAGCGGCGCGCATCGAGTTTGTAGGGTGCGGGGAAGGCTGCCGTTGGGCAGATGTCCAGGCAGCGTGCGCACGAGCCGCAGTGGTCGCTCTCGGCGGTATCTGCCGGCAGATCGGCGCTCGTCAGGAGTGCGCCCAGGAACAGCCATGAACCGTGGTTGCGCGAAACGAGATTAGTGTGCTTGCCCTGCCAGCCGAGCCCCGCGGCCGCGGCGAGCGGCTTCTCCATCAGTGGCGCGGTATCGACGAACACCTTGACGTCCGAACCCGTCTCAGCAGCAAGGAGCGAGGCCAACTGCTTCAGCCGGCCCTTCAGAACGTCGTGATAGTCGCGGCCCTTGGCATAGGCGGAAATGGCGCCACGGCTGGGCTGTCCCAGTACGGCGAGCGGGTCGCCCTCCGGCGCGTAGCTCGTGCCGACCATCAGGATGCTGCGAACATCGGCCCAGAGCGCGCGCGGGTCGCGGCGGCGGGCGGCGTGTTCTGCCATCCAGGTCATGTCGCCATGCCAGCCTTCGGCGACGAACTGGTCGAGCGCGGCTCCCGCATCGACGGCGCCCTTGGTCAGCGCGTCGGCACCGGCGATCCCAAATGCGTCGAAGCCCAGCGAGGCCGCCTGCGCCGCGAGTCTTGCCCGCAGAGCCGAGGGCGCGCGACTGGCGGCATCGCCTGCCAGTGCGCGAGGCTGCGGTCCGGACCGGGTAGGCTTTTCAGAAGTCGAGGTCGGCATAATGCAGCGGCGCGGGGGTTCCGGAGATGCGGTCCGCCAGCAACGGACGGAACGACGGTCGCGATTTGATCCTCTGATACCACTGCTTGACCCCCTCGTGCTCCTGCCAGGGAATCTCGCCCAGGTAGTCGAGGGTCGAGAGGTGAGCGGCGGCGGCAAGATCGGCGAAACTCATGTCCTCGCCGGCGAGCCATCGGCGCTGATGAGCCAGATAGGCAATGTAGCTGAGATGGTAGCGCAGGTTGGCGCGCGCCGCGCGAAGGACCTGAGCCTCGGGCGATGTTGAGCCGCGGTAGGCGCGGTAGACGCGCTCCTCGAGCAACTCGCGCGTCACCTCCCGGTCGAGCTTGCCGTGGAACCAGTCGACCAGGCGCCGCACTTCGGCGCGGTCCCCGCGGTCGCCAGGAAACAATGGCGGCTGGCGGCCGGGCACGGCGTGCTGACGCAACTCGTCGGCGACGTATTCGGAGATCGCGTAGGCGCCGCACAGAACCGGGCCATTATCAATCTGCAGCACGGGCAGCTCGCCAGCCGGATTGAGGGCCAGAAGCTCGGCGCGATACTCCCAGGGCCGGTGCTCCACCAACTCCGGATCGAGGCCGATCTCGGCCAGCAACAGGCGGATCGAGCGCGATCGCGGGCAGAGACGGAAGTGCGTGAGCATGACCATGCTGCGGTCGTCCCGTTCGGCCTAAGCGGAAGCATCGGCCGGCGCGAGGCCCAGGCCCGGCCTCACGCGCTCAATGACGCGGTTGAGAACGACTGCCGCATTGTGGCGTGCGGGTGGCACTGCCTCAGGCAATTGGCTGCTATGTCTCGCCGCGGCGAATCCGTTCGATGCGCCATCCTACAATTGCCGCCGCCGGTGTGCACGGTGCGCGGCGTCCGGGCGCCGGTCGCGCCCATTCTGGCGCCTCGCGCGCCTCGTGAGAGGCAGTTCCCGATGCCGACCTGGCAAGTCATTCTGTTGGGCCTGATCGAGGGTCTGACCGAGTTCATTCCCGTATCGTCGACCGGCCACGTGCTGCTTGCCGGGCACTTCCTGGGCTTCCAGTCGCCCGGCAAGACGTTCGAGGTGCTGATCCAGCTGGGTGCGATCCTCGCCATCCTCACGGTCTACGCGGCGCGGCTCATCAAAATGCTGCTGGCTCTGCCGTCCGATCCGCGCACGCAGCGCTTCGTGATCGGCGTGCTCATCGCGTTCCTGCCGGCGGCGGTCATCGGAGCGCTCGGCCACTCGTTCATCAAGTCGGTGCTGTTCGAAACGCCGATGCTCATTTGCGCCATGCTGATTCTCGGCGGCATCGTGCTGCTGTTCGTCGACCGGATGCCTCTGGAGCCGGTCTACCACGACGCCATGGACTTCCCGCCGTCGCTCGCGCTCAAGATCGGACTATGCCAGTGCCTGGCCATGGTGCCCGGAGTTTCGCGCTCCGGGTCCACGATCGTGGGTGCGATGCTGCTGGGCGCGGACAAACGCTCGGCTGCGGAATTCTCGTTCTTCCTCGCCATGCCGACAATGGCGGGAGCCTTCGCCTACGACCTCTACAAGAACTGGTCGAAGCTGGCGACCGACGACGTAACCAGCATTGCGCTGGGCTTCGTCGTCGCGTTCGTTTCTGGCGTCTTCGTTGTCCGCTACCTGCTCGATTTTGTCAGCCGCCACGGCTACCAGCTGTTCGGCTGGTGGCGCATCATCGTTGGCGGCCTTGGGATCGGCGCCCTGCTCGTCGCGGGTTGAAATCAGCCCTGCCGCATCATCAGCGCAACGCGCCTCAGGCGGCGTGCGAAGTCGCCGGCGCGGTCAGCACATCCTTGAGGGCGGCTGCGTCGGGTGCAGAGCGCAGACGCTCCAGCATCTGCGGATCGCGCACAAGTCTCGAGATCCGGGCCAAAGCCTTGAGATGATCCCCGCTCGCATGTTCTGGCGCGAGTAGCAGGAAGATCAGGTCCACCGGCTCATTGTCGTGTGATTCGAAGTCGATGGGTGCGTCGAGCCGTGCAAAAAGGCACACGATCGATTTCAGGCCGCGGAACTTGACGTGCGGTATGGCGATGCCGCGTCCAAGTCCCGTCGAGCCCAGCCGCTCCCGTTGCAGCAGGGTGTCGAAGATTTCACGTGCTTCGATACCAGTGACCGCGGCTGCTCGCGTCGCGAGTTCCTGCAGCGCCTGTTTTTTGCTCTTGGCCTTGAGCGGGGCAATGACCCCGTCCGTCGCCAGCAGATCAGCAAGATCCATGTCCGGCCGTCCCACCCTAATCCGTCGGAGCCATATTGGCTCCTCAAGCACCGGCAACCGCCGCTTCAGCGGCGCGCGCGGTGCGCGAGAACCCGTTGAACGCCTCTCGATCCAACGAACGCCACGGTCACAAACTCCGTTTCGCCGCGGTGTTTGGCCCGTGCTGCCCGGCCGCTCGTGCCGGACGATGTCTGACATCCCTCGCCAGCCGCGATGCTCGGCCGGCCAATGCTGCAGTGCTCCCCGGGCTTCTGGCTAGCCCGCGGCCGCCGCGGTGCCGTTGGTCCCGGTACCCCGGCCCTCCGAACTCTCCGCAAGATCCGAGCCAGATTCGGCCGGATCAATCCAGCCGACGTGCCCATCGGCGCGTCTATACACGACATTGAGGCCGCCGTGTGCCGCATTGCGGAAAACGAGGAAATGACTTTCGGACAGGTCGAGCTGCATGACGGCTTGGCTCACCGTCATGGCGCGGATGCCCCGTTCAGCCTCGGCGATGATGACCGGGTGCCGGTCGGGCGCGGTTTCCGACTCGGGGTGCTCCTCGTCATCTGCATGGTGTAACTGAACGGTGTAATCTCGCGCCGGCGTTTCGCTGCCGAAGCCCTCGTGCGAGCGGCCATTCTGGTGGCTTTTGAGGCGGCGCTTGTAACGGCGGACTCGCTTTTCCAGGCGCTCCATGGCCGCATCGGCGCTCGCGTAAG
>JBFWNY010000036.1:0-38024 GCA_050250815.1 Hyphomicrobiaceae bacterium
GGACTGCGCCGTCGAAGCATTGCCCCTGATGCTGTGCCGGATGCCGGCTTGGCGGGCTGCTTGAAACGATCTTCGCCTGGTGGTGCAACGAGAAGGCCGCTATCCCGTTCGATCGCGGCCTTCTCTGATTCCTGGAAGTGTCCACCGCAGTTACGGCTCGAGTTCGGTATCCCAGTAGAGGTAGTCGAGCCAGCTGTCGTGCAGATAGTTGGGTGGGAATTGCCGTCCATTCCGGTGCAGCTCGAAGACCGTTGGCCGCGTCGGCGCCTGCATCGGCCACATCCCGGCATGCCGTGGCATCTTATTGCCTTTGGCGAGATTGCATGGCGCGCAGGCGGTGACGACGTTGTCCCAGCGGGTCATGCCGCCACGTGAGCGGGGGATGACGTGATCGAACGTCAGGTCATCACGGCATCCGCAATACTGGCACGTGAAGCGGTCGCGCAGGAATACGTTGAAGCGCGTGAACGCGGGGTAGAGTGCGGGCTTCACGTAGGTCTTGAGTGACACGACGCTGGGCAGCCGCATCTCAGAGGTCGGGCTGCGCACGTAGCGATCGTATTCGGAGACGATGTTGACGCGATCGAGGAACACAGCCTTGACCGCCTCCTGCCAGCCCCAGAGCGACAACGGATAGTAGCTCAGCGGCCGGAAGTCGGCATTCAGGACCAGGGCCGGAAAAGCTTCCGGTGCTGAGGCATGAGCCAGCACGGCACGCTCCCTGTCGGTTCCCTTCGACGCGAATCAACCCCACTACCCAATTCGGCAGGCGGGATACTAGCCGCGCGTGTCAACTCTGTGAAGCAGGGGCTGGATGGCGCGCGGGAAGCCGAAAAATCGGGCCAAAACCGGCCTTTCGCCGCCCCGGCACGGCGTAGCTGTTGCCGCTAGGCACCGCGGAATGCGCCGGCCAGAAGGTCGGCGCCGATCCCAACCGCAGACTGGTCTATGCCGTGGCCGAGGCCGGCGATGACGTGCCACTCGAGCGAAAATCCGGCTGCGGCGACCGCCTCGCGGGTGAGGTCGATGGCATCGACCGGGATGACGTCGTCGGCGGCGCCGTGGACGAGGGCGATACGCGGTTGCGGACCTGAGGCGGCGCTCATCTGGGAGGCGACGAGTGCGTCCGGGTCCGCCAGCACGCCGGAGTAGGCGAGGATCGCAGCGGGCGCGGGCATCATGCTCAGTCCAACGTGCAGGGCCAGCATCGCGCCCTGGCTGAAACCGACGAGTGCCAGGCGATCTGTGCCCAGCCCGTACTTCTGCAACAGAGTTTGCACCAGCGACGCGACGACCGGGCCCGCACGTCGGCATCCCGTCGAGAGTTCGTCCGGATCGCGAAACGTGAGCGGGAACCATTGATAGCCGTCGATGGCGCTGGCCGGCAGGGGCTCGGGTGCATCGGGTGCGACGAACAACGTGTCGCGCAGCCGCGTACGCCATAGGTCCGCCAGCCCGATGAGGTCCTGGCCGTTGGCACCGTAGCCGTGAAGCAGGATCGCGAGGCTTTCAGGCTTGCGGCGTCCTTCGGGCTCACGCACGTGGAGGCGCAGCTTCGTCATCGCCGTGAACTCCCGGTCGCGCCCGATCCGCCCGCCGGTGCGAGCGGTGCCCCCGCTGCGCGCAAGTTTGCATAATCCGACCAGATGAGCCGCGCCGCCACGCCGCGCCACGGCCGCCATCGTTCGGCGATCTCAGTGAGCTCGGCCTGGTTGAGCCGCTCGCCGTGGCCAAAGGCCTTGGCCGCGCCCACCTGCAGCGCGAGGTCGCCGACGGCGAAAGCATCTCGCCGGCCGAGGCAGAACAGGATGAAGATGTGCGCGGTCCACGGACCGATGCCGCTCAGCTGCGTCAGCGTATCGACGACCGCTTCGTCGTTGGCGGATGCCAGTTGCGTCACGTCGAGTCGGCGCTCGGCAACAGCGCGTGCAAGACCCTCGAGCGTCTTGAGCTTGGCGGAGGAAAGACCGGCGGCGCGCAATGCGTCAGTATCGGTCGCGAGCCATCGCTTCGCCGTCACGCGTCCGAGCTTCGTCTCCAGCCGTTGCCAAATGGCGGACGCACTGGCGCTCGACAACTGCTGGCCGACGATGATCCGTGCGAGCCCGGCGAAGTCCGCCGGGTATCGCCGCAGCGGCGGGTCGCCGCTGCGGTCGTGCATAGCGCGCATCGCGGGACAGCGCCGCCGCAGATGGCGCACGCCCGCGCGAATGTCGTCGGCCGTCTCTATGGTGGGGTAGGTGACGGGCATGAGACGCGCTCCGGCCTCCTGTGACGAGAGCCTTCACATCAGGCCCTGCTCACCTTACACGCTGCGACGGCCGCCTTGCGACCGGCTTGCATGAATGAAGGGTCTGTCGCCATCAGCAATTCTTAGCCCCGCCGCGAGATGACTTCGAACACAGCAGTTCAGACAACGCGGTTCGCGCCGAGCCCCAACGGCGCGCTGCATCTGGGTCATGCGCTATCCGCCATCGTCGGCTTCGACTGGGCGCAGCGGAACAGCGGGCGCTTTCTCGTGCGCATCGAGGACATCGATGTGTCCCGCAGCAGGGAGGAGTTCGTCGCCACAATTCTCGACGACCTGTCTTGGCTGGGTCTTTCGTGGGCGGAAGCACCGCTGCGGCAATCGTCGAACTTCCCCGCCTATGCGACGGCGGCCCACGAGCTTGAACGCATGGGGTTGCTCTACCCGTGCTTTGCAACGCGCGGCGAGATCGCCAGTGCCATCGCGCAGCTTGGAGCAACTGGCGGAGTGGTGGAGAGGGATCCCGATGGTACGCCGCTCTACCCCGGGCTGCACAGAGGTATGGCGGCATCTGAAGTCGAGCGTCGGCGCAGGCAGGGCGAGCGTTCTGCGATGCGCCTCGACATGGAGCGCGCGCTGGCTGCCGCACGAGCCAAACTCGAAGGGCGGCCGCTCGACTATCTGGAAGCGGCGGAGGACGGCGCGTCCCGGCGCGTCCTCGCCAACCCTGCGCTGTGGGGTGATGCGGTCATCGTGCGCAAAGACACGCCGGCGAGCTATCACCTGGCCGTGGTGGTGGACGATGCTGCCCAGGGCGTCACAAGGGTCACCCGCGGTCGTGATCTGGAGGCGGCGACCGGTCTCCACAGGTTGCTCCAGGTCCTGCTCGGCCTGCCGGAGCCGACCTATCACCATCATCGTCTCGTGCTCGACGACGACGGCCGCAAGCTTTCCAAGAGCGACGGCGCAGTGGCCTTGTCGGCGCTTCGCGCGGCTGGAGTTTCGCCGCAAGAGGTGAGGACGATGCTGGACCTGCCGCCGGCACCAGGGTGAGGCGGCGTCGCAACGGGCGCGACCCAAGTCCCTGAGTAGAACGGGAATTATGTTGTCGTTAAGAGGTTTGGTTAATATCTTCGCATAACGTTTAGGCTCGATGCGGCAGTCCGGCTGGGCGACATCTGGACGGCGACAGGCGCTGCGATGGGCGGCGTGTCCGTGCGGGGATTATGCGCAAATCGTCCAACAGCAGAGCGCCGACCAAGCACAAGCCGCGGCACAAGTCGCGGCGAAAGGCGCATAGTGCCGCCTCACAGCACGGCCGTTCCAGCTCGGCACGCGATCACCGTGGCAGGCGGCCTTCCGAGACCACTTATGCGCGCGCCGTCCGGCATGCTCGGGATAGTGGCGCTGACCACCGCCGTCGTCACGGGTTCAGCAGGTTCGCTCGGGCACGGGCGGCGACTGTCGCGTACCTTGCCTCGGTGCGGAGCTGGGCCGCCGCACGCGGCCGGTCGATAAGCCGCGCCAGCCATCACCTCTTGGTGTTGCTCGGCGCCTTGGTGGTCCGTGCCGGCTCGGCGGTCTTGGCGCTTCTGCTTGCCGCCGGGCAGCGTATCGGGACCACCGCGCGTTACGTGGCATCCGTGGCGCTCGGTGGACTGCGATCCATCTCGGCAGCGCTTGCGGCGCTGAACCGAAAGCTCGATCCGGAGCGCCTGTTCGCCAAGCTCGCGCCGGCCGAACGCCGGATGGCGCTTCTTCACGCGCTTCCCGCTGTCGTGCTCGCTGGCGCGCTGGCGGCACTGCAACTCGCAGGCCCTATATCACAAGTCTCCATTGCCGCGCGGCCGGTAAACGACGTCACGGACGTCATGCCGACCTGGGTCGAGCCTTCCTCATCCTGGCCGGTGGCGCCGGTGAGCGGGGTAGCGGCCCTGGATACACCACGGACTCTGCTGGCTTCGGTCGCGATGGGCTTGCCGGTGCAGTCCGTATCGGCAGCCACGCAGGTTTGGGCCGCTCCCGCATCGCATGACCGGGCAGCCTTGGTTGCAGCGGGCAGAGAAGCCCTCACGCCCGCGGTGCGGGATGTGGTGCTTCTTGCCAGCGCAGTGGACGCGCGACCTGTGACCCCGCATTCGGGTGCGCTGGCCACGGTCGCGATGGCGCAGCCGACGATCGAGACATCGCTGCGCGTCGCATCCCCTGCGGCAGCCGCGACGATCGTCGAGCCTGGACCGATGGCTCCGAGGCATGGTGATGCGGACGTGGTGGTCGCGGCCTACGAGCTAGGCGAGGACGATCCTCGCTGCAGGATCGCAAGTGCTTCGCTGCCATCGCGCATCGAGATGGCGACGAGCAAGGCGGATGGAGCCAGCGCGCCGCCCCCTCTCGCGTTCGGTGCACGCATCGCGGCCGCCGCGCGCAGCCAGCTCAACGGCTTCGTCATCTACAATGAAGCCTACCGCCGCATCTCCTATCCCATGGGTGACGTGGCGCCGCTCTACGGCGTATGTACCGACGTCGTGATCCGGGCGTTGCGCGATCTGGGCATCGATCTGCAGGTGGCGGTGCAGGCATCCGGTGTCGGTTCGGGTGACCGCAATATCGACCACCGCCGCACCGAGACGTTACGCCGCCTATTCCAGCGCGCCGGAGCGAGCCGGCCTATTTCCTCCTACGGGGAGGATTATCAGCCTGGTGATATCGTCACCTATGCGCGCCCGCAGAATTCCGGTTCGCGGTCGCATATTGCCGTCGTCGCCGACGCATTTGGCGTTTCGGGCCGGCCGATGATCATCCACAATCGCGGCTGGGGCCCCCGGCTGGAGGATGCGCTGTTCGTGGATGAGATTACCGGCCACTATCGCCTGACGGGCAGGGAGCGCTTTGCCGTGACGCGCGAGGCGGCTGTACGTCCCGCGGCGCCTGCCGGCCAGCCGGCAGCGGTCGCCGGTCGGCGCACGCGCGCAACGCTTATCGAGCCAGCCGCCACCCGGCCGGTTCTGAAGGGTGCCACGGCCACCGCGCGCGAATGGCCGCAACGCCGCCGTACGGCGTTGCGCTGAACCCGGCCGCCGGCCAAATCCTAAATCCGCTTGCTCGATTTGGCGGTGGCCGGCAATGGCTCATCGGCCGTTCTTGCGGGACTTGAGCCGACTACGAGGCCTGAGGCTTCGGCACGCCTTTCGTTAATTCATCGTTATTTCACGATTTGCCCAGAATAATCGAGCGGAAGCGGAATCCAGTTCTTTTGGCTTTCGCTGCCAATTCTTTTTCGAGTTGCCAATTCATGCGAACCAGATCACTCTTGTCATTGAAATGAAGTGACAAGAGTCGGTTAATTCGGAGAAATGTCCCGGAATGGGATCGGGCGATATACAATTCCTGATCTTGCTGGCCACGGCCAGCCTCGTCGCCGCCATATGGCTGACGCCGGCCAATCTCGCGCATGCCGCGCACCAGCACCTCTCCGGCGCCCTTGTCTCGGCGGCTGATCTGCTGGCCGGCCTGCTCGATAGTCTGCGCGTGCTGCAGGCGCGACTGCTGCGCGCCCTTGGGCTGATCGATCGCGCGATGAGCCGGATGGAGCGACGCTCGTCCGCGGCGTCGCCGAACCGACTGCACTTGGTCCACGCCACCGGCCGGGCGAGCACTGTAGCTCACGCCGCACCGGCGATTGCAGCGACCGCCAGCCTCCCGCGCGCCGTGGCTGCGACGGCGGCGCGCGCCGTCCCCGCGGTGGTTGTCGCCACGCAATTGAGCGACGAGCGCCAGTGGCAGCTGCTGTCGAGCCGGGTCGAGGACCGCTTGTCGCGGGTGGAGAACGTTACCGTTCTGCAGCGACGGGCGGCCGAGCAGCTCGATGCTGCAATCTATGGGCTCGACCGTCTGGTGGTCGAGCTGGCGGCGGTCATGCCCGATGCGGCCCGGGGACTGGCCCGCACGTCGCGTGCCTATGCGGTGCCCAAGCCGGCCGCCGTGACGAGTCTGCCATTGGCGGCTTGAGTGTTGCGCGCTGCCCCGGCGTGCGCCCGATCAACGTGACAAGACGGAGATGAGCGCGGCTGCGGTCGCCGACGCGATCAGCGTGCCAAGCGCGACCGCGCCAGACGCGGAGTTCACCGCGCGCCCCAGCCGTGACGCGAACAGGAAGGCGTTGGCGCCGGTCGGCATCGCAGCCATGATCACGACGACGCCCTGGGCCACCGGCGGCAGCGCGAATACGTAGTGCGCCAGCGCCCATGCCATTGCCGGCATCACGAAAAGCTTGAGCCCGATGACGGCGGCCAGCGTCGCTCCCTGCCCCTTGATTTCGAAAGCAAGCAGCGACAGCCCGAGCGCCACCAGTGCCGTGGGGACACCAGCCTGTGCCAGCAGCTCGAGCAACCGGTCGAGAGCCTTGGGCATGGTGAAGCCTGTCAGCCGCCAGGCCACGCCGAGGAGGATGCCGATGATGATGGGGTTCGACACGAGGTCGCGCAACAACGTGCGCGCGATGGTGCTGTGAGACTGGTCCTTGTGATCGCCGACGGCCTGCGCGTGCAACGTGCCGATCAGCCACCACATCGGGGCGTGAATCGCCAGCACCAAGGCGACCACGGCGGCGGCCTCGCTACCAAACGTGCCCAGTGAGAGCGGCACGCCGAGCATCACCGTGTTGCCGAATGTCGCCGTCATGGCCACCGCCGGCGCATCGGCCGCTGGCCGCTTCAGAACCAATGCATTGAGCCCCGCCGCAATCAGCCAGTTGGCGATGCCGGCGATGTAGAAGCTTGCCCATACGCCGAGCGCGGATACAGATCCCAACTCTGCGGTCGCGATCGTCCGGCACAGCAGGGCTGGAATGGCAAGCGTGAAGGCAAAGCTCGAGATGCCCGCCGCGGCGCCGTCGGGCAATATCTTGAACCGCCCGGCGAGGTATCCGACGAGGATCAATCCGAAGATCGGCGCGACGATCGATATGATCGCGATCACAGGAAGCCTTCACAACGTAGGGAAGTGGCAAGGGCGGGACACAACAGCCGTCGATAGCATGAGAGCATGCATGCGAACGAGGGGACACACGCCCGTTGCGGGCATGCCTGCCCCGAGCGCGATGCAAGGCGCGGTGGATAATGGGGTCAGTAGCCGGGGGCGCCGGCTACCGAGCCGGTGACGGGCGGCGGCGTCGACGAGACCGGTATCGCGCCAGGCGCTGGATAGCTCGAACGGTTGCCGAAGGGAGCCGGATCGATGACCGTGCTGCCGAACGGCTGGATTTCGAGGACCGCGAGACCGCGCTGGGAGGTGCCATTCGCGTTCAGCGCCACGGCACCGTCCACGCCCTGGAAGCCGCTGGCGCGCGTCAGGCGTTCGGTCGTGTAGCGTTGGCCGGGCGGCGCGTCGGCAAGCTGGATTGCGAGGCTCACCGCGTCATAGGCGAGGCTCGCGATGCGCGGTGGCGCCGAGCCGAACGTCTTGGCGAAGCGCGCCGAGAAGTCCTGCCAGGCGCGCGGGTCGGGGCTCGGATACCAGCCACCGGCCAACGCCTGTTCGCGCCCGACGTTGGGATAGTCCCAGGCGCCGGTGCCGATCAGCTTCACCTTCTGCGTGTCGATGCCGTTGTAGGTCAGCAGGGGCGCGAGCTGGGGCAGGCTGTCCTGGCCGCCGGGCAAGAACAACGCGTCGACCGGAGCACCCGCGAGCTCCGCCTGCCGGATCGCCTCGGCGACACGCTTGACCGGTTCAAGCATCGCGTTGGCCCGCAGCGGATAGCGCTCGATGTGGACGAGCGAGCCACCGGCCCGCACCAACGCCTGACGGAAGGCGGGTTCGACCATGTCGCCGTAGGCATCGGCTGGAATGAGCGCGGCGATACGGCGTTTTCCGCGCTGGGCGGCGTGCGACACGATTCGCTCGACCTCGGGAGCGGCCAGGAAGCTCATCAGGTAGACGCCATTGCCGGCGGAGCGAGGATCGTTGGAAAAGGCGAGGATGGGTACGCGCGCGGCGCGAGCCGGTCCGGCCGCCGCCGTGACGGAGGCCGAGAACAGAGGGCCGAGTATGATCTCGGCGCCGTCCCGCAGGGCCTCTTCGACGGCGGCCCGGGCGCCTTCGGGCGTGCCGCGATCGTCCTTGACGATGAGCTGTACGCTGGGATCGTCGCGCTCGAATAGCGCGAGTTCGCCGGCCTGCTTCAAGCTCTTGCCGATGATCGCGGTCTGGCCGTAACCGGCGATTGGCAGCACCATGGCGATCTTGACCGCCTGTTTGCGCTGCGATGGCTGGCTGGCATCCTGCGCGAGACCGGCTTCCGGCGATGAGCCGACATTGGTGCTGCATCCTGCGAGCGCCGAGCTGACGCCGAGCAGCGCGGCCAGAAGACCGCGTCGCGACAGAAAAAGGTTGGAGAGGACGCCTTCCGGGGCCGCCATCGCTCGTTCGTCCTTGGCTCGTGTCCCGATCTGCAGGTTCGTTTCCACCTTGAGGCGCGCCGAGGGGCGGGCTACGGACCAAACGAGGGACACTCAATCCTAGAATTGTGGTTGTTGCCACGCGACCGTGGCGCGAACTCGACCAAACGCGGCGACGAACAACTCCGGTCCCACCTCCGTGGCATTAGACCTTTGCCAGCGGGCGGAGAAGGGCTTTGATGCAACTCATGACAGATTCTCCCATCATGCTTTCTGCTGCAACTCGGCAAAAGTCATGTCTTGCACGGAAAAGGACGCAGCCGGTGGATTCGCGTCCGCGGCTCGCCATGCCAACGGCCCAGGCCCCGTCTGTAGGGATTTGCGCGGCAGCGCAGCAAGGGGCGGAGCATGCCCGGTAGCCGGTTGAAGGGCGGGCCCGGCAGTACCGGCGCCTCCCGCGATGACGAAGGGTCGCACGGTTCGGATGAGGGGCACGTGCCTCTACCGGCCCGGCATGCCGCTGCCGCCATCGAGCGTTTGACGTCGGCGCCGCTGACACCCGGGCTCTACCTGGTTGCGACGCCCATCGGGCACTTGGCCGACATCACGCTCAGGGCCCTGGCGGTACTTGCGCGCGCTGACGTCATCTACTGCGAAGACACCCGCCATACGCGAACGTTGGCGAGCCACTACGGCCTAAAGGCGCCGCTGCGCCCGTATCATGAGCACAACGCGGCAGCGCAACGTCCCAGGATCATCGAGGAGATGGCCGGCGGTGCCCGCGTCGCCCTCGTCTCGGATGCGGGTACGCCGCTGATTTCGGACCCGGGCTACAAGCTGGTGCGCGATGCGGTCGAGGCGGGGCACCACGTGGAGAGCCTGCCGGGAGCGTCGGCGATGCTCGTGGCCCTGACGACCTCAGGGTTGCCCACCGATACGTTCCTGTTCGCTGGCTTCCTGCCGCCAAAGCAGGCCGCGCGCCGGACACGGCTCCGGGAACTGGCTGCCGTCGAGGCGACGCTCGTGTTCTACGAGGCGCCGTCGCGGCTGCCTTCCAGCCTCGCCGATCTCGTCGAGGTCCTGGGGGCTACGCGGCAGGGCGCGGTGGCGCGCGAGCTGACCAAGATGCACGAGCAGGTCGTTCGCGGGTCGCTTCACGATCTGGCGCGCGACTACAGCGGCGCGGAGGTGAAGGGTGAGGTCGCCATCGTCATTGCCCCGCCGGAGCGCGCCCAGGTGGACGACAGTGCGCTACAGGCGGCACTGACCGAGGCGTTGGCGCGCGTGCGTCTCAACGAGGCATCGCGCGAGGTTGCACGTGCCTTCGGCGTGCCGCGCCAGCGCGTCTATGAACTGGGCCTTGCGCTGAAGGCGGCTGCCGGGGAAGGCGATGGAGAGGCAAGCGGATAGTTCCGAGTCGCCGGCCGATCGTGCACGCAGCGTCGCCGGCAGTGACGAGCGCCGGCGTCGCTATCGACGCGGCATTCTCGCGGAGTGGCGGGCGCTCGCCATGCTGGCGATGAAGGGCTACCGGCCCCTGGCGCGGCGCACGCGCACAGCGTCAGGTGAGATCGATCTCATCGTGATCCGTGGCCAGCTGGTCGCGTTCGTGGAGGTCAAGCAGCGGGCCACGCCCGAGGCTGCCGAGGCGTCGATCAGTCCGCAGCAGCGGCGGCGCATCCGAAGGGCGGCCGATCTGTGGCTGGCGCGCCGATCACGCTATCAGGACTGCGAGCTGAGGTTCGATCTGGTGCTGGTGATCGGCTGGCGCTGGCCGGTCCACCTGCCTGGAGCGCTGTAGCAAAGGGGCATGCCGGTCAAATAGCGGCTCTTCAAGCCGCGCGGCGAACCTTGCGCGCGTCGACCGCGGACTTCAGCCCCGGCATCGCAGTCCTGCTGTCTTCGGCGCGCGCTACAGCGACCTGCATACGGTCGAGGTTCTCGATCGCCGATTGCAGGGCCTGCTCGATGTTGCGGCCGAGACGCTCGCGCGCATCCATGAGGCCATCCATCGCCCGCTCGAAATCTGAAAGTGCTTTCGCAAAGTCCTCTGCCATGCGGTCGATCCTCCCGTTACGGAAAGGCTGGGCCGCTTCGGTTAACGAGTGGTTAACGCTGGCCCGATGGACGGGCCCGTGCTTTCCGCTAAAAGAGGCTCGACATGCGGCGGGTCGACGCCGCCGCAATTCAGCAACATGCCGGGCGAACGTCCTTCTTCGTCGGCAACGCAAGGGTCCGACCATCGCATGGCATCTTCCGTAGCACGCAAGCTCAAGGTCGCCTGTCAGATGGATCCGATCGACAGGATCGACATCCGCGGCGATTCCACCTTCGCGCTGCTGCTCGAAGCGCAGGCGCGGGGCCACGAGCTGTTCTACTACCTGCCGCAGACACTGACCCTCGACGGCGATACGCTGTTGGCACGCGGTGAGACGCTGCGCGTCAAGGACGAGAGAGGCGCACACTTCGCCGTCTCGAATGCGCGCGTCGAGGAGCTCGCAGACTTCGACGTGGTGCTGCTGCGGCAGGACCCGCCGTTCGACATGGCCTACATCACTTCGACGCACCTGCTTGAGCGCATCCATCCCCGCACGCTGGTTGTCAACGATCCAGCGCACGTGCGCAACGCGCCAGAGAAGCTTTGGGTGCTGGATTTCCAGGACCTGATGCCGCCCACGATGGTGACGCGATCGCTCGCCGACGTGCAGGCGTTCCGCGAGCGCCACCGGGACATCATCGTCAAGCCGCTCTACGGCAATGGCGGTGCGTCCGTGTTCCGCATCCAGCCGGGCGACACCAACCTGGGTTCGCTGGTGGAGATGTTCCAGTCGATCTTCCGGGAACCGTTCATGGTGCAGGAATACCGGCCGGAGGTGCGCGCCGGCGACAAACGCATCATCCTCGTCGATGGCGAGCTGGCCGGTGTCATCAACCGCGTTCCTGCCGACGGCGAGACCCGCTCCAATCTGCACGTCGGCGGGACAGCGGCGGCCGTGCAGCTCACGGCCCGCGATCGCGAAATCTGCGCGCGCTTGGGGCCGGAGCTGAAGCGGCGCGGCCTGATATTTACGGGCATCGACGTGATCGGCCCCTATCTCACCGAGATCAACGTCACCTCCCCCACCGGTATCCGCCACATCAAGCAGCATGGCGGACCGGATATCGCAGTTATGATCTGGGATGCGATCGAGGGAAAGGTGACGGCACGAAGCTCAGCCTGAAGTGGTTTGGGTCTTCCATGGGTCGTAGCTGCCGAACGACCAGATGTGCCCGCCGATGTCGCGCGCCGAATAGAGACGTCCGCCGTAGTCCTGGTCGGCGGGTGCCATGACGATCTCGGCCCCGGCGGCCTTGGCGCGGTCGTGATGCAGGTCGACGTCATCGACGATCGCATACACCGTCTGGGTGCATTTTCCACCCGCCTGCGTGGGCAGAATCATGAACCGTTCACCGAACTCCTCTTTCCGGACGGGTCCTATCATGATCATGCCGTTTGCGAACGTCAGTTCGGCATGGACGACCTTGCCGGTTCCGTCACGATAGACCGCATGGGGGGCGAATCCGAAGGCCGCCTGCAGCCATGCGACGGCGGCATCGGCTTCCGGGTAGCTCATGCAGGAGATCAGGTGGGCGCGTGGCTTGTTCGTCGCGGGCATGGCCAGCTCCAGGTATTGGATTGGAAGCATCGCACGTTGTGCGCAAACGCGCATGTTCTATTTTTGTTCTTGCGCGGGGTTTTCGCAGCAGCTAGGCTTATGCAACTCGGGCGGCGGATCGCCGTTCCGTTGGATGCGGGGTGGCTGCCATGTACGGGCAGATTTCTACATTGGCCTTTGTCGGCGTCGAAGCGCGGCCCATCGAGGTGCAGGTGCGTATCACGCCGGGCCAGGCGACGTTCGCTATCGTCGGGCTACCGGACAAGGCGGTGGCGGAGAGCCGCGAGCGCATCCGCAACGCCCTGCATGGCGTCGGCCTGGGGCTGCCGTTCAAGCATTTGACCGTCAATCTTGCGCCGGCCGACCTGCCAAAAGAGGGCAGCCATTTCGACCTGCCGATCGCGCTTGCCCTGATGTCGGCGATGGGTGCAATCGCGCCCGATGCGATCGCTGGCTTTGCGGCCATCGGTGAACTGGGGCTCGACGGCTCGATCCGCGCCGTGCCGGGAGCGCTCCCCGCTGCGATCGGCGCCAACGCCATGGGCAAGGGGCTGATCTGCCCGGCGGCGGTCGGGTCCGAGGCGGCGTGGGCGGGCGAGGAGATGGACGTGCTGGCCGCGCCGCACCTGCTGTCGCTCGTCAACCACTTCAAGGGGCTGCAGACCCTGTCGCGGCCGCGGCCCAACCTTGAGCGCGATACCGGACCAAAGCCGGACCTTCGGGACATCAAGGGCCAGGAGAGCGCCAAGCGCGCCGTCGAGATCGCGGCGGCCGGCGGCCACAACCTGCTGATGATCGGCCCGCCCGGATCAGGCAAGTCCATGCTTGCTGCGCGACTTCCCTCCATTCTGCCGCCGTTGGCGCCAGAGGAGATGCTCGAGGTGTCTATGGTGCATTCGCTGGCGGGTGAACTCGGCGGCGGCAAGCTCGCCGTCGAGCGGCCGTTCCGCGCGCCGCATCACTCCGCGAGCATGGCCGCGCTCGTCGGCGGCGGCACGCGGCCGCGTCCGGGCGAAGTCAGCCTCGCGCATCTGGGTGTGCTGTTTCTCGACGAGCTGCCAGAGTTCGCGCCGCAGGTTCTCGATGGTTTGCGTCAGCCTCTGGAGACGGGCGAGACAGTGATCGCCCGGGCCAACCACCGGATCTCGTATCCTTCGCGCATCCAGCTTGTGGCTGCCATGAACCCTTGCCGCTGCGGTGGCGGTGGTCCAGGCCAATCGTGCAAGCGCGGGCCACGTTGCGGTGAGGACTACCGCGCGCGCATCTCCGGACCGCTGCTCGATCGCATCGACTTGCAGATCGAGGTGCCGGCGGTAACGGCCGCCGATCTCGTGCTGCCGGCTGCGGCGGAGGGGAGCGCGGAGGTTCGAGCGCGCGTTGCGGCGGCACGCGAGCGTCAGCGTCAGCGCTTCGCGGCACTCGGTGCCAGAGGTCTGCGGACCAATGCGGACTGTTCGGGTCAAGTGCTCGAACAGATCGCGATGCCCGATGCGGAGGGGCTGGAGCTGCTGCGGCAGGCCGCCGAGAAGCTCGCGTTGTCAGCGCGCGGCTTCCACCGCACGATTAAGGTAGCGCGCACGCTGGCCGATCTGGACGACGTCGATACGGTTGGCCGTATTCATGTCGCCGAGGCCCTGAGCTACCGCGGCGAGGTGCTGCAGCAGCGGCTCGCGGCCTGAGCGCCAGCGATGCGCACGCCTGAGCGATTGCGTACGCAACGGGTGTGCGGCAGCCGTCGGGGCCTTCGGGCTAAGCGGGCTCTTGCGGAACGAGTGGAACGATCACCATCCAAGAGACGCCAAACTTGTCCTTCACCGCGCCGAACATGGGCGAGAAGAAGGTTGGTCCAAGCGGCATCTGCACGGTGCCGTCTCCGGCAAGCGCATCGAATATGCGCCGTGCCTCGGTGGCGGTCGAGACGCTGAGTGTCAGCGACATGCAATCGAAGTCGACCGGACCTGAGCGCATGCCGTCCGACAGCATGATCTGGGTCCCCAGAATGCGGATCGCCGCATGCATGATCTTGTCGTCGAGTGCAGCCGGCACCTTGTCCGGGGACGGCTTGTCGGGGTTGTCCTTGAAGCGCAGCAGCATGACGACCTCGGCGCCGAGCTTGGCCTTGTAGTACTCGATCGCCTCCTCGCAGCGGCCGCGGAAGAACAGGTAGGGCTGCACGGCAGGCACGACCCCAAATTCTCCCATGAACGGTTTGAACCCGCCGAAGAAGATGCGCTTGGCATCGAACGCCATCGTTTCGGGTGTCATGCCGGCGAGCCGCGGGTCCTGCATGGCACGGGCGCTCACCTCGTCACGGTGGGCACGGTCGCGATAGGCGATCATGGCGACGAAGACGGTCTCGTCGTCCTTCAGCTGCACACTGCGCGGAAACGATGTGAGCTTGCCAAATGGCACGTCGTCGCCCTCGACCTCCACGGACGCGAGTGCGCCGTGCTCCCGGAACACGTCGAAGAAGCGGCACGCCTCGTCACGGTAGGCGGCGAGATTTGCTTGCGGTACGGGGGCAACGATGACGTCGAGGTAATGGCTCATGGCTTTGATCTCCCGGAGTGAGAAAGGCTCAGCGTCCCGCTGCTGCGGCCTCGAGCTGCGCGATGTCGAGCCTGATCATTTCGAGCATGGCCTGCATGACGCGCTTGCCCCGAGCCGGGTCGGGATCCGAAATCAGCTCAAAGAGCCGCCGCGGCACGACCTGCCAGGAGAGGCCGTACCTGTCCTTGACCCATCCGCATTGCACGGGGCGCCCGCCGTCGGAAGTCAGCGCGGACCACAGCCGGTCGATTTCGGCTTGGTCCTCGCAGAGAACCGACAGCGATATCGCGTCGTTGAACTTGTCGTGTGGCCCGCCGTTGATCGCCTGATACTGCTCACCGGCAACCGTGAACTCGACGAGCAGGACGTCGCCTTCACGATTGCCTGGCGTGTCGGTCTTGGCGGTAAGGATCGCATCGATCGAGCCACCAAAAATGCCGACATAGTAGCGCGCGGCTTCGAGTGCGACGTGCTCAAACCAAAGACACGGCGTGATCTTTCGTCGATGGGACATTGTGCGCCTCATGTGTCGCAGTGAAAGTTCGGGGGGCGTGATGTGTCTTGCCCGGAACTCGCTGTTGCATTGCGCATAGCGATCGGGTCAGGCGGCGTTCTGGATCGCCTTCACATGCCGCGCGAAGTTGTCAAGGATTGCCTGCCAGCCGGCCCGCTGCTGCTCGACGGAATGCACCGTTTCCGCATCGAAGGACACGCTGACGCGAGTGCCCCGGGTCACTGGCTCGAACGTGACCCGGGCGTTGCGGTTGCCGAAGGCGTATTCGATCAGTTGATGCTCGACGATGCGCGTGTAGGTTCCGGCGAAGTCGAAACCCACGCTGCCGTCCTTGGCTTCCATGCGCGATGAGAACTTTCCGCCCTCCCGCAGGTCGACCGTCGCCGACGTCGTATGCCAATCGTTCGACGCTGCATTCCAGCGGACGATGTCGGCCGGCGTCGTATAGGCGCGCCAGACCTGTGCCATTGGCGCCTCGACTTCGGTTCGAACGTCGATCCTCATTGCCTCCGGTCCTTTCGCTTGTGCAGGTGTCGGCGCGACTACCCTGAAGACGCTGGGGGACGGCCAGATCCGACATGCCGATGAAAGAAATGTCGTGCGATCGTGTCGAAACGGCGTTCCCGTGTCTGTCGGAACGACTTCTGCCGCCGCCTGCGGGCTCCCGACGGCCTCGAGCGCCGACGACCGGTGGTTTTCTTGACAACGAGATATGAGGGCGACTAAATCGGCTCCCCTAGGGGGCCGTAGCTCAGATGGGAGAGCGCTGCAATCGCACTGCAGAGGTCAGGGGTTCGATTCCCCTCGGCTCCACCAAATAATCCAATGACTTAAGTGAGTATCCGAGATTCTCGGATTTGCCGTTCACGCTGGGTTCACGCAGGAATGCATGAGCGCGGATGCTCGCGCATGTTCGCTCAGGCGTGATCTGTCAGCCAGACTTCAACGCCTCGACCTTTGCCCAGAACTTCTCAACGGTCTTCTTCACGACGCGCTGAGCTGAATCGCGTTGCAGCCAATGCGGATCACCGGGGAAGCGATTGACCTTCCTTAAGCCCTCAACGAGCGCTTCTTCCTGATTCTCGTCTTTCACACCGGCTTCTTCGAATAGCTGGTCGAACGTGCCTATCGGTCCGCAGAAGGCGTCGATCTCGTCAATAAGAAGCGGCGCGTTCAGGATGACCTCGAACTGCTTGTCCTGAAAGTTGAGCAGCGCATCAGCCTCGGCCCCGCCGCGCTCCTTGTAGTCCTTCACGGCAACCGCGAATCCTTCTGCCTGCCAAAGTGCCTTGATGTTCAGGATAACTTCGTGCGCCGCAGGTCTGTGCGCGAAGATGGCCGTGTTGGCGTTTCCTTGATTTCGCCCTTGAAGGTTTTGAGCCATTCGAACTCAGTCGACCAGCTTGCCATTCCTTCTTCGTAGCTTCCTCCCAAGAGGATTGGGACATGGTCTCCGCCGTTCTCCGGGTTGTCCTTGAACAGGAAGCGCTTGCGGTAGCAGATTTCATCGGCCGTCGTCGCAGCCGCCGGCAGCTCGGTCTGACCGATGGCCTTGGTCAACGCACACGCGAGCGCCTTGCGCAGATCGGGCTGCTCCTTCCAGCCACGTTGCCACGCGCCCAATGCATCCAGGGATTGATCGGTGAAGACGTCGTGGCTCATGGCGTCGCCTTGTCATGCGTTCTGGGGATTTAGGACCTCGCAAACTCTAGAAGCGGCCCGATGTCGTGGTTGTCCGCCGCCCTTAGAGCATCTACGTAAGCGGTTCGAAGCTCACCGACATCATGCAATGTGCCGCCGCCCCACGAGAATGGCTCGCCGCCCAGCCGCTCGATAAGCAGATCGGCCATCAGGCGCGCGTGCCGGCCATTTCCGTTGGGGAAGGGGTGGATAAAGACCAGCCGGTGATGCAGGCGGACCGCCAGTTCGTCCGGTGGGTAGGTTTCGTGCTCGCGCCAGTAGCGGATATCGTCGAACATCATGATCATGTCGTTGGGTATGCGGCGGGCGTCGATGCCGATATTCCTTTGCGTCGTCCGATACGTGCCGGCCCATGACCACACATCCCCGAACATGCGCTCATGCAGCTTGCGGGCGAACGCGTCGTCGAGCAATTCGCCGCGCGTCTGCCGTGGCCGCCGCGCCCAGGTTGCACCTTTGATAATATTATCCTGCTCGGCAGCGTTGAGTTCGCTGCGCAGCGTGATCCAGTTTTGCCGAAGCCCCTCGCGTTCTTCCGGCGCGAGGGGCGTGGCGTCATCGGGCTCGATGAAGAGATCAGTCATGACCGGCCCACAGGTCCCGATCTTTGATCTCGTTGCGGATATAGTTCTGGATCTGCCGCTCCAGATCGGAGCCGGCGACTTCCTGGTCTTCCAGCTTCATCGTGTGGGCGACGCGCTTGAGCGCCCGCAAAGCGATCTGACGCGCGCGGGCTTCGACGGCGTCCTGCAGCGATGTCTTTGGGACGAGGGCATAGACCAGCTTGCAGCCCAGAGCGTCGGCAGCGCGGCTCAGGGTCTTGATTTGGATCGTGCCGAGCGCTTCCGACTTCTCTAGGTCTATGACCGTAGGCGGCTTGATACCCATGCGCGCAGCAAACTGCTGTCCGGTCATGCCGAGCGCTTCACGGATGGCCTTGATCCATCCCCTCGGCGGAGGCGCAAGCTCGCTTCCCTGAAGAACGCTCAAGCGTTCGTCGAGGCGGGTGCGGGCACGGAGGCGAAGGGTTGAGTCCATAGGCTGTAGCCTAACTTTGTCCTGATTTTATTAGGTCTCAGCCTAATATACAGAATTCATTATTAGGTTGCAACCTAATTTTACAACGATACAATTCGGCCACAGCCTAATATTCTACATCTCTCGGCCGAAGTCACACCCGGCGTTGCGCTCGCGCCATGCCGCCATCTGGCGCTTGATGTCCTCGGCAGCGTTCGATGCATCGTTGGCGGGAACCTGCTGTTCGGCGATGAGGGACGCCTTGGCCATTGAGAGGGAGACACTGCGGGTGCGCGTCTTATGTTCGGTACGCATCGCCTGACGCTCTTGTGCCTGCTCGATGATGAGCCGGTCCATGCGCTCCCGATGCTGCTCCCAGATTCTGTCCGTCAGAACCCGCGCCTGCGCTTTCTCTACCTGCGCAAGGCTGCGGCGCTCGCGCTCGTGTATGGCCTCGATGCGATCGAGCAGCTTGCCGGGATGCCGGATCAGGGAAACCATCTGACGCACCGAGAGCGCACCACGCATGCCAAGACGATGTCGGTTGGCGAACACGAACACGGCCCGGTCGAGCAGTGTGGCGCTTGAAACATGCTTCATCTCCCGCTTCTGGAGACGGTAGAGGTCGCGCCATTGCGGGCGCAGCTGATCCTTGATATGCGCCCGCGCGTTCTGCTCGGCCGATCGCGTGTTGCGATCCATGGCAGTGCGCGTCGCCTGATGGCGCTCGGTGAGAGACCCACGCACGGCCTTGTGCTGCAGGTTCATCTCGGCCCGTAAGCGCGACATCCGGGACTGAAGCTCCTTGCGGGTGAACCATTCTCGCCGGCCGGGGCCGCGATGCTTCACCGGCACATAGGGCGGACGCTGCGGCGCGGCGTTGAGATTGCCGACCATCAGCACTGCCGCACCGTCGCGCGCTCGCGCCAGCCGATCGCGCTCGGCATTATTCTGGATACGCTCCTGACAATGGATGCCGTGCTGCTTCTCGTAACTTTCAGCCCACCGGGATAGCCGCTCCTTGGTGAACTTCAGCGCGGCCGTCATGCCGGTCTGCGGATGGATCGTGTTGACCACGATATGCAGATGCAAATGCTCCTTGTCGCCGTGAGCGGCCATCAGTGCTTGATGCTGGTCGAGACCGAGCGCTTTGAGGCTCGCAAGTGCCGCGTCGCGCATATGCTCAGGTGCCGGCTTCTCGCCGATCGCCCATGACAGGGAGAGATGCAGGACTGGGGTCGTGTTCTTGCGCCCGCGCGCATCCATGCCGGCGGCGGCTTTCAGCTGCGCCTGATCGCGGGCGACCGCGAACATTTCGAACCATGCATTGTCCGGGTCGGCGGCGAGGTTCTGCGTGCCGACCCAAAGCACACGCTCAGTCGTCCTTTTGCCCGGGTCGTGCAGGATATATGTGCACGCTCCTTTGAAAGACCGGCCGCGCTTGTGGAGGCGGGGGATCATTGGCTTGGGTCCTCGTTCTGAGGGCTTGGATCTGCTGCGCGAGCATTTCATCGCGCATGAGGGTGCGAAGGAGGTCGCTCACCGTCTGCCACGCGAGCTGTGTCGCCGGCGGCAGGTTGCCGTTGATGGCATGGGCGATCTGGTTGGCGTTGTTGCCGATGCGGCGAAGCTCTGCGAACAGAGCCGGGTCCATGGGTCTGTGCTGGGCTGATGCGCGCACCTCGATACACCCGTCCCGGACCAGACGCTCGCACAGACCAGAGACCGTCAATCCCGCCGCTCGCGCGTCGGCGGCACGGCGCTGATACTCGTCCTCTGTGAGGCGGATGGTGACTGTCTTGCTGCGTGGGGCGTGGTCATGCGTGCGTCGCCTGCCCATGGGGAATGCCTCATCAGTAAAGGGTTCGGGGCGCGGGAACCGCGTCCTGACCGGAGGGGTCCGGGGGAGTAGCGGAGCCCGCTCCCCGGCGAGTGGGATTGTGAAATCGATTGCAGCTTTAGCTATGCAATCGTTTTCAAATCCACATCTCGCTACCCCGCGTTTACGGTACGTGCTTCGCTCTTTCCTGCTGCATGTGTTGCTTCACTTACTCCCAGCTTTAGTAAGGGAATTTCATAACAAAGCGCAATCATCGGCATTTCCAGAACGTGGCGTTGCGTGGGTTTGCATGAATGAAAATCGCAGAACATTTCCCGCGAAAATAATTTCGCGTGGGGCACTCATTTATTCACCCCGACTTCAAGCAAGCATGCCGCCGCGCGCGCATCGCGCAAGGTTGGCCTCAAGCCCACCCGCTTGGCGTTCGCCACGCGGGTCCCTGCGGCTCGGCTACAAGATAACGCTTGCTGGCGGCCTTGCGCGATGCTTGCCCGTTTGCGGCAGATGGATGTTGCGGGTCGGGGCGGAAGGATGGGTTATTCAGGTCGAACAAAAGGATTGCTTTGCGATAATGAGTGCGGCCAGCTTGGCATAACAACTGTCAGAAATTTTAAATACGAGCATAGATGAACATCGAAGAACCGGATCGGAATTGAGTGGATCTGGCGTTTCTTGCGGCATTATCAAATCATCATCACATTCTCATCTCGCGTGCTGCTTTCATCCCCCGCGAGTGATCCATGTCTGTAGACGAATTCCCGCCACGCGGTTCCGGCATCGCCGGACGCAATGAGGCAGGCGCTTCCAGTCTTTGGGCGCATCCATGGCAGCTTGGTCCCGGCTGGACCTGGCTGCCGCGTGGTGTGCTTCTCGGGCACTGGCAGGGCCGTCTGCTCGGCCGTGATGATGACCGCCATGTCGTGACCGTCGCCGGCAGCCGTGCCGGCAAGTCGTCGACGGTGCTCATCCCGAACCTGCTGCGCTATCCCGGCTCCGCGCTTGTGCTCGATCCCAAGGGAGAGCTTGCACGCGCGACTGCGGAGCGGCGCCGCGACATGGGGCAGCGCGTGCATATCCTCGATCCCTTTGGCGAGGTGGGCGAGACGAGCGCGCAGCACAATCCGTTCGACGAGCTGGGGCAGGGGCGCACAGGCCATATCGCTGCCGATGCGGCGCAGATCGCCGATGCGCTCATCATCTCCAACAATAAGGACCCGCACTGGACCGACAGCGCAAAGAATCTGGTGCGCGGGATCGCGCTGCATCTTCTGGCAACCACGAGCAAGGCGACTTTGCGTCAGGTGCGTGCGCTCCTGAACGGAACGCCTGCCGAACTCGATGCGCTGTTCACGGCCATGACCGAGTCGGATGCGTTCGACGGCGTCGTCTCCAATATCGGCCGCTCTTTCCTCGGCAAGCTCGAAGCGGGCGGACGCGAGCTTCAGGGCATTCTTTCGACCGCGCAGGAGCAGACGGCGCCGCTCGACGATATCGTGCGTATCACCAATCGCTCGGACTTCCTGCTACGCGATCTGTCGGCTACTCGGACCACGATCTATCTCGTACTGCCGGGCCTGCGCATGGGCACGCACTATCGGTGGCTGCGGCTTGTCATCCAGCTGGCGCTCGCCGCCATGGAACGCAATCCCGTCCCGCGCGGGCATCTGCCGGTGTGGTTTGTGCTGGAGGAGTTTCCCTCCCTCGGCCACATGCGCTCGATCGAGACGGCTGCCGGCCTGATGGCCGGATTTGGTGTCAAGCTCTGGAGCGTGTTGCAGGACCTCACGCAGCTCCAGACGCACTATCCGAAGAGCTGGGAGACGTTCCTTGGCAATGCCGGCGTGATCCAGGCCTTCGGCAACGCCGATGTGACCACGACCGAACATCTCTCCAAATTGCTCGGCTCGACGCAGGTGCTTGAGCGGCAGGCGGTGCGGCTCTCGGGTCAGGCGATGAGCCAAGGCGATTCAGGTATCCGCGAGCATCTGCGCAGCGTCCGCCTGCTCGATGCCAATGAGATCACGCTTCATTTCAGCAGGGAAAGCAACCGGCAGCTGGTCCTCGTTCCGGGCCGGCCGCCCATCTACATGGAAAGGCTTCAACATGCTGCCCTTTAGTCTCTGGTCCCATCGTCCGGTGCGCGTGCGCGAACGAGGCCGGCTCATCGCTGCCGGCTATCAGTGGCAGCAGCTTCGGCTTGTCGAATATGCGGCCTATGGCGCGCCCGCTCTCGCTGTGGCGGCGCTCGGCTTTGTGTACTGCCTTTGGCATAGAACGCCTGAGGCCGTCGCCGTCTTCCTGGCAAGCGCCGGAATGCTGGCGTTCCTCGTCCTCCTCGCACGCTGGCCCCATCTCGTGCTGTTCACTTCTGACGGTCGAGTGCGCACTCCGCACGGCATTGCCCGCCGCTTCTGGGTCCGCGATCTCGGGCCGATCGCGGAAGTCGCCTCGATTGAGATGACCACTGCGTGCCGGGAATACGGGGTCGTGATGCTGACCACGGAAGGTCATACTTACCTGATCGCTGAGCGTATGCGCCGCGTGGACGCGCGTCTGGTGGCCGTGCAGCTGACCAAGGCCCTGCACGAGATGCGCACGGGCATGGCGAGCGTCGGTGCGCACAGCACCAGGCATGCACCGGTCGGAAGCGAGGTATGGGTACACTGACCAATCCGCGCCGTAATCGCGATGCAGGTTAGGCAGATGCTGACACGATGAGGATCGAGCCGTGGAATATCAGCCGACGCGCAGAGAATTCACAGGCGGCATGGCCGGAGCGACGGCGGCAGGCTTTTTCGGAATTGCCGCGCTCGGCACAGTGCCTGCGCCGGTTACGCCGCCGCCAATCTTGTCAGGCCTTCCGGACTACATCGTCGAGGAAGTGCATAACCTCTATAGCGCAGCGTGCGACGAGCGACGCCTTTGGTCCGCCTTCGCGCGAGGTGAGGACTGCGGCAATGAATGGAAGATATCGCATATCCTGAAAGTCGACGGCGCGGTGGCCATCCGCGACTGGGTTGCCCGCAATGCGCCCTGGCAGCATGCGCTCAATGACTGGCTCGACACTGTCCATAGCAAAGGCCACGCAACCGCAAACAAACGGCTGCAGATCGGATCAGCTGGGTACGAGGATGCGTGGGCCGTTCTGAAGACCGAGCCCCGCACGATGGCCGACGCCGCTGCGCATCGCCGTGCCGTGCACCAGCTCTACGGCTAAACAACCGCATCTCAAAGCAACAACATGGACCGCCGAAAAGGCGGTCCATGTGATCGGCAATCAGAAGCGCAGTTCGTGCTCGAATGCCTCAAGTGTGCCGGTCTCGATGCAGCCGTCGCAGCTGCGGAAGATGGTCTCGCAGTCAAGCTCGTAGAGATCTTCACCCCGGACGATGGCGCGCTCGATGCGGGCTTCGAAAGCGTCTGCTGCGATCCGGCGGGGCATGGTAGAAAAGGGGCTCATTGCTGAGCCCCTTTGTCTTCGGTGTCCTTCTCAGAGAACTCACGGACCACGACCTTGTTCGACAAGGGCAGGGCTTCGAGGATGAGGTTGGCGCCTTTGCCGTCGCCGTGCAGCCAGGCCGCGCCGATCTTGAGCCAGTGCGCGTTGTCGCCTTCGCCCTGGACCACGTAGACGCCATGGGTTGGGGCTTTCTTTTCATTCGATTGCTTTTTCATATTTGACTTCCGTTCTTTTTGTGTTTTCGGCCAGCACCACGCCGGCCTTGATGGGGGCTGCGGAAACCGGCGGCCGGGGAGCGGGTCAAACTCAAGCGAAGCGCACCGCCAGGGGCGGAGCTGCACGGAGCGAAGCGAAGGAAGCGAGCCGCGTTGACCCATAGCGACCGGGCCCGGTTAGACCCCATCCTGTAAAGGCCGGTATGGCTGTCTGGCTGAACATAAAGACGGCGCGGTCAAACAGGCATTCGACCGCAAAAACAGCAGCCAATGAGGTTGGGCTGGGCCAAGAAGATCGCAGCTCGGTGATCGGGACTTGGCAAGGTTGCAATATTGACCTGAGAGTTGTGCGCTCTGTATACTGATTACAGACATTTGACGCTCTCCGGGACCATGCGAAACGCACTTTTGATTACTTCCATTGCTTCATTGACCCTATTGGCAATCGCGACTGACGCCCAGGCAGATTGCACGCCCGCCAACGATCTTGTTGGTACAAAATCCCGCGTCGATTGGGTCGAAGGGGGTCTCGTCTATGACACGACCAACGACGTTCTCAAAACCTGCGACGGCACAAACTGGCAAACCGTCGGGGGAAGCGCTGCAACCTCTGTCGGCGCGGCCGGCTATGTCCAAGTATCGAATGGCGCCGGAGGCTTCACCAACTCCGGTGCAACGGCAGGGCAGGAATTCTTCTGGGATAATACGAACAAGAGGCTCGGCATCGGAACGACGAACCCGACAGAAAGGTTACAAGTTGGAGCCCTTAACGGCGGTCAGGGGAGGATTGTCGTTGGCGGCGGCGCCACAGGCAGCAACGAGGGTGGTGAAATTTGGCTGGATGTAGCCGATGACTTTGATGATACATACGCTGCCTGGAGTATTGACGCCTATCAGGACGACCTGCGGTTTTTTGTGCCTGGGTTAACTCGTATGACGATTACTGGTGATGGCAACGTAGGCATTGGGACGACCAGCCCGGGAGGCAAGCTCCACGTATCCGGCGGGGATATTCGGGTTGATAACAACAGATATCTTGTATGGGTCGATACTGGCGGCACCGGTCGAAATCTTTTAGGCCTGGACTCATCTGGAACTCTCGTGCTTTCCAACAACAACACGAACACGGGCGGCCCTATAGCTCTCAACACTCAGGCGGGTGCTGGCGAATCGATGCGCATCACGAGCACTGGCAATGTCGGCATCGGAACGTCCACGCCGAACGCCAAGCTGGAAGTCTCCGGAAATCGTCCGATTCTCTTGACCCCAAACAGTGGCAACGTCTCAGTCCAGGCAGATCCCGGTGGCTGGGCATTCCGATATGGCGCATTGGGCAGCAGCAGCACCGACCGCGGCGGCTTTGGTTTCCTTGGAACCGGTGATGCATTGACCTACTATTGGATCGGGAGTGCCTATACCACGCCGGCCATGGTTGTAACTTCCGGCGGCAACGTCGGCATCGGGACCATCGCGCCTGCTGCCAGTCTGCATGTTGTAAAAGCTGGATCTGGCTACAACAGTGAGGGCACCAATGCCCTGAAAATAACCGACACCACAACAACGCCGAATACGAGTTTGCAGATGGGCGTCGATACAGCATTTTCTGCGGCGTTCATTCAAGCAATGCAACCCGCAACGAGCTGGACAAATCGGCATCTTCTCCTCCAGGCCAACGGCGGCAATGTCGGCATCGGGACGACGAGCCCGGGTGCGAAGTTGGAAGTATCTAACGGGGCTGTCCGTGTACGAAGTGATACTAGTGCGCAGCGCTATTTTGATCTTGCATTCACAACGGCGGCCAATGGAACGTCGTGTGATACGGCATGCGGGGTCAAATATTGCCTCGGGGGATATATTGACGACACTTCGAACACGAAAGCTACCTGTGCATCATCCACATCGAACCGAAACTGTATCTGCATCGGGCGATGATGATCTCGGCTCCGACCTCGAAAGTCTTCGCCGCGGAATCGATGCATTAAAGGCCCGCCGTTAGGCGGGCGATTGTAACCGCTTCAGATAAGTAACGGCCTCCGATGCCTTGGCAGCCGCCGCAAACACGGCGCGGCTATCTGACTTCATCAGGTCAAGCCATTGGGCGAGATACTGCGCATGATCGGGACGCGTGTCTTGCGTGATGCCAAGCTCCGCGCACAGGAAGGCTGAGGCGATTTCGGCAACGAGTTCTTCTGCGGTATAGGCAGCATCGCCAAAACGCTTGCCCATGTCGCGGCCGAGCCGTGTAGAGGCGCCGCTCCAGTGGGTCAGCTCATGCGCGAGCGTAGCGTAGTAACTCTCGGAGCGCGTCATGGTAGCGGTACCGCCGAACAAGCCCTCGTCAGGCATCTGGATATGGTCGGTCGAAGGGCGATAGAAGGCACGCTCGCCGCCATGCTCGATGCGGGCGCCGGTCGCAGCAACGAAGCGGTCGATCGCTTCAAGACGCTCGATTGGTCCGAGCGGCAGGGGCGCATCCGGAAGCGCATAGCCGTCCACCTGCGCAGCGTTGAATACGTAAGACGCACGCGCGACACGGCGCTTGCCGTCGTCATCAGCATTCGCCGGATCATGCTCGGATTCGTACTCCTTGTAGAAGACGACAAGCGACGACTTCTCGCCCTTGCGGACCTGGCAGCCAAGCTCGGACCACTGGCGATATGTGGCCCAGATCGGCGCGCTGTAGCCCGCGCATTCGGCCGACACCCAAAGGCTGACGACATTGATGCCGTTATAGGCGTTACGGGTAAGCGCGTTCTCCGGCATAAAAAGCGGCTTGCCGGAGCGCCGCCAGGGCATGGACGGCTTACCCGGATCGGATTCGATCGCGGCAATGAGCTTGCCGGTGATTTCGGCATGGATGTCGCGGCGCGGCGCGTATTGCGATGACATTGCGGTCTCCTTCGTCGAGACGACCCCGCGTGATTGCGGGCTCGATGCCGGACGAAGGGCGGCGGGGATCAAGCGGGCGCGGAACCGAAGCCGATCGGGCGAGGCGGCCCGGCGTCAGCCGAAGGCCGAGGGCTTGCCCTTGCAGCGGTCGCGCACCGCCGCATAGTCGGCATCATGGGATGGCCGCATCAGCGCGGTTGATCAGATCGAAGGGCCAGCACTCGTCTGCGCGAGCGGCCGTAAGCGAACAGCAATCATGTCAACGCGCCGCGATTGGGCGGGCCTGAATCATGGCAGGTGTGACGCTTGCTAGAACCTGCCGGTGCGCCTGCGAAGGGCCCTAAGTCGCCATCCTTGCGGGTGGCGCGTTACCAATGCAGCCAGCTGTGTGCGCCTTCGGTGTTCGGCAAGGACACGCTCGATATTCGTCAAAATGCCTTCAGGCCGAATTGGGTGTGGCTCGGTATGTGCCCAAAGAACAAAGTCTTCTCTCGATACTGGCAGCACCACGGCATGTCCGAGAGCACGACCCGGGAGCAGGCACCAAAGCAGCCGCCGTGCGTGCTTGGCCTGTTCGCCGGGCCCGGAGGCGTCTTTGAAATCAAAGAACACGGGGGCTTTGCAGTGGAGCCAGTCGGAAGGGAAGACTTCCTGCGGATTCGGCGTGATATAAAGCCCTTTGTGGAGAACCGTCCGGAACCCACGAAAGCCGGAGAGAAATCGCGGCAGGTCACGTTTGAGGCGGGCGCCATCCACAACCCACATCATGTCTTTGTAGAACTGCTCGCGTGCAGCGCGTTCATCGGGTCTCAGATGAGAGTGCTGGAATTCGATTGTTAGACCGCGCCCGGTTCGGACATCCGCTATGTGTTTCTCCCCGGATGGCGCGCGCAGAATGACTTCCTGACAGCTGGGATGGAACGCATTCTTCCAGTCCCGATGCCATGGTGTCTCTGGTTCCGTCCATGGGTCACAATCTCGCTCTCCCTGATGAGCCCAATGGTGCACCCTTTGCTGACCGCATTTCGCAATCATGTCGCCGCCGCAGGCGGGGCAGCGGGCGATCAGTCCAGACGACGGGCGGATTCGTTCATTGTCGATCAGTGCAAACTGCATGTGCTTCTTTTCGTGCATACCGGAGCATGCGCCAAGGGCGCACGCATAATTGTTGTTTTTTTGGTATTCGGTCGGCAGCACGGCGCAGCAGAAGCTGGGGGCTGTTCTCTTTCTCTTCGGCGTTCGGATTGATCCGTCGCCGGTTATCTCGGCCGCAGCCGGCACCTTTCTTGAGGTGTGCCCCATGAATAGAATTGAATCCGCTATTCTCGTCAAGTCTGAGAGATCCGGCTGCACCTTGCGGCGCAGCCGGAAGGCAGCAGCCTATTCGGCGGCCTGGGTAGCGTCCGCGTCATCATTGTCGTTCACGGCGGCGCGCAATGGCTGAGGCAACCAGGACGTGCCTGCGATCAGATGCTCGGCGCGGACAGCCAGCTCGGACTTCTTGAGCTTGTCGAGGGCAGGGGCGTGAGATCCGGTTGCCTCGTCGATGGCGGCAAGGATTTGACCGCGGTTGAGCCGGCTGAAGTAGTTCTCGGCCGTTGGCTTGAACCATTCACCCATGTCGAGGCCTAATGCACCAGCCAAGATGCTCGCATCCATCAAACGGGACGAGTCTGCACGGTCGCCCTTGCGGCGCACGGCATCGACACTTGTTGCCGCAATGAACGCCAGCAGATCCAGCAATTCGTCGCAAGACTGCTTAAGCAGCCATTGCCAAAGATCTCTGACGTTGCCGGGCAGGCGCTCTTCCAAGCACGCGCTTGTGTGCTCGATGAAGCTGAGCGCTCTACAGGTATCCGGATCACTCAGAATTTGAGGTAATTCGCAGCGCCCGACATTGAGCTTAAGGCAGCTTTGGATGCCCTCATTACGATAGAAGACATCGAGCGCGAGCGCATGCACGACGGCCGTGAGGGCAATGTCCGGGTTCGCCATTAGCTCTGCGCCGATGGAAGCACTGCGCTGTGCGCTCAGATCTTCGATAAGTTTTTGAGAGTGACCCTGCGATCGGTGAATGAGCTCTCCGGATTGATGCGAAGCGTCATCGCAATTGGAGGCAAGCTTGTGCGCATCTGCCTTCCGGATCAGTCCGCGCTCGATGCGAACCTCGCCGTTGTAGCCAAGCGAAATGATCGCACCGGCGAGTGCCAGCGTGTCGGCAGGCCAGAATTCTGACGACTTGGTCAGATCGTCCATACGCTGCTCAACCTCGGCGAGGCGATCCTCGTCGGCATCGTCGCTCTCGGCAAGATCGTCGTACTCTGCAGAGAGGCGATCAAGCTCGGCCTGATCGGAATCCGACAGAGGGGCGCGATCGGGATAGACGCGCTTGAACTGGCCGAAGATCTGGTAATCGGCATCGGGAACGATATCGACCCAGCTCCAGCCTTCCGCGGAAATATCGGCAGCAAGCCCAGAGAGCTTTTCGCTGACTAAACGGTCGAGCAATGCAGCGTCCTGCAAATAGCAGCCATCCTCGCTGTCGAAGAGATCCTGACGGGTCGCTCCACCGGCAGCGCGGTAAGCATCAATGCCAACGAAGCGCGCACGCTTGTCGGACATCGGCACTTCGCCTTCGGTTAGATAGCGGCGGATGGTCTGAGCAGAACGGCTGTACTCGGGAAGATCGTCCAGCACACGTTCTTGGGCGGCATGATCGTCGATGACTGCGAAGGCCTGGGCCTGTTCCAGATCGATCGCGCTGTTGCGATAGGCGTCAAGGATGACGGGCGAAAGCCGTCCGAGCTTGAGACGCTTGGCGACGGCAGATTCAGCAATGCCGAACCGGGCGGCAACATCCGGAATGGATGCACCGTCATCGATCAGCGACTTGAACGCCTCGAACTGGTCGGCCGGGTGCATGGGGGCCCGCACGACGTTCTCGGCAAGGCTCAGTTCCGCCGGATCGATCTCGCCGTCGGCAAGCAGGCAGGGGATCTGGCAATCGCTCTCGATCTGGCCATCTTTGACGAGCATCTGAAGTGCCAGAAGGCGGCGCTGCCCGGCGATGATGCCGTACTTACCGCGCTTGGATTTGCGGACGACAAGAGATTGCAGCAGGCCGTGCGCGGCGATGGATGCGGCAAGCTCCTCGATACCTACCCGAATGTCGGTCTTTCGGACGTTGCCTTCCCATAGCGACAGCTTGCTCAGGGGAACGTGGATGATATCAGTCATGGATTGCTCCTTCGGTTCACGAGCCCGCCGTGACTGGCGGTCTCTATGCCGAAGACAGGCGCCGGGCTGGCGCGGAGCGAGGAACCGATGCCCGCAGGGCGAGGCGGCCGGCCACAGCCGAAAGCCGAGGGCTTTAGCCCTTGAAGCGCACGCGCACCGGCGCAGCATCGGCATAATGAATGAGACCGCCCGGCGGGCAACACGAACCGGGAAGCAACCGACGGATAACGATGCTCAGGGAGCATTCGGCGCAATTGGGCAAGTGCGGGTTTGCCTGTGGAGGGTACCTTGAATCAGATCGATCGGCTGCATGATGTGATGAAGGTGGTCGGTGGACAGTTCGGCGTCTCTGAAGCGGAGATGCGCTCAGGCCGACGCTCTGCGCGTGTCCACAAAGCGAGGTGCATCGCAGTCTATCTGGCAGGCCGGCTCTCAGGGGCGACGCGAGCAGAGGTTGGAATAGCCTTCAACCGCGACCCGACAATCGTTGCGATGTACTGTCGTGCGATCGAGCGTCAGGCAGCAGAGAGCGTCGAATGCTTGCAGCTATTGAGGGAGCTTGAGCAGTCGATCACGCTCCGACAGCATTAACATAACAATAGAGCGATAATATAACTTATGGGAATTATGCATATATTTGATATGCATGCAGAATAATGCTATATTGAATATATGAGCCTTATCGAAAAATCTGAAACGGCCAAAAGACGCCCTCATAGCTTCACGGTCAGAAGCGATCTAATGAGCGAAGCTCGGGCGTTGCGGCTCAATACGTCGCGCGCGGCTGAGGCTGGTATCGAGGCGGCGGTCCGCAAGGCTAAAGAAAAGGCGTGGCTTGAAGAAAACGCCGAAGCGATCAGGGCCTATAACGAACGCATCGAAAAGCATGGGACGATGATTAAGCCCATCTGGCTTCAGGACTGAATGGCGCGGTTTGATGTTCACCGCGTAACGGGGCTTGCTTCACCTGTCGTCGATATCCAGGCCGATGTCCTTCGCGATCTGAGAACGCGGATTGTGATCCCGCTGGCACGGGCCGACGAGCAAGCTCGTGAAGCCGCCAATCGCCTGCGTCCCAAACTGATGGTGGCAGGGACCGCGTACATCCTGAACACTCCGGAAATGGCCGCAATCGCCTGCTCGACTCTCGAAGAGCCGATTGCAAGCCTTCAGGATCAGCATCACGCTATCGTAGATGCGGTCGATTTCCTGATGCAGGGTTTCTAGCACGCCTAGGTGTTTCACCTGCGAGATCGGATCGAGGGGGAGCCGACACGGACGATGTGGAGAAGGCCGGAAGCCGCGTTGACAGAAACTGTCAACCCTGCGCACCCTTAAGTTCGAGGGAGTCGGGGGTCAACATGCCGTGGGATGCTACAGGCGCTATTCGCAAGCGCAGGGAAAAGCTTGGAATTTCGCAGAGCGGCCTTGCGAAGGCTCTTGGTGTGTCGAAATCGCTGCTGAGCCACATCGAGAGCGGCAGCCGCCAGCCAACGCGAGCACAGATCGGCAGACTTGCTGAAGTCCTACACATGCCGCCGGATCTGCTCTCCCTTGGGCTGGGTAAGCTACCGGAGGATATCGCAGGAGCGTTCGAGCGCGATCCTGCAGATTTCGCGGCGGCTGTGCGTGCGAGAACAGAGGCTGGTGCGATCCGCTACCCTACGGCGCCTTGCAGGGTGCTGATTACTCGGCCGCCGGTCGTCAGATCGTCAAAAGCCGACTTGCCAGAGACTATATCGACGCAGAAGACGTCGACTTCTTATAGGGCACACAGCTATCACACAAAAGTTCCTCCTGAGGCCATACGGCCTTTCATTGCGGCCTTTACCAAGCCCGGTGACGTGGTTCTCGACCCATTCTGCGGTTCGGGGATGACAGGGGTTGCCGCGTTGATGGAGGGCCGTCACGCGCTTCTGTCCGATTTATCTCCCGCTGCCGTCCATATCGCAAGGAACTACACGGCGCCGTGCGATCCCAAGCTGCTCGCTAAAGCACTTGCGCGTGTCGAAGCCTTGGTTGGGCCCACCATACGATGGCTTTACCGGCCTATCGGTTCGGATGCCATCGTCGAGTACACGACGTGGAGCGACGCTTACCGCTGCCCATCGTGCCGGAACCAATTCCTCTACTGGGACTGCGTGCAGAAGCAAGGCACTGTCGATAGCGATGGCGTAGAGTGCCCTTCATGCGGCAAGTCACATCGCAAGTCTGATCTAGAGTGGGTTGGCGAAGAACCTGTGCAGACCCATGTGTCCGCAGGGTCCAATCGGATTTCGTCGCATGCGCCGACAAGAAAGGAGCTTGCGCTCATAGAAGAAGCAAACAGCACTCCCATTCCATATTGGACCCCGAGCGCATCATTTGGTCCAGACAGAGAGATGTGGAGAGCGGCGCACACCGCCATGGGCATACAGGACGTCGCTGCTTTCTTCACGAAGCGCAACCTGCATGCGCTCTCCGCTTTACGCCACGCGATCGTCTCGGAACCCGACATCCGTGTTCGCGAAGCGTTGATGTTTGCCTTTACCGCTTGCGTCAACCGAGCCTCGAAAAGATATCAGTGGAACGCCAAACGTCCCACCAATGTGATGACAGGCACGCTCTATATCTCGTCATTGAGATATGAATGGAACGTCTGGAGCCTGTTCCGTCGCAAAGCCGCCGATGTGATCCGTTACTACGACGCGTTCCCGAACACGAAGGCCAGCGTGGATGTATTTCAGTCATCGGCGACGTCGTTGAGCGGGGTTCCGGATCAGTCCGTAGACATGGTTTTTATGGACCCGCCATTCGGCTCTAATATTTTCTATGCAGACTCGTCCCTGCTTTGGGACGCATGGCTCGGAGAACTGACGGACCCGAGCGCCGAGATAGTGATCAATAAACACCGGAAGGCATCAGTCGGGGGCAAGGATCTGCTAGACTACGAAGAACTGATGGCGTCGTCCTTCGCAGAAGCCGGACGTGTGCTAAAGAGGGGTGGTCGCGCAGTTCTCGCATTCTCGAATTCCGACGACCGTGTCTGGCAATCAGTGCAGCGTGCTCTCGCGGAAGCAGGCTTCGAAACTGAATCAGTCCACATCCTCAACAAGGGACAGGCGTCTATTAAGGGCGTCAAAGGACGCTCGGGCAAAGAGAATGTAACGACGTTGGATCTGCTGCTTTGCCTTAAGCAGAAGTCGTTCACGGCACAGATGTCGGCAGCGTTCGGAGCGCCGGCGGGATTTGTCGAGGATTCGATCAAAGCGCATTTCAGAAAGTGCGAGAGCAAGCCGCAAGGCCTCGATGAAATCTATTCGAGCGTCGTTCGCGATGCATTGTCGGCTGGCTTGTCGGTTTCGGGCATAACGATGCCGTCCGTAGCGGAGCACTTGGTTGTGCTTGGGGCTCGCCAGGTAAGCCATCGTTGGGTTTTCGATGCGGCACCCGCCAGAGGCGCATTCGACTTTGTGAGCGGATACCTTTCAACCGATGAGTCCCTACCCGTCACCACCAGCAAGGCTCAAGTGGCAAAACCGCTTGCGCGCTTGGCGATTCCCGGTGGGCGGAACAGCGCATACTACCTTGCGCATAGCTATCATACCAAGGTGCCGCCAGAGGCGATCGCCCCCTTTATCCGCCACTATACGAAGCCCGGGGATGTGGTCCTTGATCCATTTTGTGGATCTGGAATGACGGGTGTTGCGGCTGCCCTCGAAGGTAGGCAGAGCATACTAAGCGATCTTTCACCCGCAGCTATTCACTTGGCCTGGAACCACACGAGACCCTGCGATCCAGAGGAACTTGAGCGGGCGTTCTTGTCAATCCAGACAAAGCTCAAAGACCGCTTTGCAGATCTGTATGAGACCGCGCACAGCGAGCAAGAAAGCGGGACCATCCAATGGACGCTATGGAGCACTGAGCACGGCTGTCCCAAATGCAAGAAGAACTTTCAGCTATGGGAGGCGATGGATAAGGAAAATGGACGTTTGGGCAACGAGATCGATTGCCCGCGTTGCGGATGTAAGGTCCGACGCAAGGCCCTTTCCAATCTTGGTTCTTCGCCTGCATGGATCGCTTACGAGACCGCTTCTGGCAAGCGATTCGAGAAGGCGGCCGATGCTCGCGATGTAGAACGTGCCCGATCGTTCAAGAGAGAGGCGATCACGGACTGGTATCCGACCACGAAGATCGATGCGACTCGCGAGATGTACATCCGCTGCGCACTGAAGCTGCAAGGCATCGAGTCGATCGCAGATTTCTACACGCCTCGCAATCTTCAGGCATTGGCCCTGCTTTGGAAGGAGATCAATGCGGTTGCCGACGATCGGCTCAAGAGAGCCCTCGCCTTCGCTTTTACAAACACGGCCTGGCACGGCACCCGGATGCGCCGCTTCAATGCGCGCGGGGGGCAGCGGCCTCTAACAGGGACGCTCTATATTCCTCAGCTCTCCATCGAGGTAAACGTATTGGAGGTAATGGCGAACAAGATCGCGCAATTGAAGAGATACTATCGGCAATTCGATGTGAAGGCAGGCGGCTCAGCAGCAATGCTGTTGGCAAGCGCGGATGCGCTGTCGTCCATTCCTGATGGTAGCATCGACTACGTGTTCACCGATCCTCCGTTCGGCTCCAACATTTTCTATGCTGACTGCAACCTCATCTGGGAGTCTTGGCTGGGGAGGTTAACAGAGGAATCAAAGGAAGCGGTGGTCAATCGTTCACTGACGCAAGAGAAAGGTGGCAAGTCGCTCGATTTCTACGCGAAGGTGATGACGGGTGCGATGAAGGAGATCGCCCGGGTGCTCAAGCCCGGTGGTTGGGCAACCGTCGTGTTCCACAACACCGATGCAGAGGTCTGGAGCGCGATTCGGAACGCGGCGACGGCGGCGAACTTCGAGTTCCACGAGGCGGCCTCTCTCGACCGCCGTCAGCAGAGCCACAAAGGCTACAAGGGACGGTCTGGTGCCGAAGACGTGGCGCATTTCGATGTGGTGTTCAACCTGCGTCGGCCTGCGAGCGGAAGGGCGGCAGGTAAGAAGGCCACCGGAACCGATATACGCAAATTGATTCTGGAGGTAGCCCGCAGTCCGAAGATTGCGAAAAGAGGGCTGCAAGGCGTGCATGCGGAAGTAATGCGCAGGCTTGCTTCGAAAGGCAGCGAGGACTTCGTCGACTACGCCCTGATTAGGGAAATATGGGAGGCTGAGTTCAAACTCGACGCCGCAGAGTGACCGGTCGCATCGATATTGATATGGTGGGGACATTGGGGGCGATAAACTATGGCAACTCTGTCTTCCGAAAAGCTTACTCAGCTTTTGCGTGGCGCGCTGCCGGACGCCACTCAGGAGCCATCGCCCAATTCACCGAAGCCTACGGTCCTCAACATTCCAGACATGGGACGCGTGCGCGTATATCTTTGGACGACGACGCCCGACGCCTCGGCGCAAGGCCGACCGGAAGGCGAGCATAAGATCCAGATCATCATTCCGGGAACCGTGCGTAACTCAAGGCAGGTTTTTGATCATGGAGACATGCCGACCTTCATCATGGGTTATAGCCCGGTCTACGGAGTATTTGCGTTCTGGCAGATCGCTTGTCACCCCGATGCGGCCTATAGCGCCAATTTTCAAGTCTCGGCGCAGCTGCTCGAAGAGGCCAGTCTGACCGGATGGGCGATTGATCGTCCCCGCAGGACGCAACGCGGGCCTGAAGTAAGAGCGGCCGTCCACCCCTCGCATCTCAAGCGATTCCTGCAGCTGTCGATTGAAGCCGACGGGGCTGGCCGCAGTGGCGAACCTCGGGAAGCGTTTCTGCTCGCGGGCGCTCCAGATCTTGACGGGCTCGATCTACGGAAAAAGATCACCGAAGGTGAACCTGTCGCTTTGCTTGATGTCGAGCGGGCGCGCGTTGAAGCGAGCGGCACGAGGCTCAAACGAGACAGCAAATTCTCGAATCAGGTCCTGAGCGCATTCGCGCACAAGTGCGCTGTATGCGAGGCCCAGCTATCCATTCTCGAAGGCGCGCACATCATTCCCGTTCACGACCCGAAGGGAAGCGACGAGGTGTGGAACGGACTTTGTTTATGTCGGAACCATCATCGACTGTTCGACCGCAAGATTCTTCTGATAGATCCAGGCGCCGTGGTGCGAGCCGACCAGGAGACGTTGGATGTATTGCGAGACCTAAATCGTCTTGGCGGGTATGACGATCTGATCGGGAACTACCGGAATAGCCGGTTGAGATGCCTGCCCGGTTCTTATGGTGTTGATGGAGAATTCACGCGCAAGATGACTGCTGCCCTTGAATATCGCTACGGGCAGGCTCCGGCGCGATAGCCGGCAAGGCCCTGCAAAGAGTTCTTCGCCCACTTCAAGTCCTAAGCTTGGTTCGCCGCAGCCCTCTTGTTGTTGCTGTTGGGGGCACAGCCTCCATAGCCTTGGCGCGCCGGTCCATGAGATGCACGAGACGCGGAAATGAGTCATCTGCGCCTCGCCCCCATGCAGGAGCGAGGCGCCTTAGCGGGTTAGTACTCGCTCGGCAGCAGGATGGTGTTGTCGGTGACGTAGAACTTGACCTCTGCGAGCGGGAAGTCGGTGAAGCCGATGCGCTCGGTCAGGATGACACCGCCGTCGCCATCGGAGCAGACCAGATCAGCGGTCTGGTTGTCGTTCACGGTCAGCGTCCACAGCTGGAACTCTTCACGGGAAATCCGAGAGTCGAGCTGGCTGCAGGCGATCTTGTCGAGCAGCCAATAGGCCTCGCCTGCTTCGGCCACGTACTGGACACCGTCCGTGTATCGGATGTGGCGTACGAGCGCGTGGCGGTAGATGTGCTCTGTGCCTGAGAAGTGCGCGAGGTCGGAATTCGTCAGGGTTCTGGCTGGCCGGCCGGGTTGGTCGTTCGATGATTCGGGCATATTGCTCTCCTTGTTGCCCGAGCCCGCCGGGATGGCGGTCTCGTTGCCGGACGGAGGCGACGGGGATGAGCGGGCGCGGAACCGAGCGCAGATGCGCGAGGCGGCCGGCGGAGCCGAAAGCCGAGGGTCGACAGCGAAGCGTGAGACCCTTGAAGCGCGCGCGCACCGGCGCAAAGTCGGCATGATGAGAGAACGCTCTTGCGGGCTTCAGGAAATCAGAGAACGGCCGAATACAGAGTCAGACGCAGGTGCCGCGCTAGAGAGGCCAGACGCGCCGACCGATGCGCCTGAACAGATTGACGCTCATGGCGTTACGCTCGTTTCGCGCACGAGAACCAGGCTGCATCAGTGCATCGATCACGGCTTCGCGCTCGGCCTCGAATATCGCGGTGGCGTTGAAGTTCTCATCGAGCAGCACGAGAAGCACTGCGTCGAACGCTTTGGTGATGTCGATCGCGCCCAGTCGTTGCCCGGGTTTGCTTCCTGCGAGGATGCAGCGGCCTTTGATCTGATACCGTCTCCCGTCGCTGGTGCGCACGGCGTCGTAACCAGCATGGCGGGCTGGCGTGAGATCTATGCTCAGAAGGCGGGAGGCCTCGTATTCCGCAACCTCTCCCGTGATGCCAAGGGGCTTGCCGGTGAGTTGCCGGTATTCCAGAGCAAGGCGTTTGGCCTCGCGCAGGACGTCCATTATTCGGTTGTCGGTCACGTGACCTCAGGATGTGAATTGCCCGCATCGAGGCAGACTCAGATGCGGGCAGATTAGCTCATCAGGCTGGCTTGGCCGCGGGCTTCTTGTTGTTGCTGTTGGCCGGGACTGCGTCCATGGCCTTGGCGCGGCGGTCCATGATCTGCACGGGCGTTGCCGAGGAGAGGACTGTCCCTGCCTTGGTCTCGACCTTCGAGCGGAAGGTCTGCTTCAATGTGTAGTCCTCGCCCTTCAGACGCTCGGCGTCCTCCTTGGTGAAGGCTTCAGCGCCGGTGATGTTGGTGGCCGGGACGTAGCGGTCGGAGCCGAGATTGACGAGAGCAACCCCCTGCTCGCGCAGCGCGTCGAGCGTTTCCTGGGCGAGCTTGGAAGACTTGTCGCCAAACTCGATACGGACATGGACGCGGGCGGCGTCGATGTCGATCCCCCTCTTCTCTTTCAGCGAGTCCTTGGCACGCGCCTTGTCCTCGTCGGTCAAAGGCTTGATCAGCCGCACTGTGTCGATCGGAACGACTTTGGCGACGCCTTCATGGGTCGTGTACTTGAGAGCATTGGCAGACATGATCAGAGCTATCGCCGAATCTTGGTGACGGCCTGAGGGTTCAGGCGGCGGCTTTGGGCTGTGGATCGGCGGTCGCGACCACCTCCAGCCCGTCCTTGAACTTGGCACCGAGCACGAGCTTCGGCAACTG